>NZ_VWVQ01000050.1:0-9947 GCF_015712745.1 Bacillus sp. SRB3LM
AAAACGTCACCCTTTCTCATTTATATTATGTAAGAAAGAATAACGTTTTTTTGTACTTGGGGGTAGTAAAAGCCCTTAAGTTGATGGGCATGTATGGTTAGGCCTAGTAAAAGAATATGAAGCACAAGGAACAACGAAACATACAGCTGAAATTGAATGATATTTACAATAGCAGACGAGGCCTGATCATTCCATGTTCTTGCACCATCGCCCATGCTATAATCCATTAAGTTCAGAAAATCCCTATTTTTCGCTCTTGTCAATGCACGACCTTGTGCATTCCTATGCTCATAAATTATTGTATAATCACCGAACTTATGTGTACGTATGGAAGACACTTTATCATTACTAACCGCATTAAAATTGGTTAAGGTGACTGGGATTTCTATCTGTATTTACATTAAATTGATGTCATGATAAAAGGTAGAATAAATTTGTCAACAGAGTTGTAATGCTTTCAAAAAATTAGGTGCAATGGGATGTTCCTTTACATAAGATTTAAACTCTATTTTATTATCGAAGCCCAATATTGTAGCTTTTTCATTTCCTTCACCTGGTGTTGCAACCTGATAAGGTTGCCGCCGATGTATTAGATACACTAAATATCATTGTTCCAGTTAATAAAGTGGTAGAAACTACACACATAATACGTTTCAAACTCATCACTCCTTATAACGCATTGTACAATGGAAAGATTCCCATAGTAAGCCCTTCATTTATTTCTCAATGATGTGTTCTTATAAAGCCCGCAAGTAACGAAAGGAAACTGAAATAGACCAAACAACACTTTACGAAGGAGTTTGGCTGTTCCCAATACACGGTAAACTTGATTAGCCAGAAAGTATCGGTTCCCTGTAGCGCGATGAGTAAACAAAAGCAATTTGTATGACAAGGCATGAACTATTTCATAACAACCGGAACAGGTCTTTGGAATATCATTGCTTCATAAGAGAATGTCCTCTCTTATTAACATTTGTTCTTTTTCATGTTTTCGAACTAGACTGAGGGATTACAAATTAAGAAGAAAAAAGTTAGATCGCTTCATTTGCAGCATAAAACATTTAGGTTCAGCAACTTATTAGTCAAAAGAGTTCCTATTGAGAAATAAATGAAGCGCTTATTATCAAGAGAAATCCACTATACAATGTATTCGTACATATTCTATTTATAGGAGTGATGAGTTTGAAACGCCTGATGGGTATAATTTCAACGGTATTCGTAACGGGAGGATTACTTGTGCCTACGATTGATGCACAAGCTTCCACTACTGTACAAACTGAGGTGGCAACTCAAGAGGAAATGTCACAAAACTGGTAACGTCCGGACCGCTTTGATTACATGGTAAAATTACAGCGTGGCCAAAGTTCTAGTCAGTCACCTATTTTTAATTTGGACGAAAGAAGAAATCATGTGCAATTTAAAATCATGAATGAGTCAAGGTTCAGTAATTTAGTGTAAAAATTATATAAAATGGAAAACAACGGTAGAAGCCCTAATAGAGCCGTGGTAATTGAACGGGATACAGTTGATAGGAAGGCAACAAAAATATTTGATGAAAGATTTCAAAGAGGAGATTATTATGTAGAATTAGAGTGTGATCGAGACGGACATGGCAGACCAGGTCGTGGCGAATATGAAGGAAGTGCATTTATTGCTATCCTTGGATAGATAGTAATATCGCATAAATCAAGTGAAAGACAAGAACAAACCGACTTTTCATGGTTTGTTTGTTCTTTTTTAAATTTTTATATGACTTTCTCCGAAATACTGCAAACGGAGTTGTGGTGCTTCTCGTTTATAAAAAATTCGATGGGTAAATAAATTTAAACGAATAAAAATGTTTGATGAATTTTATATCATACAATGAATGCAACTTCTATCTTAATTTATCTCCTTATTTGAATTCTCTGTTCCTTGTATCTTCGTTTTATCATACACGTAATAACAGATTTTTTACTATACATTTGTGCGGATCACAGTTTTAGTTGTGTCTGTAAAACCAATAGATGACATAATAATGGTTTAATAAACCATATATAGCCGATTCTATCTTGAACAACCCATTCAGGTTCATCTACAAACGCTTTGAATTTATATATAATATGAAAATGCCTTAATGAATTAATAGGAACAGTGCCCTTATACTCACTCTTAAAATGATTATAAATAATTTTTATATCATAAAAATTTAAAACTCACTTTTCCCCCTTTAAAAAGGATAAAATTAAAGTTGTTTCTAATAAAAGAGGATTGTATTTTGAAGATAACTTCTGTATGGTAAGCCTATACTATACAAAACCTACATCCAGGAGTGTGATACATAATGAAACCAATTTTGAAAACAAGTATAGCTCTAACGCTGTTCTCTCTTTCTCTCGTGGGGTGCTAGTCGCTAGAAACACAATCAAAACAAACATCTTCACTAATGGAACAACAAGTTATGGCAAACGCTTGGTATCAAACGGCTGGAGAAGTCAAAGCGCTCTATCATCAAGGGTATAATATAGGAAAGATGAAATTAGACATGGCACTTGCCAAAGGTACCGAGAAAAAAACTGCCATCGTTTTAGATTTAGATGAAACAGTCGTGGATAATAGTTCATATCAAGCCATGATAGTAAAAGAGAAGAAAAGGTTCCCTTATAAATGGGAGAAATGGATTCAACAAGCAAAGGCAGATGCCCTCCCTGGCGCTGATTCCTTTTTACAATATGCAAATGAAAAGGGTGTAGCGATTTACTACATTTCCAATCGCAAACAAGATCAGTGAGATGCTACGTTACAAAACTTACAGAAATTGAATATTCCGCAAGCTGATAAGGAGCATGTTTTATTGCAAGGACAAGGGGAAAAAGGAAAAGAAGAGCGAAGAAAAAAAGTGACGACAGAACATGATATTGTTCTATTCTTTGGAGATAATTTATCTGATTTTACGGGATTTGATGAGAAATCTGTACAAGATAGAAATCAAGCTGTCGAAGAGATGCACGAAGCATTTGGAGAAAAGTTTATTGTATTCCCGAATCCGATGTATGGGGATTGGGAATCCGCTTTATATCAATATGACTTCAAAAAATCAGATGCTGAAAAAGACCAACTCCGCAAAGATGCATTGCGTGTATTTGAAGATGCAAAATAGCGGTCCCTCTTAGGTCAACTAGAGGGATGTTTACTATTATATTTTATAGGCTGTGGTCAGCTGTTATTTGGAAGATTGAGCGCATTCGCTCAATCTTTTTTCATACTCTCTATCCGTCCATCGACATCCGCGTGGATGAGATTGCAAAATGTAGCGAGTACCCCATACTCGTCAAGGGGATTCCCTTGATAGTGGGATATTTATATAGCAACTATATCGGGCTTCTTTACTTATCTTTACTTTTAAACAAACGTTTGATTCGGCGTCCTTCAGACGAAATCAATGTGGATTCGCTACAATTCGTTATCATCTGAACATTGCCTAGTCTATCTTTTATTAGAGAGGATGTGCTACACTTATGAAAATCTGTTGTATAAAAAGTAGGTCAAAAAAATCCTGAAATCGAGAAAAGTAGGAAGGAGTATTGTAAATGAAAAATGGTTTTAAGCTACGACCATTGGAACGGGAAGACTTAAAATTTGTACATACCCTCACGAACAATGCGAATATTATGTCTTATTGGTTTGAAGAACCGTATGAAGCATTTGTTGAATTACAAGATTTGTATGATAAACATATTCATGATCAAAGTGAACGCCGTTTTATTGTGGAGAAAAATACAGTCATGATTGGATTGGTTGAATTAGTAGAGATTGATTACATTCATAGACGAGCAGAATTTCAAATTATGATTGATCCCCACTATCAAGGCAATGGCTATGCAAGGGAGACCACCTGTTTAGCTATGCATTATGCTTTTTCTGTACTCAATTTGCACAAGCTGTATTTAGTTGTAAACACAACCAATGAAAAAGCGATTCATATTTATAAAAAGGTGGGTTTTTCTATAGAAGGGGAATTACAGGGTGAATTTTTTGTAGATGGCCAGTACCACAACGCAATCCGAATGTGTATGTTTCAAAAGGATTATTTAGAACAACTTCAAGAAAAGATAGTCCATTATCAATAGAAACAGTCTATTGATAATGTTTGAAAAAATACAGATATAAATGAGAGGTTTGTCTATGATTATTCGAAAAATAGCTATTTTGATTTTCTTGTCCTGTATATTGTTTGTCCCCTCTAAGTCATTTGCAGAAAACCTAGGGACAACACATGAACGCCTTAAATTATTTGAATATTCTTTTTATACTTATGATAAAAAGGAAATTACAGAAAGTTATTATCGGAATGCATTTGGAAAAACCGGTGTAATGCTAAAGAAAGAACTTCATAATATTATTGATAATCATAAAAAGCTATCCTACAATGCGCTATGGGAAGCACTACGTGATACAGATGAAGACCAAAATAATAGAAATAATGTTATTCTGTTCTATACAGGGCGCTCACAGGGGAAAAATACGAATGGATCTCATGTAGATGACTGGAATCGAGAGCACGTGTGGGCAAAATCACATGGTAATTTCGGGACATCTCCAGGACCTGGAACGGATCTTCATCATATAAGAGCAACCGATGTATCTGTAAACAGTTCACGTGGTAATTTAGATTTTGATAATGGGGGCACTCCTCATTTAGAAGCAACAGATTGTAAATATGATAGTGATTCTTGGGAACCTCTTGATAATGTAAAAGGAGATATTGCTAGAATGTTATTTTATATGGCTGTTCGGTATGAAGGGGACAATGGAGAAATTGATCTGGAATTAAATGATAGAGTAAACAACAATACCTCTCCTTATATGGGACGAATATCGGTCTTATTACAATGGCATAAACAGGATCCCGTGGATCATTTTGAACGAAGGCGTAATGAGCTTATTTATACAAAGTACCAACAGAATCGGAACCCATTTATTGATCATCCTGAATGGGTACAGCAAATTTGGAGCTCATAAATGGATTCATACTAAAATATTTACATAATCGTTAGTACCTTAAAACCCTTTGAAAAACTGAAATCGTTTTTCAAAGGGTTTTGTTTTTAATATAATGTGAACATATTGTACACCGTATGCTGATAGATTTCTCCGTTTGTTTTAAAAGATCCAGAAAACGTTCTTGTCTCAGGGACATATCTTCCCCCATTTGTTTCTGGATATGCGGATGTTTGTTTACAGGAAAAATAAAGATTCAAAGGAAGTTGAAACGAAACTTTTCCATTTTTATCTGTTCGTTTCTTTGCATACTCTGTATTGTCTTTTTTATTATAGATTGTAAATTCTACATCTGCTAAATTATTTCCAGGATAATACTTAAATCCCCCAGGCTCACTATGATCATATTTCCATTCCATAGCTGTCAATGTAATTTCTAATGTTCCCACTTCATTTTTTTGTATTTGTAGTGATGGTTCACTAGCTGCTTTTACATTTTGCGTTGCCGCTGTATTAAACAGAACTGCACCTATTACAAAGGGTACAGCTAGAAATCGAATTGCATATTTTACAGTTTTGTTCATTCTATTTCCTCCTTCATATATGAAATGGATTGTTCCTAATAAACATCCATTGTTCTCAATTTGTCTCCCTCGTAACAATTCCAAGTTTTACATAAAACATCTATCATGATGATAGATTCAGCTTTCATTCTTTTCTATTTCACCATGAATCAATTATATATAGGTAATTCTCATGTTAACGAAACTTAAATGAATCATTAACGATACTTTAGTTACATTGTAAATGGATTTCATATAACATACAAGGTACTATCTGTATTTCTCAACCTACGCATATTACGAATCAGAAAAAAATGTCTCCCTGTGTAGAACAGTGAAAAATCGAAACAACGTAGATGTATGGTGATTTTATGATACTTATTTTTCCTATATATGTTCTTAACATGAGATACAGGTAAGAATCAGAAAAAAGAATTTCATATTTTATAAGAAATCTACAGAATATAAGAATATATTTCTCATGTTTTAGGTTATTGACACCAAATTTTATCCTCTCTAGACTAAACATAAGATCACGTCCGAATTCGCATCAAAAGCTTACCAATCTTAAAAATTGGCAAGCTTTTTTTATTTCAGCCTGTTCATGTGATCGTACTTAATAAGGGAGGCGTTATCAATTGACATTGCTAGAAAATATATTGACGCATAATGAAACGTTTGTACAAAAACAAGAGTACGAACCTTTTTCTACGACCAAATTTCCAAATAAAAAGTTATTGATTGTAACCTGTATGGATACCAGACTGTTAACATTATTACCACAAGCATTGGGCTTACAAAATGGGGATGCCAAAGTCATAAAGAACGCAGGCGCTGTGATTTCACATCCTTTTGGTAGTATGATGCGGAGTATCATACTGGGCATTTATGAATTACAAGTGGAGGAAATTTGTGTAATTGGTCATGAAGATTGTGGCATGGCGGGTTTGCAAGCAAAGCCGCTATTAGAAAAGGTAAAACAACAAGGCATTGATTCCACTTGCATTCGTACCTTACAACATGCAGGAATCGATCTATCTACATGGTTAACCGGTTTCCGCAATGTACAAGAAAGTGTCCAACATAGTGTAGAAATCATACGCCAACACCCCTTATTACCATCTTATGTACCTGTGCATGGACTTGTCATTCATCCCAAAACAGGAAATTTAGAAGTCGTTGTAGAGGGATATTCCTACGCACATACAACAAGTCCTTAAATACATGCAGGAAAAGGAGGAAAAACGATGAGATTTTCAGGCAGATATGCAGGATATAACCTTGCGAACTTACAAAAAGATATGCTGGCAGGATTGGTTGTAGGGATTGTAGCGATTCCGCTTGCAATGGCATTTGCCATTGCTTGCGGTGTACGACCTGAATATGGTATTTATACGACAATTATCGCAGGAATTCTCGTATCCATATTTGGTGGATCAAAATATCAGATTGCAGGACCAACAGGCGCATTTGTACCCATCTTACTTGGGATTGTGATGCAATATGGCTATGAAAACTTATTAATTGCTGGTTTTATGGCAGGAATTTTACTTATTATCATGGGCGTATGCAAACTAGGAAGGTTTATCACCTTTATTCCGCGACCTGTCATGATTGGTTTTACGACTGGTATTGCGGTCATCATCTTCTCCGGACAAATTGCAAATTTTTTAGGGCTTCATCACCTGGAAAAGCAAGAAACCTTTTTTTATAATATGAAAGAAATTGGGACAAATATCGCCGAATTGAATCCGTACAGTATTCTTACCGCTTTTCTTTGCTTAGGAATTGTGGTTGCAGCTACAAAATGGTTACCTCGCATTCCAGGCGCATTATTGGGTTTGGTCGTTTCCAGTTTGATCGCAACCCTGCTATTTCCGAATCAAATTGAAACGATTGGGACTACATACGGCGATATCCCGCATCAAATACCGGACTTCCAAATGCCTGAATTTACATGGGATACTGTCCTTATGTTACTTCCAGCAGCCTGTATCATTGCGGCATTAGGTGGGATTGAATCATTGTTGTCTGCCATGGTGGCAGATAACATGGCAAACAGCAAACATAATAGTAATAAAGAACTGGTGGGACAAGGAATTGCTAATATGGTGGTACCATTATTTGGCGGCATTCCTGCGACCGGTGCTATCGCTCGGACCGCAACAAATATTAAAAATGGAGCGACTTCGCCAGTATCAGGCATGGTACATGGAATGGTAGTATTACTGGTTTTATTATTTCTATCTCCGCTTGCCTTTCATATTCCACTAGCTAGTATGGCACCGATTTTAATGGTCGTTGCTTGGAATATGAGTGAAAAGCATGAGTTTATTCATATCCTAAAAACAAAAACAGGAGATACCCTGGTATTGATTTTGACGTTCCTATTAACCGTTTTCGCAGATCTTACAACCGGAGTCAGTGTGGGGTTACTCCTTGCGTTTCTTCTGTTTATTGGAAAAATGAGCAAATCTTTACGTGTTCGAAAAGTATTGCCAGATCCAGTAGATTCCTATGTCAAGTCAGACATCGTCGCAAATGGGAAAAATTGTCCGCAAATCAGTATCTTTACTGTAGAAGGTCCTTTATTCTTCGGCACCATAAAAGAATTCGAAACATCTATAGAGTCATCCCTACAGTCTAACGCACACATTCTTCTCCTACGTATGGGAAACGTTTCTTTTATGGATACTTCGGCAGAGTCAGCAGTAGAACACATTCGAAAGAAAATGCTAGAAAAACAAGGAACCCTTTTGATTTCCGGTATCCAGCATCAACCGAAAGAAATATGCCATCAAACAGGATTATACGAAAGAATTGGCGAACCACACTTTTTCACACGTACAGGAGTAGCATTGCATTTTGCACTACAAGAATTGGAGATATCTAAATGTAAAGGCTGTAAACAATTTGCGTTTCAAGAATGTACAACACTTTCTGGACAATCTGCAGAATCAGATAAGAAACGTTCTCCCTTGGAAATCAACATGTAAATCATGAAGTAACGTGATAAGTATATCTGCTGTATGTTCGTTTGTTCACAAAAGACCTATGTTTTAGAGGACATTTCTATAAAAGGTCCTCTTTTTTCTTTCTTCTGTATGCTTCAAGAAGGAAAATGCAGAAGCACAGTTAAATACTTATAGTGGTGTCATACACCATTTTTTAAACCCATCGAAGACAAACCGAATGTATCATCTAAAGGAAGAAGGAGCGGTCCGATGGAATTAGAACAAGTTGTGCGCAAATATGAAACAGATTTATTACGTTTACCTTATGTTGTAGGAGTAGGAATGGGATGTGTACAAGGAAAAGAAGTGATTCAAGTATTTGTTTCAAAAAAAGTACCACGTTCTCAATTAAAAGCAGTGGAACAAATACCTACACAATTAGAAGCATACCCCACGAACATTATAGAAGTGGGGACCATTACAAATCATTACACGGGGTAAGGGGGCGAGTGTTATGGGAACACATTCAAATATAAAAGTGTTGACGATTCAGGAACAACAAGACATTCAAAAGGTACAGCAAAGTGTAGAGGAGGATTTCTTACAGTTTCGGAATGTAACAGGTATTGGAGCTGGTATTCAACAGGTAAACGGGGTTATGACAGGCACACCCTCTTTGCTTGTATTTGTAGACCAAAAACTACCTGTGGAAACATTAGAAACCAATCAAGTCATTCCAAAAGAAATAAACGGCATCAAAACTGACGTCATTCAAACAGGGTATCTACTTGCTGGGAATCAACAAACATTACAAGTTGATACACAGGCACTTTCCACTCGAATTCGTCCAGCCAAAGGAGGATATAGCGTTGCTCATCGAAATGTGACGGCAGGTACGATTGCGACTTGCGTATATGATATATTACCAAATGGTTCTACCAATCCGCCCGCACATGGATATGGTATCCCAAGTCGATATTATATACTAAGTAACAATCATGTATTAGCGAATAGTAATAATGCGAACATAGGCGATCCTATTTTACAACCTGGTCCAATTGATGGGGGAAGCGATCCAACGGATCGGATTGCAACTTTATCAAGGTTTGTCCCAATTACCTTTTCTTCGCAAGTACCACTTGAAAATCAAAGCAATCTCGTTGATGCTGCGATTGCAGAAGCACCATTTCATCAAATCGATCGTTCGATTCATTGGATTGGTTCTATGCAAGGCTGGCGACGACAACAAAATGTTACCGTCGGTACACGTGTCATGAAAACGGGACGGACAACAAATCATACACATGGCGTCATTACTGCAGTAAACGCAACCGTCGATGTAAATTACGGAAGTGGTAGGGTTGCACGGTTTCGAGATCAAATTGTCACAACAAACCTTTCTTCCGGAGGAGATTCTGGCTCTTTAATCACGACAAATGATGGCGTTGCC
>NZ_VWVQ01000051.1:0-7610 GCF_015712745.1 Bacillus sp. SRB3LM
AAACGGACGGAAATCTCATCGATATGAGAAGAAAACGGTCTTTGATATCATGGGTGTTCATTATGAGTATAGTATAGCTAGGGAACAAAAGAAAGCTGCATAGTTTTAAAAAGAAAACTCGTTAGAGTTTATTTAGCATGTGAATTTTTAAGAATAATCCATCTGTTGAACAGTTTGTAACCCTTTGGAAAGGAATTTCATTCTATTTGTTCTCTTAAGTTGATGGGCATGGGCCTCACCATACCATTTCGGGAAAATTGTACGTTTAGACACAATTTAGACATAAATTACTGATTCTCTTAACGTTAATCTTTCGCTTATGAGAAAGGGTACAAAAATAAGGCTAAATTTATACAACAAAATAAGATAATTATATTCTTACATTTCATTATGAAACATATATATGGTGTAGGAGGTTCCTGTTCCTCCTGATACATCTGTGAAAAGTAGAGCTAATATTTATATATACTATAAATATTGCTCTATTTTTATTATTTTGTACATTACATAAATTTGAAAGAGGTGATAAATATGAATCCTTTAAATGCAAAGGTTTTATTTGTTCAATCTGGTATCCCTTTTTATTATCCGTCACTAGAAATATCTATATATAATGCTCTTCAGAAAGTAGTACAAGCCGTCACAATGGTTTCCAGTAAAGAGGCTATAAAAACAGCAATTAAAACAAAACCAGATTTTATTCTTGTTCTACATGGCTTACATCCAGATTTCAATCATGATATCATCCCTATGTTAAAGCGTTATGGATATAAAACCGGAATATGGTTAACGGATGATCCCTATTATTCCGATCTTACCCAACACATAGTTCCGCACTATGACTATGTATTTACACAAGATGCTGGAATCATTAATTTTTATCAGGAATTAGGCTGTAATCATGTATATTATGTCCCTCTAGCGTCTGATTCAAGTATATATAAACCAAGCCTTGAACAATTGTCTTATAAGTACGATATAAGTTTTCTGGGTACTGCATTTGAAAATCGATTGACTTTTATTGATTCAATTGCTGATTATTTAAAACAAAAAAACACATGTATTGTAGGCTATGGTTGGGAGAAACTTAAGCATTATGAATCATTAAAAGAGAAAATTAAATTACTACCCTTTGCAACGTATGAGGAAAGTTTACAGTATTATACTTCCTCTAAAATTAATGTAAATATGCATCGCTCCACACAGGATCAAACATTAAACCGTAACTCTTTAAAAATTGCAGCGCATTCTATTAATAATCGTACATTTGAAATTGCAAGTTCATGTGCTTTTCAATTAACAGATGTACGTTGTAACCTTTCGGCACATTACAAGCTAGGTACGGAAATAGAAACGTTTCATTCCTCTACAGAATTTATTACAAAATCAGAGTATTATTTAGAGCATAAAAAAGAGCGGTTACAAATTGCGACGAATGCCTATAAAAGAACATTGCAGGAACATACTTATAATCATCGGATACGTCAATTATTGGATAATGTTAATATATAACAAGGGGGAAACGTGATGTCAAATTCAAATGCATCTAACATTATAGTTGCACAGGGACGTATCCCTCATTTTCAAAAAGATTTTCCCCTCATTTTATTTTGGAGTCAAAAAAGTGGTTGTACTTCCTTTGCGCATTGGTTTTTTTATCAAATTAATGAATTAAAAACAGCATTTAAATATCATTCCTTTATTCATAATTATGAGATATATAAAGCAGCACCCTCCTACCAAAGTGAACTGATAAAAGCGTTACAAACGAATCAAAAAAAGACATATAAGTTAGTTCGAAACCCTTATTATAGAGCTGTTAGTTCTTTTGTTGCTCAGATAGATCCTTTAGGATATCAGCTACCGCAATGGAAGCCTATTAAACAATTCCTTTATAAAAATGAAAACAGCGTAAAAGGATTTTCGTTCAAACAATATTTGTATTATATTCAGCATATAAAAAAGCAGCAGGCTTACTTAGACCCACATATTGATCAACAATATATACCTGGAGAAGAGCAATTTATAACTAGCTATATTTATCTTGAGAAATTCGACATGACAATTCGTGCATTAGAAATGAAATACAATCTAAAAAAATCACCACTACATATATTAACAAAATCATGGCATCATCAATCTGAAAAAATGTCACATAAAGGAAATTATGCAGATGTAGATATAACCGATCCTCTATTCCCAAGATTGCCTACATATAAAAGTTTTTATGATAATGAATGTTTACAACTTGTACATTGTATATTCCATCAGGATTTTAAAATGTATAAGTATTCTAGTGTTTTGGGTAATTAACTTTTAACAGTGTTCGTGCACAAATTTGCTTCTCTTTGCGTAGGACAAACTACAAGACACAGCTATATTGAGCAGAGGTGGTTTCCATCTCTGCTTTTTTAGTTTTTGTGATATGCACATTCAAATAGCGTTATTTAGCAGTGTATGTATTGTTTCTTGAGGTGAAAAAATACTTTTCCGGAACTTTACAAAATTGAAGCCAAGAAAATGTGTACAGAAAATTGTATGTTTATGGACAGACGATAAAACTCAATAATATCAACAATTTTTAGCTATAATCGTGTTCATAAAGTGTGTACACAAATCAGTGTTCAATTAAACTTAGGATTTTATCTTTATGAACATATACTCATCTTTAAAAAACACTGTAATGATAAGGGTTTGTAGTCCTTAGCGTACAATTTCCCCAAAATGGTGCCGTGAGGCCTATACAAGAATAGGCTCGCTCAGACAATGACATATTTTTCATATTTCCACAACTGCTACATGTTTTTGTGGAAGGAAACCATTTGTCTATTTTCACAAGCTGTTTGCCTTGTTCATTTAGTTTATAAGCTAAGAAAGAAGTGAACATACCCCAAGCATTATCAGCGACGCTTTTTCCAAAATGAAGTGCTTGCGATATTCCCTTCATATTTAGATCTTCAATAGCGACAACATCAAAATGAGTAGCTAACTCTTTAGACTTATGATGCAGGAAGTTCTTACGTTGGTTTGCTACTTTTTCATGCAGCTTAGCTACACGGATACGTTGTTTATTCCAACGCCCTGAACCTTTTGTACGTCTTGATAATACTCGTTGAGCATTTGCTAATCGGTCTAACATTTCACGATAAAACTTAGGATTTGGCTCTCTCATCCTCAGAACTGACGTATAATTGATCCATCGCAAAGTCTAATCCAACAACTGTTTCTACTTCTTTTTGTACGATCTCTTTTTCGTATTCAGTCAAAATGGACACATAGTATTTACCAGTAGGTGTCATAGAAATCGTACATGACTTGATTATATGGCCTTGTGGTATTTCTCTATGCTGTTTGATACGTACCATTTTCAGTTTTGGTAATTTGATATGACCGTTAAGCAACATAATATTTCCGTTCACTACATTCGTTGTATAAGACTTCCTTTTTTTTTGCTTTTGAATGTCGGGAAGCCATTTTGACCACTAAAGAAATTTTTATAGGCAGTTTGCAAGTTTCGTTGAGCATTTGCCAAAGCTAATGAATCAACTTCTTTTAACCACTCAAATTCTGCTTTGTATTTCGCAGGAGTGGGAAGCTTTTGTTTCTTTAGTTGATCCTTATCATCTTTATGTTTTTCATACGCTTTTTTCCGTTCAGCTAACATTCTGTTATACACGAAACGTACACAACCGAAGGTTTTACACATAAAATGTGCTTGGTCTTCTGTTGGATACAAACGGAATGTATATGCTTTATTCTGCTTTGTCATATCATTTCACCTCACTTTTCACTTTGATTTTCAATATATGTTTTTACTACGTCTATTGGCGAACCACCAGTAGTTAGCAAGCAAAAACTTCTTGACCAAAACGTCTCTTTCCAAAGTTTCTTTTTCACTTGTGGAAAGTCTCTTTTAATAAGTCGAGAACTTGCACTTTTATAAGCATTGATGAATTTTGTCATTTCTGTATTAGGGTGTGCTTTGAACAAAATATGAACATGGTCTACATCATGATTCCATTCAACTAATGTGATGTTATAGTTTTCAGATAGTCGAACAAACATATCTTTTGCATAGTCTGACATATCATCATCAAACACATTTCTTCTGTATTTCACGACCAACACAAGGTGATAATATAACAAGAATACTGAATGGTTATTACTATCTAATTTCATTTATATACCAGCCTTTATAATTTATAAGACTGATTATATCAGAGGCAAAATAAAAAGGAAAACCTTTTGGCTACGCCAAACCGAAATTCATCTCCCACCTACCGTTGGGCTACGCCCTTCACAGGCTTGAGGAAGGAGAATTCTTTCGGGAAATTCGTTAAATTAATAAAATAGACACAGATGATTTCAATTATGCAACCTTAATCTGCACATACGTTCCTGATAAGTAATCATTCGTTGAATGAATTCTTTTACGATTATAGGCTCACTATACATGCCTCTATAGGAAGTAAGAATTTTGTATAGGGAAAAATTTGTATAAGAAACTTTGTCCCCATGCATATTATTTATAAGGGTTACGATAAAACATGATCTCTAATTCCTGTTCAATGGACATTCTATCAAATAGAAGTACTGCCAGTATGTTAGAAATAACCTATGATAACATAAAAAGAAAGAATGATGGAAATGAAACACCTTCTTAAAATGATATTAGTGATGTGTTTTGCTGGATGTATAACTGGATGCTCTGAGCTAGAGGAGATAGAAGAACGAGGATTTGTAGTAGGTGCGGCTTACGATATGGTAAAGGACAAGGAATTGAATCCAATTATGCAGGGAACATACCAAATGGTTCTTCCCAGTAAGACAACACAACAAAACGGACGAGGTAATGACGATGGTGAAAATTATATTAATGTGAGTGCGAAAGCAGATAGTGTGTTTGAACAAATACGAATGATCGATAAAAAGATTAGTCGATCATTATTTTTTCCGCATATACAAGTGATCATTTTCTCCAAAAAGTTACTCTCACATCCATATATTTTACAAAATATACTAGATGTATATATTCGCAATCATGAAATGAGGAGAAATATCCGGCTATTTGTTTCCGATGAACATGCAAAAGCTATCTTACAACAAAGTGCAACACCGGAAAATTTACCTGCACAGTATATTGATATGCTAGCTGAACATTCTCCCCAAAATGCGCATATGGTTGAGACGACAAGACTTGGGGATGTGCAGGAAAAAATAGTCGCACACCGAAGTTTTATACTACCTGTCTTACAGTTAACAAAACAAGGAGTAAAAGTGGAAGGTGCAGCTTTGTTTCGTGGAAAAGATGCGAAGTATGTGGGAAGCTTGAGTGGGGAACAAACACAAGACATCAACTATATAGTAGGTAAAAAATTTGCGGGCTTTTTTACTATCCACAAAAAAAAGCAAAGTATTACATATGAAATTCATAGAGTACGCCGAAAGATTACAGTCTCTACGACAAATATAATCAAGCCAAAGTTTGATGTTCATGTATCTCTGGAAGGGATATTAGCAGAAGTACATGTTAGGGACCAGAAACAAGTGATGAATGAGCAACGTGTAAAAAGAGAAATTGCAAAGGAAATGGAAAAGTGTATCCAAAAATCAATACAGTTGGTTCAAAAAAAGTATAAGGTAGATGTATTAGAACTAGGAGAGGTGTATAAGCGGCATAATTATAAAGAGTGGAAGAAGATAAGTACCAATTGGGATCAAGGGGAAAATTATTTTAGTAATGTTGATATTACTGTTCATGTTCATCCAACCATTGAGCATTCTGGCTCAACATTACCGAATCAAGTAAAGTAGAGAGTGGGAATGTTTTGCGGACTGGCAATCAAAATAAGTAACAAACATAGGAGTCAAGAACATATATTTGTTAAAGACCCTCTTTTTATTATAAAAAGAGGGTCTTTAACAAATGCTACTTGAATATACACATACGAGATATCGGTTACAAGCATGTACATGTTACCTTCGCTTATATTGTAACAGAAAAGTTTGCTGTATGAAGCAAGAAAAATCACAAATAAAAAGATTAAAAGTACCGGTAACTTAGGTGATTTTTCGTGTACTACAAGAGTAATTTCTGAATACAAATCCGAAAAACATAGAATGGCGAAGATTCTACATGAGATAGTAATTCGTAGCGAATTTCCCCGGACTTTGTACAAATATTGACGAATCAAACGTTTGTTTAAAAATGAAGGGATATATATGCCGTTGGACACCTGAAATAGCAAGCCCAAGCTATCAAGGAGATTCCCTTGATAGCTATCATATCTTCGCCAAATTTTGCAAGACATGATCTAAATATTAGATGTGAGCTACAATGTCAGTTACACTTCCTATATAATTAGGAAGAAACTCGAATACCGTTTCTTTACATGTCATCCATTTTTAGTTATGTGTTTCATTGTTCCTTGCGATTCATATTCTTTTACTAGTTTGTAAAAAGAAGAACGCTTTATATGATATTTTCTCATTGCTCCAACCGCCGTAATGGTCCCAGCTTGCCATTCTTGATACGCCTCAATAAATTGATCTGTAATTTGTACGGGTGGTCTTCCTAAATGTTTTCATTGTTTTTTAGCTAATGCAATCCCTTCCGCTTGTCGTTGTTTAATATCATTTCTTTCTTTTTCTGCAAAAGCAGATAGAATGGTAAGGGTCGCTTTTTGTACAGCCTGTTGAATGACAGCATTCGTACTTTCTCCATTATAATTCACATTAATAAAAGGTTCTTCAATAAATTGTAAGTTAATTCGCTGTTGCTCGTAATATCTAAATTCTTCTAGCACATCATTCATGCTACGACCTAATCTTGTTAAGGAATCAAAAACGATAGTATCGCCCGTACGAGCTAATCGTTTTAACATTTGATAATTTTCTCTCTTCATATTTTTACCAGACTGCTTATCAATAAAAATATCTCGATCTTCTATTCCAAGATATTTCATATTTTCAATCTGACGGTCTTCATTTTGGTCTTTACTGGAAACTCTGACATATCCAAACTTTTTATGTAGCAATTCTTTCACCTCAACCATAATTATAGTCTATTTATATCTGTAAAGTGGAAATGCAACTTTTATGGACGTAGTTTACCCTATGATTCTGCGTATCTGTAAAAGTACACCTTTACGAACTGTTAAATAAAAAGAACAGACTATTGAAATAGTCTGCCCATAGGTAAAAGATGAAATGAAAATTACTCAAATGTATAGTATAATAAATTTCTAAATAATAAAAGGTATTAATAAAAAAAGAACGGTTCTATTGGCATAGTCCGTCCTTCAAGAAGAGAATAATGACAGTTATTCTTCTTTATTATAACTGAAAATACTGAAAATTAAATCTTATTTACATTGAGAAAATATTCATCCTACAAAGGAAGGTTATTTTTATGAATAAAGGTGATGCAATTTTAAGGTTGTTATCAGAAATCAAGTTGGAACTTAAAGAAGTAAAAGAACAGATGGAGAAAATGCAAACAAAGTTAGATACATTAGAACAACAAAATCAGGTGAAGAACAAAATAGAGCGAAAGAAGCCAAAAACAAAACCTGATAAACAAGATAAGCGAGATTGGAAATACCCAGCTA
>NZ_VWVQ01000052.1:0-10084 GCF_015712745.1 Bacillus sp. SRB3LM
AACGTTTCATCATACTGTTTTTTCATCTGAAACACCTCTTATATAGAATAATTTATCTCTATACTGTGTTCCAGTTTTACTGTACCACCTCATATAAAGCATTTGATGGCAAACCAATAGTTTTTGAATTTATGAAATTAATTTCATAAGTAGGTTATTACTTTACCTAAAAGTTTATAAGGGATTTTTGAAAAAGAAAAACGTGAATTTTTTGAGAAAAGCTTTTATTTTGTAATAAATCGTTATAACAGTGAACAAAATATATTGGCCGCTAATGTTCATAATGACGAAACATAACCGCATATGCACTTTGCTTTTATGTCTATTGCTTAGAACGAAAAGAAGCAAATTTTTAAGTAGGATTGGAGTGTCTCATTGAAGTGAATTTTGTGTTAAGGTGGCAGTGGATACTAACGACGTTTCCCCTATAAAGCCTTTTTTGTTACAATCATACAGTAGCCATTTTTCATCTTTTCGCTCTTCTTGAAATAAACAAAAGCATCCACTATCTGGAATGCTTTTGTTTGACTGATATTCTTTTAGAAGATCAACTGCAGTCACAGTCCTTTCCAATAAACTATACCAAGAATTTAACATATTGTGGGAAAATATTCCTCTAGTGCATAAAACGTTCCTACGTAATTTCCACTTACATCATCGTAAAAAGAAATGATTATCCAGAAAATGGTCGCTCTTATATAAATCAAGAATCAAGAAGTGCACGCGCGTGAATCCCTTGAAAAAATAATTGTGCTCTCTTTTTATACAGGTGAGTTCAATGAAGGTAATTTCTTACTTCCCCCTGCCCTATACAATATACATTTTCTATACAATGTGTGACAATCGCGCTACTTATTTTTTGGGGATGCTATCAAATGGTTAGCTTGATGTCTGTTACAAATACTCTTTTATCCGGTACCTTAATTACTATTTCTTTTCCTAAAGCAGTATCATAAATCTTAGTAAATTTATTATCTATTTCTATACGATGAGCTGTAAGCTATTTTTTATATCTGTTATATTTTCTCGTTCTGATGCAATTTCTCTAATAGCGACATCTAGCTTAGCTTCTTTTCTTTTTCATTTTTGCCCCCCATTTTGTAACTGTTGATTTATTCCATTAAACTCTTCTTGCAGCATCTGTATTAATATTTTTAATTTTTTCACTGCATTTCCTCTTCATACATTCTTGTATATATACCATTGTACCCAGTTTCCTTTCAAGATGAATAGAAATAAATACTGCATAAAAATTCCTAACAAAAAAAGAGCATCCTTGCTAGTTGGATACTCTCAAACTTCGTCCGTGTATAGGAAAGAATTTCCATGAATAAAAGTAAATAGCGGAGGGTTGCCCCTACTTTTACTATATGCTTTTCCTAATCAAAAGGTGCCATAGTAAAAACACTAGTTTTTACTATGGCTGTGGAGAAAGTCTTCTCCACAGCCTGTTTTTGTGTCTGAACCTCTTTTTATGTGTCAACACTGATAAAAAGAGGTAAAGGAGAGATTTTTTATGATGGGTGCTTTAAAAAATCATCGTGATGAACGTGTAGCTGTTTCTGTAGAAGCGTTGGTTCCACAAGATCATTTCCTTTGAGCGATTGAAGCGACAATTAGTTTTGATTTTATTGAGGAGAAGTTACGCCCTTATTACTGTGAAAACAATGGACGTCCGTCAATCCATCCTATCGTTTTATTTAAAATGATGTTTATTGGATATTTTTACGGTATTCGTTCGGAGCGTCAATTGGAAAAAGAGATTAAAACGAATATTTCCTACTGTTGGTTTTTAGGGTTTTCTCTATCAGATACGATTCCAGATCATTCTACAATCAGTTGAAATCGTCGTACTCGCTTTATTCATACAAAGATTTTCGAAGAAATTTTTGATGAGATTGTGAGGCAAGCGACAGAGCACCGGATGGTGGGAGGACGTGTGCTGATGACAGATTCTACGCACATTAAGGCCAATGCCAATAAAAATAAATTTGTACATAAATATAAAAAAGAAAAGGCAAAGTTTTATATAGATGAGCTAGAAGCTGCGGTAATCGAAGATCGTAAGGTACATGGAAAAAAGAATTAAAACCTAGAAAGGAAAGTGATACCCATACCAAAAAAACTTGTATACGTACAACGGATCCAGATAGTGGATTTTTAATGAGAGATGGAAAACCGACCGGTTTTCATTTCTTAGACCATCGTACGACTGATGCGAAGTACAATATTCTTATGGAAAAGGGCCAAAAAAGTTAAATGAATTGGAACAGCTACGGTTAGAAAATAAACAGTTAAAAACAAAATTACTGATATGGGAAAAGTATCTGGAAATCAAAAGGAGTTGAACTCGGAAACTGTAGTCACTTTATGGACCGATTTAAAAACAAAACTAACGGTAAAAGAATTGTGTAATGTATTAGAATTACTCCGGTCTACATTTTAGCGTTGGTTACAACGAACAGTGGACCTGAGAGATGAGATAGAAGAGAAAATAAAGGATGTTTGTCTTCGGCATAAATTACGATATGGATATCGAAGAGTGACTGCCACTCTTCGGAAAATGGGGCTGTGTGTGAATCATAAAAAAGTATTACAAATCATGCGACAAAATCAGATTCTTTCAAAAGTTCGTCGAAAGAAAAAGAAATATATCAGTGGTGCGGAGCCAGTAGTAGCCCCTCATCGATTGGAACGCCAATTCGATGCATCCGTACCAAATCAAAAGTGGTTTACGGATGTGACGTATCTATTATTCGGAGAGCGTACCTTGTATTTATCAATGATTATGGATGCCTTTAATCGTGAAATTATCAGTTATGTCATCAGCAAGTCCCAAGCACTGCCATTAGCGATGAAGACATTAAAACAAGCAATGAGAGGGCGAAAAGTAAAAGATGTCCTTCTTCACTCAAATCAAGGAATTATTTATACAGCGAAGGAATTTCAAGCATATGCCAAAGAAAACGGCATGATCACCAGCATGTCCCGGAGAGGAAATTACCATGATAATGCCGTCATGGAAAGCTTCTTTGGTCATTTAAAAAGTGAAGCATTCTATTCACAAGAGATAACAAAAGTATCTAACACAACTGTGCGACAGATTGTGCTAGAATACATTCATTACTACAATTGTGTGCGAATTCAAGAAAAATTAAACCACTTATCCCCTAAAGAATTTAGAGAACAAGTGGTTTAGGTCTTTTGATAAGTGTCCCGTTTTCGGGGTTCACTTCAATATAGGAATATTGGACTTTTTATAGAAACATATGATTGGGATTAAAATAAACGTGAGCAGATAAATAATTTTTTTTACAGATCAGGGATATACTCCTCAAAAATATCCGAACTATTGTTGATATTAGAACTTTTGTACAAAATGTGCATAGGATAATTAGTGAATATGAATACAACTTAAGAGTTATAAGCATTTATATTTTACTCTGAGAATAAATTATTATAATGTAATTTATTCTCAAATCCTTAACATAGCCTTCAATTAGATTAGTAACTGCTATATTTTCTATTGAGTGGCTATTTATTTTAAATATCATTTTCTCGAAAAACTCAGAAATTTATACTGACTACAAACTAAATAATTTTTTGTTATTTCTAAATTAACATTGGGGGTTTAGAACAAGTGGCATTAAAAAAACTACATTTATTATTTATTACTAAAGATTGGTCTATGGGGCTAGAACGTAATACATTCTATTTAATGCAATCTTTAAAACAGAAAATTAACGTAACAATTTGGGAAAAATCAGGAGATATTAATACTATTCTTTCTACAATATCCAATCCTCCAGATTTTATTTTATTAAATGATTTACGTCCTTCAAGATGCCCTGAAATTATTAATTTGCAAAATTGTGATATTCCAGTAGGGATGATTATGCATGATTTACACTATAAAATAAATCATCGTAAAGATTTTATAAAAAAAAATAATATTAGATATTTATTTGTACATTATAGAGATGCTTTCAAAAATAGCTATAAAGAATTTGAGGATCGTATGATATGGTTCCCTCATTATATAGATTCTAATATATTTAAGGATTATTATGAAGAAAAGAGCATAGACTTTTTAATGATGGGTTGCGTATATCCTGATATTTATCCTTTAAGAGATAAAATTTTAAAAACTTTAGGTACACAAGAAAATTTTATCTATCATGATCATCCAGGTTATGAACATACTACTTATGACGAAAGAGATTTTATAGTTGGTAAAAGATACGCACAAGAAATTAATAAATCAAAAATATTTTTGACATGTGATTCTATATATCATTATCCTCTAATGAAATATTTTGAAGTATTGGCTACTAACACTTTATTATTGGCCCCGCATTCACAAGAATTACAAGACTTAGGATTTATTCCAAACAAACATTTTATAGATATTAATGAATATAATTATGCTGAATTAGCAAACAAACATTTACAGACTTATGATACTCTAGGAAGATATATATCTAAAAATGGTTATGAAATGATTCATAAATATCATACTGTGGAACAACGATCTGTTTATCTTATAAATATTATTCAAAAAATATCGGATACAGGAAAAATTTTGATTGGAGGTAAATACCAACATGATTCTTTTGTATCTTGGTTATCTGGGGAAAAATAATATCGGGGATGAAGTTTGCTATGAAGCATTTATACAAGCAATAAATAAATGGGGAAACAGAAAATATACTATACTTCCATTTCCGATACATGAACAAACTTCATTACAAAATTTTTATAACCAACAAAACTTCGATGCAGTAATTTTAGGAGGAGGATCTCTACTTCAAGGAGATTTCTTTTTAACACTTGTTGAGGAAGCTCAACAAATGGAAATCCCGGTTTTTTGCTATGGAACAGGAATAGACTATTTAACTGAAATGGCTATTTATAATTATCAGCGGAATCAAAAAATAGAAGTCAATTCTTTTTTTGCTAATCGTAATATTGATTTTAAAAGAATCTTGAATGCAATCAAATCAATGAACTTCATAGGTGTTAGAGGTCCATTAACGTATCAAGCTCTCATTACCCAAGATTCAAATATAAAAAATATTTGTATATTAGGTGATGCAGCCATAACATATACTCCCCCTGATAATAATTTTATTTTTCAAAAATATCTAAACTTTAAGTGTAAACCCATCGTAGCTATAAATTGGGGTACAACATTTAATAAGCTTTTTGGTTATAGTGAGCAGGGTTTATTAAAACAAGTAATCCAATGTTGTAATTATTTACATTCTAAGGGGTATCATATTGTGATTTTCCCCATGTGGGACGTTGATATCACTTATTGTAAAGATTTATATTCACATCTTACTAACTTAAAATCTGTAACATTGATACCCGAAGTATGCACAGCAGCCCAAATTTTTCATTTCTTATCTGCTTGTGAATTTTCTATTAATTTAAAATTACATGCTAATGTTCTTTCTGCAGCAGCACTTCTTCCTTTTATTAATTTAGCATATCGCTCAAAAGGAATGGATTTCTCCCTCTCTGTTAATTTCCAAAATAACACTTTATTAACAAATACAAGTGATTTATTGGATTTTGTTATAAAAAAAGAAAAAGAATTTAAAAACAATCGAAATTTGATTGTTAATTCTTTACAAAAATTTCAAGCGCATTATTCTAAACAGCAAAAGGCTTTTTTTGAAAATTATTTGTCCTTATATTAAATCTACATTGAAAAAATCCGTTTAAAAATTTTAAATGTATTTTTAGAAAGAATACTTTTTCTTCATGGCAGGAAGTTTGGTAGAACATGTACCATATGTTAAACCTTTTCCTGTTTCTCTGTATGTGTGATCTCATAGGAATCCGGAGTGATTGAATATAAAACGAGAACAATTTATCGTTTTGTTAATTAGAATTGCTTGTGCTTGATTTGGATAAATACAAACTTTATAAGTTCTATTAATTATCATTTGATTCACCTCCATTTCGGCATAAGACCATGATATGCCGAGTATATATTTAATAGATAGTGCAGTAACAATTTATGTGCTTCGAAAAAGGGGTGGCTGCCTGCCATCCCTTTTTCGAAGTCAATTCATTTCCCATCTACTTTCACGGGACTGTAACCATTCATGCTCCTTACTCAAAGAGCATGAATGGTTACAATGATAAAAAGGCTATTGCAAGCACTTCATTTTGGAAAAAGGTTTGCTAATAATGGTTGGGATGATGTTCACTTCCTAATACTTTTAGTTCGATTGTTTTCCATCTTATTTCTTTTAAATCAGGTTTTCTTGTTCTTATAAAACCATCCCCTATACCGTATGTAATTTACATACGGTATAGGGGATGGTTTTTATTTGTCTTACTTCTTTAGGACATTTTAGTGAATGAAATATTTTTTTTAACCTTTTCAGCAGTTTTATTACAATATCATTAACTATAAGCTTATAAAATCTAATATAAATATATATCTTATATATTTATATTATAAAGATAAAACTTATATAGGATGGATAAATGTATGTATATCCTTGATTTAGCAAAGCTTTGCAATATTGCAAAGCATAAAAAATCACAAATGGATGAATTTAACAACGGTAATTTAGATATTAAGGTAATCTAAATTCTACAAAAAATCATAAATGAAATACAATATTCCTACATAAAAAATGAAACAAATTGATACATATTTAAACATATTTATTCAAAGGAGAAATTTCAGTCGAATTCATTAAAATCACTATAATGTTATTTTATTTATCCACAAATGGTTCACATTATGTGTTAATTTAACAACATAATCCAAATTAAGCACATAACTCACATTAATATTGATGATTTTTGATAGATAAAGACGTATAAGCTAGTTATAAAACGATAATTAAACTAAATTATTCACATTACGTGTTATTTATCTACTTATCCAAGAAATTTTATTTTTTCTTTATGATTTTTTGTAGGTATTTCAATTTATATAGACAGCTCATAATATATTTACATGTAAGTACATGTGGAAATTTAGATAGGAACCATAATTTTCTTGTATATGATTGTATAAAAAAAGACTCTATTATGAATAGAATCGAGTAAAGTGACTTCTTGTGATGAAGGATTAAAGTGCTTCACGAGAAGCGTATCAACACGAATAGCCCTCTATCTTGAATTTTTTCAAAAATAGAGAGCTGATTATAATTAGTTTGTTTTCATTGCTGTCAGTACTTGATCAGCTGTTGTTACTTGGATACCAGCACGTATTAACTGTTCTAAGGCACGCATAAATGTAATTAAGTTAAAGTTATCGGGCACTTCAATGACACGAAGTTTTTCTTTCGGTAATTTATCTATCTTTTCAATGAACAACTCCCGAACATCACTAGGAATAAAGCGTTCTTTATGTCCTTTTGCCTTTAAGAGTTCACGTATTTCTATTTCTAATGCCATATAAGCGTTTAGATTTGTACCTTGTTCATAGGCGTATTTTCTAAACAACGTTTCTTCTTGATACTTTAGATAGTTGCGGTGATACGATTCCTCTGTAACAGGTACAGCAAATTTGCAGTTTAGTAATTCAAACGCTTTGCGGAACAATTTTTTGATGTTACGCAGAGAGTACATAGAGAAATGCAATCCGAAATCAAATACAGCTTGTTCTTTTTGTTCTTTTGGAACATGTTGTGTAATAAGAGGATAAATCCCTTCTTTAGCCGCTGTATCAAGGACTTTATATTGGGATGTTTGATTTAATAATTTCTTCAATGTATATACTAATTTTTTTGGGTATTCTTCATTACGATCTATCATGTCACGTAAGCTATGAATTACACTTCGAATTTGTCGATGGCATGTATGTTTAAGCACATGAATAAATTTGTTTATGTCTTGTGCAAACTCTCCAATACTCATCTCTTGTAGTACGGATTCAATAAAACGAGCTTTACGAGCATAAGTAAGCTTTGGTGTGAATGGATCGCGATACTGTACTTCTCCAATTTCTTTTGTACATAAGAAATCCGTATGTAAGGATAGATATAGTGTTGTATATTTTTTTTTATTTTTAACCCCTTTTTGTAATTTGCAAATTTTGAATAGTGGAGTTCCAGTACATGGTAATGCAGTTGTTAATTCGGTTATAACCGCACGTATTTGGTGTGGGTATTTTTTATGTAAAAAACGGTACATCCCACCAAAATGAGCTTTATTTCCTCTTTCATCTTGTTTATCTAAGGAACGTTTTAATGTAGTTTCACTGTGCTGTTGCATTGCAATATCTAAGTATAGCTTTTTAGAGGAAATTGATAACTCAAAGAAAGCTTTCGTAAATACCACTGGGCTAATATAAACATATGCATTGGCTTTTTCAGTTTCTTTATTCATAAAATGAGTTAATTTAATTGTATATCGGCCATCTAATTCATTTTCAATTGAAATAATGTTATGTATACTTAATTTCTTTAATGCGATATAGAATTGAGAATGCTGTATGTAAGCAAATTCTTCTTTATACAGTTTGTAATCTTCCCACATCATATGTATTGTTACATTTGGAATGACGCCGTTCGTATAACATTTTTTATGTAGATATAAGAAGACTTCCAAATCTGCGTTTGTAATGCCATATAATTTATACTTTCTTCCCATTGTTTCTGAAGTAGCAGATAGTGCACGACGTGAAAAAGATGGTTTAGCCTTTGCTACGAAACCATCCTCATCGGCAATACGCTCCTCATAGGTCATATGATTAATAATATCTTCAAGGTAGGTATCTTTATAGCTATAGTATTTCTCTTCAAAAGTTTCAACAAGTTTTTGCCAAGACTTCAATGTTACTACAACTGCATTTGTAGATTGTCCATTTAGACTACGTTGATTACGGATAATAAATGATTTCCCCATCTCTTTCACCTCCTACATATAAATACTCAAAAACTATAAAATATATCAATTTTGATTATACCAAATCGAAATTTGATGAAATATGTTCCTTTAAGAGAAAAAATAAAAAGATGAAATATCCTTTAACCCCTTGACACACTAGGAGTTAAAGGATTCAAGTGTTGTTTTTTATGGACATGATATCGCTAGAAATTTTCATATAGATAGAAAAGATGAAAAATAGAAAAAGAAACTTGTAATTATGATTAAATCAACAGTTATATTGATTTTTGAAAAATAAAAAAGGGACATGATATGACTATGGATTTTCATATTTATAATTTTGGGTTAAATAAGTGAAACGCCTTAAATATTGATATTAATAGGCTTTATCTGAATTTTTTTTGATTAAAAAGGGGACATGAATCAGCTAGGGAAGTTTTCATGTTCTGATGAAAAAAGGGACGTCATATAGCTATGGGTTTTCATGTTTTATAAATATATGAAAATAGAGTTGAAAACTGTTAAACCCCTATCATTAATAGGTTTATAGGTTATTTATCTAAAAAGAAAAGGACATCATATAGCTATAAGTTTTCATAACTAATAGTATTGCTATAATAGAAAAGCTTATATATCAAGCTTTAAGGAATTTTAAAAGAAAGTTTTAAGTTAATAAAAAAGGGACATGATATGGCTACAAATTTTCAAGTGGATGAATTTGGGGAGTTTGAATTAATAGAAAAATAGAAGTACTTCTGTTGAAAAAGGAATAGAAAAAGATTAACCTGTTTTTAGCGAATTCCTCTTTCTCAAAATTGTGAGGAACGCAGTTAAATGGTAGGTAGGAGATGAATGTCAGGTTGGCGAGCTTAAGGGTGTTGCTTTTTATTTGTCTTTGATATAATCAGTATTATAAATTATACAAGTGGGTATATCACTGAAATTAGATAGTAATAATCATTCAGTATTTTTGTTGTATTATCACCTTGTGTTAGCCGTGAAATACAGAAGGAAGTGTTTGATAATGATATGTCAGATTATGCAAAAGAAATGTCATTGTCTGAGCGAGTATATTCTTGTACATGTGTTATAAATCTCAATAGAGATTATAACGTAGCTATCAAAAGTAATGACCTGGTCAAGAAAAACTGGAACATGAAATAGATTATGCAATTGATTTTGAATACTGATACGGAGTCATTCCATTTAATGATGAGTGCGG
>NZ_VWVQ01000053.1:0-1662 GCF_015712745.1 Bacillus sp. SRB3LM
CATATTATATGGTTAAGTCCTCGATCTATTAGTATTCGTCAGCTCCACATGTCACCATGCTTCCACCTCGAACCTATCAACCTGATCATCTTTCAGGGATCTTACTAGCTTACGCTATGGGAAATCTCATCTTGAGGGGGGCTTCATGCTTAGATGCTTTCAGCACTTATCCCTTCCGCACATAGCTACCCAGCTATGCCCTTGGCAGAACAACTGGTACACCAGCGGTGCGTCCATCCCGGTCCTCTCGTACTAAGGACAGCTCCTCTCAAATTTCCTACGCCCACGACGGATAGGGACCGAACTGTCTCACGACGTTCTGAACCCAGCTCGCGTACCGCTTTAATGGGCGAACAGCCCAACCCTTGGGACCGACTACAGCCCCAGGATGCGATGAGCCGACATCGAGGTGCCAAACCTCCCCGTCGATGTGGACTCTTGGGGGAGATAAGCCTGTTATCCCCGGGGTAGCTTTTATCCGTTGAGCGATGGCCCTTCCATGCGGAACCACCGGATCACTAAGCCCGACTTTCGTCCCTGCTCGACTTGTAGGTCTCGCAGTCAAGCTCCCTTATGCCTTTGCACTCTACGAATGATTTCCAACCATTCTGAGGGAACCTTTGGGCGCCTCCGTTACACTTTAGGAGGCGACCGCCCCAGTCAAACTGCCCACCTGACACTGTCTCCCGGGTCGATAAGACCCGTAGGTTAGAATTTCAATACAGTCAGGGCGGTATCCCACCAGCGCCTCCACCGAAGCTAGCGCTCCGGTTTCAATGGCTCCCGCCTATCCTGTACAAACTGTACCAAAATTCAATATCAGGCTACAGTAAAGCTCCACGGGGTCTTTCCGTCCTGTCGCGGGTAACCTGCATCTTCACAGGTACTATAATTTCACCGAGTCTCTGGTTGAGACAGTGCCCAAATCGTTACACCTTTCGTGCGGGTCGGAACTTACCCGACAAGGAATTTCGCTACCTTAGGACCGTTATAGTTACGGCCGCCGTTTACTGGGGCTTCAGTTCAGAGCTTCGCTTACGCTAACCCCTCTCCTTAACCTTCCAGCACCGGGCAGGTGTCACCCCCTATACTTCGCCTTACGGCTTCGCAGAGAGCTGTGTTTTTGCTAAACAGTCGCTTGGGCCTATTCACTGCGGCTTTCCGTTAAGAAAGCACCCCTTCTCCCGAAGTTACGGGGTCATTTTGCCGAGTTCCTTAACCAGAGTTCTCTCGCACACCTTAGGATTCTCTCCTCGCCTACCTGTGTCGGTTTGCGGTACAGGCACCTTTTATCTCGCTAGAAGCTTTTCTTGGCAGCGGGGAATCAAAGACTTCGCTCCATAAGGAGCTTCCCCATCACAGCTCAGCCTTTACGATAAGCGGATTTGCCTACTTATCAGCCTAACTGCTTGGACGTGCACAACCAATCGCACGCTTCTTCTATCCTTCTGCGTCCCTCCATTGCTCAAACGATAAAGAGGTGGTACAGGAATATCAACCTGTTGTCCATCGCCTACGCCTGTCGGCCTCGGCTTAGGTCCTGACTAACCCTGAGCGGACGAGCCTTCCTCAGGAAACCTTAGGCATTCGGTGGACGGGATTCTCACCCGTCTTTCGCTACTCATACCGGCATTCTCACTTCTAAGCACTCCACCAGTCCTT
>NZ_VWVQ01000054.1:0-585 GCF_015712745.1 Bacillus sp. SRB3LM
CGCGCTTTTATTAACGGGAAGTGGCTCAGCTTGGTAGAGCACCTGGTTTGGGACCAGGGGGTCGCAGGTTCAAATCCTGTCTTCCCGATATTCCAAAAAAACATGGGGCCTTAGCTCAGCTGGGAGAGCGCCTGCCTTGCACGCAGGAGGTCAGCGGTTCGATCCCGCTAGGCTCCACTTATCTTAAATATCATTTATGGCGGTGTAGCTCAGCTGGCTAGAGCGTACGGTTCATACCCGTGAGGTCGGGGGTTCGATCCCCTCCGCCGCTACCATAAAGGACCTTTAGCTCAGCTGGTTAGAGCAGACGGCTCATAACCGTCCGGTCGTAGGTTCGAGTCCTACAAGGTCCACCATTAGACGTATATATCTCGGAGGTATACCCAAGTTCGGCTGAAGGGATCGGTCTTGAAAACCGACAGGCGGCGAGAGTCGCGCGGGGGTTCGAATCCCTCTACCTCCTCCATTTTTTCTAAAGTAAATATTTTATCATCGCGGGGTGGAGCAGCACGGTAGCTCGTCGGGCTCATAACCCGAAGGTCGCAGGTTCAAATCCTGTCCCCGCAACCAAATGGTCCCGTGGTG
>NZ_VWVQ01000005.1:0-50031 GCF_015712745.1 Bacillus sp. SRB3LM
GCACTCATCATTAAATGGAATGACTCCGTATCAGTATTCAAAATCAATTGCATAATCTATTTCATGTTCCAGTTTTTCTTGACCAGGTCAAAATATCTTTGCATCAGCAATGGATCGCATGCTCTTTCTCTCTGATATGCAGCTAACCTTTCAACCCCTCTACGAGTTCCCGGTCTTCTCGCCTTTTTCATCCATTCTAAGGAGTAAGAAATGTCACTAATCATATCAGTGAGAATCTTTACATCTTCCTCTTTAGCATCCTTCTGCGCTTCTCTCAATTGCTTTAAAACCGTATTATATTGTTTAATCAAATCCTGCATAACCTATCCCTCCTTATAAACAAAAAAGAACACCGTATATAGACTGTGCTTCTCTACATAACAGTGTTCTTTTATTACTTTCATATTTAATTTCTACGCTTCTCTCACTACACAAGTGAATTCCACTTATACAGTCAGAGAAACGGAAAACCGTTCCTCATAGACACAAATCGGTAAGTGTAGCTGATGCTTCTAATTAGTTTGGTAAAGTTCAAGAGAGAAATAAAGTGTTGAGGTGCCCCACGCCTCTTTGAACCGAGGAAAGTATGATTAGCAATTGGACATTCGGAAGGAACATCCTCGGCTCAAAGAGAGGTGTAACCCTCTCCCCCGTTGGTCGGACCCTTACTTACGTTTATTCGTGAGTAAACTATAATTAATTGCCCTAGCCCGAGAAATTTAGATAAATCAAGAAACAACATACAGTACCATTTCCGTGGCAGTTCTTATTACATTTCCAATGATACAGGTACACTACTAACATTTTTTATCAATTTTTTATCAAAAAAATCATTTAATTAATGAATCTTATGTAACAAATTACATATTACTTCTCTTCATCTTGGTTAAAATATTTTAGATATATGTACCTAATATCCTCATAAAATCCTATTAATTCTTTTAAATACTTCTCTAATTCAGGTAATGTCATAAGGTCTTCTTTTCTCAATAATTCAAACTGCATATTTAATTCGGAGTACGTGTGCTCTTCTGCAGAACTTTTACGTATTAACTCCAAATAGCCATGAATCTCATGTTCATAATAAAAACAATCTTCCTTCAATTTATCTATTTCTTGTTTTCGAATACTAGAAAAAGCTCTACCCCAGAGAGCTGCTGTTTTACCAGAACCAGCAGGCATTGTTACGAAACTTTTGTATTCCCTCAACTCATCCGTTACATCTGTTGAAACTTTTCCTTCTGTATATAAATCTATAAAATTACTTGGATGTAATATCTTTAAAGTTTTTCCGTTAGTCTCTTTATAAAATTCTTGAACTAATTCCCTCTTAGCCCCTAAGACATTTTTCTTATTATCTGTATAAACCCAATCATCTTTATTATCAAATGTAATAAAAATCACATCATCCTTAATTTGACAGATTTGTAACCAAATGATTAAATCCCCGTATTTATTTAGCCCTTTTGCTTTATCTCTAAACCCTGGTGGTATGTTTTCTTTAAATCTTTGCTTACCCAACTCTTCTAACCGAGATTCATTAATTTCTTCTCCTTCATAATATGCCTTTTCCAATATTTCCTTATATTTAAAAAGGATTGGATCATCATCTAGGTAGTTACTCATTTTTGAAACAAGATTTTGTAATTCAGCTTTAAAATCCGTTCCTACTTTTCTAATTTCTTTGAGTTTCTCCCTTAAAATTTCTTGAGATTGGACAACTTCTCCTATATGACTAGTTTCCAATACATCTATAGCAGGCAAGATTTCATTTAATTTTTTTGGAGTTGTAATATTAGAAATCTTTTCTAAGCTACCTATGAAATCTTGTAGGTTACAAGCTATATCTTTTATACGTTCAGGTCTATTTTCATTAAATTCCCATATAACATGTGAGGGGATTTTTAAACGTTTTGCCTCAGCTAATTCTTCTAACATTTTTAAGATAGCTTTAAATGTAACTGGTTTAGTTTGATAAGCTGATAGCAAAACATTTGTATCAACCACAACTTTTGCAGTTTTGATCATTTTATCTATATGTTTAGTTTCTAAAAATAATTTTTCTAATTCATTTTGCATGAGTAGTTCTCCTTTTTATAAAAATAACTGCTGTAAGTGTACTAAAATACAATCCTTATATATTCTTAATTTTATAAATGGTTTCATTACCAATCTTTTCGATTTCAATCTTCCCTGTATCTTTTAACACCCTCAAAGCTTGTTCCAACAAAACTTTATGGATAATTTTTTTGGTGTTATTCCTAATTTTTTGATGTATTTCTGTAAAACTCAATCCTTTAGGTTCATCAGCTAACAATTCATATACCAATTCACTTGTGACTTTGTTCCTGAAGCCTCTCTGTAATGGCAGATCTTCTAAAAAAATCTTAGATTCATTATTTATTTTAGAGCTGATATCTTGTGTTAAATATGGTACTGCTTCTTCTAACAATTGTTGCAATTGCTCATTTGTGGGATCTAATTGTTTTTCAGGTGTACCCGCCCCAATGTCTTTTACAAAATCCCCCACACTCTCTCTAATTACTGATTCTAGCTTCTCAACATCTAACTTTTTAACATTTTGATCAACATTATCTATCTTATACTCCATTGTCTTCAATGTGTTTTGCATTTGTTGATTCAGTCTCTGTGAGTCACTATCTTGTTTTAGCGCAATAAAAATTGCTACTGAACCCAAAGCAATCGATACTGCACTTGACATGATAGAAAAATTCGTTTCCATCCCTTTTGTTTTAGCAAACCACAACGAAAGTATAACAATAATAATTCCAATCAAAATCCCAACTAGCCATTTCCAATCTTTATCTGTCCAATTTTTTTCTCCCATGTCACTTTACCTTCCTTAACTAGAAATATAAAACATATATATACATTTTTTTCTACAAAAAATACTATCACAAAATAAAAAACATCGCATCCCATACAAATTCTTCAGTGTTAGCATTCAATAATTTTAACTAAAATTCTATTTGACTTTATTTGCATAAGTGACTCTATTACATGCGGCATCCATGTGATTTAATTGTAGAAGCCTACTCACCCGAATACGCCCTCAATTGCTCAATAGCTATCCCGTGTGCATGTTTCTCATTATCTATTAAAGTTACTCCCCTAGACATAGCACTCCAAAACTCATATCCACAATCCTCCATCCACCTATAAACTTCTGTTGTATATAAACCATCTTTTCGTTTTATTATTTCAACTTTATATTGCTTACTTGGTGAAAAGTATTCTTTCAAAACTTGTCCCATATAAATTCTCTCCCAATAAAAGAGACTGCTATCCCTAAAACAGCAGTCTCTTTAAATCTTTTATTTATATTTTAAAACCTTATCAAATACACGCTCCAAAAACCTTCTTTTATTAAAGATTCTTTCAACCCTTTTAGATGTTCTTTTAAAATGATCATAATGTTTTTTCGTAGTTTCTAATCCTCTCACCATTACATATAAACTAGCATAAAAACCAAATAAGGATTTTTCATTTATACCAAAAAAATCAATAGGACCAATTATAAAGCTTAATCCCCCTATTGATAATGCTAAGAATCCTAAGCCAATCTCAAAAATCCCATAAAGAAAAGTCGTATTTGGATTTTGTTTTAGCCTATACAAATTGATAGCAACCACAAATCCCCAATAACTAAATAATACCCAAAAGAACATCGCCAATAGAGCTTTATTACCTATTGTCATATTAATATTTAACATTATAAAATAAAATATTTCTTTAGTACCCAATAAATAAGCAAAAACTATAACTACATATAAAAATATAGCTAATAAAACTGGAAATAAATTATTCACAAAAAAACCTCTTATACTCATTTTCCTTGTTGGCTCGTTCGGCTCTTTTTCGACTTCATTCACTTTAATATCCTTATTAAGACTTTTAACCTCAGCTATTACTAACTCTTTTGCTATATTTTTAACAGCTGTTCTAACTTCAAACTTAACTTCATCACGTACTTCATCTAAAACTTCCTCCAAGATTTCCTGAATAACCTTCTTACTCATAATAAAACTCCATTCCTCTCGCCTTTCTATTTAATTAAATGGGCACATAAAATTTTAACAATATATACACATATAAAAATATACAACAAAAAATAAAAAACCGCTATATTAAGCGGTTCTCATGTTTCTACCTCAATTCCCAACCTATAAGCCAATTCACACAAAGCCTTATTTCTCTTCCTATAATAATCTGGCTGTGACATATTCAATATCCTACACATCTTTACCCAACTAGGCTTCTCTTTCCCTAGATAAGCTAACTCAATAAGTTGCTTATCCCACGCATCCAGCTTCCCTACACCTTTTCTTATTTCTAGAATATAGTTAATCCGTTCTAGAACTGTTTTACTCATGCCGATCACCTTACCATCTTGTACACGCTCTATATTCCTTTCATCTATACTTGATAAAAATAGATGATACTTTTTCAAAGCCTGAAGCACATTCTTTTTCGTCTGCTCTTTATTAAGAACAGGTAGGGCAATATCCAACATACTCTCACTCCTTCACCATTTTCAAAAATGTATCCAGCGGCATAACTACTAACCACGGTTTTCTATCAGCCTTAATCGCTAATGCATCTGGCTGTTCACGTTCATCCTCTAACCAGTTATATAACGTCTTGAATCCTTCTTTCCTCGCTTTTACTTCCCATTCAAGACCTAAACCCTTCACATCATTTGAATACCCGTCCATCGCACCAGAAAGCGGTACACGAGCACCTCCTATTAAACTAGCAAATTCTCTTTCACGTCTCATTCCTTTATCTCTTTGACTTTTCCCCATTTATAAATCTCCATTTCTTTAAAAAAATTATTTTGTTACAATTTTTATCTATTCTAAACAAGTAAGTTTTGTATAATGTTATTAATGACTATATTGATGTAACCATAAGGAGATGTACTAATTTGTTTGTATTTTTTATTGGGATACTAATCCACATTTTAACTTCCCCCATAATGCTTATTCCTGCATTATTTATTATCTTTCTGATATTTCAGCATAAAAAACAACTTAAAGCTCAAAAGATTTATATGGAACAACTTCGCCAATCTAGTATTAATCAAATTGATCAAATGAATGGCCGACAATTCGAAGAATACTTAAGTTCTTTATACCAATCACTCGGATACCAAACAGAAGTTACCAAAGGTTCTGGTGATTTTGGAGCTGACTTGGTTTTAAAAAATAATGGTACAAAAATCGTTGTACAAGCAAAACGCTATAAAAATAAAGTCGGTATTCAATCAGTACAAGAAGTCGTTGGAGCTAAAAGATATTACGACGCTGCTCATGCTTGGGTTGTAACTAATAACTATTTCACAGAACCTGCACGTAAATTAGCACACGCAAATGATGTATTACTTATAGATCGTGACCTATTGATTAAATTAAGTGCGCAAGTAAATCGAGAAAAAGCACCAACCCGTGCTGAAAGATATATATCTAATTAATTTGGACACTCCTGTTAGTGTCTTTTTTTATAACCTTTTCGCTATCTCATACACAACATCCACAGTTACTCTATAACCAGTTTGTTTATACAATCGACTTTTCAATGTAACTATAGCCGCCTTATCAAAATATGTAATTTTGTATATTCTGTACTTTCAATTTTCGTACATGCAATAATTTATTTATAAAAATACAAAGCATTAATAAGGATGATTTATATGAACAAATTCCGGAAAAAGGTAATTAAATCTTTACAAACATTTTGGGGATGCTTAGCATTCGGTATGTTAATGTTTGCTATCTTCTTAATTATGGATTTAACAGATACACATTTAAATACATTAGGCTGGAGAGACTGGCTAGGTTCTGCAGTAGGTGCAGCCATTTTATCTGTTGGAATGTTTACTTTAAGTAAATTGGATTTAAAATAAATATTCCGTCAATACTATAGATACACCAGTCTCCAATTCCCCTGGAGATGAGCAGTTAACTTTTGCTAGCTGCTCTTTTATTTGTAATCTTGCTAGGCTTCTGTTACTTTCCACTTCCGAAAAACTCGCCTGCCCACTTTTCAACTTTTACAACTTCTTGCCTTAATTGCTCTGCCAACTCTGCGATTTCAGCTTGAGCACCTTTCCCTTTTCGACGCTTATTATAAAAATCTAAAAGTCCCCTCAAGTTAACTGTTAAGACTAAATTAGTTGTTGCTGCGTTTGGCAGTACACTGCGAGCATCCTCAGCAGGAATTCCTAATGTTCTAAGCAAATCATAATCACTTTGTATTTTGTACATCATTTCGTTGTAAGCTTTAACTACTTGTTCTCCTTTTACTTTAACCGTTTCAGGCACTACAAAATCAAATCCACCTATCTTATCATCGCTTCCCATGCGTACATACCTTTGAGATTGGACTGAGTAACTGAATCCTACACGATGACGTGTTAACTGTGTAAGTAATGCTCTGCTAACTCCTTCTACTGCGAAGGTATATGTTAGATGCTCCAGTGTTGAAGTATGCCCCGAACCTACAATATGTCTAATGAGCCGATCTACTTCTTTTCCACCTTTTCCATCAGTTGCTTTTCCTTTAAAGTACTTCTCACCCTCTAAATCTACGATCCTACTAGGTTTATTTGGCGAGTAGCACGTACGAATTGCTGATAAGGCTACCACTTGTCCATGAGTAGGATCAAACCCTTCCTCCCCAACACCGGATACAAGAGATAAATAATTAACAAATTCCTCAGATAATTGCGTATGTGCTAGTAGCTTTACATCCATATTTAAATTCTCCATTTCTTAATAAATTTGTAACCTCGTTAGACAAGTTTTTCATAATAAACCTTCAATTTTTACTATCGCTTCAAATATTGGATAAATCTGCTGAGGTACAACAGCATTACCCAGAAACCTCAATCTATCTTCGTCCAATCTTGTGGCAGTCCCATCATCCATTCCACAAATCGCGGGTTGATTTTCTTCCCAATATGTTCTGGAAAGTGTTCTCCGATTGATCCCGGTAGTGTTTTCCCATGTTTCCCATTTGCTTCTGAAGGGCACAACTCTCGGATCGGTTTGTAATTTTGACTTGTCGTTGGAGTGGCCAACAATAAATGTCCGGTATCTTTGATGCGGCGCGCCGACACTGACAGCCGGAAATACAAACGTCCTTGTCGAGTAGTTTTCTTCTTCCAAGTCGGAGAGCACGGTGTCCAAGCCCATCGTGACGTGTCCAGCAACATTTTCTCCAACAAACCAAGTGGGCCGGAGTTCTTTAATAAGTCGGAAGACTTCTGGCCATAACCATCTTTCGTCTTCTGCACCTCTTCGCTTCCCAACAAGACTTTCCCCCTGACAGGGATATCCTGCTGAAATAACTCCAATTGAATCAACGTCAACACCTCCATCTATTAATGATTGTTTCGTAAGTTTATATAAATCCGGGAAAATAGGAATGTTAGGATAGTTCTTTCTAAGTACGCTTTGATTAAATTCTTCTATTTCACAAAAGGCTACTGTTTCAATCCCAACCCAATCCGCTGCCATACTTATTTCTGCAATTCCAGAACATAGATCTAGCATTTTCATACTCTACCCACTTTTTTAGAATTTTTTGTTTTTTAGTAGTTAAAGCTTCTTCCAGATGATATACTCATATTATCCTCTAGACTTATTTCTATTCTTGGGTTTACTCAAGGATAGGCTAAAAGTGTAAAGAGGGGGTGTTTTTATGGAAATTCACATCAAAATTTCCTATAAGACAATGAAGGCTCTTGCCGGAATTGTTTTAGCAATAATCGTTACTTTCCTATAGGAGAGTAACGATTTTTGTTTTTTACAGCTCTTGCACTTTTTAATTCTTATTTCCTACTAAAATAAAATTTTTGTTATAAATCTTGATAAACAATCTTAATTACTAATAATCAACGCTTTTTCCCGTATACACCTTTTCTATAAAATTCAAAGTTAATTAATATCCGTTATCCTGTCTCTCAAAGTTTTCCGCATTCTTCTCCTTATACGAATCAATAACGTCCTCGTAGGTAAATCCATACAAATAGCAAATACGAAAGAAGATTCCAAATGCTCGTCTTAAATGTCCCATTGTTGTAGTTAAATCTCTGTACTGACACCATGCCCTTTTTGCAGTCAACACATCTTGCATATACCATTCGAACAACATATTTACATTACTTGTATCTTTTCTCATAATTGATTGCATACTGAACGATGGAATAAGTTCATGCCTCCATGTACATTTATCTAACTCAATTACAATGTTCATAAGAAAATGAAGACCATCAATTAACTCTTCTAATAGTCCATTCTTAGGAACTCCAAATCCTGTACTCCACATCTTAAACGCTCGAGTTTCATTCCATGCTTCACTGATCTCCACTAGTAATGCACGAAACAACATATCCATTTTGTCATTTCCTTTATATCCAATTCGTTTATCCAGTTCTTTTTGCATTTCAAATAGTTCTGTAATATCAAAGTTTTGTTTCTTCTCTTCAGATGTAATTGTGTGTAACTGAATCATTATAAGTTCACTCCAAGTTTGTATTTTAGTAAGAATATAGTCACACCGATTAAAAGCCAGCTGACTAAAATGATTGCCATTTCCTTTTTAAAACTCACTCTTCTCCCTCCAACATTTCCACTAACTCCTCAAACGAGCATTCGAACAAATCTCGAAGCCCGTCCTTGGATTTATAAATACCTCTATTAATCAGTTGATCTATGATGTGTTGATGCAAAACTACCCCACCATGTCCTCGACACAAAATTGTAATTCCATACTTTTCACTGGAAAGTATTTTACTGGAGTATCTTTTTCATTAATTGCTACACAACCTAAAACACCCTCAAATTTATTATCCTCAGTCTGAACAACTACTTTATAAAGGACATCTTCTCGTTCACAAATGTCACCTAATTTAAACTCGTCCATTTTACGATCCTTCTTATAAAACATCATGAAACGCTCAAATTCTTCTAACTCTTCATCTGTTGCCTTTCGGAATGTACGTCCCTGATATTTTTTAAAGGAGCATCCATCTTCATAGAAACGATACTCACCAACTTTTAATCCCATAATTAAGTAATATTTGTCCTTAGTCTCCTCTCTTAAGATCCCATACCATTTCCCATTTAAGCTTTCCATTACAAACATTTCGCCGTACTCTAAATTCAATGGCTTTTCATAATCTACAAACTCGTTTTCAAAAAAGAAATTCATACCGATTGCAGATGGTACAATACGCTGACTACTAATTCCTAAAACCTCATGTTTCCCTTTTTTTAATGTATGTGCAAAAAAATCATTTTTTTCTTTAATCCAATTTGTTTTCATTCTTTCAATCGCTTCAAATCCTGTATATGTTTTCATTCTTTCCCCTTCGCTTTCTTTAACATTTCTTCAATCCGTTTTCCCGTTGTATTTTTATAGTCCTCACATGACCATTCAGCGTTATTTGTCGGAGATGGTGTAAATACCATCCCCCAACTACTAACGCTTGAAATATGGACATTAGGACGAATTACAGTAATGGTCATATTAGTTCGTCTCCCTTTTAAAAAGGTAATTTTCTTTTCCGCTTATCTCTTGTAAACTTAAACTCAATATGCCTGTATGTATTGAACATACGTGACGTAATACGTTCGTCGTAAGCTTTCATCACAGCTTCACCTGTTAGATTTGTTGTGACGATTGTTTTCTTTCCTTGTCTTCCATCAAAGACTTTAAACAGGACACGATTCACGAATGCAGTTGCCTTTGGATCCGCTGCATCCATATCACCTAGTTCCGCACCTAAGTCATCAATCACTAATAAATCTGCACTAACTAGTAAATTAACAATGCTATGCTCAGACTCCTCGGATTGCCCATTGAACGTAGAACGTATATAGTCAAATAGTTCTGATACAGAAACATAAAGAACCGTCCCTGCGCTATTCTCATTCATTTCATGAGCAATTGAATAGGCAAGATGACTTTTACCAGCACCCACTTTTCCAACTAGAATTAAATTAAACCTCACATCATCCAAGTAATCTTCAAGTGCTCGTTTTGCTAAGGTGTAATTCTTTTCATCCTCTTCACAATCAGATTTAAAAGTTGAGAATCTAGCAAGTTTAATTGTTTCATCTTTAATCAAGCTCTTATCGTAAAACATACTCTTACGTTTTCTCTGTTCCTTCTCATCTCGAAATACATTCATTTCAGCTTCTAGTTTTTGATTGTCTTCTGCCAACTTACATACCGGGCAAACTACTTCACCATTTATCTTCATGTATCTAACAGTACGTTTTCGTTCTTTTTTGCAAACCTCACATGTATCAGAAAGGAAGATCATCTTCTTCGAAAGGGTCTTTGCTATATCTGTTACCTTTACTAGAGCCATGTTTTCCTTCCACCTTTCCTTGTTGTAAATAGCCTTCAAACTTTGTACCAAATAACGTTTCTGGTCTTAGGTACTTTGCTTGTTCCGTCCTTAGCCATTCTCTAGCTTTTGTATCAATCACAGTTTTAAAGTCATCCACGGTGAATCCTTCTACTAATCTAGTTTTAATCAATGTTTGTGTTTTCTTAGATGTTAAACGGTAACTACTACCACACACGTCGTTGAGATAGTTTACTATCTCGACTATATATTCTTTAATCTCTGATGTAGTCTCTGTGTTAGTCTCTGGTATTGGTTTACCCAAATTGGGTACATCCATTTGCCCATTTTGGGTAAACCGTCTACCCAAGTTGGGTACATCGTTTGTGGATTCTAACAAACGGAGTTTTTCATAATTAATGGAATACCATTTCGTCTTATCAAACTTAGCTCGATTATAATTACCTATAACAAGAAGCTGTTCATCCTCTAAATTCTTTACAATACGTCTAATGGTGTTCTCACTCCAAAACGGAAATTGTTTAACCCATTCTGCCACACTGTTATATACCCAGTTTCTTTCATCATAAAAATGCTTAGATCTGTTTAACCAATAGTGTATCTGTTGTAGAAATATAGCCTCATTTAAACCAATTCTGCTTGCTAAACCTGGAAGAACAAGTAATGGTTCTTCATGAATTAATAAATTACTCATCTCTTCACCTTCCTCATAACAACTTCATAATAGAATCCACGGTCACGATCCATCACAAGGCAACCTTTAAACAGATGAGGATTTTCATCATTTCTATGTTTAACTGTTTCTAACACCTTTCGAATAGGAAATAAGTAATCAAACCCTTCATTCTCTAAACGACGACAGCGCTTAAGCAATTCAGATAACCTTTTATCACGTAAATACCGAGTACCTAAGCCTCTATTCAAAGCTATTGGCATTGAACCATCTCTTACTATCGTTTTCATTTCAGTCACCCACCTATTGTGCTTGCTGTTGCTTTTCTTTTGATTCGTTTAACCACGATGTTATTGTTTTTTGTAACTGAGATGCTTGTTGCACTGTCATTCCTTTGAAAGATTGAATTCCTAATGACTGTTTTACAGTGTTTTTCGTTTCTTCAAATGACATGTTATATACTTCCGACAACTCTCTAATTTGCACATGAATTGCTTTTATTCTTTGTTCATTTGCAACCTCTGCCTGTCTAGCTTGCTCCTGTTTTGGAACGTTATCTAGTTGCTTAGCTGCTTGTTTTGGTTCATCATCTTGTGGAATATCTTCACCCGAATAGATGTATAAGCCTAATCCATGTAGTGCAATAGCTTTTGCTAGGCACCTTTGAATCGACGTGTTTATTTGAAATGATGTAGGTTTTGCGATTGGCTTATTATAGTTATCCAATACAGGATGAATTTGCGAACGTGTGATGTTATTTACCGTTACTTCAACTTCTACAAAGTACCCAACTTCTGTTTTCATATAAGGTAATCCATCAAACCTAACAACTTGCCATGTGGCATCAGGATATTTTTTTAGTAGTTGATCTACAGCCCATGACCAACTTAGATAACTAAAACGTCCCTTCTTCTCAACATGTTTACTGACGTCAATAACTGCTAATTCTGCAAAGTAATTTTTAGTTTCACTCATCGGATTCTCACACTCTCACCTTGTTTTAATGAAATACCATCCCACTTCATACCATTCTTAATCGCTAATAATAATGCTTTTTTATCTACCTTCGGATTCTGTGGAATCATGTATTCTGTTGGAATAACCGCATCCTCTGCAATATCTAAACTTGCTGGATTCTTTTGAATACCTACTGTTATCAATGCACCTTTAATACGTCTTTTATCCACAGCAACCATCTGATGATATAAATAGTCCTTAATATTTTTACAGTTGTTCTCAAAAGACTTACGACGTTCAGCCAAGCGATTTTCTTCTCCTTTAATCACTTCAACTTGCGCTTCAATATTGCGAATCAATAACGCTGCACCTTGTACTTTATCTTCAATTGCTTCACTGATTGATTGAAGTGTATCGTTAATTACCTCTGGATCAGCCCCGTCCTCAATCATTTGCTGTAATTGATTGAAGTTACTTGTTAATTCGTACAGTTTCATAGTTTTATAGCCTCCTAAAATGGCATACCGCCATACGGTTTATTAGTTAATACGGTAATCACATAATCTATATCTAACTTTCTACAGGTATCTGCTTCCTTTGCGGATATAAGTTTCAAGCTACTTACAGCCGTTTCAACCTGCTTTTTTAATAATTGATTTTCTGTTGACTCTTCCATGTAATCGCCCCACGTGATATACTAATTTCGATTTTGTTTTTTATTGGAACCCACTGCCATGGGTTTCTTTTTATTTATACAAAACCTTTTGAATAACATCCTCTTTAATGCCAACCTCTCGCATACGCTCTACAACGTGCTGAACTCTATCATTTTCTTTCTTTTTAAATATCAATTCCTTTAATTGCTTATCACACTCTTTTGCCTTTTCTCCACATGCCTCATACTCTTTACAAGCCTCATAGAATTCTTTCGTTTTACCCTCTACATTTTTCTTACTTGCAATACGAGTTAACAAAAATTGATTCTTTATGTAGTTCTCCTTCTTATTACGTAAGGATTTCGCTAACTCCGCATCCTCGGGTAACACTAAATTTTCAATTCCCACTAGATTCACCAGCCTTTTTAAAAAGAGCATTTAGACATACAAACCTATTCTCTATTAATCGACGCTGCTTTTTATTTGGTAATTTATAATGTGCTAGTAGTCTAAGATAATCAGATACTTTTACATTGTTGTAATCAATTGTAAACATCATTAATCCATCCTTTCCTCTGCCCATTCAACTAAAAATGCTTGTACTTGTTTTGCTGGGAAATACCATTTCTTACCCACTTTGAATTTTGGGAAGCGTGGGTCAAAGAAAAACTGATCCTGAATTGTATTCCACGACATACATACACGTTTTTTAAGCTCCTTAGTATCCCAAAAGGCTAACTCCGCATCGTACTCTTTAACCTTCTTTTGAATTTCTTCCACACATAATTCCTTCACAACATTTTCATCTATTTGAACATTGAACATAATTATTCCCTCCTTATTTTTAAACCATTGGTCTCCAACCGTTTATAAAATTCAAAGCTTCCTCGAAATCCTTCTTCAATATGTCCCTATAACTATTCACATTGAATGCATCTTTTAAATTACGTCCTAGTAATCCGAATAGCTTGCGAGTAGAGTCATATACTTCTTTATCTACATGCTCGTTTCCCCATAAGAAGTAGATTCTTTTGGCTTTACTTTTTTCCAGAATACGTTGCTGACCGTAATCAATAGTTAATTGCGTTTCAATTTTTTCTTCCAAAGATGTAACTCTGTTATTTAAATCTATTGTTCCTGTTGCTAGCAATTTAATCTGACTATAAGTGTTTCCAAGCATTTCTTGTTCCCCTTGAATTCGCTTCTCCATTTCCTCAAATTGCGTAACATATGTAGCAGTAAAAAGTACGCCCTTTTCACCGTTTAGTTTATTTGCTACCAAGTCACACCCTTTACGAGTTAAGAGATATTTTTTGTAAGCTTTGTTATTACCTTCAGTTGTATAATTGTCCTCTACAAAAAAATTCTGAGAACGCATTTTTGCGTTTTCTAAAATCTGTATATAATTCTCAATACTTCTTAATAAATCTGTGTGACGTTTACCTATCATATTTGCGACTTCTCTACTATCAACTAATAATTTGCCACTTTGATTTACAACTCTTAATGAAAACTCCTCTTCCACAACAGCTAACTGATCGTACATTTAGAATCCTCCTCACGCTTATTAACTTGTATTTCCGTCATTTTTGTCAATAAATTAAGGTCTAACTCCAAAACAGAAGCTAACCTTATAAAAGTTTTTAGACTAGGGGTATACCTGTCATTCTCAATATCGGAAAGGTAATTCCTAGATATAGAAGCTGATTTTGATACTTCAATTTGTCGCAAGTTTTTATTTTGACGACTTTTTTTGACTATCATCCCCAGTGTTTCATGATGTTCCATCAATTAATCACCGCCTTACAAAACTCATTGTACGGTATTTCCGTCATATTGTAAATAGATTTTTCATTGTTTTTCCGTCATTTTTGCATTAAACTTTTTATAAAGGTCGATAATACCGACATTTTAGGAGGGAACCAAGCCTTATGAATGTATCAATAAACATAAAAAAATACCGGAAAGAAAAGAAAATGACACAAAAAGCATTAGCAGAGAAAGCTAATATCTCACGCTCTTATCTAGGCGATCTTGAAAGCGGAAGATACAATCCTAGTTTAGACACATTAAGAACAATCGCTTCCGCTTTAGATATTGATATTAATTTATTACTTACTGAAGATGGCGCCACCCAAACAGGTAACCTTACTTCAAAAGATGAAAAAGACATAGCAAAAAGAATGGAAGAAATAAAAAAAGATCTTCAAGGCGAAGACGGATTAATGTTCTCTGGCGAGCCTATGAGTGAAGAAGCCGTAGAATCTTTATTAGATGCAATGGAGTACATCGTGAAACAAACAAAAGTAATCAACAAAAAATACGTTCCTAAGAAATATCGTAATACCGACGATAACTGATGCGAGCTTAGGAGGGAAAACATTGAAATTCGTCATAAGAGATCTAGTCAAACAACTTTGCACAAAATACAACACGACAAACCCCTATGAGCTTGCTGATTGTTTAAAGATAAATGTACTAACTTGGGATTTACATGAAGAAATAAACGGATTTTATAAATATGAAAAAAGAAATCGTTTCATTGTTATTAATAATCATTTGTCTCCATCCATGCAAAGAACTGTTTGTGCACATGAATTAGGACATGCAATCCTACATACTCATGCAAACACGCCTTTTCTGCGTAAGAATACATTCTTTTCAGTTGATAAATTAGAGATAGAAGCAAATACGTTTGCTGCGCTTTTGTTAATTGATAAAAAGACCATTCAACCAGGTGATACAAAAGCATGTATAGCATACAAAAATGACATTCCAGTTGAACTGTTAGAATTTTATAAGCCTTACTAAAGGAGGTAAGATATTTTGATTATTGATTTAAACGCCGAACGAGAGAAAAGAAAGAAACGCACCATCAAACAAGTAGAATTTAAAAAGGTCCCTATCGTTGAGAAAATCCATATTGTTGATGGTGAAATAAAATATGAAGTTTCAGGTTATAAAGAGACTCCTGTGAAGTGGTTGGATGAGTAATCTAGCCACTTTACAATTATAAGGAAAGAGGGAATGTTATAATGGCTAGCTTCAGAAAATTCGGAGATGTTTGGGAATTCCGAGTAAGATTTAAAGACCCTTATACTCAAAAATACAAAGAGAAATCAAAACGTGGATTTAAGACAAAAAAAGAAGCACAACTTGCGGCCGCTGAAGAAGAGAAAAAATTATTAAACGGTTTAGAAGTTGAAATTACTCCTACTTCGTTAAAACATTACCTTAAAGACTGGCTAAAATTATTTAAGCAAGACAATGTAAGGAAAAACACTTTTATCTTGCATGAACGTAATATCGAAAAACATATCATCCCCTACTTTCAGAATATGAACCTAAAAGAACTCAAACCAATGATGTATCAAAAATTTATTAATTCCTTAACTGATCAGGGTTACAGTAAGCGAACGGTTCAAATTATCCATGGCACAATGAACAATGCTATGAAAAAAGCTGTTAGTTTAAAAAAAATCGAAAACAATCCTTGTGAAGAAGTAGTTATTTCAAATAAGAACAACAAAGAAAGAGAAGGGCTAAAATACATGCGAAGTGAAGACATTCCCCTTTTCCTAAAGACTTCTTATCAATACAACTATATTTATTACATCTTTTTCAAAGCACTTCTGAATACTGGTATGCGTAAAGGTGAAGCTGCTGCTCTACAATGGAAAGACATAAATTTAAAAGAACATACTATTACTATTTCTAAAACATTGGATTTTACAGCTAAAACAAAAGAAGAATTATTTGGAGATACAAAAACATTTACTTCTAAACGTACTATCATGATTCCTAAATCATTAGTCGATGAATTGCTAGCACATAAAAAGTGGCAAAATGCTAATAAGCTTGTTTTACAAGATGCGTATGAACATGAATTAGATTTAGTCTTTTCAAGAGTAGATGGAAAGTTCTTACCGAAGTCAACATTGTTCAATGCATTCTCACGCATACTTAAGAAAGCAAATTTACCTAGATTAGAAATACATTCATTACGGCACACCCACGCGGTTCTTTTATTAGAGTCTGGTGCAAGTATGAAATACATTCAAGATCGACTGGGACATAAGAGTATAGAAATAACTTCTAACGTTTACTCTCATATTAGCGACAAAATTAATAAAGATTCTATTTCGGAGTTTGAAGCTTATATGAATAATGTATTGGGGTAACTTTGATTTTTTTGTGGGTGTTTTGTGGGTGGATTACTCTTCTTTCAAATAAAAGTGTTTTACCCACAAAATAAAAAAACCCTCAACACGTTGTGTGTCAAGGGTTTGAGCCTCTTAGTAAAGAGACATATATTGGTCGCGTTCCCATTGGTGAACTTGCGTTCTAAATATATCCTCTGGATTCATCAAGTTTTAAATCGTGCCGAAAACGTTGATTTATCAAGGTTTTATAAAAGTGATGTTTCATAGTGATTCATCACTTTTTTTACTTTTGTGGGTGAATTGTGGGTGGGGTTGTGGGTGAAGTATAACTTCAAACCTTAGCATATTCTCCATATAATTTATGATTATTTTAGATTAAAATATATTCAAAAAAGCGATGTCTCATATCGATCCATCACTTTTCCGAATACATAAGATTATTAGACTAATTAAATATAATTACAATAAAATATTATATTTCATCATCATCATCATCAATTTCTAATTCAAACTCTTCTTCATCTAAGATTTCTTCTACAATTTGCGGGTTCGCATTTTCAAGTTCAATATTTTCTAATACACTGTCTACCTCATCCCTAATCATGGTACCTAACCTTCGTACGAAATCAACCTTTAATTGTGGTGACCATTGATTATGTCTTTTGTTTTCTTCATAGCACGCAATCAATAAGGGAATTATTTTAGAAAAAATAAATATTGCAATTGCATTTTCTTTTCTTTGGCCAGTTAAAGCTCTAAAGTGTTGTCCGCGATATGATTTAGACCATGTTTTAAAGGTTCCTGTTAATCCTATTTCTAATAAAACTCTTTCGTTACCATACTGAATTGCTGGACGAATGGCTTTTAAGTTTTCGTTATTGAATAAAAATGCTAATGTACCGAGAATTGTGGATATTCTACTCCCTTCTCCCCTCATCGCATTTACATTATCTCTAGTTTTACCCATATAACTTTCTAACGCTGTTACAAATACTTGATCATTTGTTGACAATGATTCTCTTGGAGTATCAATATAACGTTTAAATATCCAATACAACAGATCCTCTGTAACTTCAATTTCAACTGGCTCAACATTTCCCCATGTCTCATTTGTAAAAGTATCTTTTACTATTGCTTTAGCCCTATTAATACCTGAAAAAACAATTCCATATATACTTTCATTTAGTTGAAATATTAGAACATAGGATTGATATGAATTTATCCGTTCCTCTCTATCTTCCTTCAAACTACCATTAGGATTATACCAATATTCCTGGTTCTTCTTTCTTTCTGTATAAGCTTCAAAAAATATGTATTGGATAGGGTCATTTTCAATTTGAATAGTTTCGTGTTCAAACAAGTTGAACCCATTTACTTCTCTCACTTCGGACCTTAATGCATCCGTCTCCCATCCCCTAACATTTCTTATAACTTCGCGATTCCCTCTTAGCGTTTCAATAAATCCATCTAAACTCACATAATTGTGGAATCTAAATATTGAAAAACTCATCACTATTATCCCCTCCTAATATATATCATTTCTAGATTCAATTTTATAATTAGTAATGTTAATATCAAAAAACAATAACATTATTATATAAAGAAAAAATCTTTTACACTTTGAATCTGATTTTAATTGAATACTTGGTACGATATATCCCTTATTCACATCAAACGCATTAGACATTATAGATATTTTCACATATAAAGATGAATCAATAATGTTTTTCTGTAGCGCCTCTCCGATGTCTATACGGAACTCTTCTTTTTCTTCTACTAGCACATTAGTTTTCAAATCCTTCTGATTCTCAACCCTATAATCAATCCAATGCGGAAAATTACATTGTAGAGTTAGTCCACCGAGAATGTTAACAAGCCAATGTAATAGCTTATTTTTAAATTTAAATTCACAATCCATATGAACATTTATAGGTCTATGGTCACTCCTAATATCAAAGTAACTATCTTCTTTTCTACTATTATTTTTTATTTTTATAACAAATTCGCCAGGATATTTTAGCCATTCAATAACAGCACTTATTATAATAACAACAATAGCAGAGTTCATCGTAAAGCTTAATGTTGGTTTATTTTGCAATTCAGTAGAAAGAGTTGGTGACAACTTAGAAATATACCCTGCAAAATCTATTCCAAATATATATACACAAAATATTGTTATTAGGGGGCTAAATATAGTTAGAAATTTTAACGATCTTTTTCTCCACTCAACCAATGATTTTATCATAATTATTATCCTTATTAAAAAATATTATTTAGTAAATCTTTTACATTTTCAATAACATGTTCATCATTTATCAATAAAACACCATTATTATACAACTCAACATCTATATATATAGGAGAATCAACCCCTTGCATCTGAATTGAAATAGACTTTACATCTATACATTCATCAAAGGTAATCCAATCGATTTCTTTAAACAACTTTACTTTTAATGCTCTCTTCTCTGATCCAGATGCTGCATTAATTTTTTCAAGATAATCGTCTACATACTCAATATTTTCTTTTGGAACGGGATAAATAAATTTAATATTATTTATAAATAAATCTTCCTTCACACAAAAATCAATCATATTTATAAATGAAGATGATGTAACAATCAATTGTCTTAAATTTAATCCCCTTACCTTCTGTAACACACCAATATAACTATTTACGCCATAGTCATAATTGATTCCAATGATTTTATCTGAAAAAGAAACAACAGATTCACGCCCAAAAATTCCCAATAATTTGTTTAGGGTTTCTTCGTTATCCAATAGTTCAAATAGTTTTAATTGCATCATTAGAATCACTCCTTTCAAAATAAAAAAACTTGTATATTAAGTATTCTCTTATATTAAACATATTAATCCATTTCATATACAATGTCACTTCTTTACTTTTATATAATTCATATTAGATGAATACTAAATTCTATTGAATAGTTCTTCTTATATACAATAGAATCAAACTTGTTCATTATTAATTTTTGTTTACTCATTAAAAGGTACTATAAAACATAAGCAGTTTTTACGAATTATAGTACCTTTTACTTTTTATTTTCATAAAAACTATAACCTCTTCACTTTTTCATCCGCTCTTTCCTATTTAGGATATCATTTTTAAAAAACAACCTATCTCGAACCATCTCTTTAATCGGCACTAACGTCCCCGACTTCACCAACTTATTTAAATTCTGCCTCGAACACTCTAAAATCTCCAATGCCTCTGAAGTATTCACAATTTCATCATTTACGAATTTTATTAGTTCTTCCTTAGATTCAAAGTTATACATTTTTCTTCTCCTTTATATAGAGAGTAATTATATTTACTATCATTAGCAAAAACGATATTATGCTAAATACTATTAAGACATAGCCCCATGTGTTTAAATTATCATAATCCAGTATTGCTAAGATAAATCCTAAAATCAAAATTACGGGAATATTCGTCCAAATAAACTTTTTCATCATATTATATGGAATGTGTTATAATCTTAGTTACAAGGGAGATTGCTCTCCCCTGTGGTGTTATTCGGAGTCGACTTCTTGGCGGGAGCGACTCTTTTCTTTTTCCTCTTTGATTTTGTAGTATGTATCTACGCTGTTTTTAACAACTGTTGATACTTGGGAAAAGAATGTTGCGATTGCTGTTAGCGTTCCTAAGATTATTAACCAATCCACTTTGTTCACCTCCTGTTCTTTATACTCTTATTATACACCTTAGGTTGACTTAAGTCAACTATATTTAAGAATATTTTCCCTGTAAATCTAATTTTATCCTATAAAACCAACGTACATCTGTTATACTTAATATCGCAATATATTTTAGGAGGAACTAATTTGAAAAAGTATCTATTATTACTTGTCTCTGTATTTTTCTCCCTAGCACTTGTGGCTTGTGGCTCAGAAGAAAAAACAGAAGAAAAGAGTGCACCTACTGCCTCAAACCAAAAAGGTATTAAAGAAAGCAATTCGAAAACTAACGAAAAAACAGTACTAACTAAAGTTGGAGAAAAGCAAAAATACAATGCTCAAGGCGGAGTTATTGAGCTAATGAAAATTAAAGAAATTAATCAAACTATTGATGTAGCTCCAATTAAAATGACTGTTCAAAACATCAAGCTATTTCAACTATCTGACCTTCCAGAACAAATGTTGACTGAGGCTAAAGAAGTCTATCAAACAACACCCACTAACGATGGAAAACTAAATTATATTCAAGTTATTTACACAGTGGAAAATACCTCAGATGAAAATATTAACTTCCTTAATTTTGATAAGGTAGTACTAAATAATGGTGAACAGTTAGAAGCAAATCGCAATTTTATTACAGAAAAAAACACTTCCTTTGAATACTTTGGAAAAGTTAAACAAGAACGTGTCCTAGGTTTGTTCTTTAATGGAGATCCAAAAGATATTACTAATGTCAAATTCATTACAAGTTCAACATACCAACAAAAGTCGTATGATACGATTACTGATGGTCAACAAGTTCAATTTGATTTATAAAATAGCAAAGCCCTCTCATTCGAGAAGGGCTTTTTATTTTACGGTACCTCTACATATGTTCAACTAGCTTTAATATAGAAGACAATAATTTTTGAGTTTTTCACTTTATATTGCGGTGAACCATCCACTAATACTTTATCAATAATTGACTTATGAAATTTATGTGGAGGGAAAACATAAATTCGAACTGAATATTGATAAATAATACCAACATCTCAAATGTTTGATATAATGATTTTATTACTTATCGGGAGGTTATGTCATGAGTTATGATACAGTCGCATCCTTACAACGTATGCAACAATTACAACAATCTGAAGCCGCTGCTGGGGATAGATTAATTTTAAAAAGAGCTGATTCAAAAGCAGAACTTATAATAACTGTTTCTGCAATAGTATTAATTCCTTTCACATTAGGAATATCCCTTGTATTATTCGCAATTTGGTTCTTAATAAAAGAACTTACAGCTAAAACGTATTTAGTAAAAAATGTAGCTACTGGTGAGAAGTTTAGAGTCGACCGGAATGACTTTAAACAATATAAAAAGGACTTTAAAGCCAAAGAAAAAGAAGTAAAGAAAATCTCAGACTTATAAGGTATGAGAATGAGGGGACGTTAATCTTATGAAAGTTATTCGTTCAATCTTTAACGCATTTCGTTTATTGAGTAAAATTATAAACCCTATATTAAAAGCATTATCTAAAAGTAAATTCTAGCTACATAACAACCAAAAAGCCGACTCATAAAAGAGTTGGCTTTCAAATTATTCATATGGTCGATATTTTTCTCTTAATTGCCCTAATTCTTCAGCCAGTTTTTCTACATCTTCACGAAAGTACAACGAAACCCTATCAACTACTTTAATAGGAACAATTCGCCCTTGTTTTACAAGTACATGTAATCTTTGGGTTGTGACACCTAATAAATTTACGGTTTCATTTGCTGTTAAAACTACTTGGTTAACTAACTTTTCTATTTCTTCACGACTTATTTTATAGTCCATACTCATTTTTCGTCCCTACCTTTTTTCCATAAAGAAATTAAATTAATAACAAGCGCTATAGCTAAAATTATTGTAGAAGCAATTCCTAGGTAGTCACTTACTTCAGGATTCTTATAGTTTGTTACTGTAACCACTAATATTAAAAATAATACTAATACCAAAGTGTTTCGATCTAACTTCATTTTTACATGGATTGGATTTTGTGTAATTTTGTAATTATGTTATAATATTTTTAAGGTTGGGGGAATTTCTTCCCCCGTTGTGTTATTTGCGTCTAGTCTTGCGGGCTAGGCGTTTTTCTATTTCTTCTTCCTTTTTCTTCTCCTTTCTATCTTTCATATCGTTTAGGTTTTTCTTTGCTGTTATGATTCCTACCCCCATGCCTACTATGTAAGCTAGATTTTTAAGAACCTTTTCTGTTAAGTCCCAATCCATGTTTCTCACCTCCCTTACATATATAATTATACCATACCTGTTTATTTGAATCAATAGATAATAGTTAAATAATTGCTATAAAATAAAAAAAGCCGTCATTATGACGGCTCTTACTTTAATCTTCAAACTTCACATATTCACCTGAAACCCATTGGTCTCCACCCACATTATACCAACCATCTCTATATCCCCACGACTGATACTGTTCTCCTTGATACACATTTTTTACAATGCCATAATTAGTTCCTGGACCTCTACGAACACGCAATACATCTGCTGTAATAGTAACTATTCCTACACCATTATTGACTGATTGCGAACTTGTCGGTGTGCTTTCTCCTGTATAACGAATGTATGATGAATCATTATAAATCCACTGATTGCCACCAAGGTTTAACCATCCATTTGATTGTCCCCATACTTCGTAGGACTCACCTTTACCTAATTGACGAATAACCCCGTATCCAGTGCCTGGACCTTTACGAAGGTTGATGCCATTCCCCTCAATATACGCAATACCTGTCCCGTTAGTTGACGGTGGAATAAGTGTAGGAGTTACTTTACCATCTCCATTGTATGCATTTTGAACTCTTTCAATAAAATTATTCCAACGTCCTTCTGCCAACATACGATGAGGACAGTACTTCCCACTCCATGATTGATGTGTACGGACTTTGTTAATTGGAATATTGTACTGTTTCATTAGTTGAGCTACAACGATAGCTGCATTGTCTTCCGCTTTATAGTATCTATCTCCACCGCTTAAAGAGTAGCAAATTTCAACGCCGATAGATTTACGATTACCGTTCCCGTTTCCGTCGCCAGTATGCCAGGCGTTACGCTCTAAAGGGATTCCTTGTACTGCTTCTTTATCATCTACTGCAATATGAAATGAAACCTGATTATCATTACGAATCATATAAGCTACTTCGTTTTCTGCTGTAGCATCGTTGTAAGTATTGTGAACTGTAATGAATTCCGGATTCATTGTATAAGGACACTTTATACAATATTTACTTGGGTCAACTAATTTTTTTCTAATTTCCATTATAGAACATCTCCCTTTTTCTCTTCTTGTTTTTGTTTACCACCTAAAATTTCAACTGCATTTGTTAAAGCTTGTGGCAACGGAATGCCCATTCGACCAGCATTTTCTAAAAGTGAAAGTAATTCATTACCCATGAAGAAGAAAATAGTCGCTTCACGAATTGCACTGTTACTTCCAAGCGCTGAATCTAGTTGTGCAGCCGCTCCGACCAAAAGAAAAAGCACCACCTTTTTGGCGATGCCTTTGAAACCAACTTTACTTTTTAATTCTCCGTTATACCCTGCTGCAATCATGCCAGTTAAATAATCAATAACTGCCATCGTCACTAGGATTTTCAATGTTGCATCCCATCCTCCCAAGAAATACCCACAGAAGCCACCGAAAGTGGCAATAAAGGTTTTTAATAACACATCAATACGATCCATCTTTTCCTCTCCTTTTTTAGACAATAAAAAAAGAACAGCTTATGACTGCTCTGGTTTCTTATCAATTAATTGTTGTAGCAATTCTTCTAGACGTGCAATTCTGTCCTCTTGTCTCGCTAACTGATTAGCTTGCTCTTTCACAATTTCCTCTAAAGCCAAATGCTTCTTGTAAACTTCCTGAGTCCCTGCAATACCGATAGTCATTAAAGGATACGTAGAAACAGTTTTCCTGTCTTCAGTTGCTAAGCATTCTGGTAATTCCTCTGCAATGAAACCATACTCTAAAGGAACGTCTTTAATTGTAGGCATTGGCTCTTGGTACCCACCTGCTACAATCTTCTCACGTTTTTCATAGAGTTTTTGCATTTCAGACTTACGATAGTACTGCTTAGGCTGTAGTTGCATTAATATTTCTAAAGGATCTACTTCGATTCCCTTGATAGCCGTTTTAACCTGTCTAGTCGATTCCCACATGTTTTGCGTTAAGTAGACTTTATCAACATGGATATTACTTAAGCTATTACCGTCACCCTTTTTAACTTGCAGCCCGTACTTAGTATAGTCAGGGTGTTGTGGAATACGTAAAGTAACCAGGTGTCCCATTCTAAAATCTACGTCAGCCTGAGTGTTACCTCCAGAGCGTTTATCGTTAATGTATAACGTTCTTATTCTCCATTCGTCAGCGCCTTTACTGCTAGAACTATTTAGGAACCAACTACCATTGTAAGCATCTAAAGACATGCTAGTACCTGATACAAGTTGAATATCATTTAAGCCTTTACCGCCCCTAGTAGTGTTCATACGGATATGCCCTTTAGCGTTTAGGTCGATGTCGCTATCTTCTGAGCGCATTTCAATACTACCCATGTATCCCATTTTTATAGACGATTTCATGTTTATAGATCCGTCTGAGTTACGGCTTCTAGCCATACCGATACGACAATTTGATAAATCGTAGTTATTCCATTTTGGTGTTTGTTGCTCCAGAAATAAGGAACCATTAACCTCTAGTCTGTTAGCATTATCGTAGTTGTTTCCAAGCACTAGAGCTGTACGAACTGTATTATCTGGTAAGTTAGGCATGAAACCTAAATATCCTCGTGTGATTGGTCCCGTGTTACCTACATTGGATTTAAGAGAAATATTTTGCTGATTCATTTCAACAAAATAACCTGTAGAGTTTGTACTAGTTGAGATAGTTACACCTGCTAGTCTACCAGATTCTATAGACTTAGCAGTTACAGCTCCGTCCAAGTTAATCTTACTAGCTTGAATCAATACGGATTGAGCTGTTTGGTTAATTGTTGATGCAATATCACCTTTTTTGACTCGCAAGTTAATCTCATTACTCATTACAGATAACTGAGAAGTATGCGAATCTACAATAGTTTTACTTCCAAAGCGTCCATCGGAATCTGTTTTTGAGTAAACCTCTTTTTTTTCTGCCTTTAAGTCAATTCGGCTGGATTGCTGATTTATGCTTGTCTCAAGGGTTGATACCTTAGAGTTAAAGTCTGTGGTAGCTACTTTCTTAGCAATTTCTCCTACAAGTTGATCATAGTTAGCATAGTCTTTCGGGTTTTCCATAAATGCCGAAGGTGTAGCACCTTGTTGAAATTGTGGTTGAGACACCCAGATAAGTCCGTTTCTACGTATCCATATATAAGCCTCTACATGAGTAACAGCTTTTGAAGGAACCTCAGCAGTAACAGAAACAAGTGTCCATGCACCGTTATTCAACTTATCTTTTAGGTCTACACTACTAGTTGTAACTGTAGTTGAACCATTTAGGAACTTAATCTCCAAAGCTCCACCTTGATCTAAACCGTCCTTGTTATATGTAAAAACCCATGCAGATAATACTAGTTTTCCTGAGCTAGATGTAACAGGGAATAATTGACTAATACCTGTCCAAGCATTTACAGTTAGCCCCGTTGCTTGAATCTGAGCCGAATTATACCCATCATGTTGCCTTGCTGTTGTAGGCGTAACAGCTGATCCTGATACAGCAGCTACTATTTTCCATTTGCTAAGGCTCGGAGTTCTAGAAGTAACAATACCAGAGCTAGGAGTAATTATCCTATCTTCAAAAGCGGAGTTCATATATAAGTTTGTACTACCCAGCCCGCCCACATAATCTTGCATTTGGGTATCAGAGACTTTAGAGCTAATCTGATTGTTCAACTGGGTAATCTCACTCGTATTCTTTTGAATTTGTGTGGTGTGATTCCCTTGCGTTGTACTAAGAGAAGTAATTGTAGCTTGATTGCTATCCACGGTTTGTTTAATCGCGTTAGTTTTCACTGTCAGATCATTAAGTCCATGCTGAGTAGAGAAGTCACTGGTAGATAAGTTCCACCCTGTAACACGGTCTCCCAATTCCACCTGAGGCATTCTATAGTATATGTCCCCATTATGGAATAAAGCTAAACGGAATCCACCTGTGACGATACCTGCTGTCTTTGGCTTAATAGTTCTGATTATACGAGTCCACTTACCGGTAGTGATGTCTGCTAACTCTGCATTTGTAAGCTGTACATCTTGGAATTGTACTCGCACACCTGCCTCATTGAAAAACTCTATGATATAAGCATATTTAAACTTAAAAGTAGCTACGTTAGGAACTTTCATGTAGGCACTGAACGTGTACTCTTGGTTTAATGTTACAGAAAATTTTGTTGAGAACCCACTTATGATGCTATTAGGGACTGTTTCCACTAGGTTAGTACGATTGAAGCGAATTACTCCTGCTCGCTTATCGTCATCCCATGGCATTTGAAAGCTCGTCACATCAGGATGAGGAAATTCCCAACCTACAGGTAATCCTGTATCTCTTTGTAGAAAGCTTGAGTTGTAAACTAAATTTGTCCCTACTATGCCCTTACCCTCGATAGCTGTAATAGTACTTTTCACACCATCCACACTTTTTTCAATCTCGTTTGTTTTCGATTGAAAGGCTCCTTGTGGTACTCCATCCTCAGGAGCAAGATTCCAAGATTCAAGTAAGTCTCCTAATGTAACCATTATCCCTGTAAATGTTGCATCTACAGTAGTTGTATTACCAGTAGCGATATTTACACGTACTTCTTTTAAATTACCTGTGTAATTCGTTGTATCGAAAGGAATGGAAATTCGATTCCAACCGTTTGTTACTACTTTTTGCTGAATAATAGCATAATAATGTTGATCTTTCCCATTCTGATCATACGTGAATCTCATATATAGGCGCGGATATTCTGTTGTGGATGTTACAGCCTTTACATCAACATAACAGGATGCCATCCCCTTTTTCTTTATAAACTGATCTGGGCTTAAATTTTGGTAGATATAAGCTGCATTGCTTGTTATTTGTAATCCTTTCTTAATACCTGATGCATCTGATATATTAACGTCAATAAATTTGAAAGTTGTTGAATTAGTAATACCATTCCATAAATTTTTTTCATTAGAAAAATCTGAGTTAATTACATAGTTTCGAACACTTACTTCTCGTTTTTCTATATTAGAGAGTTTTTCGGTAATCTTACCTGCTTCCTCTCTAATTTCAGTTGTCGTTTTTTTGAGTGACTTTGTATCAGATTGTATATCCGAAATCGTCTTTTTCGTGCCCTCCAGAGTTGATTCGACCGTATTTAATTTATTATTAATTTCACTATCTTTTTTTGTTAACGATTCAATGGATTGTTTAAACCCATCTGCAGTTTGTTCTGATTTAGTAACTCGTTCTGTAAGCTTTCCTTGTTCGTTTTGTACATTTGATACAGAAGTATTTATTCCTTTAATAGTAGTCTCAATTTCTACTGTTTTTTTAGTGAAATCAGTTGTGGATACTTGGTCTTCTGGCGCTGGTGTCCACGCAGTTGATATTGTGCCAATTTCTAATTTAAGCTTTTCAATTAACACATCCCCCGTGAAATCACGTGCTAAAGCGTAAACTGAAATTTCTTTAATTGGCTTATCCATTACTACAGCACTCGCTGTGAATCTTTCCTGGTTATACTGTTTACCTAGTGTTAGGCGATTTTCTACGCGACAACTCGGATAATAAAATGTATTGTCTGTGAAAGTAATCTTTACTTCGAAACCAGCCCATTTATTCGTTGTTCCCCATGCAGTAACTTTGCCTGTAAACAGGAAACTCATAGCAAGATTCTTATCCTGCATTAAAGTAGCTGCATCCTTTGCTAAATCAAAGTAGGTATGCTGCTTGTTTTCTCCAGTCTTCACTGAATGTGATTTAGTAGCTGTTTCTAGTAATAGATTTCGCCCACCAACTTGAATATTATCAACTTGAGTTTTCAGATTAGAAATTGTCTGCTTCGTTCCATCTGCCGTTGATATAATCTCATTCGTTTTACTTTCAAGCTGGGACAAACCATCATTAATTTTCGTTATCTCCGACTTCTCTGCTTTTTGTTTAAGAGCTTCATTTGTTTGACTAATAGATGTATTAATATCTTGGAACTTCTTAACGTTACCATTCTTATCCGTTTCATAGATTTGTTTTCCTATAAAACCATCTTTAATTTCATCTTTCGTATAAACACCGGATTTATCAGCCTTATCTTTTAATTGATTATTAATCCACGTTTGATCAACTTTGTCATTAACCTGCTTTTGAACACCGGCTATTTGTCCAGCTATTTCTTGCGCTTTACCTTCCACACTTAGAACCTTTTGATTTAATTCCGTTTTAGCTGTTTCAATATCTTTCTTAACATCTTTAATACTTTGTTGTAATGGAGCCGTATCTGGAACAACTGATTCCCATGCTGTACCTGTCCATATTTTTAAAATACCAGGCTTACCATTACTAATATCACGCCAGAGTGTTTTATTTGCTTTGAGATCAGTAGTAGGTGGTTTAACACTTTCTATAATATCTACAAGATTTTTCTCCATGTAATCTTGAGTTGCTTCTGCTAAGTCTTTAGCCGTTTTACTTTCCTGTTGAGCTTGTTTTGACTTGTTGATAGCATCTTGAATGTCTAGACCTTGATCTTTTACTTTGTCCTTTAAAGCATCAAACCACCCTTGAGGTACTTTATCTTGTAATGATGCTAAAATTTTTTGGTACATTCTACGTAGCTCTTCATTCGAATCAACAATTTCACGATAATCACCAAATACATACTTATCTTGTGTGGGGTCTTTAAAAGATTCATCACCAGCGATAGCACGTGCTTCAAGGTATAACTTAGGTGTGAACCCTCTGTCTATGATTCTGATTGTATCGCCTTCATTAATTAATTCATGTGCTAATCCAAATACTTGCCCTATACTTTGTGCTTGAACTTCGTAAGAAACAGAAGTATTTACACGTTTTTCTATTTCTGTTTTCATAAGAGTTTTAAGTCGTTCCGGAGTCATATCTTGATTCTCTGTCTCTGGGCTATAGAAGCCGAATTTATGTTGTCCTTTTTCATTCCAGCGCTGAAATGCACCGTCATCCACAAGGTAAGGTATGCCGTTATTTATTTCCGCAATAGTAATAAATTCTCCGCCTTCTTTTTTAACGAAGCCCAATAAGGCTGTACAAATGTTTTGAGAGTTCTCAATACGCTTAATTCCCATTAAATCTTTACCAAGAGTTACTTCTTTTTTTGTATCTCGTCCTCGCTTCTTAACCATATCCACATATCGGCCAACGATTTGAGATCCTACAACTTCAGCACGATATTGAATTTCTAATTCAAATGAAGAAGCAATCTGTTTAAGAAATGTCAGTGGATCAGTAAATTCATCAATCGTCATAGAGTGTGATCCATTATGCTCCGTTTTACCTATTTTCCACTTCGTACCTGCGAGAGCTATTCTCATGCATTCATTCAACGTTTTACCTTCAATTTTTTGCGGATTAATAATCCCTGCTTTAGCAAGCTGAATCCATTCACCAGATGCATAAGCAACCACTGATCTATCTTTAGAGTCTTTTTCTGCTTCAGTAATTACATATGGAACAATTCGACCATCACGCACTTCTTTTAACACTAAATTTTGTTGTAAAAGCGTTGTTGCATGTTCTGTATTATCAAACACCCTAAACTCTAATGTATCTATATTATTCTTGATTTCCCAATGGCGTTTATCATCCCAATAATCTTTTGGTTGTATAGCTGAAACGATTTGATTAGTTTTAAAATCAACAATATGTAAGATTCCACTTGGTGTTCTCATCTAAATCGCTCCCTATAACTTAATTTTGCTATTCCTATATTGGCTGGACGTACTATAATTTCATTCAGTCCTCTTTTTACAATAGGAAACGAACTGAATATGTCTTTCAATCCAATCACATTTTTTCCGTTAATTGTTACTAATGATCTTTCTGTATCTATTTGTATTTTGTCTCCTATATCAAAAATATAAGGAGTCTCATCTATAGTTAAGGTATTTATCTTCCAAAACTTAACATCTTCAATAAATGCAATATCAACTGGTGGATGAGAACCATAAACAATACACCCTACAGCTATCTTTGCTACTGGCCTAGCTGTCATAGGATTACTGTCAGACTCATCTCTCCATGTACGGACAAAACTAGCATCATCTATCTCCGTATTCTTTCGATATTTAGCAAAATAGAAACTCCATTCTTTGCCCCTGCGAGCTACTGCAACATGTCCTCTGAAGTCGTTAAATGTATCAGAGTACATTCCCATTTCGTCAGAGATCCACTTTCTAGACCCTCCTGAATCAATAATTGCTTGTGCTGTTGTCATTTCATGGCTCATATAATCATCAGCCAACGCTAGTTCCACTACTATGTTATCATTAGCATCTAAGAGCATAACTACAGTTTTCCCCATTCTGTTCCAGTGTTCAGACTGAAAACTCATTTGCACATCAAGTCTAAAATCTTGGATAACACCGCCTGTATTAGGAATAGTTCTCTTCATAAAAGGACCATGCCACTCGGTATCTGTTCCCGTTCCGTATGAGTCAGGTGTAAAGGCGTACCCTTGCCAAACCTTCATGGCCCCTGAACTTTTATAAATTCCTATTTGACCAGTTACAGCATTCCAAGTAGTTAAACTCTTCATTTCATCCCATATGAGACGCTCATTTTGTTTCACAACACGAGTTTTAACACCTGTGGGATAACCTAACCTAAAGTATTCATCACCATTCCATACATCAAGGAAAGGGCTCTGTGCTCCCACAGTTATATCAATAATGGGATTAGACTCTACAGAACCATTGTTACGTAATGAAGCTTTTAAGTCCCCCTTCTCAATAGCCAGTATTTTCTCTTGTATCGCTCCCAACTTATAAGGCATTGGACAAATAAATTTAATTGTTCCTGTACCAAGGGCTACAAATTCATCTGGATCAAAGCTATCATCTACAATTGCTAAATATGTTCTATTTGGTTCTATATCAAAAATAAGTTCTGCCGGTTGATCTGTTATTAACCACCCTGCAATTTCTTCTTTCAGCGTTTCTAAATCAGATCCATCAGGAACTATAATTCCCACAGGAATAGAAAGAACCCGTATTTCAGTTTGTGTGTTTAATAGTCTTGCACCAGGATACCCTTGAATACTTAATAAATTTCTTTTCAATGGTGCCCAAGTAGGTCTTTTGAAGCCTTTTGCAATTTGGACAAATTCTTTACGTTCGTTGTTAAATGTAAAAGAGCTCATTTCGACACCCCATTTCTCTATAAAATAAAAGAAACTCAAACCTAAAAGGCTGAGTTTCTTTGCTCTTCTCTTTCTTGGTATTCTTTTGTATATCGATAAGTACCGCGTGCTAAGTCTCTACCATCTAAAATAACTGGTACTTCAATTACTAAATCGCCACTTTGTGCTGAAATTACTTCATTACCACCAGTTTGCCCTGATGAATAATTGAATATTTGATTCGCGATATTACCAGCCATGGCTTGTCTACTATTTGACATACTTCCATATACACCATTCATAACAGACTTTAATCCTGCTAATTGACTCATAGAACTAGCCATCATCCGACTCATATCACCCATTAATTGATTCATAGTCCCAGTAATACCGAGTGATTTTTCTTTCGATGATAAAGGTGTAACTGTAATTGAATTACCCTTCTTCGTAAATAACTCTGGTCCGGCTTCTCCTGTGATAAATGAACCATCACCTACAGGCTTTCCACCTTTAGCAAGCATCGGTACATGCGGAATAGTTGGTGCACTAACTCCTGGAATTTCATTTAACAATTCTGCTGGTGTATTAAAACCATCTATGAACTTATTAATAATACGTATGATTCCGTTGATAGCTGTACGAATACCACTCTTAATTCCATCCCACACACCTAATACTGCTGATTTCATTCCATTAAATGCCCCACTAACAGCACTTGTTACCCAACGAACAGGAGTCATAATGGCATCTTTCAAACCATTCCACACTGAAGATGCTGTAGATTTAATACCATTCCAGATACTTGAAAGTGTAGACTTAATACCATTCCATACGCTACTACTTGCACTACTAATCATATTCCAAACAGTTGAAATAGCTGATTTAATGCTATTAAAAATTGAGCTTGCTGTGGAAACAATTGAATTCCATAAGCTAGAAAGATAGCTTTTAATCGCGTTCCATACAGCACTCGTAGTGGAACTAATAGTATTCCAGACATTCACAATCCAGTTTTTTATTGCATCAAAAATTGGTGTTACAATTGATACTAATCCATTCCAGCATGCTTGCAAGAAATTCTTAACCGTATTCCAGACAGCCATCGTGGCTGAACTGATTGTATCCCACACACTAATAATCCAAGATTTGATTTTTTCAAAGATTGGCGTTACAAATGACACAAGTCCATTCCAACAAGAAACCAAGAAATTCTTAATTGTTTCCCATACTAGGCTTGTAGTAGAACTAATTTTATTCCAACATTCAGAAATGAAATTCTTGATACTTTCAAATAGTGGAGTAGCAAAGTATAAAATAGCCGTCCAAATTGCTTGTAAGTATTGAGTAATAAAATTCCATACAGTTTGGATCACTGTAGAAATACCATTCCAAATCATAGAGAAGAAATCAGCAATCCCTTGTAAAACAGGAGTTATAAAAGCGACTAATCCATTCCAAGTCTCTTGAAAGAAAGTAGAAATAGAGGTCCATATTTCTGTAAAGAACGTCGCTATTCCCTGCAAAACTGAAGTTAAATATTCAACTATCCCATTCCAAATTTCCATACAGAAATTAAAAATGGATGTCCAAATACCAACGTACGTTTCTAGAATAGCGGTTCCCCAGGTTACAACAAACTCTACAATGCCATTCCATATACCTATTAAAAATTCCTTAATTGAGTTCCAAATTGCTGATGTAGATTCACTAATGCTATTCCACGCTTCACTTGCCCATTGCACAATCCCATCCCATATTCCTACTAAGAACTCTCCAATTGCATTCCAAGCATCAATGGTCCATTGTTTTATAGAATCCCAATTTTGATAAATTAGTACGCCTAAGGCAACTACAGCGGCTACAACCACAGCGATTAACGCTACCCACCCCATCATTGCAGCCCCTATACCTGATATGACGACAACTATTGGTGCTAAAGCCATAAATGCTCCTGCAATTACACCAATAGCTACTGCTATAGTTGCCAAAGTAGCTGCTAGTTTTGGATTATTAGAAATCCAATCGGCTATTTTAGCAACAACATCAGCTATAACTCCAAGAACAGGTTTGAGAGCCATTTGTAAATCTTGCATTGCTTTTTGAAATTTAACTGCTGGATTTGCATCCATTTTTTTAATAGAACCATTCAATTGTTCTTGATTCTTTTGGAAATCAACCGTTTTTTCTTTCGCACCCAGCAAAGTATTAATAATGTTTTGCCCTTGATCTTCATACATTGTTCCGAAAAATTTAACACCTAATTCATTACGCTTTGTTTCATCATCAACTTGCGATAGAGCTTGTGCAATCTCGGTCATTGCTGCTGAACCTTCTTTACCGCCATTAGCTACAGCTTGACCCCATTTTTCAACTTGTTCCGCTGAAATGTTAGTGCCTTCAAGAGCTTCTTTCATAGCTTTATCAACGCCTTGACCAAATTCAGCTGCTTTAATACGCCCTTCTTTTAATCCATCTAACAGGTTATCAATCATGAATATTCAACGTGATTCGTAAAGTCACGCCCGTTCCGTTACGAACTGCTATACGTCACCGCATAGATTAGACTATATCTTCAACTCTTTGAGTTGCCCCCTGTTTCGAGTGTCATTTACTTACACCCTACGTCTCTCGACTAGTCGTTGCACGTTCCTTTATTAAAGGCTTCGCTCAGCATTGTCTCTTTTGAGAGTTTCACTGAATTAAAGGGGTTTTGCATTGTATGTCACCATACAAGGGAACTATAAATTAATTCCAAGTACCTGTTTCAACACCAGCCTCCATAATTGCCTGCACTTCTTCAGCACTATATCCAGCTCTTGTTAACTGTCCTCCATATTCAGCAATAATATCTAATTGTTCAGGTGGAAATCCCATTTTTAGCAAAGCGTTTGTTAAACCAAGTGCACCATCTTGCGAAATCCCTAATTCGTTTCCAATTTCATTCGTTTCTTGAATTAATTCCGTAAAATCTATTCCTTCATAGGATTGCGCAATTGCCGCTGCTCCTTTAACAATAGCTGCATTCGCCTCATCACTTACATTCTTATTTAAAGCCCACTGTCTACGTACACCTTCTAATGATGCCTCTGCATCCACACCATAAGCGGTTACCCCTCTTACAGCCGCCTCTACTGATTGCTTCGAGGATTCTGGAACATCAAAAGTTATATCAATTTTCGTTTGCAACTTTGACATATCCATTGCTTTTTCAACCGCACTAGCAATACCGCCACCTGCTGCCATACCACCTATGACGTTTTCAAGCCCTATCTTTAGCCCTTCAAACTTCTTCTCCGTTCTTCCGGCTTCTTGCTGTAAATCTCTTAATTCATTTCGCACTTGTTGTATTGAGTTTCCAGCATCCACCGATCGAAGAGCTCGTTGTAATTTCTCTATATCTGTTTCTGCTCCTAATGCTTCCCGGCCGATAATTCCAATTGCTTGTTCCAATTGCCGACTTGTAGCCGTACCACTTTTAATTGCATTCACAAGACGATTTCCTAATGCTCCCGCAAAATCATCAACACTTTTCCCAGTAGCACTAAACAATGTTTCTAATTGTCTTGTTGAACTTGCTACACTATCTTGCTCAGCCTTCATATTTCCAAGCTTATTTTTTAGGCCATTAAGCGATCCTTCTGTAAATTCAATTTCACGCCTGAATGCGCGGTATTGTTCTTCGGAAATTTTTCCGTTTTGAAATTGTGCTTGGACTTGTTGCTCCGCTGCCTTTAATTTATCTAACTTTTGTGTGGTGTTTTCAATTTGCTGAGTCAGTAACTGTTGCTTTTGGGCTAAAGCTTCAATATTACCTGGATCAAATTTTAATAATCGCTCAACATCTTTAAGTTCTTTGGTTAAATCATTACTACGCTTATTAACATCTTTTAACGCATTTTGAAGTCCCGTGGTTTCACCATCAATGGAAATACTAATTCCTTTAATTCTTCCTCCTGCCATCATCTCACCCCTTTCTTAGAATGAATCGAAGTCTTTTTGATTTGCTTTACGGGTTTTCTCTTTGTCTGGATTCTCCATTTCTGCAAATTCAGCAATATAATCAAAGCAATCACCGATTGTCATTACTTCTAAATCCCAGCTCGTTAATTTAGCTTTATAACAAAGAGCAAGGAACAAATCAGTGGTGAATTCTTCATCACTGAAAGTCCCTTGCTCTTCATTACTTTTCTTTAGTTTTTTTTTGCTCCCATTGTACTTTGAATCATATCGTTAATCTCTGGAATGATTTCATAAATAGGAAACTCTTCAAATCCATCTAACCATGTAATTGGATCCGGAAGATTCGGATCAGCGGTTTTAGCATATAACCAAACTAAATCATAAATAACTTCAAAATCTATTTTCTTTAAATCTACATTTGAGAGGTCAATAGAAGGCTGAGAACCATCTTGTGGTGTAAACGTACCAATAGCTCCTAAAGCCATCATATCAGCAAACAAATCACGTCTAAATTGCGCTTTGTAACGCTTAACAGTTGCTGCTGTACTTTTTAGTCGAACTTGCTTACCATCTATTACAATTGTTTTTTCCATTTGATTACGCTCCTTTTGGTGCTGGTGGTGTTTTTACATAGACCTTTTTGTACCAATTATCATGGATTGCCGGTGTAGTTTTAGAAGTTGTCTTTGTCTTAACCATCGGTCTACCACCAGTTGCTAGAATAATTGGGCTTGCGACGAATTTAAGCTCGTTTGTATTCGGTTCAGCTGAATTCGTTTTTGATTTCGATGAAATATTAGGACGACTTGCTGAACAGTTATACATAACATGACGAGTTGCTTTCACATCACCATCAAACTCAAATAACAGCGCGAATGGTTTCCCTTTTGCATCAGCTAACTCATTTAATACACCATCTGTCTCATCTAATTGTTCGCCTAACGCATCAATTACAAATTGCTCCGGAAGGAGTGCAATATTTAACGTTCCTTCATAACCTTGGTTATTATCCGCTGAGTAATAAAGCATATCGTCCGCATAGAATTCAATTAAATCACCGCGTGGTTCATTTGTTAGTTCAACCGCACCAGGCATTGGAATTGGTGTTCCAAATGTAACTACCCCATCTTTTGTTTCATATGTTGCATAATAGACATTTTTCAATCCAAAACTTACTTTGTTCTCACTCATTTATATCAACCTCGTTTCATAATTTTTTTGAAATAGGTTTTCAGTTTCAATAAAAACCTCATAGGATTCATAAGGAATCTCATAATTATCTAAGATTTTTTCAAGAGTTGCTTCAGCAACTAAATCTTTTTTATTTGTATAAAGCTCGATACTTAAGTTATTTATCTTGTGATATACCTTGTTATCAGCCATTAAATTCGCTGATCCGTCCACAAGAAAGCAAATATAAGGTGGCGCTGGAACTGGATTAGTTGGCGTTGCTGTGAAATGTGAATAAGCCACAGGATAACCTGTAGCATCAAGAATTTTCTTTAATTCACCTAATGTCATTGTTGAATCGCCCTTTCGACACGTTCAATTAGTTCATTTATTGCTTTTTCTTCTGCCGGAGCAATGTGAACCTTAGCTGCTACACGGCCACCATTTGCTTTAGCATGTCCCTTTTCCAATAAATGTGTAAGTTGTGGTTTCAATGCATTATAAACAATGATTGCACTGCCATCCTTCTTTTTCCGCCAGCCTTTACCATACTTCCCTGTTTTCTTAGGACTTTTTTGTTTCAATTCATTCACAAGATTGGTCGCAACCTTTTCTTTCGCATCTTCTATATCTTCTTCTACTAGGTTAGCGTATCTTTGCAATTCCCTAGCAATATCACTTGCAAGAGTATCAATATTAGACACCGGCTTTCACCTCACAATAAAGTTCGATCTTTTCATCGTCTCTTTCATACGTGCGGTAAATGCTATATTCTTTATCTTGATACTTCACTTTTCGTTCATCTTGGTAATCCCAGACATGAACAATCAATATATGACTAGCCTTGATGTTACTTTGTCCAGCTTGAAAGAATTCTGATTGAGGAACTGACTTTTTCTTGCAAAATACCTGTTTACTAAATACTTCATTTTCCTCAACTTGTCCTAGTTCATCTTTAGTAATTGTTATTACTGGGAATAGTAAAATATCATTCATTTATAGTCACCCGCTAAAGTTAGATGATTCTTAAGCATGTTATAAGATGCTAAAAAACGTTCTGCCTCTTTTGCGTCTGAAATAAAATTAGCTTTTACATACGTAATAATTGCTCTTTTAATTAGAGGATCATTATCATCATTTGTCTTAAGGTGAGAAACGCCAGATAACTTCAAATCATATCGAGATGCTTCAATTAAATCTTCAAGTTCATCATCAAGAGCGTTATGTGAGACACGTACCGCTTTCTTCACAACATCAAGCATCATATTCATTCACCAACTTGCTCTAGCTGTTTTAAAGCTTCCAGAGCGGCATCTTTACCCTTAATCTTTTCCCCATTTGGAAGTTCGTAATATCCTCCTCCAACATGAACTGGTCCTTTTGAACCTTCTTTTTTATCTATAATTCTTTCTTTATTCAAGAAACCCTCATCTTGTAGATACATTACACGTTCTGCATCATTTGATTCATATGAATCTGCAACACTATAATGAGCAAAAGTGAATTTATCTCGAAAAGCTCTTTTTACAACATATTTATTCAACGGTTTCCCACTCACTGTTAAACCTCCTTATACCATAAAGAAAAGCGACTATTATACAGTAGCCGCTTTCTTCACTCGTAAGAATCCATTTTTAGAAATTACGTTACCACCTGCAAAAACAGAACCTCTATGTGCAATCATACCTTGCTTGAATTTAAAGTCTGTAGATCGTTGAACGTCCATATCTGAGAAAATAGTAAGTTGATAGTTTGATAACGGACCATACGCCATGCTATATTGTCCAGCTGTTGTTTTAGCATCAGAAACAGCCTTACAAGCACTATTAATAATGAATGGTACCCCATCAATTGTTCCAGAATTACCTTGTGATACTACGTTATATACCTTTTTACCATCAGAAGTACGAAGCTTAGCAAATGCTTTTAAATCTAGTTTATTTAAAACCAATACTGCCGCATCTTCTACGTCTTCATCCCCACCATAGCTATAGATAATCTCATCCAATGTAGATGCATCAATTGCTGAAATTTCTAAATCTGTTTCTGAATCAATTGCCGTAGCTGCTGCTGAGAAAATACCAACAAGTCGATTCGTAGCACCTGTCCCAATTAAAATTTCACGAGTTAACTTTTTACGAGTAGCTACCATGATCCCCTTCATTACTTCAGCATCGTAATCAGCTGCTGGTAATTTTTGAAGCTCTTCTGTGTCCTCTGAATAAGCTGTAACTTTTGCTTTTGTGATATCTGCATATCCAAACGTTGTTTCTGATGTATTATAGTCATTACCCTCAGTTGTGTAATCACCTTCTCCATAACTTTTAATATATGGCTGTTGGTAACTCTCTCCACCTTTTAAAGTTTTAGAAGAAACACGATCAATCAGTGTAGACACTTCATTGAAAGTCGGACGAATATCTGTTGCACTATGCTTAGGCAAAACTACATTTCCGCTTCCAACTGTAACAGCACGGTTTTCCATCAGAGCCTGTCCACGCTTTTCAGAAGTCTCTAATTCTACGTCTTGTTTTTGAGGTTCATTGTTAAATGTTTCAACTGTACGCATTTCAGGCATTTGATTATTATTAATCTCCTCTGCTTCTTTTAATAATCTTTGTCGTGTTTCAATTTGTTTTTGTGTTTCTTCAAGTTCTCGTAATTCTGTTTCTAATGCTGCTAAATCTACTTCCTTATCGCTTTGTAACATTGAGCGAATTTCTGATTTCCTAGTTAAAATTTCTTGTAATGTTTTCAAATGAATCTCTCCCTTATAAATATGTTTTTAAAATTAGTTTTTTACGTAATTCTTTTTGATTGCGTTCCTTCACAAATTGTTTATATGGGTCATGACTTCTAGCTGAAACTTGCGAATCAGGATAAGCTGGGAAAGCTACTGGACTAATCTCTAGTAACTTAGCTTTTGTTACACTACGAACTACATTGTCCGGATCTGATTCATCCCATTCTTCTTTGACCATTTGGAACCCAAAGGAAACACCGTCTACATCACCGCGCTTAATCGTCTCATATGTGTCATTTCCGAGTGTTGTATTGGCTAAGTCTAGTTCAAACCTTAGTCCAATCTCATCTTCAAATAAACGAAGAGTACCATTTTTAGTTCTTCCTAACACTTGTGATGTATCATGGCTCCATAAAGCTAATTGATCATCTTGAGTCAAGGACTCTGTGAAAGCTCCTTTTTTAAACTGCTCTTTAAATCGTTGCCAATAGCCCATTGTTACAGATTTCATTTCCCATTTAACTGCATAACCAGAAATTGTTCGAAGGCCATTTTCTAATTCCCTAATTTCAAGAGCACTACTCAGTAGTTCCCTCTTTTCCGTCTTGTTCATTGTCATCACCTCCTTCATCAGTGACATTTCCTTCTTTAACTAAAGCTGTATCTAATCTTCTAATCGGCTTAGATCCACCTTCAATTGGTCCAAGTGAAAGAATTGAACGCCATTCATTTGGTGTCATAGCTCCTCTATCAACCATTTGAACTAAGTCCATCTTTGTACTTAAAGAAGCGTATTGAAGTGAAGAGGATTCAAAGATAATCTTGTTACCAAATCCCCTTTCCCGACGTGAAAAAAGCTTCCTGGTATATTCTCCAGCAAGCTGCATTGCAAATGGCTCAATTTCCGATTCATAATAAGCTGTCCATTCATCCTCGTTGTATTTACTTTGGATAATCTTTTCGTTTGTATTAAAGAAATTATAAATACGTTGTACTGTTTCTTGCATCTGCTTGGAATCAGGTACAAACGCTTCAGGTTTCACTTGTTCTAAATCATACCTCGGATCAGAAGAAGCTGCTCCACCATCATTCGAGATATTCAAATAGTTATTCACAAAGTTTTTAACCTGACTATCAATATCTTCTTGTTTTAATACTGACTTAAACTTAAGAATCCACTTTACTACTGCACTATTTTTAATAGCTTTAACAATACCTTGATCAGTAGTTGTAACAATCTCCATTAACTGAGCTAATGCATTACCAGGATGTTCTCCGAAAAAGTCATTATCATTAAAGTCTTTACGCAAATGAATGATATCTGTATACGGAATCGTCATCTGCTTGCCATTTTTAAAATAAAACTTTAAAAAGATGTCTCCCTGTGCACCTTCTACAACTTCAACTGTTGTACATGGAATAGGATAAATCTCAGTAGGATAACCAAAATCATCACGCTTAATATAAGCGAATGCATTATGATTCAACTCTAATTGAACAGCCATTTTCTCTTGAAACATTTGTCCTGTCATCAATGGATTTGGCTCTTCCAGTAAAAATCTCATATAGGAATCTGGATTCACCTTAAATTCAGTAGAGTTATCTCGGATATGCTTGGCTATCAGCTTACCGACTGCTTTCGCTTTAGGACGTATACAAGCTCGTATAATGTCACTTTGATAGATGTCCCCATTCCACGCAAAAAAACCTCCACCATTATCGTTTATCATTTCAAAACGAGTTGTAGTAGGAGCCTGTTTCTTTCCAAATATCTTATCAAATAACCCCAAATTCTCACCTCCTTCTTATATCATGTTGAGGTAGTCATTTCGTTTTTCTTGAAGAACTACATATGCATTTAAAAGTGCTGCTGTGCCATCAATACGACGTCTTTGGTTCTTTGTTTTATTTGGTTGTATATTTAAATTTTTATCAACGTCTATTGCTGTGTTAGAAAGACACCACTTGTCAATTGTGTGGTTATTATAGTTTATTAGCTTAGATTCCAAGTCAGCTCCTAAAAGTTTCATCGGGCTAGAAAGGGTCTGTTTACCTTGTGCAACCGGAATCATAGCTTCCTTCCCGAAATACCCTTGCATGTCCTCAACCCAGTAATTCGCTGACCATTTATCGTAGCCAATCCAAGGTAGATAAATGCCATATTTATCTCGTATTTCTAAAAACCATTTCGTGACAAATTTATAATGAACGGAATTTCCCGGTGTTGTTCTTAATATTCCTTGCTCGTGCCATAAATTATATGGAATTTTATCTTCTTTACTTCGCTGCTCCAATAAATCTTCAGGAAGCCAATACATCTGCTTCACATAAATATGCGGGTCTTCTGGGACCATAAAAATAACCTTCGCTGCTGTTAAATCGGTGGTTGAAGATAAATCGCATCCACCAATTCCATAGGAAGGCTTTAACTTCTCTATATCGAAAGTAGCAGGATTATTTAGTTGTTCAAAAGTCAGCCATGCCTCTGTTGATGTTTCTCTTATATTAAAATCTTTTGTGAGTAAGTTCTTTACTAACAAAGAATTTGCTTTCGCCTTGTTTACTTTTGTTTCAAGTTGGTCTACCTTTTTTATCGTTCCTAGCCCTGGATTTGCCTTTGCCCATTTTGAAGGGTCTGTCCACTCTTCTCGTTTATCCAACTCATAGATTATAGGTAAAAAACGATCATCTTTATATCCATCCGGATCATCAAGTCCATTTAACAACATTTCTGCTTCTTCATACTTCATATCATACACTGACTCTCGGACAGTTCCTGCTGTTGTAATCATAAATATCATTGGCTGTTCTCGTGAAGAAGTACCATCTACAATAACATCATATAAATTTTTATCTTTCCAAGCATGAATTTCATCCATCATAGCACCGTGTACGTTAAGTCCATCTAAAGTTTCACTATCAGAACCAAGTGGTTTAAATGTACTATCATTCCATTCAGAAACCATTTCAGATACTAAAGGTTTAATACGCTTTAATAGTGCTGGTGACTTCTTTACCATTCGCTTTGATTCTAACCAAACTAATTTCGCTTGGTCTTTCTTAGTTGCTACTGCATAAACTTCTGAACCTGGTTCCCCATCTGCTATTTGCAAATACAATCCAATCCCTGAACCAACAGTAGATTTTCCGTTTTTACGAGCAACTACAAGTAATACTTCCCTGTATTTTCTTGTGCCATCTATTCCATGTACAAAGCCAAATGCCGCTGCAATAAATGCCTTTTGCCATACTTCTAAAACAATTGGTTTTCCGCCCCATTTTCCCTTTGAGTGCTTACAAAAGTTTTCGATGAACTCAATGGCATGGTTCGCTTTCTTTGAGTCGTATTCATATATACTTTCTTTATCACCAATATCACTTACTAATTTCTTATATATTCTACGGACTTTTTCACTAACAATTTCTTTTCCCGATTCAATAAGGCTGTAATATTCAATGATTGGGTTATAAGACAAAGGATATTGTATCCTCATTTATTCATCACGAAGTCATCAAACCCATCATCCTTCTCCTTACTTTCAACTGTTTTTTTAGGTATGTAATCACCCAACTGCTTCATTATCGTTTGATAACTTTTATTCATAGCTATATATCTTCTTGCCGCTGGTCTTTCTCTTTCATAAGGCTCTTGATTCTCTGATTGCGAAAACATTTCATCGTAACCATTTTCATCAAGATCTTTACGTACATCTTCTAGTCGAACACGCAAGTCTGCCGCTTCAACAATTAGCCCCTCTACTACCAAGAGGGTATCTTTTGGCATTTCTTTATATATCCGTTTAAGTCTGGTTATCTCTTTATTAACCCGCTCTTCTTTTGTTAATTCTTTCTTTATCGCCATAAATAACACCTCATCTCTTCTGCATTTTGGGTAGGGGGGTCACGCGAAATGACCTGTATATTACGTGAAGGTACCTCATCGGTCCTTCGAGAACTCGAAAAAGATTTTGAAATGGGGGGGCTTTTATTTCTTTGGAAATATCAGCGTTCATTTTTTATTTTGATTTTTATTCTTTTTGTATTAAATCCCCATTCTCATCAAACATTACTCCTTCAACAACTGGACTATTTTTCTCATGATGTTCACGGTTGTGGCAATCCTGACATAAAAGTTCTAAGTTATGAAAGCTCAATGTAATCTCTGGATTGTTTATATTCTCTGGTGTTATGTAATCCTTATGATGAACAATCTTCCCTGTCCCCTTACACCTTTCACATAATCCATATCTAAATTTAAAATATGAATCCCTACACTTCTTCCATGCTGTGGATTTATAAAATCTCTTTGCATATTTTTTTGCCATGCATCCACCTCAAAACAAATAACCGCTCAATGTTGAACGGTTATCCTTTATATAAAGTTATATGAAACCCAATACGGTAAATGAAGTTTTATATAACATAATTGTCATTAATACCTATCTATTATTAGGTGGCTTTTGTACGACAAAATAAAGCTTTTATCTCTTATTGGACAGACTTATATTGAATGCAAATACTCTCAATAACTTCATTTTCAATATTTTATATCCTTATATTATTTTATAAAAAAATATGAATTAATTAACCAAATTACCTTTACACGTATTATAATACGTGTTATAATAAGAGTATAGAAAGGAGGGAATAAGGGAGATGGACATTCTAGATATGTTAGACAAAGTAAGCGGGATTTCTTCTTTCATCTTAGCGATTTACATACTTCTCAAAGAAAGCAAAGAAGAAAAAAATAAGCGTCCTCAACGCAAAGGTTCAAGCCGACCAAGCGCAAAACCTAAGCGAAGAAAACGCAAATAACCCATTGGGAAACTCAACCAACTGGTTGGGTTTCTCAAAAAAATATTATCATCTCCCATATCTATATGTCAAAAACTTCATTGATTTTAAATACTATTTGTTTATTTTTAACAATTCGTTTCTTTATTGTTACCGACTTTTCTAATTTACAAATGTTAGACACTATCTACTTAATAGTGATTATTTTATGGATTCTGGTCTTCACCATTTCGATTATCAAGAAATTGAAGAAGTAAATCCATTACACTATATTTAGCAGGAGGAAAAGCTAATGAGCACTTACCAAGATCGCTACATCTACCCATCTATTTTTGATTTTTCTAATGAGCAAGTTACTGTTACATTTCCTGACTTAGCAAATTGTCATGCTAATGGTACTAACTATGAAGATGCATTTGAAATGGCTAAAAAGACGTTGGCAACTCATCTATACGAAATAGAAGAAAATAAAGGCACTATTCCGCCCGCTTCTAATCCAACTTCTATTCAAACTACAGACAATCAAGTTATTGGCTTAATGGAAGTATGGATGCCACCATTCCGTAGTGAAATTGAAAATAAAGCAGTAAAGAAAACATTAACTATTCCTCATTGGCTTGATAAAATGGGAAAAGCTAATAATGTAAACTACTCACAAGTGTTACAAGATGCACTAAAAAAACATTTAGGTGTTAATGAAAATAAGAACGTATAAAAGAGATGAATTATCTTCATCTCTTTTTTCTATGTCCATAATAAAAGAAATAACCCTCTATATTAGGATTATTTCTTCAAATAATTTTATTCGAATGCCTTTTTAATAATTTTATGAGTTCCAATTAAAGAAAGACCTAACAAAACTGTTCCCAAAAGAAAATAAACTATAAAAATAAAATAATACATATACTTGTTAGAATCTATCGGTAAATATGGAAACCAAAAAATAATTAGTAAAAAGAGTAGTGCAATAAGCATTAACGTCAAATAATTCATATAAAAGTTTTTGTTCTCTTTTCTAGCTTCTAGACTTTGAAAAGCTATACAAGCAATTGCAATCCCAATTAAACCTATTATTATGCTTATCCCTAACTTAGAAGTCTCCTGAATCATCCCTACTAACATTTCCATATTTCCTATAGCATTAAATACTACAGATAATAATGTAAATACCGCCAAAAATATAACTAATTGGGCGATTACTTTAATGTCTTTACGCAATTTTCTCATACAAATCAACCTCCTCTATACAAGAATAAAAGGAGGTTGAAATAAAATCAATAAAACTTAATATAAAGTTAAAATACTTTACTGTAATACCTATCTTAATTAGGCTTTCTACAAAAATAACTATTCCTCTTCATATGGTCTATATTTACTACGCAGGACTTCTAGTTCTTTCTTCTTCTCTTCAATGTCTTCACGTAGAAATAAACTCACTCGTTCCATCTTCTTAAATGGTACAAGTTTACCATCTTTAATCATTTTACTAATTCTCGCTTTACTAATGCCTAAAACATCCATTACCTCTGGTGTCGTTAATACCTCATCATGTAAAAAAGAAAGTAATTCCTCTTTATCCTCAAACTTGTACACTTTATTCACCTCTTTTTTCTTTAAAAATCCCATAAAGTCGTAATGACGTATTTATTATATAAAGGACTAAAAGAATGATTAATACGATATCCAAAACAGTTTTAAATATACTCGCTTCGACTGAATCTCGAAAATACGCAAAGTAAAACAGTGTAACGAAAATAATTAAGAAGTTCGATGAATTACTTGTTTTCTTCATATTGTTTACAAATTGGCAAGTTGTTATAATGTGTATAGAAGAGAGAAGGTGCGCTTCTCTCTTCCGCTCAAAATCATTTTCGTTTACGTCTGGCTGGGCGTTTTCGTTTGGTTTTGAGCTTTTTTACTTTTTCGTGGATGACTAGGACTTTTTCGATGATTGTTAGTGCTGTAAGTATCATCCCTAGTATCAGTGCTAACTTTGCCAATTTGTTTCCCCCCTTTCGTTCTTTCTATATTTATTATATCATATCTGTTTACCTAAGTAAATAGATTAATCCAATTAAATTACACTATTATCCTAACAATTGATATAACCGCTACTAGAAATGAAAATAAAAAAAGCATCCTAATAGGAATGCTTTTTTTAACATATGACTTCAAATTATCTAAATAACAAAAAAGTAATTCATATATTTTAAATTTCCGAAATACGGACATTTCACTTAATTAATCTTGATTTTCTTTTCTCCAATCAGCCTTTTCAAAACTATTCATCTTATCTTGGAAGCCTAAATAGGTCGCAATTGATAACACTATAAGATTTATACATAAAAATACTTGTGAAGTATGAATCATTTTCCCTAGAGTGGTCAAGTTTTTTGTATCAAACGAGATATTAAAAGCAGATACTGATGCACTATATAGCACAAAATCCATGTAATTTGTTAGTCCAGAAAGGGCATCCCTATTTATCCAAATTGGCTCTAAAAAATATAAAATTGAAAATAATATTACAAATTCTAAATATGTATGTACAACTAAAGAAATTCTATGTCCTCTTTTCAAGTTTGTAGATCGTTCCCCGATTGACAAATCACGAGTCATCTTTGTTCTTACTACATCACTATAAAAAGCAATTGCTACTTCAATAGCTCTCGATATTAGACGTACAGTTACAAATATAAATGCAAATTTAATATATCCATTTGTATCTTCACTTTCTAAGTACAAATCCAAAATCATACAGACTATAAACAGAATACAAGCAGATAATACATTTACCCAATTTGAATATATTACAAACTTTTGCAATCTCTTTTTTTCTTGATGTTTTTCGCAATCATATCTATCTTCCTTTAGATTATATTCACATATAACTTTTCCACCTAAATACGAATGTTTATGCTTTGCCCCTGGTATTCCTTCACATTTGCTTTTTGTTCTATAAAAGGCTCTATTTGGACATATCTTATTATAACTATTATTATTTTCTAGTGAATATTTAAAAACTCGCGCATAGAAATAATCTGGTGAGAACACATTAAAAATAATTTCTTTCACGAAACTCAGAACTGTTTTTTCTTTTTTAGATTTTATATAGCTTACATAGTTCTTGAAGCAATTCACTAATACTTTTATTCCCTTCATTTTCTCATCTGTTTTATTTTCACTTTCCTTCTTTAAAGTATACTTACGAAACACCCCTATAAATATTAAATAATGAAAAATTACAGACCATATGTAAGAAAAAAATAAACTTCTAAGTAAAAAAACACCTATATAACCCCAAAGATACTTAAAATAATCAAGCCTATAAAGACATACTAGCATTAGTATACTTAAACTAATCCCAACGATTAAAGTTTTCCACATCCAAAATCTATTATCTAAAATTTTATTTTCCTTCACGATAAACTTCTTTCCTCTCTTAAAACACACTAAACGTTTAAAACCTTGTATAAACTCATTTTACACTCTTTAAACAATAATTCTAAAAAGCTATTTACATTCTTTATTAGTAAACTTACAATTATTAAATCTGATAAGTTGTATATTTTAATAAAAAATGAAAGGTGTTTTCTTATGAACTTCTTTAAAACATTAAAAGCAGACTTTAATAAAGGCTCTGCTGCTGATAAATTAAGCATCATTAGTAGTATTGTGACGATAATAGGAGCCTTTAGTATTCCCTCTCTAATATACTTACAATACGCTCCAAACCTTCTATTTTCCGTTTTTTTGATTTGCTTATTCTTTGTATTTTCTTTAATGATAATTTACCTTGCATTTTTAATCTTACAATTTGTATGGAGGCATGTTGAAGAAACCGTCCCAAGAATAATTGTTCTTCTTGTTGTTCTAGCTGTTACCTTTTTATTATTTTCAATATTGTTTCAATTTCTAACAATCGCATATCGAGATGTATTTTCAAAAATCACACAATTATAGTTCTTAATCCTAAAGTACAGATTCATAAACATCTTTACTTTAATTTTATTAGTGAAAAACACTATTTTATATAGTAAAATCTTAATGTTATCACATCATAATTTCATCAACAACATTTACATAGTTATGGGGGCAATTTCATGAACGATAAAGAAACACAACCAAGTTACTTTAAGTCAAATTGGTTCAAAATAATACTTACAATATTTTTAGCGATTTTACTAGTATTACTCTTTTATAAAATCATTAACATGAATCTCGAACTTAAAGTAACAGACTTTCTATCTATTACCCTTGCATTATTCTCGATAGGATTATCTGCTGCATTTTACTTTAAATCAACTGAACAGAGTAATAAATTTTATGATGATACAGTAAAATTCACGAGAGACATTGGTACCACATTAGGTAGAATCCAATCTGGATTTGGTCAAACACTCAAGCATTTGGAAAAAGGAAACACAAAATTACATGATAAAATTGAAGGATTAGCTAATAATATATCACAAAAACAAAATCGTATAGTAGAAAATACAGAAGTTGTTCAAACCCTTCAAGAATTACAACCATTTTTAAATGACATGAAAGATAATTTAGATAAAGGACAGGAAGAGGAATATCAAAAACATATACAAAAATTAAAAAGTCTAGTGATAACTAAAGAAAAAGAAATAATGAATTTACAAGATGAAGTTTCTAAACTATCTGATGTTAAAGAAAATATAATTACCAATGTAGGCGTTACACCATATGGGTGTTATGCATGCAAACAAATCATTCCGCTTACAGAAAAATATATAGAAGAAAACTCAATACACACATTAAATGGAATAAAAGTTCCTTGTCCTGATTGTGGTACCCTAATGCTTGAGCAATAGTAAAAAAATCGCCTTCGCGCGATTTTTTTACTATTCAAACATTTTACAGATTAAGCTTATCATATTAATGTCAGGATGATTAAGCGCCGGTATATTTACCTCGGATAAACTAAAATTAATTACATCTTTAACCATATTTCCACTTCCTTAACCAAACAAATATGCCGTACAATTTCACAAACCATATTTCACCTTAATTTCTCAAAGATAACCATTTACTATAATAAATATCCCTAAAAAATAAGAACCTCATCCACAATTGCAGAAGAGGCTCTCATTTACCTGTCTTGCTATTTTCTTTTCAGCACGTTCTATCATAGATTGTACCGTACTACATGTAATATCTAAGTATCTAGCAATCTCCCTATATGTTAAACAATATCCTCGAGACATTAAATACACTTCTTTCTCCCGCTCCGTTAACAATGATAAAGCATCTTCTAATCTAATTTTGTCCCATTCACCAATTACATGTTCTTGTTGATGACTGTCCCACTCATATAAGTTATCATCCATGCTACGAAAATGAGGTGGTACAGTAAAACTGGAACACAGTATAGAGATAAATTATTCTATATAAGAGGTGTTTCAGATGAAAAAACAGTATGATGAAACGTT
>NZ_VWVQ01000055.1:0-4745 GCF_015712745.1 Bacillus sp. SRB3LM
CCACTCCATCATTGTCGTTTTGAAACCATTGTCCGTTATTTTTGGGGAATTTGGAACCGTTGTTATAAAGGATTTTACCACCGTTACTAACAAAACCATTAAATGCATTAATTTAGGGTGTTTTGCTTTCTTTAATAGATGTATATAATGTGAGTTCACAGTTTACATTATATGATTCGGTATGGCTCTTTAGGTCAAAAGTAATAACTGATAGACTGCTTAAGTTAAAATGTTCAAAAAGTAATAATGAAAGCATTAATTAGAGGGAGTACTTTGTATATGATCCAACTCAATTATTTAAGTTGGAATTCAGTTTTTAGCAAATAAAGTAGTTAGTTGAACTTGAAAGTTTAATACTTTTAAGAGGATTTGATGTTTTAGAGAATGTAACTAAATTAACTATTATATAAACGTTATCAAAGTGTTATTTTAGTGTTTAAAATTACGTGAACGCTATCCGTTTTTGTAGCGGCTATCCTTTTCATATCAATGTTTATAAGCCTTTGAGAGAAATGCGACTTATACTAAAGTAGCTTATAGGGGTTGTTAAAAAATGTGTTGGTAAAGCTGAAAGTTCAGGAGCACATTATTTTAACATTGTAGTTTTATTTAAAATGAGCTATCATGCGATATTTGTAATAAAAAAACGTAATTTAAGTATTCAACATATAATTGCATTACAACAAGATTAAAAGAATTATAGGATGAGCGCTTATAAAGCGTTAATTTAACACTTTATAAAACGTGAACGCCATGCGTTCATAAACCGTTAAACCCATTTCTGTAGGGGGAGATATCCTTGCTTTGGTCCGAAAGTATAAAACTATTAAACTATTAAAAAGTTAGGGAATTACAGAACCTAACCAAGCTTCCCAAAAACCAATAAAAAACATTGTGCTAATTTTTGAAAATCATGATCAATACATGGATATTAATTAATACTGAGGATCTTTGCAATTCATAGGAAAGGCCATAGAAATATGTATATAATCTTGTCACGGTGGAATTGTCTTAAAACGCAATACAATTGCAAACAATAATCTAAATTTCATACAAGATTGAATTTAAATTTAAGTTGAGGAATAACTATATAGAATTTAAGTATACACACACTGAAATTTAGCATGAATACTAAGCGTTTATGTCGCGTTCTTCCTTTTAATTTGATTTGCTGAAATTTAGAAAAGGAATTAGGGAAAGGATGGGAAAACAGGGGTTCTTGAGTTTTTTTCAGTTGATAACATTATAGTTTAAATCAATTTACCATCTATGCATTGTACTTAGAAGGTATGTATGAAAGTTATTAAAAAGATTATAACTATAAAAACATTTGATGAGTGGTAGTTAGATTTGTATTATTAAAATTTCACTTTATTTTTGAAGTTAAATAGGTATTAAAAACAGACATAAGAAGAACTCCTTTTGAAGATCTATATTTAGCATTGTGAAGATGGGTTAAAAAATAAAAAAAAAGCGGTAATTACCGCTTTTTTTTATTGGGATACGTATTTGATAGAAAATATAACCCCCAATTAGTTTCGATTAAACAAACGTTGAATGAACGTTTTCTTAGTGTTATCCAGTTGTTCTTGTCGATCTTCATTTAGCAATTGAATTGTTTTATCTAGTTTTTCTTGTAGTAATTGAATTTGTAAATCTTTTTCTTCTTTTTCTGATCTTTCTTGTAATAATAAATTAATAATATCTTGGTTTTGTTGTACAATTTTTTCTTGTTGGTTAAACATATAAGAAAACTTATCTTGAATTATTGAAATATCCGCCTGTGAACGTTTCTGAAGTGTTACTTCAGTATCAATTTCTTCCTGAACGCTATCCGTTTTTCGTACGTTTTCTTCAACTATATCAATACTTCGCGTAGCGGCTTCTTCTAATTTCCAGTTTTGATTTAGGTATTCCTTCATTTGTTTTAAAATATCTATATCATTTTCATAATAAATTCGTTGGTTACGTTCATTTCTTTCAAATATGTACTCCATTTTTTCTAGTTCAATTGACCATCTACGAAGTGTATTAGTATTAATATCTAGTTGCTTTGCTACTTCTTGTGCAAAATATCCATATTCCAAACTTGACACCTCCATTATTTGTGTGTTAGATATTCTTTCTTTATTAGTAGGGGCATTCCTCTAATAATAGAGACTTTTATAGGGCTACAATGTAAAAGGACTTTACTACCTTCAAAAGGATTCCTGAGCAGATACTTGTCTTTTAGATTAGTCTATGTATCTAAAATTGTGGTTAATTAAATTATAAACGCTATCCGTTTTGATAACGTTCACCTTTGAAAACAAGAAAATATTTATTAAACAATACGATAATTAAAGGCTTACTTGAAATTTTATTATTAGAAGTTTGATTCCGATATAAGAATTTTACTAGATATATGTGTAAGAATCAAAGCTTTCATTAATAGAATTAGCATCTAGCTAATATTTTTTCAATTTGAAATACATTAAAAGTTTATAAGGGGATCTTTTGGAACGCTATGCGTTTAAGTAGCGTTTTACTAGTAAAAAGTAATACTCAATTTAAAATAGGGATATTTCTAATAATATTTTTGACTTTTAAAACGACTTAATCTTCGCCCAAAATACCTCTAATAATTTGTAAACTTTTATAAATTATTAGAGGTATTTAATCATAAACAGAAATAATGTTACAGAAGTTAAGGGAGAAGGGGAAGCACCCCATAGATTCAATTTAAAATAAATAGAATTTTATCAGATTTTAGGGAAGTCAATAACAAATATCTACATAATTATTTATATATTTTGCAAGTTGAATCGGATTCCCTAAAATTAGACAAAACAGGATGAATTCCAGAATGCTATATTAAATAAATCTTGTTTTAAAAATTAAAACCAATAAAAACATTAGAATATATTATGATGCCTTTAAACTTACTCTGGCAAGATATTCAGGATTTTCTCTTAGTAAATTTCAAATTAAATTTGATAGTTAATAATGAATTAACCATAAACAAATTATGGTTAATTGTATATGTAAATTGCCCAGAACTTCATAAAAAGGTTCTATAAAATGCTTTGGATATTGGAGTTTCTTGTGTCGAATAACAACAAATTTATGATTTTTTTTAGTAGATATGGTGCGCCCATAAGGGGGCAAGGAAAAACGGTGATTGCAAGCCGTTAGGCTAACCTTACATGACCTAGTATCACTTGGTTTACCTTGGAGGGAAACTGAAGGGGGACAACAGCATGCCAAGAAAGCCGTAAGTTGGCTAAGCATCAAGCCACGACTGAACGGCGAGATATAAAGTACGAATAAGGATAAAAGCTAGACTGCTTGAACGATAGCACAAGGGAGGCCACCGTAACTAATCTTGGAAGATGCTTACGAACGAGATTTAACAGATGTCATGAGGATAGTGTATGTCATCCTACATGAATAAGGTCATCTGTTGCCCGCTTCTATATAGAAGAAACGTGTGAACGTCGTATCCGAAATCGTACGTGCAAGTTCCTTGTCTACTAAATGGGGATTGCCTACGTCAGAATGCCAAAATGGCTATTAAGGATAACTTCAAGACCCAACAGTCAAGAAGTATGGCTTATGAATATCTGATATGGCAACGGAGCCTTCATAGTAGTCAGAGCTAGGGAAAGCCTAGTACAAGGCGAAGGAAGGCAGTCTGTTAGCTTATTACCAAATTGGGGAGGTGCGAAAGGCACTATGCAATGTCCAAAAGTAGTATTAAGCAATCTGCGAAAGAAGAGTCTCGATAAAAAGTATCAATATACAAGACTCTATCGAAATCTTTACAATCCAGATTTCTTTTTACTGGCATACAATAATCTAAGTAAAAACGATGGTGCATTAACTATGGGAGTAGACCAAAGGTCTATTGATGGATTTTCTATGGAAGAAGTAGAACAGCTCATTGAAGTGTTGAAAAACAAGAGTTATCAACCCTACCCGTCCAAAAGAGTCTATATACCGAAAAAAAATGGTAAGAAAAGACCTCTAGGAATACCCAGCTTCTGTGACAAATTAGTGCAAGAAGTTATTCGCATGATTTTAGAAGTAATCTATGAACCGAATTTTTCTAATTCCTCACACGCGTACCGGAAAAATAAAAGTTGTCATAGCGCTCTATTAGAAATAAAGCGTACTTTTACAGGAAGTAAATGGTTCATAGAAGGAGACATTCGGGGTTTCTTTGATAACATTGAACATCATACTTTAATGGGGATTCTGCGAAGAAAAATTTCCGATGAAAATTTCATAGAACTCATTTGGAAGTTCTTACGTGCGGGGTATTTAGACGAGTGGAAGTTTCACAACACATATAGTGGAGCTCCACAAGGTGGTATTATAAGCCCGATACTCTCAAATATTTACCTTAATGAATTGGACGTATATATGGAATCTTTTAAGAACAGCTTCAATCAAGGAAAGAGACGAAAGAAAAATCCTGAATATGAAAACGTACGAAGTAAAATGCGTAGGCTTGAGAAGAAAATTGATAATACCGATGAACAAGAAGACTCTGATAGTATCGAAAACTGGAAGCAAGAAGTGAAGGTACTGAAGAAAAAACTAACACAAATGCCTTACAGTGATCAAATGGACAATGAATATAGAAGACTTACTTATGTAAGATATGCAGATGACCTGGTCAAGAAAAACTGGAACATGAAATAGATTATGCAATTGATTTTGAATACTGATACGGAGTCATTCCATTTAATGATGAGTGCGGA
>NZ_VWVQ01000056.1:0-1877 GCF_015712745.1 Bacillus sp. SRB3LM
GTTACAATGAGTGCTCCCCCTTTTTCATATCGCTTTGAAATGATTTGAAAGAAGATATTGGCACTTAATTCATCAAAGGGAAAATAGCCTAGTTCGTCAATGATAAGAAGATCAGGACGACTCCAACGTTTGATTACTCGATTCAATAGTCCCTTGGTATGAGCCTTCTTACACTCATTAATAAAATCATCAGCTCTCAAAAAAAGTGCTGTATAACCTTTCATGATAGCTTCGCTAGAAAATGCAATTGATAAATGTGTTTTCCCTACTCCTGGAGGTCCTAAGAGTAGGACATTTTCCCCATTATTAATAAAACGGCATGTTAATACTTCTTTCACTCGCTTTTCGCTAATACTAGGTTGAAAAGTAAAGTCAAATTCATGAATTGTTTTATGAAACGGAAGTTTCGCGTGTTGTATTCGTTTCTGTAAAGCTGATGCTTCTCTTTTTTCAATTTCATGCAAAAGTAGGGTGTTTAGAAATTCAGAATATGGTACATTATGTTTAGATGCATCTTCTAAAAGACCATCAATTTGGTCGGCGGTATGATGCCATCCAACTTTGATTAAGCGTTCAATTATAAGCTGAGTGGTCATACAGAATCACTCCCTTCTAATTGTTCATACACTTGAAGAGAACGTTGTTCTACTTCGAGCTCATCGGGTTGAATGTGACGGGTCGCCAAACCTTTTGTTGTCGCATTCAGCCCTTTATAATGTTCAAGGCTTACATGTGTTTCAGTCTTACCTGTAAGAATTGGATGTATTGCGACGCACTCTAATTCATCATATATTTCAAGATGATGATCAAGTGTCTCTTTTATCTTCACTTGTTTGCCCACGAATCGAAACGGTACAGAGTAACGTTTTCCTTGATAAGAGATAAAACAATCCTTACTAACCTCTCGTATTTCCCATTTTGTAATTGGAAAGGCTGGTTTTGTATTAGACTTTCCTAGATACTTTTCCTCGACTTGATATCTTGCGATTGGAGCTTCTTTTGTTGTTCCATTTGGTTTACGATTTGCCGTTTTATTTAGCCAATCCCTGACGTCATCATTTAATGATTCTAAAGTAAATGTATGCTTACGCTGCATAAAATTCTTTTTAAGATACCCTACTACATTTTCTACTTTTCCTTTTGTTTGTGGACGATATGGCTTACACGCCTTCGGCACAATCCCATAATAGGATAGAAAATCTTCGAACCTTCGATTAAATCTAATCTCTACTGGTGTATGTTTAATTACAACAGTTTTCATATTGTCATAAAGGATTTGTTCAGGAACCCCATTAAAATAAGCAAATGCATTCATATGGCATTTCATTAAAGTTTCTAAATCCATACTTGTAGTAAATTCAACATATTTCATTCTGGAGTACCCTAATACCATTACAAACGCGTATACATCTTGTTCTTTTTCGTTAACTTTTATGTTCCCTATGTATCCCCAATCCATTTGAGCCTGTTTACCAGGTGGTGTTTCAAACCGTAAGGTTGCTTGTTTTTTAGGGGTTTGTCGATGAGGTCTGACAAAATCGCGCAAAATGGTAGCCTTCCCTGGGTATCCCATTGATACAATTTCGTCGTATAACACTGCGCAATTTGTAGTACCTTCTTTAATCCTTTGAAGGAGGTATGGTTTATATGGATCTAGTTTACTTGGTTTTTTCTCTACTTTCTTTTTTGATGGTAATGCATCTTGCTGGATATATTTCCGAATAGTTTTTGGATCAAATCCTGTTTCTTCAGATATCGCTTTGATTGTCCATCCTTTTTGATACAATTCTCTGATCATAAAAAATTCCCCAATCTTGACCATAGCTTCTCCACTCCATCATTGTCGTTTTGAAACCATTGTCCGTTATTTTTGGGGA
>NZ_VWVQ01000057.1:0-1657 GCF_015712745.1 Bacillus sp. SRB3LM
AGTTTGTTTCAAGTGAGTTCGTATACAGTTGGTACACAAAACCATTCGTTTCATATAGATTGGTTGTATCAACATGATCAAAACGGTTCTGTTGTTGTTCATTTTCAATTGCATTCCTCCCCATACAAATCTCCTTTAAAGTTAACCTGAATACTTAAAAAACTTTGATACAACTTAGGTTAACCTAGTTAACATGGGTCAATTCATTTGAATCAAATAAAAAACTAGTTCAGGTAGAAACCCAAACAGAACAAATTCAATGAAAAAATTCGAACTGTATATACATTTGGCTTTTTTTAAAATAAAAATCACAAATGTCTTTGTGTAAGTATTATAATTGGTATAGAATACAAAAAATCATTTTTCTTTTAACTTGTACAAAAAGAATCTATTGTATAACTGTCTTCTTCCCGTAAAAAATATAGGAGAGGATTGGTATATTGAACAAATCATTGTCTAGTGGTTCTAATCAATTATTACAAGAAATCGATCAGAAAATGAGGATAATTGAGTCTATGCTTATCCTTCGTTATATTTCTGGGCATGTGGGCATGTGCCTACAGAAGAAGCATATGAGGTCCATCAAATGTTGATAGAAGTATCTCAATTGTTACTCACGTTGGAACAAGAGCCCAAAATGGCATCACTTGCAAAGTGTTTAAGTCTACAACTACAAACCATCCAAGAAGAATACAATAGAATAATTGGATAGGTTAAAAACGGCATTATAATTATGAATATTTTTAAAAATAAAAAATCATCACGTTGTTTTTAGCCCTTTTTGGGGAACGGCAACGATTCCTTCTTTTTGGGGCCACTTATAAAAAACACATTAAATTTCAAATACTATTTTTATCTCCAGAGGATACCTCCTTTTACGGTTTTAAAAGAAAATAGGATAAATTACTTTTGTTTTGAATTCATATATCTTTTGATAAGGATAGGAAGAAAAACTCAAAATGATTCTAATTTTTGCATTCATCTACTTGAAAGATGAATGCTTTTTTTCGTACATAATAAAAAAATAAAACATTTTTGTCACAAAACTCGTCTTTCTGGGTTCTTTATAATACAGGCATCAAATGAGAGTGAGGTTTTAACTGACATGTTAAAGATAAAAAAGGAAGAAAAGCCTGTCTCGGATCTGACATTTGAAGATTTATTTAAGCAATATTACGTTTATGTTGTGAAACAAATTCTATGGATTGTGAAAAAACAACCTATTGCTGAAGAATTAGCACCAGAAGTATTTTTACAGCTATATAGAAATGATTGGAAGACAATTGAAAATGTATCTGGTTGGCTCATAAAATCTTCTACTTATGTTGCATATAAATATTTACGATCCGAAAAAAGGCATCAGGCGAGAATAGATAAAACGATACAACACCATGAGGTTCAACCTATCTCATCATTAGATGATGATTGGATTAGAAAAGAAGAGATTACAAAAGTACAAAACGTACTTAGTCATATGAATGAACGAGATCGAACCATATTGTTAATGAAATTTTCTGGTTTTCAATACAAAGAAATCGCAGACGTACTTCATATTGACATATCTGTTAGTAACGGTGGTAAAATCCTTTATAACAACGGTTCCAAATTCCCCAAAAATAACGGACAATGGTTTCAAAACGACAATGATGGAGTGGAG
>NZ_VWVQ01000058.1:0-3436 GCF_015712745.1 Bacillus sp. SRB3LM
TAATACGGTGTATTATATTTCAATCGTTCTCCATTTTTTGTGACAGGATCGGAATTATCTGCAGCTAACGCTGTTACTGGCAGGGAGGCTGCAGTAATTACTAAAGTCAGTACACTCGCTAATATTTTTTTCATATTTCACATCTCCTCGTATGATTAAATTAGATTTTTAGGAAAGAAATTTACCTATATAAACCCAAGGTATTTTAACTGCAGTAAAAATACTGTTACTTGTAGATAGAGTGGGTTCTAGTACAAAAATGATTTTATAAAGCTTCCAATCTGAACATTCCTCGGTTTTGAAAATGAATCATTGGAAATCTGAAGCGAAATTGCGGGTTGTAATGATAATTATTTATCCAACGTTCGGAATCCATCTTATATTTTTCCATCATGCGAGGTTTGCACCGGAACCCTTAAAACCTTAAGATTCAGGAGCTATACGAAAACTACTTTCTTTTATGTTTAATTGATTAATAATATTCGCAACTACAGCCGTAAGAGTTTTTTCATCAAACTAAGCTATTAGATTATCATCCGAATAAATATTCCATTTTTTCTAAAATGACCCATTTCTTTTCCGCCATCTTCTGCTTCCACATGTAAAGTATCCTTCTCTAACCTGAAAATAAGTTTTCCAAAATAGGAACCAAGTTTGAATAGGACATTTTGGAAAACACCATCCTTATCAAAGTAATATTGTTTCCCCTCTATTATAGGAGTGTCGGTTACCTTGAATCCTTTCTCATCATAGTAATATTTTTCCCCGTTTTCTGATTAGTCACTTAACCTTTTGGGGTAATTTGTATATTTATTTTTGCTTGGAGTTTTAATTTCATCGGATCTATTTTTCAATTTAGCTGTTTTCTTGCTTGTTTTTCCACCATTTCTGCGTTCCACTCCTCATGAGATAGGCGACCTTTTCCTGCTACCATTGCATTATATTGAGTGGAATCTAGTTGTACTCTTTTTCGTGGTTCTAAATCACTCAATTGATCGATATTAATGGAAATTGGCATTGGTCCAAAATCATCTATTTTGTTAAGTAAAATTGGTAGGCTACTTAAGTCAGGATACGTTTCATCAGAATTAATTCTATTTGCTATTTGATTTTCTTTTGCCTTTATAGTCGCAAGTGTAGCATTTTTTCCGATTCCTAAAGAAATTGTTGGCTTTACTTTATATGCGGGTGCTGTCCCTATATTGGTATACCTTAATCGGGCACCTAAATAAGCTGCTTCTCCGGTCTGTATCCCAATGGTTTGAGACCAATTTCTTTCCCAAGTAGATGAATTTTCCTTCGCCATTATTGCAGTAGAGCTCTGTGATTGATTAAAAGTGCTTGTTATACTTGTATGTATTGTTAAGAAAGCAGATAAATTAACCAAGACTGTTGTACTAATTCTTTCAGATGCTTCTAATGTTTTACTATTAGAAGTACGGGCTCCAAAAGTATGACTTGTTACTCCTCCATATAAAGCTGTCGATTCTTGATTTTTCGAAATGACCAAGCTTTCCATTTTTACCCCCATATTCGGATATGCTGCAACTAATGGATTTTGAGCGTCTTTCTTTGTAGCTCCATCTATTTTACCAGCTGCTTTTTCATAATCCGTATAAGGATCTCCGGCTGTATGTACCTTATATGGACTTTAGATGGCCGAGTAATTATAAAATAATTTAGAATATTTGCACCAGAACTCTTATAAATAATTATACTCTTTCAACTTATCTTCTATATATTTCACAGCTTCGGGTGCTTCTTTTCTAATTGATTCGCGATATTTAACAATTGACGAATACATCGATTTAAATATTTCTGCAAAAAATTCAATAGTACTTTCTTGTGCATAATCATGTACTGTATTTAATTTTGTAACATTAGATTTTTCTTCCTTAATAAATCCTAACTTTTCAGCAGTAAAATGTAGGACAAAATCGCCTGATTTCATTATTTCACCCCCAATCTGTTTTGATAATTCCATTGAACTAGTCAAAAAATTAAAAACGTCTTCGCTTTTAACCAATACCTAAATAGAAAAGAAAATTCTCTTTTCACTTCATTTTTTAGATGAATTGTATTCCCTTATTTCTTACAATTTTTTTGCCATTCGTCCATCTTGTTGTTTGGGATACATCATGTACTTCCTGACAATGTAATAAGATCAGTAAAAAAATCGTTTTTATTACCTAGACAAATTGTTTTTGATTCATTTTCACTTGCATGAGAAACAATGGAATCAAACGGTAAAATTGAGAATGCACATGCTGATGCTATAGCAGTGGCTTTTAAATTCATTCATTTTTCTCCTTTACTGCATAGTACTGGAATATTATTATGCATAATAATATTCCATTTACCACATATTTAAATTATTTAGTTCCTAATATTTGTCCTTTTACAAATGACATTAAGAGATTCTATTTTCCAGTTGCGAAATTTACTTTAAGAGTCTGTTTATAGTCTCATAAATATGTTAGGATGTATGAAAAAACAGGAGATAAGTGTATATCTTATCCAAGGGATATCAGCCATGAAAAACTCGAGATTATTAGTGAGGGTTCTGTTGCAAAGTTTGAAAAAGGTTTACACGAGTAGAGAAATGAGAGGAAATATTTATGCAGTGGCCACTAATTGTTGTAATTCATTGTATACCGAAAAGACGAAATTCGTTTGAAAATTTCGCCTCTGTTTATAGATAGCCTGAATCGTTTCGATTCCTTTAATAGTACGAGAAGCATGACGAAGAGTTTGAAATCCAGCTGATTTCACAAATCGGCGTTTGACATGTCGATGGTCCTGTTCAATAAGATTATTACGATGTTTAATCGTACAATGTTTGGTCTGTGTATAATAATCGTCTTTCTTCAATTTTTTAAATGCACAAAGTAAAGCAGGAGCCTTGTCTGTCGTAAGAACCGATGGTTCTCCAAACTGTTTGACCAACCTTTTCATGAAGGAATAAGCAGCTTGATGATTACGTGTTTTTCGAAGTTGAAAGTCCAGTGTATGTCCATCACTATCAATGGCGCGATATAAATAACACCATTCTCCTTTGACTTTCATATACGTCTCATCCAAATGCCAAACATGGTGCGCTAATTTGTTTTTCTTCTTCCGCATTTGATAGATGAGATTGCCATATTCATGCACCCAACGCATGATGGTTGTAGGATGCACTGATACACCACGTTCTTTCAACATTTCAGATACATCACGATAGCTTAAAGAAAAACGGCTACTAAAATAATGTCTTTTTTGAACTGTTTTCCTTTAAAATATCTCATTTTGGATGCTCCTCACTCTGTTTTGCAAAAGTTTAGCTTCATTTAAAAAACTTTGCAACAGAACCGTTTTGATCATGTTGATACAACCAATCTATATGAAACGAATGGTTTTGTGTACCAACTGTATACGAACTCACTTGAAACAAACT
>NZ_VWVQ01000059.1:0-6728 GCF_015712745.1 Bacillus sp. SRB3LM
AAACGTTTCATCATACTGTTTTTTCATCTGAAACACCTCTTATATAGAATAATTTATCTCTATACTGTGTTCCAGTTTTACTGTACCACCTCAATTTTTGCCGCTCTTGGTTTATCTTTCATCGGTGGGGGAACATATGCCTATTTTAGTGATCAAGTAGTAACGAATAACACATTTACTGCGGGTACATTAGATTTAGCTATGCAACCTACGACTTCATTGGATTTAAATCAGTTGAAACCAAGGGATAAAATATTAAAATAATTCAACTAAAAAATAGTGGTACGTTAGCTATTCAAGATGTTGTGATGAAAATAGATTATACGGTAAACGATGCCCTGAAAAATAATTAGGCAGAGGATTTTGGTAAGCATATAAAAGTACAATTCCTTTGGGATTGGGATCCAGCAAAGAGCCCTGTTTATGAAACAACCCTTGCGGAACTAAAAGAACAAGGACCAGAAATCGTTTCAAAGAAAGTATTTGCATCTAAGTGGACAGAATCAGGAGGGTTACAACCTGGAAAAATGGATTGGTTTTGGATGAAATTTATATTTGAAGACAATGGAAACGATCAAAATATGTTCCAAGGAGATAGTATTGCTTTGAGAATGGAATTCTAAGCAAATCAAACCGCGGGACGGGAAAGATAAGAACTACTGCACAGAAAATTCGTGATACAATAAGCACTTGATGTATCAAGCTATCGTATAGAGTAATTTACAAATTCAAATGATACATAAAAAAACCGCTACATTTTGTAATGAAACAAATGTAACGTTTTTTTATAGATGCCTATCCCTTTTCACCATTCTTTTCATCCTACATTCTTTCGCATGATGATTGTAATTTTCTATCTCTTTATTTACAAATAGGGAATTCCGCCTTTAGCCATGCTAGATAGCCACCTTGTACATTTATTACGTCCTTTACACCATGTTTTTGTAATATACTTGCTGCAATAGCGGAACGTATACCAGAACGACACTGTACAATAATCGAAAGATCTTTTGGAATGTCTTGTACATGCTTTGTCAGGTGTTCTAGCTTAATATGTTTGGCATGCGGAAGATGGCCCTCGTTCCATTCCGATTGATTTCGAACATCAATAACAGGATGGGTTCCCGATTGTATAAGAGAAAACAATTCTTGAACGGTTCTTTCTTCATACGTCTCTAATGGCTCTATATCTTTCAGTGTATTTGAAGGCATATAGGCTATCGTGCGGTCTAGTCTAATTGCTTCCAAATCTCTCCGTACCTCGTTTATATTCACAGACAGAGGATCGATAACGATGATAAGGTCCTGGCTATCCTCTAGGAGCCAACCACACCATGTTGTAAAGGACTGGTTATAGGGAATATTAAGTGAGCCCTTTACGTGACCAGAAGCAAAAACCGTTGCTTCTCTTGTATCAATGATTTGCTTATCTGTATGTATTAGTTGTTGCCATGCAGGAAAGAATGTATTTCTTTTATGAGACCCTGTGTACGAATCGGCGGACCAACTTGATTGATTCGTTTCATTTTAGAAAAATAAGGTGGTGGTTCCGGCTGTCCACTTAATACATGCATCACAAAAGAATTTTGTTCTTCTGTTTGAAAGGCCCAATTAAAATGTTTCTCATAGCCCATTGTAGAAGAGGGAATGGTGCCTAATGATTTTCCGCATGCGCTACCAGCACGATGGGAGGGCCAAATTTGTAGGTATACCGGCATCGTTTTGATTTTTTGGATCGAATGAAATAAGTCTTTGGCACTACTCTTCGCATGATGTGGAATACCAACAGCCATTTCTAATAAATCTGGTCTACCTACATCACCAACAAATAGAAAATCTCCTGTAAAAATCCCTATCGGTTTGTCATCGGTTTCATTATGCTGTTTTGTATCTATGACTAGAAATGAAATACTTTCAGGCGTATGCATAACCTGAAATTGGATTGTACCAATATGAAATTCACTACCACCTCTGACAAGATGGTATGGCACTTGATCGAGATATTGATACTTCCACGTGCTTCTCCCTTCAGCTGCTGCATAAAACGTTGCGTTACAAGATAACGCAAGCTCTTTCGCACCAGATACAAAATCAGCATGAATATGTGTTTCCGTTACCGCAATGATGTCTAATCCTCGCTTTCTAGTAAATGTCATATATTGTTCAATGTGGCGTCCTGGATCGATAACGATGGCCCCTCCGTAATCCTGACACCCCACAATATAAGACGCATGAGCCAACTTATCATGATAAAAACATTCTAATAACATACATCCGTCCCCTTACACTTCAAATTCTTTTAGGCATGACTTCTTTTGACAATGTATCATTTCTTATACAATGCCTTTCAGCATATATCTCCAATACAGAAACGGAAGTGCATATCTCTTTAACAAAAACATACTATATCTTTCTTTTGATTGATCAAACGGAAATGTTTCTTGTTCTTCCTGATGATAATCAAATTCTGCTAAAATCAAACTTTTATATCCCGTGACAATAGGGCAAGATGTATAGCCATTGTATGTCGCTTGTACCTCCTGTCCCTGTAAAAATGCCAACAGGTTTTCTCTTACAACAGGGATTTGTTTTCGAATAGCCGCCCCCGTTTTAGAAGTTGGCAAATTGGTACAATCCCCAATCCCAAATATATTGGGGTACCGTACATGCTGCAGTGTATAAGGGTTTATATCTACCCATCCCTCTTCGTCTCCTAGTAAACTATTCTTGATCATATCAGGTGGTCCCATAGGCGGGACAACATGTAAGAGATGATACGGTATGCTTTCTCTATTACCTGTTTGTATATCTTCAAAAATCGCTTCTTTTTTTTCAGCGTTAATTTCTACTAAATTCTGATGAAAGTTCGTTATAATTTGTTTCCTCTGAATTACCTTTTCTAAAGAGGAAGCATAGCGAGGTACATGAAAAATATGTGGATTTGCTGTTTGAAACATAATCTTACTTTTCTCCCGGACACCTTGGCGACAAAAGTATTCCTCGGCTAAATACATAATTTTTTGAGGTGCACCGCCACACTTGATAGGGGTATTCGGATGCGTAAAGATGGCGTTTCCTCCTTTAAATTGTTGGATTTCTCTCCAGGTTGCATCCGTATAGTCATACGAGTAATTACTACAAACCCCATTTTTTCCAATCGATTCTTTCAATCCTTTAATGTGATCCCAATGAATTTGAATACCCGCAGCTACAATTAACATTTCATAGGTAATAATAGTTCCATCCTCTAGTAGCAACCTGTTTTCTCCCGGACTTATTTCCGAAACATTCCTTTGTATCCAATGTACGCCTTCTGGAATGAGGTCGGATTGCTTTTTCATCGTTGCTTCTTTTTTGACAATCCCAGCTCCCGCAAAGGTCCATAGTGGCTGGAAATAATGTGTTTGAGCAGGGTCTATGATGGCCACCTGTTCTTTTAATACAGGGGCATGACGGAGTAAATGGGCAGCCAAGGAAATCCCAGCTGTACCAGCTCCGATAACAACAATTGTATATGCTTGTTTCATGTTTATTCACGTCTCCCAAAAGTTTATTCGAACGTATGTCTTCCGTTCTACTGTAATTGAAAAACAGCACTCACAGGATTATGATCACTATGTGTAAACTGTAAATCGTGTCCCTTGACTTGAAGGATTTCCACATTAGGTGAGACTAAAAATCCATCAATAATGGTCACAAAACTTTTTCCTTTGATGTATGCCGTACGATTATCGCGTACCGTATACACAGAAGAATCTACAGCCCATTGAAACCCTCCTTCTGTAAAATCTTGGGGCAAACGCACTAACCATTTGGGCCAGGCGGCTAGAAATGCGGGGTCTTGTAACTGAATATCTGACAGTAGCTGATTCCAGTCGCCACCTATAATCACATAATCCCCCTTCTGATACTGTGTATGCATATACTGTTTTATGTATTGCAGTTGTTGTTTGCGGATATTCCCACCTGCATCATATGCCGAGACATGTAGATTTACGATTCGTAAGTTCTTTCCATTTTCAACCGGGATCATGTGTTCTACCATCGCACGATCTAAATCAAAGAGTTGCTTAGGCCAAGGCTCTCTCCCTGGTAATTGAAAACGAGTTCTTGTTGTATGAAGTAGGTAGAAAACGTAGCGAGTCCTGATTCCACATATCCCATGGGACGCAAAAAGGGAACCGGAACCCATGGATTCCTATAATTATAACCAAATGTAGACGCATGAGAGGATAACTCCTGTTGAAAAAATTGATATTCATTTTGATCAAAAGAACGGAATGCTTTCATATCGACTTCTTGTAACAAGACAAAATCTGCATAATCTGCTTTTAAGAAGGAAGACATGTGCTGTAAATTCTGTTTGGTTTGTTCTTTACTACGAGAACGTGAGCCTGTTCCTCCGTCCATGAAGAAATCTTGTTTTGCATCTAATCCTGCGTAACCAATGTTGAAGGTAGTAACTTGGAATGGCGTATAGGATGGTAATCTGTTTTCTTGCGAGTTTTCTATCATAAGATTTACAGATTCGGATGGCTTTTTATGCTTCCATGTAATAAAAGCTAAAAAGATGATAGGCAGTCCGAGCAAAACCAATGAGAAAGTAACCAATATTCGGGTTCCACTTTTCATCCTCTTCCCCTCCTTTTTCTATGTTCCTAGACAATCCTGCCAGGTCTCCCCATTATATATCGGATATAAGGGAAGTATTTTGAGAAATATCTCGAAACGGCTAGAATAAAAGGTTTTTCTCTTTTGGAGACCGAATATCATGAGAAATTATATGTACAAAAGGGGGCCGAGAAGATGTAATCTTCATTTGAAAGTGTATGTAAAGATAAAAACATGAGGGGGTATTCATTTGAAACATTGTAAAAGACTACTGCAATCCTTTCTTTTGCTTTTCTTATTTTTCATTTTTTATAACGCACCTTCTGTATCTGCAGAAACACATCCAAATTACGGAAAGGTATTTCCACCAAAAGAAACATTCCGGCCAGGGGATTGGTTTGTGGGAGCAACACCTACACAGGTAGACCCTACCAAATCACCGATTGTATTTGTGCAAGGAAAAAACGGAAAGGCAAATGATTGGTATGGAGATACTTACTATCATGGAAAAAATACGATGTATGACCTTGCTTACGATGCTGGCTATCAAACTGCTTTTGTACAACTGTACGATGCGGCGGGAACAGGGTCGGTAAGTCCTTGGACAAATGGGAAACTATTAGCTGCAAAATTAGAAGCCATTTCGCAACATTTTGGAAAAAAAGTCAACATCATCGCGCATAGCAAAGGGGGCATTGATACACAAGCGGCTCTTGTACAATATGGGGCGCATCGTTTTGTGGATAAGGTCATCACACTTGGATCCCCTCATTATGGGACACATCTAGCAGATTTATCCTATAGTTGGTGGGCGGGATGGCTTGCCTCTTTACTAGGGCAACAAGATGAAGGAACGTATGCGTTACAAACCGGGGAAATGGCACGTTTTCGCTCGATTATTGATACGAATCCTGCCACAAAATCCAATCAATATTACACGATAGCAGGAACCAGTTGGGGGCCTACTTTTTCTGCTTTATCTATGGGAGGATTGTATTTGTCACCATATGGAAATAACGATGGCCTTGTCAGTGAATGGAGTACCACTTTGCCGTACGGTGCCCACCTTTTTTCTGATGTTACATTAGATCATGATTCAATTCGAACGGGAAGTGCCGTCTTTTCTCGCATAGAACCTTACTTACGAACGAAAAAAATGGGGCCAGCATGGTCACCGTCTGCCGCGTCTTCTAGGAATGAGCCCTATACAGAGTTAGGACCGACAGAAAACCAAACGGTTTTAGGCGGAGAACTGATCCCACATCAAGAAAATCGCGCTGTGTTTTCTGTGGATACATTGACATCAGGAACTGTATCGGTTTTGACTGCGAGTAAACAAGTAGAGATACAACTTATTTCGCCATCAGGGAAGGTTTACACCAAACAGGCTGCGGTAGTAACAACGGGTGATGATACCTTTTTTAAAGGGGCCTTTATTCATACATTTCAAATAAAAAGTATGGAAGTGGGAGACTGGAAGATACGTATGAATACGGAAGGGACAGATGCTTATTTAGCGATGGTACAGTATCAACAAGAAGCACCTTTCCATTTGAAAATACCGGCTAAGCTGAGAGCAAATCAAGCAAAATTACAAATCCAATTTGCTGATAAAAACCCAGTTGAAGTGGAGGATGTCTCTATGACGGTTCGAATTGTCGATCGGACAGGTACACTGATTTCACAATCTAATGGCGTTCAGCAAGTAGATGCACATACGCTATCTACCACGTTACAGCATATAGAGCAATCAGGTGTATACAACTTTACCATTGATGTGAACGGGAAAAATAAAGCGGGGCATCCATACACACGTACGATTATACGTTCTATATATATTGAGAAGTAATATATATTAAAATTCTATAAACAGAAAAAGGTGCCCCTAAGAGCACCTTTTTCTGTTTGTTACATGTATTCATTTTCAATCTTATCATGATCCATGTAACTGTTTCTGGATTAGGATTGTCCATACCCGTATATATTCTAATAAGAACGGTATACGAATAGTGATGGACCTTGTAGGATTTGAACCTACGACCGGACGGTTATGAGCCGTCTGCTCTTACCAACTGAGCTAAAGGTCCCTAGAAAAGCATATGGATAAGGAGTATATA
>NZ_VWVQ01000060.1:0-3332 GCF_015712745.1 Bacillus sp. SRB3LM
GTTGGTCCGGTTGGCCCAGTGTCTCCAGTTAATCCAGTTGGTCCGGTTGGCCCAGTTGGTCCGGTCAATGGACAGGATAATAGAGCTATTCCATAGGGTTGACTGCCTGTTACAAAAGTTGCAATTACACTATTCATACTTTGATCAATTACAGACACAGTATTACTGCCTTCATTTACTACATATAAATTTGTCCCACCTAAAGAAGCAGAGATTCCAATGGGGAATGTTCCTACATTAATTGAACTTATGACAGTATGCGTTAAGGTACTAATAACTTCTACGGTGTTTGTATTATATCCAGTCACATAGGCTTCCGTTCCATTTGGCGTAATGATAATTGCATAAGGTTTGACCGTAATTGGGATTGTGATACTTACTACATTTGTCGCTATATTAATAACCGATATCGTTTGGCCTGTATAATTTGTTACATAAGCAAATTCGCCATCTGGTGTAATCGCAATATCGATTGGTTTAGCTCCTACAGTTATTGTTTTAATAACGATGTTAGTATTTGCATCAATAACAGATATACGATTACTATTAGAATTCACCACGTAAATAAATGCTCCATCTGGTGTAACCGCAATACCTCGCGGCATGCTACCAACTGATATGCTATTCACTACTGTATTACTCAAAATATCAATAACAGATACTGTATCACTTCTAAAGTTGGTTACATAAGCGTATCGTCCATTTGGTGTAATAACTATATCTAAAGGATTTACTCCCACGCTAATTACTGTTAACACTGTATTTGTTTCTGTAGAAATAACCGATATCGTATTACTATTAAAGTTCGCTACATAAACATATTGTCCATCTGGTGTAATTGCTATTCCACGAGGATAACTTCCTACAGAAATTATCGAAATAACTTCATTACTAGCTACGTCTATCACCTCAACATTGTTATTCCCTTGATTTGTTACATATAAAGCTGTTAACAACAACTCCATCTCCTTATTTTCAAAAATGCTAGAATATATACATCGATCATCCTTTTTTGTATACATTCTATATACTTACACTATGCTACCTCCAAGTTTTGGTTCGTACATCCCTAAAAAATGCACGTTGTAAAATTCAAACTTCTCTCCCCCTAATATTCAAAAACACAATGCAATAAGAAAATCTCAATATAAAGATGTGTTGTTGGGATTGATAAATAGAAGGAGCAGCTATTAAATCATTTAAATATAATTTCAAAACAAGTTTGTACATAAAAATATATCTTGAAATTATGGTAAAAAAATTATCTTTTATGATAAAAAATTAAGACATTTTATATTTTTCTTGATAAGATAAACCTTTGATAAGTTTATTTGTTAAAAGATAATGTTTATATTGAAAGGGGGATAATACGATGAAAATTATGTTAAAACGACATTATCAAATATTAGAACTTATTTCACATGAAGCGAGATGGTTTTCTTTGCAGGAGATTGCAGATGCTGCAGATTGTTCCATGAAAACTATTCAACGAGATATTAAATACCTGGTAGACTTTTTACCTATAGATTGGAAAATTATAATATCTAAGTGCAAAGGGATTAAATTGATTATTCCTAATTCTTCTTCGATAGAATCCTTTCAATCAATATATTTTAAACAATCTCTATTGTTTCTTACCTTAGAACACTTATTTTATAATGATACTAGTACATCTAAAGAATTATTGGAGCGTTTTTACATTACACCCGATGGATTAAAGTCACTATTCTTAGAAATTAAGCAATATTTCAAAAAGTATCACTTAATTTTAAGTAAACGTCCTCTTAAAATAATAGGAAATGAAATTGATATTATATTAATGTATTACGAATTGTATTTAAAAACATTTACAGAACAAGAGTGGCCCTTTTTGGATATAAACGAAAAAATTTTCGATGATTTTTGTCGAATATTAGCAAATGTGTTTAAAATTGATTTTTGCCCAGAGAGCAAAAAAAATTCTCTTTTTTTATATCAATTTATTTACTTCGTAAGTCACACGGACATAATATCGCAGTTGATTTAGAAAAGGGGCGAAAAATCTTCAATTCTAAGTATTATAAAAAAATAATCTCTCTAACAAAAAAAGTTTTTGGTAAGTATGGTGTTTTTGTTGATTTGAAAGATATCCTTGTAATACTAGATACTATTTATCATACATTATATTTTCATGGAAAATCTAATGCACTTCCATTAGATTATTTATTTGAAGATACAGAACAAGAAACATTAATAAATAAGCAGTCCATAAAACTTCATTACATGCTGAATACAACATTTAACATACAGTTACCCTTTAATGAAGAGTTTATTTATTTAATAAGACACATATATAAAGGGAGTATATACCCAAATTCATTATATGCTATTGAAAAATACCTACCTTCTAATATGGCATTTATAAAAATAGAGCATCCAAACACTTTTAACCAAGTATATGAGGTAGTAACTAGATGGAGTAAACAATATACTTGTAATTATTATATTTCTGAACGAGAAATAGCAATTTTAACTATGTATGTGGAATCAGAATTAATGAAGTTAAAAGAGGTATCAAAAAAAATTGTATTAGTTTTAAGTAGTGTTAGCGGATTAGAAAAATATCTAAAAGAATTTTTAAATTTATATTTTGGTACAAAATTAGAATATGTATCTGTGTTATATGATAACCTTACTACTAATGAGTTGTTAAAAATGCAACCGAGTTGCATTATTACAAATATACCGTTAGACGAAAAAATACAAGTTATACCAATTGTATTCATATCTGGTTTTCCTACGCGACGAAAATTAAACGAAATAGAAAAATTCATTTAAATAATATGATATTAATTTCAAACATAGGTCTGAAATAGGTACATTAAAAATTAAACCTCTGAAAACATTTAATTTTCTGAATATTTAATAATATATTGCTCAAATTTATATGGAATATTTTAAAGAAAAGTAATTCAAAAAAGATAATATTTCAGTAGTAAATAGTTGCTTATTAAGATTGTTTTTAAGAAATTAAGATTACTCTGCAAGAACGCGGCGTATTTGCTCGTTTAGCTATCATTATGCAAAGGGGCATGACTATGAAAATTTGGTTGCTCAAATTTAGAAGAAAATAAGCACGTTTATGTATTTTGGAAGGTAGATGAGCCTTATATCAAATCCTCAAAAACGAAATATTCTGTTGCATGTGGTTGATACAGAAGGTCATACATTGAATATTTAACCTGACAATCGGGACGTCTCTATGAGGTGGTACAGTAAAACTGGAACACAGTATAGAGATAAATTATTCTATATAAGAGGTGTTTCAGATGAAAAAACAGTATGATGAAACG
>NZ_VWVQ01000061.1:0-8156 GCF_015712745.1 Bacillus sp. SRB3LM
AAACGGACGGAAATCTCATCGATATGAGAAGAAAACGGTCTTTGATATCATGGGTGTTCATTATGAGTATAGTATAGCTAGGGAACAAAAGAAAACTCGTTAGAGTTTATTTAGCATGCGAATTTTTAAGAATAATCCATCTGTTGAACAGTTTGTAACCCTTTGGAAAGGAATTTCATTCTATTTGTTCTCTTAAGTTGATGGGCATGTGTATCACGTAACAAATGTAGAATTTTAATACACATATACCACTTGAAATAAAGAAGTTTACTTTTAAAATTCGCTTAGCGAATACTAATTTAAAATCGCTTTAATAATCTCCTGTCATACTGTTTGATGGGAGGTTATTACTTTTCAGAGAATAAAATTAAATAAATCAATACTTGAATGAATACAATCATCAATGTTAAAATACGGGAAAATAGGAAGCTGACTTGTGGCATTACTGATGTAATCATTTTTATTTTTTAATGTTTCTAATTTTAAAAAATATATCGAGTGTTTTGTCAATAGGTTTAGCTTTATTTCCATTTTATCTTATAACGGAAAAATGTAACGTACCATAAAAAAATGAATCCTCGGTTTAAGGATTTATAACCGAAAGATACAGATATAAATGAATAAAAAGAATTAACTATATCAATACAACCGAAATAATAGGGGTCACCATATCCAAAAAAGAAAATTGTACGTTTAAACACAAAATTGCGGATAAGAAGAACGCTTTAATAATGAATAGAATAATAATTGGAATCAATGCTGTCACTTTGCTTAATCTAGCTGTAATATGTAATCCAAGCCAAATTAAGACTAAATTTCATACATAGAACACTTCAATGGTATTACCAATTCCATATGCAAATGTACCTTCCGTAAATAATAACCCTAAACTCGTATATTGAGTCATTCCAGTACCAAAGATTAGACTTAAAATTGTATTAATAAGTCCACTTATAATAAGAACAATATTTGTATAAACTACAATGTTCAATAGGGTTTTATAAGGGGTATCATTCCCCAAAACCATTATAAACATCTATACTAATCAAAGAATATGTCCTCTTTAAAACCTATTAAAGCAAGAATGATAGACCCTTCTTACGCATTTCATTAAAAAATTACTATTTCAATCGATCAATAATCCATAGGTGGCTCTATACCCGTAATAATAATCATCGTATCTCCCTTTCTTGTATGTAGTGGAATCGCTCGTTTTAAAAATAAGAAAAGCTCCAAAGTCTTCTCAGTAGGATTGTAGTAAGTATGTTTCCCACTTTAGAGAATACCAGACAGCACGACCTGGGGGCATTCATGTGTCCCTTTCCAACTTTTTATTGCTCGTAACAATCAGCACCATCCCAACACTCAGAAAAATCATAAAACGTATAAATCATATAAGCGCCTCCCTTGTGATAAGATTTAGATTTAAAAAACAACGCATATTGCCTCATTGAACGGGCATGTATAGCCATTACTTATATATACAAATCAATTATATTTGTATTATCTTGTGTATTGATAGGGTTTAAGATAGGGTCAAACATATGGGACACCTCCTATACGAGCTAGAATGCATAAATCTATCTTATCCTTTATTAAGATGTTTTTATAATATCAATTTGCCTTTTGTAAACAGACCAAAACAAGATGGTGGAGGTTTTGTTGTAAAGTTTTTTAAATGAAGCTAAACTGTAGAAAAAATATGCGTAGGAAAATGATACATGCGATATTTTAAAGGAAAACAGTTCAAGAAGGATATTATTATAGTAGACGTTGACTACTATTGTCGTTTTTTTTAGTTATCGTGATGTATCTGAAATCCTGAAAGAACGTGGCATTTCCGTTCATCCAACAACTCTCATGTGTTGGGTGCATGAATATAGAAATCTGATCTATCAAATGTGGAAGAAGAAAAAGAAATCAGTACCCCATACTTTGCATTTGGATGAGACGTATATCAAAGTCAACGGAGAATGGTGTTATTTATATCGCGCCATTGATAGTGATGGACATACACTGGATTTTCAACTTCGAAAAACACGTAATCATCAGGCCGCTTATGTCTTTATGAAAAGATTGGTAAAACATTTTTGAGAACCCTCGGTTCTTACGACAGACAAGGCCTCAGCTTTTCTCTGTGCATCTAAAAAATTACAAAAAGATGATTTATATACATATTAAATATTGTACCGTCAAACATGTCAATAATCTTATTGAACAAGATCATCGACATGTAAAACGACGTTTTGTCAAATCCGCAGGATTTCAAAATCTTCGTCACGTATCACAAACCTTAAAAGGTATTGAAACTGTTCATGCTTTATATAAAAAAAACCGAAATCTGGGTACTGATTTCGGTTTTTCGACGTGTAATGAATTGTAAAATTTATTAATAAGTTCATAAAATAAAAAACTTCTATCTGGATTTCTCTATTCTTTATTCAACTTTGCAATAGAACCGTTCAAATTCTATCCAAAATCAAATCTTTAGTTTCAACGTTTAAAGTCAGGTTCCAGTAGAAACTTTTTTCTATTCTTCATTTTCATATAAGTTCTGTAATTGCTCCACATATTCTTTAAGATCTTGCCATTCTTTTTTTGCAATCATAAGATCGGCTTTCATCAATTCAAGTACTTCAGGATCCATATCATCTATAGATTTCAATAAACTTGTACATTTCGTTTGAACAATATCCCATTGTTGTTTTATTTCTTGAAGAGCCTTTATGGCTAGGGTAATTACTTCTATTATATTATTCATATTGTTTTGGGTATCTATTAAAGTAGAAACATCAGATTGTATCCCAGACAAACTTGCTTTCAATCTTTGTATATCGGTTTCTGTGGTTGCAATCTTTTTCTTTACATCAGCAAGATTGTTTGTGTTGGCACGACCAGAAGATATTAAATCCCACAGAATGTCTTTATTTTTTTTGATAACCTCATAATTCGCATTAATTTGGTTTTGTAAACCTGAAATATATCCTATCTCATTATCTATAATCGGCATTAAAATATTCACATCTTTTTTAAAATTTCTTACATCTTCTTCTATGTTGAATTGAAATTCTTGGAGCATACCTGCCATTTGTTCAGATTTATTTTTATTTTGCGAAACAAGATCCAATAAATTTTTTATATTATATTGTAATTTCTCGGATTGTTTCTCTTGAAGAGCCATAAATAAATGTTGGTACTGTAATTGAATTTGAGTATTAAATTCAATAATACTTTGATTGGTTTTCAAAATATTATTTTTCACTTTCTCCCATTTGATAGCATTTTCTTTTGCTATTTTTTGATGGTATATAATATCTGAACGTAGGTCATCATCTATAATTTGAATATTTTCTAAAAATATTTCTGGTTGCTTTTGTATATTTTTAACGTACGATTGCATGATAATCATACTAGCATCGGTTTGTGCAAGTGCACTTTTAAACTCAGTAGGACACGAAAAATACATTTCTTGCTGTCCAATAATTGGGGTACTTTGTGCCGCTTCCAAAAGAGTTGGGAATACGTTAATACTTAGAGTCCCAATCGTTAGTATTGCAATCATTTTTTTTTTGTAAAATAATATATTCATATTTTCACCTACATAATTCAGTAGTTTTATATGTCATTTTATAAAAGAGAATCCACCTCTTACAACATTGGTGATTTTTCTTTTATATTTGTAGGTCTTAACTGTATAACATCTATTGAATACCTAACTTAAAATCTTCTGTAGAAATATTCCTTATCTAAAGTTGTCTACATGTGAATTACAATAATTTATTACATAGTGTAAAAGCAATATGTGGATGTCGAAAATATAAATTAAGATCTACCTTCCATCATACGGAATCCGAGCCGCGGATTGGCTTGTTGTTGGGATAGTAACCGCGGATATTTGTTTTTGAATCTCTTCTGCCCACTTTCTTAAATCCGCCCAACTATTTTTGCCAACCTCTAAATCGTCTTTAATAAATTCTAATTCTTCTGGGCTCATTTCATCTATATCTTTTAATAACGTATTATACTTTGCATATGTAATTCCCCATTGGGTAGATATATGGCCTAAAGTGTTACGCGCTTCGCGGATCGTTTTGTGCAAATTACCTACAGCAGATTGTGCTTCTGTTAAGGTTATAAGTGCGGATCGAGCCGTTGATAGCTGCTGTGTGGCATTTTCCAGTCCTTCTTTAGCATTGTTCATTGAATCATAGTTTGTATATGCTTCATATCCACCACCTGCTATAATTGCTAGAGCCCCTACTCCTAAAATAACAGGAATTAATATTCCTCCAGAGAAAGCAATTAGTCCAATCGCTAATCCACCTGCCCCAAGGCCAACGCCCATTGCTAATGCGCCTCCAACTAGATATTTTAAGTTTTGATCAATTGTAGTATTATAAATTAAGATTTGTTTTTCCAGCTCGTCTATAAGAGAATCTTCTCCAGCTAAAATTGATACTAATCGTCTTCCATCTTCTTCAAATGCTTGATTATCATTCATTAATTTATCGTCAAACTTCTCGAAGTTGTTAATTAGATCATTAACAGTCTCTTGTTGTTCTTTTGCATTTTTCATGAGCCTTTTTGTAATCATGGTTTTTATTGCCTCTTTATCTTCTTCGGCAATCGCTGTTTCCAGGCTTTTGCTATATTGCTGAAATTGATTATCATAACTAATAATTCCTTGATTAACACCAATTATTTTTTTCCTTAAATCACCATCCCAATATTTTGCATTTTCTCGTGCAGCTTCTTGGTGAGCAGACAATTCTTTTTTTAACGTGCTATTCTTAGAATCTAAATCTACGGATTCTAAATTAATATCAGCCTGCCCTGTGATCATTTGTGAGTAGACTTGCATTGCGACATAATAATTGTTCATGCTCATAAGTTGTTGCTGTAACTCTACTTTAGGTGGATTCAATTGTGATTTTTGATATTGTGTTCTTATAGCCTGATTTTGCGTAAGCGCTTGTATCGGTGGTATTAAATTTACATTCACCATTGTTAATACAGAAGCAATAGCCAAAATTTTATATGGATATTTTCGCATATTAACCTCTCCTCACCTATTTATTATTTCAACACATTATTAAAGCTTTTGATTTGATCTTCTAATTGTTTACATAATTTCCTTAATGTTTTCAAATCCGCAGTCGTTGGCTTTTGGGGTAAATCTGTTATAGCCTGTTCAATAATATTCCAGTCTTTCTGATGTTTTTTCAAAAGGAAAATTTCCGCATCAATTTGTTCAGCAAACATATCTACTTTGCTTTCAATAAAAAGAATGTGCATGGATTGAATTTCAGTTGCTTTTAGATTTTGAGTTAATGTAAATAGCTGATGGTTCCTTTCTGCTAAACTTAAAATAGCATCTCTCTGTTTTAAGAGAGCAGCGTTACCTGCAGCTTCCGCGTCTACAATTTTTTTTATTTGATCTATATCAATTTTATCCATAAAATCATATTTTTTCGCTTCAAGCGCTAATCCTTCTGGACTCTTAGCAAAATTATCTTCCACTTCTTTGATAATTCTTTCAGTTTCTATATTTTCTATCCCATCTTTTTTAGCCTTATCTATAGCAGTTTTTTTTGCGTCCTCTAATTTTTTATTTGCTGTCGCAAGATAACTTAAAGCTGATTGAGTCCCTCCCTTAGCCACTGGATAAAGTAATTTCCATACTGCACTACCTATAATCGTTCCAGAGTTAACTAATATCCCAGGTACAGAACTAATTGCCTCTAGATCACTTTGTAGACCAACATTGATTATTTGAATATCTTTTTTCAATTCAGCAATTCGTCCCGATCCCCCATTTAAAAAATTATCAGATTCTTGAACACGCCTTGTAAAACTATTTTGATGTTTATTTAATACATCTTTAAAATCTTCTAACTCATTAATAGTTTGTTGAAGAGCAACTTGTTGCTCTATTTTTCTACTGTTTAACTTTTTTTGAATTCCCTCTAGATTCCCCTGTTCTACATATGTGTTAAAAATATTAATAAAACTACGATTATTTTCATTTAAGTCTAATAAATGTCTATGGAAAATTCTTTGGCGCCATTCTTTCGTATCTGCTTGAATTAATTGTTGTATATCTTGTAGCGCAGGGACCCGTGGGAGATAGAGAGCAGGTTGATCTTCTATTATAAATGTATATGCTTGTAATAATGTGGCTTGTTCTCCTAATTTTCGTAAAGAACTAGAGAATGAACCGATATCCATATTTTCCATAGATAATATTTGCTCGGGATTAGTCATTGGCGCAGCTAATACATTTGCTGTTCCTAAACTGCTCGTAATAACTGTTGCAGTTAACAAGCTTGTATATATTTTTCTGGTCATATATCTGACTCCTATTCTTATCTATTGTTTGTACAAACTCTTATGATAAACTGTACCTATGTAAGGGCAAACAACAATTTTTTGATGAAATCACAAGATTAATAATGCCTTTGTTATGCGGATATTTATTTGTCATCCAATTATTAATCCGGCTAAATAGTCAGCCCTTCTTTGTATGAATATACGCAATATCTATCATCTATAAAAATGTATTGCACATTCATTATTTCATTATATTTTTATCTCTGTAGCAAAACAGTCTTATTCACTAACTTCAATCACTTCAAAAGGGGTTTGTAGATTATTCAAAGATAATATGAATCTATTTTCATTGGAATCATATGAATATGGATAATTTATTGACCCCATCCAAGCTTTTTCTACATTGTCTCCGTGATATTCATTAAAATCAAACAATTCTAATCCTATACTACTCTCATTTATTTCTTTTTGAATACTCCCAATACCTATAGAATTATCTTCAGATGATCCATAAATAATATGATCTGTCGTATTGTCATAACTTAAATAAATAGAATCAAGTAATGTATCACGTGCCCAATAGTGTAAACCCGATTTACTTGATTGAGTTGATTTTATTCTTATTTCATCGGTAGATTCAATGAATCCATCTGCTCCATCTTTATTCTCAAAAATAATAGGCGTTCCATTATCCGTTACTGTATTGGCAAAAAGAACAAAATCATCTAAGCCCCAATGTTCGAATGTGACGCCACCTTTATCAGGTAAATTTTTATCCTTTAGATAATACGATGTATTATATTTCAATCTTTCTCCATTTTTTGTGACAGGATCAGAATGATCTGCAGCTAACGCTGTTACTGGCAGAGAGGCTGCTGCAATTGTTACAGTAAGTATGCTAGTTAAAGTTTTTTTCATATTTCACACATTCTTTCTTTTTTAATACACCTAAGGTTAAAACCGTAAACTTATGCTCCTGGTTTCTAGAAAACGCTGGTTTAAAGTCTTTTCAAATACAAGAATCATTTATTTTACAATTAAAAGGGGGGATAGAAATTTTCCAACTAAGCAAATCTATTCCCCATTTAGCTTGTTCATCCCAACTTACATCCTGGTTTGAACAAACTAATTTGATATTGTTCCATTCTTTTGATAACTAAGTTCCATCAGTATTTAATCTATTATTTTTACTTACATTAAAAACCATAGAACCGAACGATAAGATCAAAAATGCACATGTTGAGGTTTTAAAAGTGATTTTTAAATTCATTAATTTTTCTCCTTTACTTAGTTTTTTACTACGTAATACAGGTAGCTTATTATTTTATCCATAATTTATTTTATCGCATATAGAGATTAAGTAACATTCAATATTTGTATGTTAACAAAAGACAATATGTTTTTCAGAGGAAGTTAATATGTATATTGAAAATATTTTAAAAGTATTAATCAATATTAAGTTACCCTTGTTTTAAATACAAAAGTAATGTAAATTTTACATACTATATTTGTTCTATAAAACAAAACTCTATAATAAGATCTATTTTACCATTCATTCCTTTTTCTCTAACTAAGTACGTTATACTTTCTTTATAAATTTCTCGGTTTTAATAAGTACCCCCAAATTTCAAATAAATTTATATTTTCATTTTTTCTTTATAATTAATCTTGACTAATAATTTTTTTAGATTTTTATCATGTGGGAATGTTTAAGGAATACGGCTGGAAGTTTCTTTGAGGTGGTACAGTAAAACTGGAACACAGTATAGAGATAAATTATTCTATATAAGAGGTGTTTCAGATGAAAAAACAGTATGATGAAACGT
>NZ_VWVQ01000006.1:0-58500 GCF_015712745.1 Bacillus sp. SRB3LM
CGTTCCCATACCGAACACGGAAGTTAAGCTCTCTAGCGCCGATGGTAGTTGGGACCTTGTCCCTGTGAGAGTAGGACGTCGCCAAGCAACTAAACACGAGTCAAATGACTCGTGTTTTTTCGTATTTTCTTTTATAATCCATAGTAATTAAAAAAATGTGCTTAAATAATTACTATTTTGATTAAATGCAGGGGAATGTGGCTAGGATAGTGAATAAGCAAAAGAGTTGCAAATTTTATTAATACGTATATAATTAAAGTCAAAGATAGTCAAAGTCAATAAAGGTGGCGGATAAATGAGAAATATATCTGATATCATTGAGCAATATCTAAAGCAAGTTATTGACTTAAGTAATAATAATGTGATTGAAATCAAAAGAAATGAGATTGCGGATCGCTTCGAGTGCGTACCATCTCAAATCAATTATGTAATCAATACCCGTTTTACATTAGAAAGAGGATTTGTAGTAGAAAGTAAACGTGGTGGAGGAGGTTACATTCGCATTATAAAAGTCAAACTGCATGATGATATAGACATTATTGATCAAATGCTTCATATGATTGATCATAGCGTTGCACAAGGGAATGCAGAGAGTATGATTATACGTTTATTAGAAGAGGGAATTATAACAGGCCGTGAAGCAAAACTAATGTTAAGTGTACTAGATCGTTCTGTATTATCAATGGATATTCCTTCTCGAGATGAACTTAGGGCTCGAATATTATGCGCAATGTTAAGAACACTGAAATATAAATAAATACAGCTTTTGTAAAAGAATGATAATTAAGATAGGGCAGTTAAATATTGTAGAAGTTTTGAAAAAGAGCATGTACTTTTATCTAAATGGATTAAGGAAAGAGGACAATCTAGTAATGTATGAAAAGTATCATGAGGTAGATCGTTCCTGTTGTAAAGGTGGGGATATTGATGACTTGTCAAAACTGTAATATAAGACCAGCAACTTTACATTATACAAAAGTAATCAACGAGAAGAAGGCGGAAGTTCATCTTTGTGAGCAATGTGCAGAGCAAAGTGGCTATACGTCTTTCTTTCAATCATCACAGTCTAACTTTTCATTTCATGATGTATTTGCTGGTTTATTACACGGTGAATCAACAATGTTTGGAGAAGGAAAAAACGGGTTTTCAAATACAAATACAGTAAGATGTCCAGGTTGTAAGATGACATATGAACATTTTACAAAGGTGGGACGCTTTGGTTGTGCTTCTTGTTACGATACATTTAAAGGACACTTAAACCCATTGTTAAAGCGACTTCATGGTGGACATACAGAACATTGTGGAAAAATTCCGGAACGAATGGAAGGAAATATCCACTTAAAGAAAGAATTAGATGAACTAAAACTTATTCTGAAACAATATGTACAGAATGAGGAGTTTGAGAAAGCTGCTGAGGTAAGAGATGAAATTCGAGGGCTTGAAACTCAGCTTAGTGAGCATAGAGAGGGGGAGTAGTTCTATGTCACTGGACAAAATTATGAATGAAGCGATTAGTCCATGGATGAAGGGGGATGGCCCTGATTCTGATATTGTTTTAAGTAGTCGAATTCGTTTGGCTCGTAATTTTAAGCAATATCAATTTTCTACTATGCAAAACGAAGAGGAAGCTCAAAAGGTTCAAGAATTATTTAAAAAGAAATTTATAAATAAAGCGGTAGAGCCCTTTGGGAAGTTTGGACTATTAAAAATGAATGAATTAACTCCTCTTCAAAGGAGAGTTTTAGTTGAAAAGCATTTAATTAGTCCAAATCTAGCAGGGACTGAATATGGAGCATGTCTGTTATCAGAAAGCGAACACATTAGTGTGATGCTTAATGAGGAAGACCACATTAGGATTCAGTGCCTATTTCCAGGACTACAGTTATCAAAGGCGCTTCAAAGCGCCAATCAAATAGATAATTGGATTGAAAAAGAGGTTGAATATGCTTTTGATGAATCACTTGGATATATTACGAGTTGTCCTACTAACGTTGGTACAGGATTAAGAGCTTCTGTAATGATTCATTTACCAGGGCTGGTTTTAACAAAAAGAATTAGCCGTATTATACAAGTAATTCAAAAATTAGGTTTAGTAGTAAGAGGAATATACGGTGAAGGTAGCGAAGCGTTAGGTAATATATTTCAAGTATCAAATCAAATGACGCTAGGGAAATCCGAAGAAGATATTATTGCAGATTTAAAGAGTGTCATGCAGCAAATCATACAACAAGAAAAATTGGCCAGAGAATTAATTGTACAAAATTCGAGTATTGAGCTTGAAGATAAGGTTTATCGTTCTTACGGTATACTAGCAAACAGTCGTTTAATTCAATCTGCAGAAGCGGCAACTTGCTTATCGGATGTACGACTCGGTATTGATCTAGGATATATAAAAGGTATATCGAGAAATATTTTGACTGAGCTAATGGTTCTTACGCAACCTGGTATTTTACAACAATATGCAGGAGGACCTTTAGGACCAGAAGAAAGAGATTATCGAAGAGCAACCTTAATCCGTGAGCGATTACGTATTGAAAAAAACTAAGCGCAAGTAGGAGGCGATTTCTATGATGTTTGGAAGATTTACAGAAAGAGCACAGAAAGTATTAGCTTTATCTCAAGAGGAAGCAATTCGCATTGGGCATAATAACATTGGAACAGAACATATTTTACTTGGGCTTGTACGCGAAGGTGAAGGAATTGCAGCAAAAGCGTTAATTGCTCTTGGATTGAGCCCGGAGAAAGTGCAAAAAGAGGTAGAAGCGTTAATTGGACGTGGAACAGAAGCTTCTCAAACTGTACATTATACACCTCGTGCTAAAAAAGTTATTGAATTGTCTATGGATGAAGCGCGTAAGCTAGGACATTCTTACGTTGGAACAGAACATATTTTACTTGGCTTAATCCGTGAAGGTGAAGGTGTAGCGGCACGTGTATTAAATAATTTAGGTGTAAGCCTCAATAAAGCAAGACAACAAGTGTTACAACTTCTTGGAAGTAACGAAGCAAGTTCAGGTCACCAAGGTGGTTCATCGACAAATGCAAATACACCGACACTAGACAGTTTAGCGCGCGACTTAACAGTTGTTGCACGTGAGAATCGTTTGGATCCTGTTATTGGACGTAGTAAAGAAATTCAACGTGTAATTGAAGTGTTAAGCCGTAGAACAAAAAACAATCCAGTGTTAATTGGAGAGCCTGGTGTAGGTAAAACAGCAATTGCTGAAGGGTTAGCACAGCAAATCGTAAATAATGAAGTTCCTGAAACGTTAAGAGATAAGCGTGTTATGACACTAGATATGGGAACAGTGGTAGCTGGGACGAAATATCGTGGTGAGTTTGAAGATCGTTTAAAGAAAGTAATGGATGAAATACGTCAAGCAGGGAATATTATTCTATTTATTGATGAACTTCATACATTAATCGGTGCAGGTGGAGCAGAAGGTGCAATCGATGCATCAAATATTTTAAAACCATCTTTAGCACGCGGAGAATTACAATGTATTGGTGCGACAACTTTAGATGAGTATCGTAAATATATTGAAAAGGATGCAGCTTTAGAGAGACGTTTCCAGCCAATTCATGTTGATGAGCCGAGTCTAGAAGAATCAACTCAAATCTTGAAAGGTTTACGCGATCGTTATGAGGCCCATCACCGTGTGTCTATTACAGATGATGCAATTGATGCAGCTGTGAAACTTTCCGATCGTTATATTACGGATCGTTTCTTACCAGATAAAGCAATTGATTTAATTGATGAAGCTGCTTCAAAGGTTCGCTTACGTTCTTATACAACACCACCAAACTTAAAAGAGCTTGAAGTGAAGCTTGAGGAAATTCGAAAAGAAAAAGATGCGGCTGTACAAAGTCAAGAGTTTGAAAAGGCTGCTTCCTTACGTGATATGGAACAACGCTTACGTGAGAAATTGGAAGATACAAAGCGTCAGTGGAAAGAACAACAAGGAAAAGAAAATTCAGAGGTTACGGTAGAAGATATTGCAAATGTCGTTTCTACATGGACACGTATCCCTGTTTCTAAACTTGCACAAACAGAGACTGATAAATTATTAAACTTAGAATCCATTCTTCATGATCGTGTCATCGGCCAGGATGAAGCGGTAGTGGCTGTAGCGAAAGCTGTTCGTCGTGCAAGAGCAGGACTGAAAGATCCGAAACGTCCAATTGGTTCATTTATTTTCTTAGGACCAACAGGTGTAGGTAAAACAGAATTAGCAAGAGCATTGGCAGAATCTATGTTCGGTGATGAGGATGCAATGATTCGCATTGATATGTCTGAGTATATGGAGAAACATTCAACTTCTCGCTTAGTTGGTTCTCCTCCAGGATATGTTGGGTATGAAGAAGGCGGACAATTAACAGAGAAGGTTCGTCGTAAGCCGTATTCAGTTGTCCTATTAGATGAAGTAGAGAAGGCGCATCCTGATGTATTTAATATTTTACTACAGGTATTGGAAGATGGTCGTTTAACTGATTCTAAAGGACGTACAGTTGACTTCCGTAATACGATTGTTATTATGACGTCTAACGTTGGTGCTGAGGCGTTAAAACGTAACAAACATCTTGGATTTAACGTACAAGATGAAAGCCGTGATTATTCGGATATGAAAGGTAAAGTAATGGATGAGCTGAAAAAGGCATTTCGTCCAGAATTCTTAAACCGTATTGATGAAATTATCGTATTCCATATGCTTGAGAAAAAACATATTCAAGAAATTGTGACTCTTATGGTAAATCAGTTAGTGAATCGCTTAAAAGAACAAGAAATTGAATTGCAATTAACAGAAGGGGCGATTGCAGCTATTGCTGATAAAGGGTTTGATCGTGAATATGGTGCTCGTCCACTACGTAGAGCAATTCAGAAGCATGTAGAGGATAGACTATCGGAAGAACTTTTAAAAGGTGCTATTGAGAAAGGACAAAAAGTTATCTTTGATGTAGAAGGGGAAACATTTGTCATTCATAGTGCTGAAAAGGTAAAATAAGTATAGACAAACTAAGAGGGCTACGAGATAGCCCTCTTTCTTGTACGAGAAGGTCAAATGTTTATAGATGAAAGCGAAGTGAAATATAAAAAGATATGGCTAAAAAGAAAACAAAATTCACATGTCAAGAGTGTGGTTATCAATCACCAAAATATATGGGTAAATGTCCAGGGTGTGGTCAATGGAATTCGCTTGTTGAAGAGATGGAACCAGTTGTATCATCCAGACGCCTAAATTATGCAAATGCAATTCAAACAGAAGTAACAAAACCAAGACGTCTTACAGAAGTAGAAACAAAGTCTGAGGCACGTATTGAAACAAAATTTCAGGAGTTTAACCGTGTACTAGGTGGCGGAATTGTAGATGGATCTTTAGTACTTATTGGTGGGGACCCTGGGATTGGAAAATCAACGTTATTATTACAGATTTCCTCGCAATTAGCAGATGCTTCATATGATGTATTGTATATATCAGGTGAGGAGTCAGCAAAGCAGATTAAACTTCGTGCAGATCGTTTACATGTAAATGGTAGTAATCTATTTGTTGTATCAGAGACAGATTTACAGCGTATTGCAGCACATATTGAAGAGATGAATCCTGCTTTTGTTGTTATTGATTCTATTCAAACGATACATTTACCTGAGGTGACATCAGCTCCTGGTAGTGTGGCGCAAGTACGTGAATGTACAGCAGAATTAATGAAACTTGCAAAAACAAAGGGAATCCCAATTTTCATCGTAGGGCATGTGACAAAAGAAGGTGCAATTGCGGGACCGCGTATGCTAGAACATATGGTCGATGCAGTTCTTTACTTTGAAGGAGATCGACACCATACATATCGTATTTTACGAGCTGTAAAGAATCGTTTTGGTTCTACGAATGAAATGGGTATCTTTGAAATGAAAGAACTTGGCCTTGCAGAAGTCTTAAATCCTTCTGAGATTTTCCTTGAGGAAAGACCAGTTGGAGTTGCAGGTTCAACAGTAGTTGCCTCAATGGAAGGAACAAGACCAGTTTTAGTAGAAATACAGGCATTAATTTCCCCTACTAGTTTTGGAAACCCTCGAAGAATGGCGACAGGAATTGATCATAATCGTGTCTCGCTTATTATGGCGGTACTAGAGAAAAGAACAGGTTTACTATTACAAAATCAAGATGCGTATTTAAAAGTAGCAGGTGGTTTGAAATTAGACGAACCGGCAATTGATTTAGCTGTTGCCTTAAGTATAGCTTCAAGTTTTAGAGATAAATCTACGGCACCAACTGATGCGGTAATAGGAGAAGTTGGATTAACTGGAGAAATAAGAAGAGTATCAAGAATCGAACAACGTGTACAAGAAGCAGCTAAATTAGGATTTCAACGTGCTATCATTCCTAGAAAAAATTTAGGGGGGTGGACAATTCCAGAGGGGATTGAGGTTGTAGGTGTTTCTAATTTAGGAGAAGCGCTTCGTTTGACATTAGGAGGCTAGGCTATGGAAGAAAACAAGCAACGTGTCAAAAGTATAATTAATATTTTACAGCTCGTGGCCCCGGGAACACCACTGCGCGAAGGGATAGATAATGTACTTCGCGCACAAACAGGGGGACTAATTGTTCTTGGGTATAATGAGCAGATTAAAAGCATTGTTGATGGTGGTTTTCATATTAATTGCGCATTCTCTCCTGCTAGTTTATATGAATTAGCAAAAATGGATGGAGCACTTATTTTAAATGAAACTGGAAGTAAAATTTTAATTGCAAACGCACAGTTAGTTCCGGATTCATCTATTGATTCTATTGAAACAGGTATGCGTCACCGAACAGCAGAGCGTGTAGCAAAGCAGACGGGCAGCCTTGTTGTGGCCATTTCACAAAGACGTAATGTAATTACGCTATATCAAGGGAACTTACGTTATACATTAAAAGATATAGGTGTCATTTTAACAAAAGCAAATCAAGCAATTCAAACGCTAGAAAAATATAAGGCTGTATGGAATGACGGCATTACGAATTTGGGTATTCTAGAATTTGAAGAGGTCGTTACAATGTCCGAGGTGGTTCACGTTTTACATAGTGTTGAAATGGTGCTGCGTATAAAAAATGAAATATTGAGCTATATTCATGAGTTAGGAACAGAAGGTAGGTTAATTCGTTTACAGCTTACAGAATTACTAGCTGATTTAGAGGCAGAGGCAGCATTGTTAATTAAAGATTATCACCAGGAGAAAACACAAGACCATCATCAAATCTTGAAAAAGTTACAAGATCTTGCAAATACACAACTTTTAGAGGATAGTGATTTAGTTAAATTACTTGGCTATCCAGGACAAACAAGTTTAGAAGAAAGTGTGACACCTAGAGGGTATCGAATTACAAGCAAGATTTCTCGTGTTCCGCCACTTATTATAGAGAATTTAATTAATCGATTTAAAACATTGCAAGGTGTTTGCCGAGCAACTATTAATGAATTGGATGATGTGGAAGGAATTGGAGAAGTGAGAGCGAAGAAAATACGAGAAGGTCTAAAAAGAATTCAAGAGCATCTCTATATGAGTAGACACAATTAAGAATATTACATTGATTCTATAATATAACGACACTAGAACATTTTTGGTATATGATATGATATATTGGTAAATAAAACTATTTACAAAAAAACACGTCCGCTTTTGCATTCGGCGTTTTGATTAGCGAAACAATGGTTAATAATGAGTAGGAGGTGGTTGGATGTTAAAACGGATTGTACAGCTCTTCTTTTTAGTAATCGGGGGAGCGTTAGGGATTTACTTAATCCCAAAAATTATTAATGTATTAGATATCGGTGCGGTTCCTTTGTTGGAAGGATCGTATGTTCGTGCAATTATTGGTGCAATTATTTTATTTTTAACAACATTTTGGCTTGTAGATTATATTGTTCAACTTATTAAGCATATTGAAGAGGCTCTTGTAAAGGCGCCTGTAGCAGATGTTTTATTTGGTACATTAGGATTAATCTCTGGTCTTATTGTTGCATATTTAATTTTGATACCAATTCGTGAATTTACAATTCCAGTTATTAGTACGGTGTTGCAAGTGTTCTTCACCCTTTTACTTGGATATTTAGGATTCCAAGTAGGATTTAAAAAGAGGAATGAATTGCTAGGATTATTTACATTACCCCAACGCGGAGGTAAGAAGAAAAACAATAGTGAGAATGAAGAGGTAGAGGTCGAAGCGGAAAAATCTACGACTCATTGGAAAATTCTCGATACGAGTGTAATTATTGACGGACGTATTGCAGATATTTGCCAAACAAAGTTTTTAGAAGGAACAATTGTCATTCCGCAATTCGTATTAGAAGAGCTTCAGCATATTGCCGATTCTTCAGATGCTTTAAAGCGTAATCGTGGCCGCAGAGGACTAGACATTTTAAATCGTATTCAAAAGGAGATGCCAATTCCGGTAGAAATTTATGAAGGCGATTTCGATGATATCCAAGAAGTAGATAGCAAGCTTGTAAAGTTGGCAAAAATCACTGGTGGAACTGTAGTAACAAACGATTTCAATTTAAACAAAGTTTCTGAATTACAAGGGGTTACGGTGTTAAACATTAATGATTTAGCTAATGCGATTAAACCAGTCGTACTCCCTGGTGAAGAATTAAGTGTTTATGTTGTGAAAGATGGTAAAGAACAAAATCAAGGTGTTGCATACTTAGATGATGGTACGATGATTGTAGTAGAAGATGGTAGAGAGTATGTGGGTTCACAACTTGACGTACTTGTTACTAGCGTATTACAAACATCGGCTGGTCGTATGATTTTCGCAAAACGTAAATTGCTAGAAAAAGCATTATAAGTAGAGGATTATTAATATGTATACATTAATTATTCCGGCAGCGGGCCAAGGAAAACGAATGGGTGCTGGTAAAAATAAGTTATTTTTACTTATAGATGAAGTACCAATTATTGTGCACACATTGCGTGCTTTTGAAAAAGATAAAGCGTGCAAAAGTATTATTATGGCAATTAACGAAGAGGAACGCCCGTATTTTGAAGAGTTAATGCAGAAGTACCAGATTGAAAAGCACGTACAATTTATTCAGGGTGGAGCCGAAAGACAAGATAGCGTATATAACGCACTTCAGTATGCGAGTGGTGTCGAATATGTTCTTGTGCATGACGGGGCGCGCCCGTTCGTAACGAATAAAGTGATTCGCGATGTATTAACTGCAGCAGAAAAATATGGAGCTTCCATTTGTGCAGTGCCAGTAAAAGATACTGTTAAGAAAGTAGAGCGGGGTGTTGTTGTAGAAACGGTAGAGCGATCTCAACTTAACGCTGTACAAACACCACAAGGATTCTCTGTTTCTCTTTTGCTAGAAGCTCATAGAAGCGCAAAGCAAAGTTGTTTTCTTGGCACAGATGATGCAAGTCTCGTAGAACGTGTTGGGAAGCAAGTAGGTGTAGTAGAGGGGAGTTACTATAATATTAAAGTGACGACTCCGGAAGATCTATTAATTGCTGAAAGTTTCCTACGTGTTCAGAAGAAATAACGTTGATGATGTGTTAATAAAGAAAAGCTCGGCAACAGCCGGGCTTTTCTTTATAAGGATAGCGATATAATATAGAGTCATAAAGCTCAGTAGTTTAGCTTAAGGAGGAAGTAAGGATGTTTCGAATTGGACAAGGTTTTGATGTACATGAATTTGCGGAAGGGCGCCCGTTGATTATCGGTGGAATTACAATTCCACACGAGAAAGGATTAATCGGTCATTCAGATGCAGATGTATTGTTACATACGATTGCTGATGCATGTTTAGGTGCGATTGCAGCAGGAGATATCGGAAAGCATTTTCCTGATACAGACCCAGCTTTTAAAGATGCAGATTCAGCTGTATTGTTACAAAAAGTTTGGGAATTTGTACGTGAACAAGGTTATGAGTTAGGAAATTTAGATTGTACAATTATTGCTCAAAAACCAAAAATGGCACCACATATTGAGAGCATGCGTAAGCGCATTAGTGAACTGTTAGAAACGTCTATCGATAACATTAATGTAAAGGCAACAACAACAGAAAAATTAGGATTTACAGGTAGAGAAGAAGGGATTGCTTCTCAAGCAGTTGTTTTATTACAGAAAAAATAATGGTTTTTAATTCGTAAGATGGATAATCACATTTTTTTGGTGTACAATTATAGAATGTGTTGACATTAAGAATGGAAGGTGTACCAATTATGGAAAAGCAAGTGAGAGTACGCTACGCGCCAAGTCCAACAGGACACTTACATATCGGAAATGCGCGTACGGCATTATTTAATTATTTATTTGCTCGTCATTTAGATGGCAAGTTTATTATTCGTATTGAAGATACTGATGTAAAACGTAACGTGGCTGGTGGAGAAGAAAGCCAATTAAAATACTTGAAATGGCTCGGTATGGACTGGGATGAAGGTGTTGATGTTGGTGGTGAATTTGGACCATATCGCCAAACAGAGCGTTTAGATATTTATAAAAAATTATATGAAGATTTATTAGAGCGTGGTTTAGCTTATAAATGTTATATGACAGAAGAAGAGCTTGAAGCAGAGCGTGAAGGACAAATCGCTCGCGGTGAAACACCTCGTTACGCAGGTAACCACCGTGAATTAACTGCAGAACAAGTGAAAGAATTTGAAGCTGAGGGACGTATTCCAAGTATTCGCTTCCGTGTACCAGCTGATCGTGACTACACATTCAAAGATATTGTAAAAGATGAAGTTGCGTTCCATTCAAATGATTTCGGTGATTTTGTTATTGTGAAAAAAGATGGAATTCCAACTTATAACTTTGCAGTAGCAGTAGATGATCATCTAATGGAAATTACACATGTACTTCGTGGTGATGATCATATTTCAAATACACCGAAACAAATGATGATTTATGAAGCTTTCGGCTGGGATATTCCACAATTCGGTCATATGACTCTAATTGTTAATGAAAGTCGTAAAAAGTTAAGTAAGCGTGATGAATCTATTATTCAATTTATTGAGCAATATAAAGAGCTTGGGTATCTTCCAGAAGCAATCTTTAACTTTATTGCACTACTAGGTTGGTCTCCGGTAGGAGAAGAAGAAATCTTCTCTAAAGATGAGTTTATCAAAATGTTCGATGCAGCTCGTTTATCAAAATCACCTGCATTATTTGATTCTCAAAAACTAAAATGGATGAACAACCAGTATATGAAAAAGCAAGATTTAGATACGGTTGTAGAGTTAAGCTTACCGCATTTAGTGAAAGCTGGACGTGTGGGAGAAACTTTAAGCGAACAAGACCAAGCTTGGATTCGTGATGTAATTGCTTTATACCATGAACAAATGAGTTTTGGAGCTGAAATTGTAGAGCTTTCTGAAATGTTCTTTAAAGATCATGTTGATTATGAAGAAGAAGGACAAGAAGTATTAAATGGTGAACAAGTACCTGAAGTACTTCGTGCATTTGCTGGTCAAATAGAAGCTCTAGAAGCAATGGAGCCAGCAGCAATTAAGGCAGCGATTAAAGCAGTTCAAAAGGAAACAGGACATAAAGGTAAAAATTTATTTATGCCAATCCGTGTTGCAACTACAGGACAAACGCATGGTCCAGAGCTTCCGAATGCTATTGCACTTCTTGGAAAAGAAAAAGTTTTAAATCGTCTTCAAAAAGTAATTGGTTAACATTTTCTAGATTTAGAAATATAATAAGTATACCTAAAACCTAATAAGGAAAAGCGACGAGAAGGAGAAGTAGAAAATCAGGCTTTTTACAGAGAGAACCACCTTTAGGCTGGGAGTGGTTTATAAGCGGATTTTTGAAATGCCCCTTCGAGTCTTCTGCTGAACAGCGAATTGCTTCGTGGGATGTCTTAGGCCGCAAAGTAAGCAGAAGCGGTGTACACCGTTATCATGGATGAGTTTGAGGCTTTTTTAAGCCTAAACAGAGTGGAACCGCGCTTAAAAGGCGTCTCTGTCAATATGACAGAGACGCCTTTTTTTTATACCGTGTAAATAGGTATGAATATAGAATTTATCTCCTTATATAAAGAATTAGAGGAGAAGTGATGAGTTAGGGGAGTTAGTTCGTTCGACAAAAAAGCAGCCCATAAAGGGGAGGGAACACCGATGTTTAAGAGGCTTCGGGAAGATATTGAAGTCGTTTTTGAACAGGATCCAGCGGCAAGAGGTTATTTCGAAGTCATTTTAACTTACTCTGGATTACATGCAGTTTGGGCCCATCGAATTGCACATGCTTTTTATAAAAGAAATTTTTTCTTTCTTGCACGTTTTGTTTCACAAGTGAGCCGCTTTTTTACTGGCATTGAGATCCATCCAGGAGCAACTATTGGTCGACGCTTTTTCATAGATCATGGAATGGGAGTTGTAATTGGAGAAACTTGTGAAATTGGTGATAATGTAACGATTTATCAAGGGGTTACATTAGGTGGTACAGGAAAAGAAAAAGGGAAGAGGCACCCAACAATTCAGGATAATGTATTAATTGCGACGGGTGCTAAAGTTCTTGGGTCTATTACTGTGGGAGAGAATTCTAAAATCGGAGCAGGGTCTGTCGTATTAAAAGAAGTTCCTGCACATTCTACAGTTGTAGGTATACCTGGCCGTGTCGTTATTCAAAATGGAGTAAAGATTGGTCAAGAATTAAATCACTCTGACCTTCCAGATCCGATTTTTGATAAATTAAAGGCTATGGAAGTAGAAATTGATAAATTGAAGAAACAATTGGAATTAAAGGTAGAAAGGAAGGATAAAAATGACTATTCACATTTATAATACGTTAACACGTCAAAAAGAAGAGTTTATTCCATTAGAAGAAAATAAGGTAAAGATGTATGTATGTGGACCTACAGTTTATAACTACATTCATATTGGGAATGCAAGACCTCCTATGGTATTCGATACAGTGCGTCGTTATTTAGAATACAAAGGATACGATGTGCAATATGTATCTAACTTTACGGATGTAGATGATAAATTAATTAAAGCGGCAAATGAATTAGGTGAAGATGTACCGACAATTGCTGATCGTTTTGTTGAAGCGTACTTTGAAGATGTAACAGCACTAGGTTGCAAACACGCAACAGTTCATCCTCGTGTAACAGAAAATATGGATATCATTATTGAATTTATTCAAGAACTTGTGAATAAAGGGTATGCATATGAATCAGAGGGTGATGTGTACTTTAAGACGAAGGAATTCGAAGGTTACGGTAAATTATCACATCAACCAATCGCAGATTTACGTCACGGTGCTCGTATTGAGGTAGGGGAAAAGAAACAAGACCCTCTTGATTTTGCTTTATGGAAAGCTGCGAAAGAAGGAGAAATCTTCTGGGAAAGCCCTTGGGGGCAAGGACGTCCAGGATGGCATATTGAATGCTCAGCAATGGCGCGTAAGTACTTAGGGGATACAATTGACATTCATGCTGGTGGTCAAGACTTGGCGTTCCCACATCATGAAAATGAAATTGCGCAGTCAGAGGCATTGACTGGAAAAACGTTTGCACGTTACTGGATGCATAATGGATATATTAATATTAACAATGAGAAGATGTCTAAATCGCTTGGTAACTTTATTTTAGTTCACGATATTATTAAGCAATACGACCCGCAGTTAATTAGATTCTTTATGTTATCAGTACACTATCGTCACCCGATTAACTTTAGTGAAGAGTTATTACAAAGTACGAATAATGGACTGGAAAGAATTAAAACAGCTTATGGAAACTTAAAGCATCGTATGGAGAGTAGTACGGATTTAACGGACCATAATGAGAAATGGTTAGCTGAAATAGAGAAATTCCAGACTGCATTTGAAGAGGCAATGAATGATGACTTTAACACTGCAAATGCAATTACCGAATTATACAACGTAGCAAATCATGCAAATCAATATTTACTTGAAGAGCATACATCTAAAGTTGTAATTGAAGCATACGTAAAACAACTGGAAACGTTATTTGATATTTTAGGATTAGAATTATCAAAAGAAGAATTACTGGATGAAGAAATTGAAGAGCTTATCCAAAAGCGCATTGAAGCTCGTAAAAATCGCGATTTCGCATTGTCTGATCAAATTCGTGACGATTTAAAAGAACGTAATATTATTTTAGAAGATACCGCTCAAGGTACAAGATGGAAAAGAGGATAAGGATGATTGATGCAAAGCAATTAAACAGCTTGGCGTTAGCGTATATGGGTGATGCGGTATATGAACAATATATCCGCTATCACCTCCTTCAAAAAGGAAAAGTTCGCCCTAATCAATTACATCGCTTAGGGACGAGCTTTGTTTCAGCAAAAGCACAGGCGAAAGTTGTTTATCATTTATTAGAGACGGCATTTTTGACAGAGGAAGAAGAGGCGGTATTAAGAAGAGGGCGTAATGCAAATTCAGGTACAGTTCCGAAAAATACGGATGTACAAACATATCGACATAGTACAGCCTTTGAAGCACTAATTGGTTATCATCATTTATTAAATAATCGTGAAAGATTAGATGAAATTGTATATAAGGCAATTGCAGTTTTAGAAGAAAAGGAAGGGGGCACATCATCATGACTAGTGAATATATTATCGGACGTAACCCTGTAATTGAAGCGTTAAGATCAGGGAGAGATATTAATAAAATTTGGATCGCAGAAGGTGCTGCCAAAGGACAAGTACAAATTGTACTAGCGTTAGCGAAAGAAAATAAGATTATTTTACAACATGCACCAAAGAAAAAGTTAGATCAATTAGTTGAGGGTAATCATCAAGGTGTAATTGCTCAAGTAGCTGCATATCAGTATGCAGAGTTAGAAGATTTATTCAAAGTGGCAGAAAAACGTAATGAAGATCCATTCTTCTTAATTTTAGATGAGATTGAAGATCCGCATAACCTAGGTTCTATTATGCGTACTGCTGATGCAACAGGAGCTCATGGAATTATTATTCCGAAGAGAAGAGCTGTGGGACTTACAGCATCAGTTGCGAAAGCATCAACAGGAGCGATTGAATACATTCCTGTTGCGCGCGTAACAAACTTATCTCGTACAATTGATGAATTAAAAGAGCGTGGACTTTGGATTGCTGGTACAGATGCCAAAGGGAAAACGGATTACCGTAATTTAGATGGTACAATGCCGATTGGATTAGTAATTGGTAGTGAAGGAAAAGGTATGAGTCGTATTATTGGTGAAAAATGTGATTTCCTAATCACTCTACCGATGGTGGGGAAAGTTACATCCTTAAATGCTTCAGTAGCCGCAAGTTTGTTAATGTATGAGGTATATCGTAAACGTCACGAAATTGGTAAATAAAAAATGAACGATATTTTAATCGTTGACGGTTACAACATTATCGGAGCTTGGGGAGATTTGAAGAAACTGCGGGATGTAGATTTACAATCATCAAGAGATGCGCTTATTGATAAGATGGCGGATTATCAAGGGTATACAGGCACAAAAGTGATGATAGTCTTTGATGCCTATACAGTCCATGGTATTGAAAAAAAGATGAAACAATCTCGTGTAGAAGTCATATTCACACGAAAGAATCAAACTGCAGACGAAAAGATAGAGCAACTTGCAATAGAGCTTAGAAATATAAATACACAAATATATGTTGCGACTTCTGATTATACAGAACAATGGGTTATATTTGGGCAAGGTGCCCTTCGAAAATCTGCGCGTGAATTAGAGTTGGAAGTACAAGCGATGGAACAACAAGTAAGAAGGCGTACAAAAGACACGAAAGAACAGCAGCCCGCCATGCGAAAGATATTTAGTAAAGATATTACAGAAAAATTAGAAAAATTAAGAAGAGGAGAGCGTTGAAGCATTGACGCTCTTTATCTTTTTACTGTATAATATTGCTAAATAAATAGCGGTCGGAGGGATCAAGGTGGAAGCAGGCTTCGTAAGTATAGGCGACGTTACATTTCGTGATTTAGAGGATGAGGCAATCGTTGAGTTAGTTCGAAAAGGTAATACTGACGCTCTAGAATATTTAATTCACAAGTATAAGAACTTTGTTCGTGCGAAATCAAGATCTTACTTTTTAGTGGGTGCCGATCGAGAAGACATTGTTCAAGAAGGTATGATAGGGTTGTTTAAAGCAATTCGTGATTATAAAGAGGACAAGCTGTCTTCATTCAAAGCATTTGCTGAACTATGTATCACTCGACAAATTATTACCGCTATTAAAACGGCAACAAGACAAAAACATATTCCTTTAAATTCGTATGTGTCTTTAGATAAGCCGATTTACGATGAGGAATCTGATCGAACATTATTGGATGTTATTTCTGAAGCAAAGGTGACTGATCCTGAAGAGATGATCATTAGCCAGGAAGAATATACAGACATAGAATCAAAAATATCTGAATTATTAAGCGATTTAGAAAGGAAAGTGCTTTCTTTATATTTAGATGGTCGTTCTTATCAAGAGATTTCAGAACAGTTAAACAGGCATGTGAAATCTATTGATAACGCTTTACAACGAGTAAAGAGGAAATTGGAACGATATATGGAAATGAGAGAAAGTACAACTTTAAATTCATAAGAAGTAACAAGTGCTACAGGTGTAAAATAAATCACCTGTTTTCTTTTGTAGAGAGTACAAATGCATGTCATTGACATTGTCTTTTATTGTATGATACATTTTTAGGGACATAATGTTACAAGGTTGGTGTAACTAATGAGGAAAAAAGTTGTACTCTCATGTGAAGAGTGTAAAAATCGAAACTACTCTACTATGAAAGATACGAGCTCAATAGAGCGACTTGAAATAAAAAAGTTTTGTAAAACATGCAATCAGCATACAGTTCACAAGGAAACAAAATAAATAATTGAAATAATACACTGGAGGTCCCGCAGATGCGTTTAACGAACTTTTTCGGCGATGTAGGTCGCGAAATGAAAAAAGTAAGTTGGCCTAAAAAAGATGAATTACTCCGCTCAACAGCGACTGTTGTTGCTACAGTTGTGTTCTTTGCGATTTTCTTCGCAGTAGTTGATATGGGCATTTCTTCTTTAATTCGGTTAATTCTTGGTTAATTCTTGAATAAGAAGCACTTATCCATGATATAATGTTATTTATAAGAACTGTGTAAAAGCCCGGTGAACGGGTTTTTTCATTTGCGCAAAAAAATGTACGTCAGGGAGGGAAGGACGCTCGTCCTAAATGAATGGAAAAAAGTTGGTATGTTGTCCATACTTATTCTGGATATGAAAATAAAGTAAAAGCAAACCTAGAGAAACGTGTAGAATCAATGGGTATGCAAGATAAAATTTTCCGTGTTGTTGTCCCGGAAGAAGTAGAAGTAGAAATGAAAAACGGAAAAGAAAAATTAATGAAAAGAAAAGTGTTCCCAGGTTATGTATTAGTAGAATTAATCATGACTGATGACTCTTGGTATGTTGTACGTAACACGCCAGGTGTAACTGGGTTCGTTGGTTCTTCTGGTTCTGGATCTAAACCATCACCTCTATTAGAAGAGGAAGTTGTTACCATTATGAAACATATGGGCATGGATAACGAAGTGGTTGATTTCGACTTTGAACTTCATGAGACAGTACGTGTAAATGAGGGGCCATTCGCAGATTATACAGGTGCTATTGAAGAAATTGATGTGGAGAAGAAAAAGGTTAGCGTACTTGTGGACATGTTTGGTCGCGAGACTCCAGTTGAACTTGACTTCCATCAAATTGAAAAATTATAAAATGAAACTTGAAATGAATTGTAAAAAGTGATAATATCTTTTAAGTCAGTACGTCTTCGTTATCGGAGACGTTTTTTGAAAGATTTTATCCTTACAGATAAAATATGACGTGGGAGGGCAAATCACTGTCCAATTGACCACATCACGGACTTAAGGAGGTGTGTCTCGTGGCTAAAAAGGTAATTAAAATGGTAAAGCTTCAAATTCCTGCAGGTAAAGCTAACCCAGCTCCACCAGTTGGTCCAGCATTAGGACAAGCAGGTGTTAACATCATGGGCTTCTGTAAAGAGTTTAACGCTCGTACAGCAGATCAAGCTGGTCTTATCATCCCTGTTGAAATTACGGTATTTGAGGACCGTTCATTCACTTTCATTACTAAAACTCCTCCTGCTGCTGTTCTTCTTAAGAAAGTAGCTGGTATTGAGTCTGGTTCTGGTGAACCAAACCGTAATAAAGTGGCAACTGTTAAGCGTGATAAAGTACGCGAAATCGCTGAAACTAAAATGCCTGACCTAAACGCTGCTAGCGTAGAAGCTGCAATGCGTATGGTTGAAGGTACTGCACGCAGTATGGGCATCGTTATCGAAGACTAATTCGATTTGTTTTTAAAAAAGGTTGCGGGTCTGGAATTCCAATTCGCAACCTTTATTATCGTAAATGATTATCGTTTTTAAATAAATGGATGGCGCTCATCCTCAGGTTATACCTGAAAACAGGCGTAAACGTGGGAGGTTATTCCGCTAAAACCACATTCGAGGAGGAAATAAAAATGGCTAAAAGAGGTAAAAAGTACGTAGAAGCTGCAAAGCTTGTTGATCGTGCAGCTGCTTACTCTGCAACAGAAGCAGTAGAATTAGTAAAGAAAACAAACACAGCTAAATTTGATGCAACTGTAGAAGCTGCATTCCGTTTAGGTGTTGACCCTAAGAAAGCTGACCAACAAATCCGTGGTGCAGTTGTTCTTCCACATGGTACTGGTAAAGTACAACGTGTATTAGTATTTGCTAAAGGTGAAAAAGCTAAAGAAGCTGAAGCTGCTGGAGCTGACTTCGTAGGCGATACTGATTACATCGGTAAAATCCAACAAGGTTGGTTCGATTTCGATGTAGTAGTAGCAACTCCTGACATGATGGGTGAAGTTGGTAAACTTGGTCGCGTATTAGGACCTAAAGGTTTAATGCCAAACCCTAAAACTGGAACAGTTACTTTCGATGTAACTAAAGCTGTTAACGAAATCAAAGCTGGTAAAGTTGAATACCGCGTTGATAAAGCTGGTAACATCCACGTTCCAATCGGTAAAGTATCTTTCGAAGATGCTAAATTAGTAGAAAACTTCAAAACAATTGCTGACACTTTACAAAAAGTTAAGCCAGCTGCTGCAAAAGGTACTTACATGAAGAACGTAACAGTTGCTTCTACAATGGGACCTGGCGTACGTGTGGACGTTTCTACATTAGCGTAAATTTTGGAAGTTGACTTCATAAAGAAGTTTTAATATAATCATTTATGTTGTGAATTTAATTAGTGTACCGTAGACAGTAGGTGTCAATAGACTTAATTTCCTACCTAGGTGTTAATATACGAAGCGGAATCTTTTTTCTGTGACTATATGCCTCCATGTCTACAAGTTGGGCATGGAGGTTTTTAGTGCACTTTCGGTACATCTTCTATATAATCTACAGGAGGTGTAATAACATGAGCAAAGTAATCGAAACTAAACAACAAGTTGTAACTGAAATCGCGGACAAACTTCGCGCTAGTAAATCTACAATCGTTGTTGACTACCGTGGTTTAACAGTTTCTGAAGCAACAGAATTACGTAAGCAATTACGTGAAGCTGGCGTTGAGTTCAAAGTTTACAAAAACTCTCTAACTCGTCGTGCTGCAGAATCTGCTGAAATGGCTGAGTTAAATGAATTCTTAACAGGACCAAACGCAATCGCGTTCAGTAACGAGGATGTAGTTGCTCCTGCGAAAGTATTAAACGACTTCGCTAAAGATCATGAAGCTTTAGAAATTAAAGCGGGCGTAATCGAAGGTAAACTTGTAACACTTGATGAGGTTAAAGCAATCGCTACTCTTCCATCACGTGAAGGCTTACTTTCTATGCTTCTTAGCGTTCTTCAAGCTCCAATCCGTAACCTTGCACTTGCTACTAAAGCAGTTGCAGACCAAAAGGAAGAGCAAGGCGCTTAATTTTTTAAAAGATAATTACGTATTATCGATAAAACAATACAAACCTATTTAAGGGAGGATATTTACAATGACTAAAGAACAAATCATTGAAGCAGTTAAATCTATGACTGTATTAGAACTTAACGACTTAGTAAAAGCTATCGAGGAAGAATTCGGCGTAACTGCTGCTGCTCCTGTAGCTGTTGCTGGTGGCGCTGGAGAAGCTGCTGCTGAGAAAACTGAATTTGATGTGGAACTAACTAGCGCTGGTGCACAAAAAATCAAAGTTATCAAAGTTGTTCGTGAAATCACTGGTCTTGGCTTAAAAGAAGCTAAAGAATTAGTTGACAACACTCCAAAAGTAATCAAAGAAGCTGCTGCTAAAGAAGAAGCTGAAGAAATCAAAGCTAAACTTGAAGAAGTTGGCGCTGCTGTAGAAGTTAAGTAATTAACTTTTGATGCTTTAAAAAAAGCTCGCTCTCATGCGAGCTTTTTTTTTAACTGTAAAGAAAAGAGGTGGCCATATGGCAGACCATTATTTTTCTAACGACCCTTCTAGTAAAAGTGATCGCAAGCGATGGGAGTTTGTCCTTCGTGGATCTCGATTTACTTTCTTATCTGACCATGGGGTGTTCTCGAAAAACGAAGTGGACTTTGGTTCCCGTCTTTTAATTGAAGCGTTTCAAATGCCAGATATTAAAGGTAATATATTAGACGTAGGTTGCGGATACGGTCCTATTGGTTTGTCGTTAGCGAAAGAGTTTCAAGGTCGTGAAGTTCACATGGTGGATGTGAATGAGAGGGCACTTGGGCTTGCGAAAGAAAACGCCGCTAATAACAAAATCGAGAATATACGTATTTTTCAAAGTAGCGTCTATGAAAATGTAGATGGTAAGTATGCTGCTATTCTATCTAACCCTCCGATTCGTGCGGGTAAAGATATCGTACATGAGATTTTAGAAAAAGCTGTGGAGTATTTAGTTCCAGGTGGAGAACTTTGGATTGTTATTCAAAAGAAACAAGGTGCACCGTCTGCGCTAAAAAAACTAGAAGAAGTATTTTCTGAAGTTGAGGTTGTAGAAAAGAAAAAAGGATATTATATCATAAAATCAAAAAAACGTTGACGGTTATTTTTGGCTATGTTAACATTATACAATGCCAATATATGATTTTCTGCGTTGAGAAAGATGTATATTTTTGTTTCTCTTGGAAAAGATAGTAAAATCAGCAGATTATGAAACAGAATGATGGTTTTCTTATAGAAGCCATTTTTCTTTTTTGAGCAGGTAGAAAGACTCAACGTATTTATCTTTAAGAGAAAGAGACTACGCTAATAGCAGTAGTTGTATTTATTTGTGATTTTGCACAAATTTTTTTGTGCATTTATAATACTCATGATTTGAGGGGTGAAGCAGTTGACAGGTCAACTAGTTCAATACGGACGCCACCGCCAACGAAGAAGTTATGCCCGTATTAGTGAAGTATTAGAGTTACCAAATCTTATCGAAATTCAAACCTCTTCTTATCAGTGGTTTCTTGATGAGGGTTTGCGAGAAATGTTCCAAGACATTTCTCCGATTGAAGACTTTACGGGAAATCTATCGCTTGAATTTATCGACTACAGCTTAGGTGAACCTAAATACTCTGTAGACGAATGCAAAGAGCGTGATGTGACGTATGCAGCACCACTTCGTGTAAAAGTGCGTCTAATCAACAAGGAAACTGGTGAAGTAAAAGAACAAGATGTGTTCATGGGAGATTTCCCACTCATGACAGAGACTGGAACATTCGTAATTAACGGTGCAGAACGTGTTATCGTTTCCCAGTTAGTTCGCTCTCCAAGCGTATACTATAGTGGCAAAGTGGATAAAAACGGAAAACGTGGTTTTACTGCTACTGTAATTCCAAACCGCGGAGCTTGGTTAGAGTATGAGACAGATGCTAAGGATGTTGTATATGTGCGTATTGACCGTACGCGTAAACTTCCTGTAACTGTTTTGTTACGCGCATTAGGGTTTGGCTCTGATCAAGAAATCACCGAGCTTTTAGGTGATAACGAATACTTAAGCAACACATTAGAAAAAGACAACACAGATAGCACAGAAAAAGCATTGCTTGAAATTTATGAGCGTCTACGTCCTGGTGAACCACCAACAGTAGAAAATGCTAAGAGCTTACTTGTGTCTCGTTTCTTCGATCCAAAGCGCTACGATTTAGCAAATGTAGGTCGCTATAAGATCAACAAGAAGTTACACATTAAAAACAGATTGTTTAATCAACGTTTAGCTGAAACATTAGTGGATCCAGAAACTGGTGAAATTTTAGCGGCAGAAGGAACAATCTTAGATCGTCGTACACTTGATCGCATTTTACCTTACTTAGAGAAAAACATTGGATTCAAAACAGCGAAACCAATGGGTGGAGTGGTAGAAGGCGATGTTGAGCTGCAATCTATTAAGATTTATGCTCCTGAGTCGGAAGGCGAACGCGTAATTAATGTAATTGGTAATGCAAACATTACTCGTGATGTGAAACACATCACACCAGGTGATATCCTTGCTTCTATCAGTTACTTCTTCAACCTACTATACAAAGTAGGGGATACAGATGATATTGACCATTTAGGAAACCGTCGTCTGCGTTCTGTTGGAGAACTATTACAAAATCAATTCCGTATCGGTCTTTCTCGTATGGAACGTGTTGTTCGTGAGAGAATGTCGATCCAAGATACAAATGCAATTACACCACAGGCACTAATTAATATTCGTCCTGTTATTGCATCTATTAAAGAGTTCTTCGGAAGTTCTCAGTTATCTCAGTTTATGGACCAAACAAACCCATTAGCAGAGTTAACTCACAAACGAAGACTATCTGCATTAGGACCTGGTGGTTTAACACGTGAGCGCGCAGGCTTTGAAGTGCGTGACGTTCATTACTCTCACTACGGTCGTATGTGTCCGATTGAAACACCAGAGGGACCAAACATCGGTTTGATTAACTCGTTATCTTCGTTCGCGAAAGTAAATGAGTTTGGTTTCATTGAAACACCATACCGTCGTGTTGACCCAGAAACTGGTCTTGTAACAGGGCATGTTGATTACTTAACAGCAGATGAAGAAGATAACTATGTTGTAGCCCAAGCGAATATGAAATTATCTGACGAAGGTGAATTCCTAAGTGAAGATATCGTAGCTCGTTTCCGTGGTGAAAACATTGTCACAAATAGAGAACGCATCGACTACATGGATGTATCTCCAAAACAAGTAGTGTCGGCAGCGACAGCTTGTATTCCGTTCTTAGAAAACGATGACTCTAACCGCGCACTTATGGGAGCGAACATGCAACGTCAGGCGGTTCCGTTAATGAATCCGGAATCTCCGATTGTAGGTACAGGTATGGAGTACGTATCAGCAAAAGACTCAGGTGCTGCAGTAATCTGTAAACATCCTGGTGTTGTTGAGCGCGTAGAAGCACGTGAAGTTTGGGTACGTCGCTATGTAGAAGTTGACGGTCAAACAGTAAAAGGCGACTTAGATCGCTATAAAATGCAAAAATTCATTCGTTCTAACCAAGGAACTTGTTACAACCAACGTCCAATCGTAAGTGTTGGAAATGAAGTTGTAAAAGGTGAAATCCTTGCGGATGGTCCTTCTATGGAATTAGGTGAACTAGCACTTGGACGTAACGTGCTTGTTGGCTTCATGACTTGGGACGGTTATAACTACGAGGATGCGATCATCATGAGTGAGCGCCTTGTAAAAGATGATGTGTACACTTCTATTCATATTGAAGAATATGAATCAGAAGCTCGTGATACGAAGCTTGGACCAGAAGAAATTACACGTGACATTCCAAACGTTGGGGAAGACGCATTACGTAACCTTGACGAGCGCGGTATCATTCGCGTTGGTGCTGAAGTAAAAGATGGAGATTTACTTGTTGGTAAAGTAACACCTAAAGGTGTAACAGAATTAACAGCTGAAGAACGTCTATTACATGCTATCTTTGGAGAAAAAGCGCGTGAAGTACGTGATACATCACTACGTGTACCACACGGTGGTGGCGGTATTATCTTAGACGTAAAAGTATTCAACCGTGAAGATGGCGATGAATTGCCACCAGGCGTGAATCAACTTGTACGTGCATATATCGTTCAAAAACGTAAAATTTCTGAAGGTGACAAGATGGCCGGACGTCACGGTAACAAAGGTGTTATTTCTCGTATTTTACCAGAAGAAGATATGCCTTACTTACCAGACGGTACGCCAATCGATATCATGTTAAACCCATTAGGGGTACCATCTCGTATGAATATCGGTCAGGTATTAGAGCTTCATCTTGGTATGGCAGCAAGATACCTTGGCATTCACATTGCAACACCAGTATTCGATGGTGCTCGTGAGGAAGATGTTTGGGGCACAATTGAAGAAGCTGGTATGGCAAATGACGCGAAAACAATCCTGTATGACGGACGTACTGGTGAACCATTCGATAACCGCGTATCTGTTGGTGTCATGTATATGATCAAACTTGCGCACATGGTTGACGATAAACTTCATGCTCGTTCTACTGGACCATACTCACTTGTAACGCAGCAACCTCTTGGAGGTAAAGCTCAGTTCGGTGGACAGCGTTTCGGTGAGATGGAGGTTTGGGCACTTGAAGCGTACGGTGCTGCTTATACTCTTCAAGAAATCTTAACAGTGAAGTCTGATGATGTTGTTGGACGTGTTAAGACTTATGAAGCAATTGTTAAAGGCGAAAATGTTCCAGAACCAGGCGTTCCTGAATCATTCAAAGTATTGATTAAAGAGCTGCAAAGTTTAGGTATGGACGTTAAAATGATGTCTAGCGACGATACAGAAATTGAAATGCGTGATACAGAAGATGACGATGATCATCAATCAGCAGATAAATTGAATGTCGAAGTTGAGACAACTAAGGAATAATTGGGATAACCTGTAGACTAAAAGGGAGGTAGGCCCCTTGATAGATGTAAATAACTTTGAATATATGAAGATTGGACTTGCTTCACCTGACAAGATTCGTTCTTGGTCATACGGTGAAGTTAAGAAACCAGAAACTATTAACTATCGTACGTTAAAGCCTGAAAAAGATGGCTTGTTCTGTGAGCGTATTTTCGGACCACAAAAGGACTGGGAATGTCATTGCGGAAAATACAAACGTGTACGTTATAAAGGTGTAGTTTGTGATCGATGTGGCGTTGAAGTAACGCGTGCAAAAGTACGTCGTGAACGCATGGGTCATATCGAATTAGCTGCTCCTGTATCTCATATTTGGTATTTCAAAGGTATCCCGAGCCGCATGGGACTTGTCTTAGACATGTCCCCTCGCGCGCTTGAAGAAGTAATTTATTTCGCTTCTTATGTTGTAACAGAAAGTGGAGATACACCACTTGATAAGAAGCAATTACTTTCTGAAAAAGAATACCGTGCATATCGTGATCGATATGGTAGCACATTCCAAGCTGCTATGGGTGCAGAAGCGATTAAAAAGCTACTACAAGACATCGATTTAGATAAAGAAGTAGACTTCTTAAAAGAAGAATTAAAAACAGCACAAGGACAACGCCGTACTCGTGCTATTAAACGTCTAGAAGTATTAGAAGCATTCCGTAACTCTGGAAATGAACCATCTTGGATGATCTTAGATGTTCTACCAGTAATCCCACCAGAACTACGCCCAATGGTACAGTTAGATGGTGGACGTTTTGCTACTTCTGACTTAAACGACTTATACCGTCGTGTAATTAACCGTAACAATCGTTTAAAACGTCTATTGGACTTAGGTGCACCAAGCATCATCGTTCAAAACGAAAAACGTATGTTACAAGAAGCTGTAGACGCATTAATCGATAATGGTCGTCGTGGCCGTCCAGTTACTGGACCAGGTAACCGTCCATTAAAATCACTATCTCACATGCTTAAAGGTAAACAAGGACGTTTCCGTCAAAACTTATTAGGTAAACGTGTTGACTACTCTGGTCGTTCTGTAATTGTTGTAGGACCGAACTTAAAGATGTATCAATGTGGATTACCAAAAGAAATGGCGCTTGAACTGTTCAAACCTTTCGTAATGAAAGAGTTAGTTGAAAAAGGATTAGCACATAACATTAAGAGTGCGAAACGTAAAATCGAGCGTGTACAACCTGAAGTTTGGGACGTTTTAGAGTCTGTGATTAAAGAACATCCAGTACTTCTAAACCGCGCACCAACACTTCACCGTCTTGGTATCCAGGCGTTTGAACCTACATTAGTAGAAGGTCGCGCAATCCGTCTTCACCCACTTGTATGTACTGCATACAACGCGGACTTTGACGGTGACCAAATGGCCGTTCACGTACCTTTATCATCAGAAGCTCAAGCTGAAGCTCGTCTTCTTATGTTAGCGGCACAAAACATCTTGAACCCGAAAGACGGTAAACCAGTTGTTACTCCATCTCAGGATATGGTATTAGGTAACTATTACTTAACACTTGAGCGTGAAGGTGCAATCGGTGAAGGTATGGTCTTCAAAGATGCAAACGAAGCATTGCTTGCATATCAAAATGGATATGTTCATCTTCATACACGTGTTGCAGTAGCTGCAAGTGCAGTAAACAACGCAACATTTACTGAAGAGCAAAAGAGTATGCTTCTATTAACAACAGTTGGTAAATTAATATTTAACGAAATCTTACCAGAGTCGTTCCCTTATATTAATGAACCAACAAATTCAAACCTTGAAAAAGAAACACCAGCGAAATACTTCGTTGAAAAAGGTGCGAACATTAAAGAAATTATTGCTAGTCGCGAAGAAGTGGCGCCATTTAGCAAGAAAATCCTTGGTAACATCATTGCGGAAGTGTTCAAACGTTTCCAAATTACAGAAACGTCTCGCATGCTTGATCGTATGAAAAACTTAGGATTCAAGTACTCTACAAAAGCTGGTATTACAGTTGGGGTATCTGACATTCTTGTATTAGGCGAAAAAGATGAAATTCTCCACGAAGCACAAGCAAAAGTAGATAATGTAATTAAACAATTCCGTCGCGGTTTAATCACGGAAGAAGAACGTTACGATCGTGTTATCTCTATTTGGAGTAATGCAAAAGATGTTATCCAAGGAAAACTGATGAAATCCTTGAATAAACGCAACCCAATCTTCATGATGAGTGACTCAGGTGCCCGTGGTAACGCATCTAACTTTACTCAGCTTGCTGGTATGCGTGGTCTTATGGCCAATCCATCTGGTCGTATCATCGAACTTCCAATCAAATCGAGTTTCCGTGAAGGTTTAACAGTACTTGAGTACTTCATCTCTACGCATGGTGCGCGTAAAGGTCTTGCCGATACAGCACTTAAAACTGCCGATTCTGGTTACTTAACACGTCGTCTTGTTGACGTTGCACAAGATGTAATCGTTCGTGAAGATGATTGTGGAACAGATCGCGGTTTATTAATTGGTGCGATTAAAGAGGGTAATGAAGTTATCGAGTCATTATATGATCGTCTTGTTGGACGTTTTGCAAGAAAAACTGTAAAACATCCTGAAACAGGTGAAGTATTAGTTGCTGAAAATCAATTAATTACTGAAGATATCGCTCATATCGTTGAAAATTCGGGTGTTGAAACTGTAAACATTCGTTCAGCGTTTACGTGTAACACTCGCCACGGTGTATGTAAGAAGTGTTACGGTCGTAACTTAGCAACTGGAACAGACGTAGAAGTAGGAGAAGCGGTAGGTATCATCGCAGCTCAATCTATCGGTGAGCCAGGTACACAGTTAACGATGCGTACATTCCATACAGGTGGGGTTGCCGGAGATGATATCACTCAAGGTTTACCTCGTATCCAAGAGATCTTCGAAGCTCGTAATCCGAAAGGTCAGGCAGTTATCAGTGAAATCGACGGTGTTATCGCAGCGATCAACGACGTTAAAGATCGCCAAGAAGTAGTTGTACAGGGTGAAGTTGAAGCTCGTACGTATGCTATTCCTTACGGTGCTCGTCTGAAAGTAACTCCAGGACAGCCAATTAGCCACGGTAAAGAGTTAACAGAAGGTTCTATTGATCCGAAAGAATTACTAAAAGTAACGGACATTACGGCGGTTCAAGAATACTTATTACGTGAAGTTCAAAAAGTATACCGTATGCAAGGGGTAGAAATTGGTGACAAACACGTAGAAGTAATGGTACGTCAAATGTTACGTAAAGTTCGTGTAAGTGATGCAGGTGAAACAGATGTATTACCAGGAACATTACTAGATATCCATCAGTTTACTGATGCGAATGCTAAGGTCTTACTGCAAGGTAAGCAACCAGCAACAGCTAGACCTGTTCTGCTTGGTATTACAAAAGCTTCACTTGAAACAGATTCATTCTTATCTGCAGCATCGTTCCAAGAAACAACTCGTGTCTTAACTGATGCAGCAATTAAGGGTAAACGCGATGAACTTCTAGGATTAAAAGAAAATGTTATTATCGGTAAACTTGTTCCTGCTGGAACAGGTATGAATCGTTATCGCAAAGTGGATCTTGTAAAAACAACACAAGATGACATGAATGTAGAAAACGATGAGGTTTATGTGGAACAGTAAAATTTTCCGGCATAAATTTTGTATAAAAACAATTAATCTTAGTTGACATTGTATGAGTCAAAATGTTACTATAATCAAGGTTGCTCCTGAACGATGCTTTGGAGGATATTTATATGTCTTATCAAAAAGTATCAACTGCTGAAAATGTAGTCGTTGGTCATAAACGCACATTGGAGGCAATCAAAAATGGTACAGTTAAAGAAGTTGTCATCGCAGAGGATGCTGACATGCGGTTAACCCATGCTATCATTCGTGTTGCAATGCAATATAACGTGCCCATAACAAAAGTTGAATCAGTTCGTAAGCTTGGTAAAGCTTCGGGGATTCAAGTGGGAGCTTCAGCAATAGGAATAATAAGTTAAAACTGTTTTTGTGAGGAGAGAGCATTTGCTCTTCCTTGCAAAAACTTTGTTTTCAACTAATAATGAACCACCTGGATATGTGGTCATACAAACATGCGAAGGGAGGATAATCAAATGCCTACTATTAACCAATTAGTGAGAAATGGTCGTACTGATAAAGTATGGAAATCTAAATCACCTGCGTTAAACAAAGGTTTTAACTCTTTAAAGAAAAAATCAACTGATATCTCTGCACCTCAAAAACGTGGTGTATGTACTCGTGTTGGTACAATGACTCCAAAGAAACCTAACTCAGCGTTACGTAAATACGCTCGTGTACGTTTAACAAACGGTATCGAGGTTACAGCTTACATCCCAGGTATCGGTCATAACCTACAAGAGCATAGCGTAGTATTAATTCGCGGTGGTCGTGTAAAGGATTTACCGGGGGTACGTTACCACATCGTTCGTGGTGCGCTTGACACAGCTGGTGTTGACAAACGTATGCAAGGACGTTCTAAATATGGTACTAAGAGACCAAAACCTGCTAAAAAATAATAACTTTAAAATGAAAGGAGGAACTCAATATGCCTCGTAAAGGACCTGTTGCGAAACGTGACGTGTTACCAGATCCAATGTACAATTCGAAGCTAGTAACACGCCTTATCAACAAAATGATGGTTGACGGTAAAAAAGGTAAATCTCAAACAATTCTTTATAATGCGTTCGATATCGTAAACGAACGTACTGGTAAAGAGCCAATGGAAGTATTCGAGCAAGCTCTTAAGAACATCATGCCTGTTCTTGAAGTACGTGCTCGTCGTGTTGGTGGTGCTAACTACCAAGTTCCAGTTGAGGTTCGTCCAGAACGCCGTACAACTTTAGGTCTTCGTTGGTTAGTAAACTACGCTCGTCTTCGTGGTGAAAAAACTATGGAAGAGCGTCTTGCTAACGAAATCTTAGATGCAGCTAACAACGCTGGTGCATCTGTTAAGAAACGTGAAGACACTCATAAAATGGCAGAAGCTAACAAAGCATTTGCTCATTACCGTTGGTAGGATTCAACGTAAAATAAATGTAAGCATAAACCGCTTTATTTGTCGCTTATGGAAGTGTGGAGAGGGAGAATGCCTCTCCCTTTCATCGGGCGCTCGTTTTACATAATGAGAGTACTGGACATACTGACATGTGTAACAATATAAAGTGGCTTTTTTGCTACTTAAAATAAAAAAATCCAATCCATATATGGAAGGAGCAAGACACCAAATGGCAAGAGAGTTCTCTTTAGAAAACACTCGTAATATTGGTATCATGGCTCACATCGATGCTGGTAAAACAACAGCAACTGAGCGTATTCTGTACTACACAGGACGTATTCATAAAATCGGTGAAACTCACGAAGGTGCATCTCAGATGGACTGGATGGAGCAAGAGCAAGAGCGTGGTATCACAATTACTTCTGCTGCAACTACAGCACAATGGAAAGGTCATCGTGTAAACATCATTGATACTCCAGGACACGTAGATTTCACAGTAGAAGTAGAACGTTCTTTACGCGTACTTGATGGTGCTGTAGCAGTACTTGATGCGCAATCTGGTGTAGAACCACAAACAGAAACTGTTTGGCGTCAGGCTACTACTTACGGCGTACCTCGTATCGTATTCGTTAACAAAATGGATAAGATCGGTGCAGATTTCTTATACTCTGTAGGAACAATCCACGATCGTTTACAAGCAAACGCACATCCAATTCAGTTACCAATCGGTGCTGAAGATGAGTTCAATGGTATCATTGACCTTGTTGAAGAGTGTGCTTACATGTACGGTAACGATTTAGGAACAGACATTCAACGTGTTGAAATTCCTGAAGAGCACAAAGAATTAGCTGAAGAATACCGTGGAAAACTTATTGAAGCGGTAGCTGAGCTTGATGAAGAAATGATGATGAAGTACCTAGAAGGTGAAGAAATCACTGTAGAAGAGCTTAAAGCTGGTATTCGTAAGGCTACAACTTCTGTAGAATTCTTCCCAGTAATCTGTGGTTCTGCATTCAAAAACAAAGGTGTTCAAATTCTGTTAGACGCAGTTATCGACTACCTTCCATCTCCACTAGATGTACCTGCTATTAAAGGTACTCTACCGGATACAGATGAAGAAGTAGAACGTAAGTCTAGCGATGAAGAACCATTCGCAGCTTTAGCATTCAAAATCATGACTGACCCTTATGTTGGTAAGTTAACGTTCTTCCGTGTGTACTCTGGTGTGTTAAACTCTGGATCATACGTGAAAAACTCAACTAAAGGTAAGCGTGAGCGTGTAGGTCGTATCCTACAAATGCACGCTAACAGCCGTGAAGAGATTTCAACAGTTTACGCTGGTGATATCGCTGCTGCTGTAGGTTTAAAAGATACTACTACTGGTGATACTCTTTGTGACGAGAAGAGCCTTGTTATCCTTGAGTCTATGGAATTCCCAGAGCCAGTTATCTCTGTAGCTATCGAACCAAAATCTAAAGCTGACCAAGATAAAATGGGTACAGCATTATCTAAGCTTTCTGAAGAAGATCCAACATTCCGTGCTCACACTGACCAAGAAACTGGCCAAACTATCATCGCTGGTATGGGTGAACTTCACCTTGATATCATCGTTGACCGTATGCGTCGTGAATTCAAAGTGGAAGCAAACGTTGGTGCTCCTCAGGTAGCATACCGTGAGACTTTCCGCGCTGCTGCGAAAGTTGAAGGTAAGTTCGCTCGTCAATCTGGTGGTCGTGGACAATTCGGTCACGTTTGGATTGAGTTTGAACCTAACGAAGAAGGTAAAGGATTCGAATTCGAAAACAAGATCGTCGGTGGTGTAGTTCCTCGTGAATACATCCCAGCTGTTGGAGCAGGTCTTGAAGATGCACTTAAAAATGGTGTACTAGCTGGTTATCCACTAGTTGACATTAAAGCTGCATTAGTTGACGGATCTTACCATGATGTCGATTCATCTGAGATGGCGTTCAAAATCGCTGCATCTATGGCACTTAAAGCTGCGGTTTCTAAATGTAGCCCAGTAATTCTTGAGCCAATGATGAAAGTTGAAGTTGTAATTCCTGAAGAGTACATGGGTGACATTATGGGTGACGTAACATCTCGTCGTGGACGTGTAGAAGGTATGGAAGCTCGCGGTAACGCACAAGTTGTTCGCGCTATGGTTCCACTTTCTGAAATGTTCGGTTATGCAACGTCATTACGTTCTAACACTCAAGGACGCGGAACATTCTCTATGGTGTTTGACCACTATGAAGAAGTACCAAAGTCTGTTTCTGAAGAAATTATCAAAAAAAATAAAGGTGAATAATTGATTTTTATCGATTGTTCAAGTATAACTACTTATGTAAGCTTAGAAAGTGGGACGTAAGTTTCACTTTCTAGTCTAAATATAAAATAACCTATATAAACTAAGGAGGAATTTAGAATGGCTAAAGCTAAATTCGAACGTTCTAAACCCCATGTTAACATCGGTACAATCGGCCACGTTGACCATGGTAAAACTACATTAACTGCTGCGATCACTACAGTTCTTGCAAAAGCTGGTGGTGCTGAAGCACGCGGATACGATCAAATCGATGCTGCTCCAGAAGAAAGAGAGCGCGGTATCACAATCTCAACTGCACACGTTGAGTACGAAACTGAAACTCGTCACTATGCACACGTTGACTGCCCAGGTCACGCTGACTATGTTAAAAACATGATCACTGGTGCTGCTCAAATGGACGGCGGTATCTTAGTAGTATCTGCTGCTGATGGCCCAATGCCTCAAACACGTGAGCACATCCTTCTTTCTCGTCAAGTAGGTGTTCCTTACATCGTTGTATTCTTAAACAAATGCGACATGGTAGATGACGAAGAATTATTAGAATTAGTAGAAATGGAAGTTCGCGACCTATTATCTGAATACGGATTCCCAGGCGACGACATTCCTGTAATCAAAGGTTCTGCTCTTAAAGCTCTTCAAGGAGAAGCTGATTGGGAAGCAAAAATCATTGAATTAATGGCTGAAGTTGATGCTTACATCCCAACTCCAGAACGTGAAACTGACAAACCATTCTTAATGCCTGTAGAGGACGTATTCTCTATCACAGGTCGTGGTACAGTTGCTACTGGTCGTGTTGAGCGCGGTATCGTTAAAGTTGGTGACGTAGTAGAAATCATCGGTCTTGCTGAAGAAAATGCTTCTACAACTGTAACTGGTGTAGAGATGTTCCGTAAACTTCTTGACCAAGCTCAAGCTGGAGACAACATCGGTGCTTTACTTCGTGGGGTTGCTCGTGAAGACATCCAACGTGGACAAGTACTTGCAAAAAGCGGTTCTGTAAAAGCTCACGCTAAATTCAAAGCTGAAGTTTTCGTATTATCTAAAGAAGAAGGTGGACGTCACACTCCATTCTTCGCTAACTACCGTCCTCAGTTCTACTTCCGTACAACTGACGTAACTGGTATCATCCAATTACCAGAAGGTACTGAAATGGTAATGCCTGGTGACAACATCGAAATGACTATCGAACTTATCGCTCCAATCGCTATCGAAGAGGGAACTAAATTCTCTATTCGTGAAGGTGGACGTACAGTAGGTTACGGTGTAGTTGCTACTATCGTTGAGTAATCTTAACTGATATAAAAAAACCTAAGGGATTTTCCCTTAGGTTTTTTGTTTGCGTTTATATAAGGGAGAAGAGAGTGTTTTTTTGTTTTGACGAGTTTCTTCTATAGTATATAAAAACAACAAAAGATAATCCAGAAACTGTAAAATGAATTCTGTTAGATGAAAACTTGAAATTCTTTAAAGTGCCATGTATAATAGCAAAAGTAGAGAAAAGCGGATGCAAACAAAAAGATGCTTGCATCTAGACGAATAACATTGTATAATAGACAATGTTGGTCTTTGACTGCGATGAAGTGGAAGGTTGCTGACACACCCGGCCGCTTTGCCATGGCATGGTGTGGGGAAATTTCCATGGAGAAGGTCTATTTTAGAAATAGGCGAACGAAGGAGGGAAAATAATGGCAAAAGAAAAAATTCGTATCCGTTTAAAAGCTTACGATCACCGTATTCTTGATCAGTCAGCTGAGAAAATTGTAGAAACAGCTAAGCGTTCTGGGGCAACAGTTTCTGGTCCGATCCCATTACCAACTGAAAAAACTGTTTACACAATTCTTCGTGCTGTTCATAAGTACAAAGATTCTCGTGAGCAATTCGAAATGCGCACGCACAAACGTCTAATCGACATCGTGAGTCCTACTCCACAAACAGTAGATTCATTAATGCGTTTAGACTTACCATCTGGTGTAGATATCGAAATCAAACTATAATTTATATAACTTAAAAATGTAGGAGGTGTAACTCATGACCAAAGGAATCTTAGGAAGAAAGATCGGTATGACTCAAGTATTTGCTGAGAACGGTGAGTTAATCCCAGTAACAGTTATCGCTGCTAATCCAAACGTTGTTCTTCAAAAGAAAACAACTGAAACTGATGGCTACAATGCAATCCAGTTAGGATTTGAAGATAAACGTGAAAAGTTAACTAACAAACCTGAACAAGGCCACACTGCTAAAGCATCTACAACTCCTAAGCGCTTCATTCGCGAAATCCGCGATGCAGACGTGGACGGATTAGAGGTTGGTCAAGAGGTAAAAGTTGACGTATTCGCTACAGGTGAAATCGTTGATGTAACAGGAATTTCTAAAGGTAAAGGTTTCCAAGGTGTTATCAAACGCCACGGACAATCTCGCGGACCTATGTCTCATGGTTCTCGCTATCACCGTCGTCCAGGTTCAATGGGCCCAGTTGCTCCGAACCGTGTATTCAAAGGCAAAAAACTTGCTGGACGTATGGGTGGAGACCAAGTTACTATCCAAAACTTAGAAATCGTTCAAGTTGACACTGAGCGCAACTTATTACTAGTAAAAGGTAACGTTCCAGGTGCTAAGAAATCTCTTGTAGTTGTTCAAGGCGCTGTGAAGGTTAGCAAATAATTCACAATAGGAAGGAGGAATTCCAATGCCAAAAGTTACTGTATATAACCAAACTGGTTCACAGGTTGGTGAAATCGAATTAGCTGAAGCTATTTTCGGTATCGAACCAAATGAAGCTGTACTTTTCGAAGCTGTAATGATGCAACGTGCATCATTACGTCAAGGTACACACAAAGTAAAAACTCGCTCTGAAGTTCGCGGTGGTGGTCGTAAACCATGGCGTCAAAAAGGAACTGGACGTGCTCGTCAAGGGTCTATCCGCTCTCCTCAATGGCGTGGTGGTGGTACGGTATTCGGACCTACACCAAGAAGCTATGCGTACAAACTTCCTAAGAAAGTTCGTCGTTTAGCAATCAAATCTGCATTAGCTACTAAAGTAGTTGAGAACAACATTGTAGTTCTTGAAGACCTAGTGTTAAATGCACCAAAAACAAAAGATATGCTAGCAGTACTTAAAGGATTAACTGTTGAGAAGAAAGCTCTTATCGTAACTGCTGATGCAAACGAATCTGTAGAGTTATCTGCTCGCAATATCCCTGGAGTAACAGTAATCACTGCTGATGGCGTAAACGTTTTAGACGTGCTTCATCATGATAAGCTAATCATGACAAAAGCGGCAGTGGAAAAAGTAGAGGAGGTGCTTGCATAATGAGAGATCCTCGTGATATCATTAAGCGCCCAGTTATCACTGAACGTTCTATGGAAATGATGGCTGAAAAAAAATACACGTTCGATGTGGACGTTAAATCTAATAAAACAGAAGTTAAAGATGCTCTTGAAGCGATCTTTGGTGTTAAAGTAGAAAAAGTGAACATCATGAACTACAAGCCGAAAGCAAAACGCGTTGGTCGTCACGCTGGTTTTACTAGCCGTCGTCGTAAAGCAATCGTTAAGCTAACTGCTGACAGCAAAGAAATCGAAATCTTCCAAGGCGTTTAATTCTTACTAAAGAAGGAGGGAAATTGAGATGGGAATCAAAAAGTATAATCCAACTACTAACGGTCGTCGTAATATGACTACGAATGATTTCGCTGAAATCACGACTGATAGACCCGAAAAGTCATTACTTGCTCCTTTAAGCAAGAAGGCTGGTCGTAATAACCAAGGTAAAATCACTGTACGTCATCAAGGTGGCGGACATAAGCGTCAATACCGTATCATCGACTTTAAGCGTAACAAAGATGGAATTCCAGGACGCGTTGCTACGATCGAATACGATCCAAACCGCTCTGCGAATATCGCATTAATTAACTACGTTGACGGTGAAAAACGTTACATTCTTGCTCCTAAATCTTTAGAAGTAGGTATGGAAGTTATGTCTGGCCCAGAAGCTGACATTAAAATCGGTAACGCATTACCATTAATCAACATTCCAGTAGGTACTGTTGTTCATAACATCGAGCTTAAGCCTGGTCGTGGCGGACAATTAGTTCGTTCTGCTGGTACATCTGCTCAAGTACTTGGTAAAGAAGGTAAATACGTACTTGTACGTTTAACTTCTGGTGAAGTACGTCTTGTATTATCTGCTTGTCGCGCTTCAATCGGTCAAGTAGGTAACGAACAACACGAACTTATCAAAATCGGTAAAGCAGGTCGCTCTCGCTGGTTAGGTAAACGCCCAACAGTTCGTGGTTCTGTAATGAACCCGGTTGATCACCCACACGGTGGTGGTGAAGGACGTTCTCCAATCGGACGTAAGTCTCCAATGTCTCCATGGGGTAAACCAACTCTTGGATTCAAGACTCGTAAGAAAAACAAAGCGTCTGACAAATTCATCGTTCGTCGTCGTAAAAAATAATGGGATTGTAGTACGGTTCATTTCTAGAACCGTACGCCAATCACGAAGGGAGGCACCAAAATGGCTCGTAGCTTAAAAAAAGGACCATTTGTCGATGATCACTTAATGAGCAAAATGGAAAAATTAGTTGCATCTGAGCAAAAACAAGTTGTTAAAACTTGGTCTCGCCGTTCAACAATCTTCCCTCAGTTCATCGGACACACAATCGCTGTATATGATGGTCGTAAACACGTACCTGTGTACATCACTGAGGATATGGTTGGCCATAAGTTAGGTGAATTCGCACCAACTCGTACGTACAAAGGTCACCTTGCTGACGATAAGAAAACTAGAAGATAATGAGAGGAGGCACTTCAATGCAAGCTAAAGCAGTAGCGAGAACAGTTCGTATTGCTCCTCGTAAAGTTCGTTTAGTAGTAGACTTAATCCGAGGTAAGCAAGTGGGTGAAGCGATTGCTATCCTTAACCACACACCAAAAACTGCTTCTCCAGTTGTAGAAAAAGTTTTAAAATCTGCAATCGCAAATGCAGAGCACAATTATGAGATGGACATTAACAACCTAGTTGTTGAAAAAGTTTTCGTTGACGAAGGTCCAACGTTAAAACGTTTCCGTCCACGTGCAATGGGTCGTGCAAGCCAAATTAACAAACGCACAAGCCACATCACAGTTGTGGTATCAGAAAAGAAGGAGGGATAATCGATGGGTCAAAAGGTTAATCCAATTGGTCTTCGTGTCGGCGTTATCCGTGACTGGGAATCTCGTTGGTTCGCTGAGAAAGATTACGCTACATTATTACATGAAGACATCAAAATCCGTGAGTACATTAATGTACGCTTAAAAGATTCTGCTGTTGCTAAAGTAGAAATCGAACGTGCAGCAAATCGTGTAAATGTTACAATTCACACTGCAAAACCTGGTATGGTAATTGGTAAAGGTGGTACTGAAGTTGAAGCACTTCGTAAAGCTCTTAACCAATTAACAGGCAAGCGTGTACACATCAACATTTTAGAAGTTAAGAGAGCTGATCTTAACGCTAAATTAGTAGGCGAAAACATCGCTCGTCAATTAGAAAACCGTGTATCATTCCGTCGTGCACAAAAGCAAGTTATTCAACGTGCTATGCGTGCAGGTGCTAAAGGTATTAAAACACAGGTTTCTGGTCGTCTTGGCGGAGCTGATATCGCTCGTGCAGAATCTTACAGTGAAGGAACTGTTCCACTTCATACACTTCGCGCTGATATTGACTATGCAGCAGTTGAAGCTGATACAACATACGGTAAATTAGGCGTAAAAGTATGGATCTACCGTGGAGAAGTCCTTCCTACAAAAAAGAAAGCTTCTGAGGAAGGAGGAAAATAATATGTTAATGCCAAAACGCGTAAAATATCGTAGAGAGCATCGTGGTAAAATGCGTGGTCGTGCTAAAGGTGGAACTGAAATTGCTTTCGGTGAATTCGGTTTACAAGCACAAGCTGCTTCATGGATTACAAACCGTCAAATCGAAGCTGCTCGTCGTGCAATGACTCGTTACATGAAACGTGGCGGTAAAGTATGGATTAAAATTTTCCCTTCTAAACCTTACACTGCAAAACCTCTAGAAGTACGTATGGGTTCCGGTAAAGGGGCACCAGAAGGCTGGGTAGCAGTAGTAAAACCTGGGAAAATTATGTTCGAAATCGCGGGTGTATCTGAAGAGGTAGCACGCGAAGCATTACGTCTTGCAGCTCACAAGTTACCTGTGAAATGTAAATTCGTAAAACGTGAAGAAAATGGTGGTGAATCTAATGAAAACTAATGATATTCGTGAATTAACCACTGCCGAAATCGAAACAAAAGTTAAAGCTTTAAAGGAAGAGTTGTTTAATCTTCGCTTCCAACTTGCTACAGGACAATTAGAGAATCCAACTCGCATTCGTGAAGTGCGTAAAGCAATTGCTCGTATGAAAACTGTAGTTCGTGAAAGAGAGATCGGAATTAATCGATAAATTGAGGGGAGGTTTGCATAGTGAGCGAACGTAACCAACGCAAAGTTTATACTGGTCGTGTAGTGTCTGACAAAATGGACAAAACGATTACAGTTTTAGTTGAAACTTACAAAACTCATTCCTTGTACGGAAAACGTGTTAAGTATTCTAAGAAGTACAAAGCCCATGATGAGCAAAACCAAGCGAAACTTGGCGATATCGTTAAAATCATGGAAACTCGCCCGCTTTCTGCTACTAAGCGTTTCCGTTTAGTTGAAATCGTTGAAGAAGCGGTTATTATCTAAATAGACGAATCGGAATTTTTAGTCCGAAGGGAGGTTTCATAACATGATCCAACAAGAATCTCGTTTGAAAGTTGCTGACAACTCTGGTGCACGTGAACTTTTAACAATTAAAGTATTAGGCGGCTCTGGTCGTAAATATGCTAACATTGGTGACATTATCGTTGCTACGGTAAAACAAGCAACACCAGGTGGCGTTGTTAAAAAAGGTGACGTTGTTAAAGCAGTAGTGGTACGTACGAAGAGCGGAGCTCGTCGTCCGGACGGTTCTTACATCAAATTTGATGAAAACGCAGCGGTTATCATTAAAGACGATAAGAGCCCACGTGGTACTCGTATCTTCGGACCAGTAGCTCGTGAATTACGTGATAGCAACTTCATGAAGATCGTTTCTTTAGCTCCAGAAGTTCTATAATTTAAGGTATTGCCTTGCTAAGGAGGTGCAGAATTAAGATGCATGTAAAAAAAGGTGATAAAGTACAGGTAATCACTGGTAAAGACAAAGGAAAACAAGGCGTTATCCTTGTGGCTTTCCCAAAGCAAAACCGTGTTATCGTTGAGGGTGTCAATATCGTTAAGAAGCACTCTAAGCCATCTCAATTAAATCCACAAGGTGGAATTATTACTAAAGAAGCACCTATTCACGTTTCTAACGTTATGATTTTAGATCCGAAAACAGGTGAACCTACTCGTGTAGGCTTCAAAGTAGAAGATGGTAAAAAAGTTCGTATTGCAAAAAAATCTGGTGAATTATTAGATAAATAATTTTCTTAAGAAAGGAGGTCACTTCATTGAATCGCCTTAAAGAGAAGTTCCAAAAGGAAATTACTCCTGCTCTAGTGAGCAAGTTTAACTATAAATCTGTAATGCAGGTACCAAAAATCGAAAAGATCGTAATCAACACTGGTGTTGGTGACGCGGTATCTAACTCAAAAGCGTTAGACAACGCAGTAGAAGAATTAACACAAATCACAGGTCAAAAACCTGTTGTAACTCGTGCTAAAAAATCAATCGCTGGTTTCCGTCTTCGTGAAGGTATGCCAATCGGTGCGAAAGTAACTTTACGCGGCGAGCAAATGTATGAGTTCTTCGACAAATTAGTATCAGTTTCTTTACCACGTGTACGTGATTTCCGTGGTGTTTCTAAGAAATCATTCGATGGTCGTGGAAACTATACATTAGGTGTTAAAGAGCAACTTATTTTCCCTGAGATTGATTATGATAAAGTAAGCAAAGTCCGCGGTATGGACATCGTAATCGTTACTACAGCGAAAACTGATGAAGAAGCTCGTGAACTTTTAACACAATTCGGTATGCCATTCCAAAAATAATGGAAGCCAACGCTAAGTAGAGGAGGCGAAAACGTGGCTAAAAAATCTATGATAGCGAAACAAAAGCGTACTCCTAAGTTTAAAGTACAAGAGTATACACGTTGCGAACGCTGCGGTCGTCCGCATTCTGTATACCGCAAATTTAAACTTTGCCGTATTTGTTTCCGTGAACTTGCATATAAAGGTCAAATTCCTGGTGTTAAAAAAGCTAGTTGGTAAAACCCACAAATGGGAAGGAGGTAAAACACATGGTGATGACAGATCCAATTGCAGACATGCTTACTCGCATCCGTAATGCGAACATGGTACGTCATGAGAAATTAGAGGTTCCTGCTTCTAAAATCAAAAAAGAGATCGCTGAACTTTTAAAACGTGAAGGTTTCATTCGTGATGTAGAATACATCGAGGATAACAAACAAGGTATCCTTCGTATTTTCCTGAAATATGGTGCAAACAATGAACGTGTAATCACTGGATTAAAACGTATCAGTAAACCTGGCTTACGCGTTTACGCTAAAGCTGACGAAGTACCACGTGTACTTAACGGATTAGGTATCGCTCTTGTTTCTACATCTAAGGGAGTAATGACAGACAAAGACGCTCGTCAATTACAAACTGGTGGAGAAGTAGTAGCATACGTTTGGTAATATATATTTAAAACGAACGGAGGTGTGACCACATGTCTCGTATTGGTAAAAAGATTCTTGAAATCCCTGCAGGTGTTACTATTACAGTTGCAGAAGACAATACTGTAACAGTAAAAGGCCCTAAAGGTGAATTAACTCGTACTTTCAATGCTGATATGCTTATCAAAATTGAAGAGAATACATTAACAGTTGAGCGTCCATCTGAACAGAAGGAACACCGTGCATTACACGGTACAACTCGTGCTTTAATCGGAAACATGGTTGAAGGTGTAACTGAAGGTTTCGCACGCGGACTTGAATTAGTCGGTGTTGGTTACCGTGCTCAAAAACAAGGTGATAAACTTGTATTAAGCGTAGGTTATTCTCATCCAGTAGAAATGACTCCGGAAGCAGGTCTTGAAGTTGAAGTACCTGCACCAACTAAGATCGTAATTAAAGGTATCGACAAGCAACGTGTTGGCGAATTCGCTGCTAACATCCGTGCTGTACGTGCTCCTGAGCCTTACAAAGGTAAAGGTATTCGTTACGAAGGCGAAGTTGTTCGTCGTAAAGAAGGTAAAACTGCTAAGTAAACCCGTTAGGTGAGAGAAAGGAGTGACAAGAATGATCACTAAAGCTGATAAAAATGCGACTCGTAAGAAAAGACATGCACGTGTACGTGCTAAACTTACTGGTACTGCAGAGCGTCCACGTTTAAACGTGTTCCGTTCTAACCAACATATTTACGCTCAAGTTATTGATGATGTGAATGGTGTAACGTTAGTAAGTGCATCTACTCTTGATAAAGACCTTGCTCTTAACGGTACTAGCAATATTGAAGCTGCTACGAAAGTTGGAGAATCAGTTGCTAAGCGTGCTGTAGAGAAAGGCGTTAAAGAAGTAGTATTTGATCGCGGTGGTTACTTATACCATGGCCGTGTTAAAGCTCTAGCTGAAGCTGCTCGTGAGGCTGGATTACAATTTTAATGGTCAAAGGAGGGAAAATTGATGCATCGCATTGACCCAAGTAAATTAGAACTTGAAGAACGTGTAGTTACGATAAATCGTGTCGCGAAAGTTGTTAAGGGTGGTCGTCGTTTCCGCTTTGCTGCACTAGTTGTAGTTGGCGATAAAAACGGTCATGTTGGATTCGGTACTGGTAAAGCACAAGAGGTACCAGACGCAATCCGTAAAGCTATCGAAGACGCTAAGAAAAACTTAATCGCTGTACCATTAGTTGGTACAACAATTCCACACACAATCAACGGTCATTTTGGCGCTGGTGAAGTATTCTTAAAACCTGCTGCTGAGGGTACTGGTGTTATTGCTGGTGGACCTGTTCGTGCGGTCCTTGAATTAGCTGGTGTACAAGATATTCTTTCGAAATCTCTTGGTTCTAACACACCAATCAACATGATTCGCGCTACTGTGAACGGATTAAGCGAACTTAAGCGCGCTGAAGATGTTGCAAAATTACGCGGTAAATCTGTAGAAGAGCTACTAGGTTAAGGAGGGAAAACAAATGGCGAAAAAGTTAGAAATTACCCTCACTCGTAGTGTAATTGGTCGTCCACAAGATCAACGTGCGACGGTAGAAGCTTTAGGTCTTAAAAAGTTGAATTCAACTGTAGTTAAGGAAGAAACTCCTGCTATTCTTGGTATGATCAACAAAGTTTCTCACCTTGTAACTGTAAAAGAAGCTTAAGGATAACTCATTAATATAAGGAGGTGCCTGGGAATGAAACTTCATGAATTAAAACCTGCAGAAGGTTCTCGTAAAGTACGTAACCGTGTCGGTCGTGGTATCGGTTCTGGTAACGGTAAAACTGCTGGTAAAGGTCATAAAGGACAAAACGCACGTTCTGGCGGCGGTGTTCGTCTTGGCTTCGAAGGTGGTCAAACTCCATTATTCCGTCGTTTACCAAAACGCGGCTTCACAAACATTAACCGTAAAGAGTTTGCTATTGTAAACTTATCAACGTTAAATCGTTTTGAAGATGGTACAGAAGTAACACCTGAATTATTGCTGGAAACTGGCGTTATCAGCAAGTTAAACGACGGTGTTAAAGTTCTTGCAAGCGGAGCAGTAGAGAAAAAACTAACTGTTAAAGCGCACAAGTTCTCTTCAAGTGCTAAAGAAGCAATTGAAGCAGCTGGCGGATCAGTTGAGGTGATCTAATGTTTCGTACAATCTCCAACTTTATGCGCGTTGCTGAGATAAGACGTAAAATATTATTCACTTTAGCGATGTTAATCGTATTCAGGATTGGCACGTTTATCCCCGTGCCATTTACAAATGGAGACGTACTGAAGGCACAAGATCAATTAAATGCTTTAGGCATTCTAAATACATTTGGCGGTGGAGCCTTGAAAAACTTCTCCATCTTTGCGATGGGAATCATGCCGTATATTACAGCATCCATCATCGTGCAATTATTGCAGATGGATGTTGTTCCTAAATTTTCGGAATGGTCGAAGCAAGGTGAAATGGGCCGTCGTAAATTAACGCAATTCACGCGTTACTTTACAATTGTTCTTGCGTTTATTCAGGGGTTTGGTATGTCAATCGGTTTTAACGGTATGGTAGGTGGACAATTAATTTTGAATCCAGGTTGGAGCACTTATTTATACATTGCTACGGTACTGACTGCTGGTACTGCATTTTTAATGTGGTTAGGTGAACAGATTACAGCTAAAGGTGTAGGTAATGGTATTTCCATCCTTATCTTTGGCGGTATTGCCGCGGCGATCCCAAGTGTTATATCTCAAGTGTATCAGCAACAGTTTCAAAATATCGGAGATCAATTGTTCATGAGTATCGTTAAAGTTGCATTGATTTTACTAGCTGTGCTAGCAGTTATTGTGGGTGTTATTTTCATTCAACAGGCTGTTAGAAAGATCCCAATTCAATATGCGAAGCGTGTAACAGGAGGAAATGGTGGTTATGCTGGAGCACAAAACACACATTTACCGCTTAAGGTAAATAGTGCTGGTGTTATTCCAGTAATTTTTGCTGTTTCATTCTTAATTACGCCTCCGACTATTGCACAGTTCTTCCCGAAACATGATGTATCGCAGTGGATTATTGCAAACTTTAACTATTCTCACCCAGTGGGAATGATCATATATGTTGCGCTCATTGTAGCCTTCACATATTTCTATGCATTTGTTCAGGTTAATCCAGAGCAAATGTCAGAGAATCTAAACAAGCAAGGTGGATATGTTCCAGGTATTCGTCCGGGTAAGAATACGGAACAATATCTAACAAAAATCTTGTATCGTTTGACCTTTGTAGGATCAATTTTCCTAGCAGCGATTGCAATCTTACCAGTTATCTTTACGAAATTGGGAAATCTTCCTCCATCTGCACAGATCGGTGGAACGAGTATGTTAATCGTTGTCGGCGTTGCTTTAGAAACAATGAAGCAGCTAGAAAGCCAACTGGTAAAACGCCATTACAAAGGGTTTATCAAGCAGTGAGTAAGTGGGAAGAATTGTCTTCCCTACATGCTCATGTACTCTGAGGGGGAACAAGGATGAACTTAATTTTAATGGGGCTTCCTGGTGCTGGTAAAGGTACACAAGCCGAACAGATTGTTGCCAAGTATAACATCCCTCACATTTCAACAGGAGACATGTTCCGTGCAGCTATGAAGGCTGAAACTGAAATGGGTCTACAAGCAAAATCTTTTATTGATAAAGGTGCACTTGTTCCAGATGAAGTTACAATCGGAATCGTTCGTGAACGTTTAAGTCAAGACGACTGCGTAAGAGGTTTCTTACTAGACGGTTTCCCACGAACTGTTGCACAAGCATCAGCTCTTGAAGAAATTATGAAAGATCTTGGCAAAAAAATCGACTATGTTTTAAACATTAATGTGGATTCAGGGTTGTTATTAAAACGCCTTACAGGCCGTCGCATTTGTAAAGAGTGCGGTGCGACTTACCACTTAGAATTCAATCCACCAGCAAAAGCTGATGTGTGCGATAAATGTGGTGGCGAATTATATCAACGCTCTGATGACAATGAAGAAACTGTAGCAAATCGTTTAGATGTAAATATTAAGCAAACAAAACCTTTGCTTGATTTCTACGAAGAGCTTGGTTACTTACAAAGCATTAATGGTGAGCAAGATATCAATAAAGTATTTGCTGATATCGATGTTCTCATCGGAGGCTTAGCGTAATGATAATCTGCAAAACTCCTCGCGAGATAGAAATCATGCGAGAAGCTGGCAGGATCGTTGCTTTGACTCATCAAGAGTTGAAACAACACATTACTCCAGGAATTACAACGAAAGAGCTCGATCAAATAGCGGAAAAGACGATTCAAAAATATGGTGCTACGCCATCTTTTAAAGGATACAACGGATTTCCGGGGAGCATATGTGCTTCTGTAAATGAAGAGCTTGTACACGGAATTCCAGGGAAGCGCAAGCTCAAAGAGGGCGATATCATCAGTATCGATATTGGTGCGAAATACAATGGGTACCATGGAGATTCTGCATGGACGTATCCAGTTGGAAACATTTCTGAATCTGTTCAAAAGCTACTTGATGTCACAGAAAAATCGTTGTATCTTGGTCTAGAACAAGTAAAACCAGGCGAGAGATTATCAAATATCTCACATGCGGTTCAAACCCATGCTGAAGAGAATGGATTCTCGATCGTTAGGGAGTATGTTGGTCACGGAATCGGGCAAGACTTACATGAGGACCCTCAAATCCCGCACTATGGTCCACCAAATAGAGGCCCTAGATTAAAGCCGGGAATGGTCATCTGTGTTGAGCCGATGGTGAATCAAGGAAGACGATATGTAAAAACACTATCTGATGACTGGACAGTGGTAACGGTAGATGGTAAATGGTGTGCCCATTTTGAGCACACGATTGCTCTTACAGAAGCAGGATACGAAATCCTTACCACTTTATAAGTAGCTGGCTCTCCGGGATTTCAGAGCAGTGTAAAATGTTACTGATTTGAAGAAGGGAGAACTATTGAATGGCTAAAGATGATGTAATTGAAGTCGAAGGTACCGTTCTTGAAACGTTGCCAAATGCTATGTTCAAAGTAGAATTAGAGAATGGGCATGTCGTATTGGCTCACGTTTCTGGTAAAATCCGTATGAACTTCATTCGTATTTTACCAGGAGACAAAGTTACGGTAGAATTATCTCCGTACGATTTAAATCGTGGTCGTATTACGTACCGTTTTAAATAATATAGCACTCCGTAATCTTTAAGGAGGTTCGAGACATGAAAGTAAGACCGTCAGTTAAACCAATCTGCGAAAAATGTAAAGTTATTCGTAGACGTGGAAAAGTAATGGTTATTTGTGAAAACCCTAAACATAAACAAAAACAAGGTTAATCAGAAGGAGGTGCATTCGTAATGGCACGTATCGCAGGTGTAGATATTCCTCGAGACAAACGCGTTGTTATTTCTTTAACTTACGTATTCGGCATTGGTCGCACAACTGCTGAAAAAATTCTTGCTGAAGCAGGTATTTCTGAAGAAACACGAGTTCGTGATTTAACGGAAGACGAATTAGGACGTATCCGTGATATCATCGATCGTATTAAAGTTGAGGGAGACCTTCGTCGTGAAGTATCTCTTAACATTAAACGTCTAATGGAGATCGGTTCTTACCGTGGTCTTCGTCACCGTCGTGGCTTACCAGTTCGTGGTCAAAATTCTAAAAACAATGCTCGTACACGTAAAGGTCCACGTCGTACAGTAGCAAATAAAAAGAAATAATAAGTAAAGGAGGTTGAACTAACAATGGCACGTAAAACAAACACTCGTAAAAAACGTGTGAAAAAGAATATTGAAGCTGGTATAGCTCATATTCGTTCTACTTTCAACAACACAATCGTAACTCTTACAGATACTCACGGTAACGCACTTTCTTGGTCTAGTGCTGGTGCACTTGGTTTCCGTGGATCTCGTAAATCTACTCCATTCGCTGCGCAAATGGCTGCTGAAACTGCTGCTAAAGCTGCAATGGAACACGGTTTAAAAACTTTAGAGGTTACTGTTAAAGGTCCTGGTGCTGGTCGTGAAGCTGCAATTCGTGCTCTTCAAGCTGCAGGTCTAGAAGTAACAGCAATTAGAGATGTTACTCCAGTTCCTCATAATGGATGTCGTCCACCAAAACGTCGTCGTGTGTAATTTTTCTGTATAGAATTTTCCCTTTTGTCTATAATGGATATGATGCATTATCGAGAAATTTCGTACAGAAACATCGCTTGTTGTGCACAATCGGGAACTGCCTAAGGGGGACTTTCGGTTAGACAGGGGTTGTACCTTTGTTTAACCGGGGTTTCGACGTTTTGAAGGAGGGTTTAGTTAATGATTGAAATCGAAAAGCCGAAAATCGAAACGGTTGAACTTAACGAAGATGCTAAATATGGTAAATTCGTAATTGAACCGCTTGAGCGTGGATATGGTACTACGTTGGGTAACTCCTTACGTCGTATTCTTTTATCTTCACTCCCTGGTGCCGCTGTTACTGCTATCCAAATCGATGGCGTATTACATGAATTTTCAACAGTTGAGGGCGTAGTAGAAGACGTTACAACGATCATCTTAAACTTGAAAAAGTTAGCTCTTAAAATCTACTCTGAAGAAGAGAAGACGTTGGAAATTGATGTGCAGGGCGAAGGTATTGTCACAGCTGCTGATATTACTCACGATAGTGATGTAGAAATCTTAAATCCAGATTTACACATTGCAACGTTAGCAAAAGATGCGCATTTCCGCGTGCGTTTAACTGCAAAGCGTGGCCGTGGGTATACGCCAGCTGATGCAAATAAAAGCGAAGATCAACCAATAGGAGTAATTCCTATTGATTCTATTTATACTCCAGTATCACGTGTGACTTACCAAGTGGAAAAGACACGTGTCGGACAAGTGGCTAATTATGATAAGCTTACGCTTGATGTATGGACGGATGGAAGCATCGGGCCAAAAGAAGCTATCTCTTTAGGTGCCAAAATCTTAACTGAGCATTTAAATATCTTTGTTGGTTTAACTGATGAAGCACAAAATGCTGAGATTATGGTTGAGAAGGAAGAAGATCAAAAAGAGAAAGTTCTTGAGATGACTATCGAGGAACTAGATCTTTCTGTTCGTTCTTATAATTGCCTTAAACGTGCAGGAATTAATACTGTACAAGAGCTTGCGAACAAAACAGAAGAAGATATGATGAAAGTTCGTAACTTAGGACGTAAATCCTTAGAAGAAGTTAAACATAAACTTGAAGAATTAGGTTTAGGTTTACGTAAAGACGACTGAGGATTTAAACCCATCAACAAAGGAGGGAACTACGAATGGCATACAGAAAATTAGGCCGTACAAGTGCGCAACGTAAAGCTATGTTACGTGACTTAGCTACTGATTTAATTATCAACGAGCGCATCCAAACGACAGAAACTCGTGCAAAAGAACTTCGTTCTGTAGTGGAAAAAATGATCACTTTAGGTAAACGCGGAGATCTTCATGCTCGTCGTCAAGCAGCAGCTTTCATTCGCAATGAAGTAGCTAACGCTGAGACTGGTCAAGATGCACTTCAAAAATTATTCGCTGATGTAGCTCCACGCTATGCTGAGCGCCAAGGCGGATACACTCGTATTGCAAAAATTGGTCCACGTCGCGGAGACGCAGCACCAATGGTAATTATCGAGTTAGTATAATGATAATTAAAAGGGCAGGACAGTTCTTTTCAAGAAACTGGTCATGGCCCTTTTTTTTAAATATAAAAATAGGCTAACTTGGCGAAGGAAAGGGTGCCTTGTATTGAAAAAAGAGAAACTTCGGACAGAAAATATATCCTTTCAATATCCTGGGGCAGCCACTTATGCATTAAAAGATGTTTCATTTTCCTTATATGAGGGAGAATGGGTATCTGTTATTGGACAAAACGGTTCAGGGAAGTCTACACTTGCAAAATTATTGAATGGTTTGTTTTTGCCAGAAGCAGGAACTATTACAGTAAATGATACAATGGTTTTATCAGAGGAAACGGTATGGGATGTTCGAAAACAAATTGGGATGGTATTTCAAAACCCAGATAATCAATTTGTTGGAACGACAGTGCAAGACGACGTTGTTTTTGGCTTAGAGAATATCGGAATGCCAAGAGAACAGATGGTAGAAAGATTAGATCAGGCTCTCAAACTTGTCCGTATGGAAGATTTTCTTAATGATGAGCCTCATTCGTTATCTGGTGGGCAAAAACAGCGAGTGGCAATAGCAGGCGTTTTAGCACTTCAGCCATCTATTTTAATATTAGATGAAGCAACGTCAATGCTAGACCCCCAAGGGAGACGTGAAGTAGTAGAAACGGTTAGACAACTTGTTAATCAAAAAGGTATTACCGTGTTATCAATTACGCACGATTTAGAAGAAGCGGCACAATCAGACCGTGTCATTATTTTAAATAAGGGAGAGATATTAGAGGAAGGGACTCCAGAACAAATTTTCAAATCCTCTCATATGCTCCAAGAAATTGGATTAGATGTACCATTTTCAGTGAAAATAGCAGAATTATTAAAAAGAAATGAAATTCTCTTGCAAAATACGCATCTTACAATGGAAAGCTTGGTGAACGAACTTTGGAGATTACATTCCAAAAAGTAGAACATCGTTATCAATATAAAACTCCATTTGAAAGACGCGCACTTTATGATGTAGACGTGTCGTTTCCAAGTGGGGGTTATTATGCCATTATCGGTCATACTGGTTCAGGTAAGTCGACGATGATTCAACATTTAAATGGTTTATTGCAGCCGACAAATGGTACAGTTCAAATTGGTGAACATTTGATTTCGGCAGGAAAGAAAGAAAAAAAGCTAAAGCCACTACGTAAAAAAGTAGGGGTTGTCTTTCAATTCCCAGAACATCAGTTGTTTGAAGAGACTGTGGAGAAAGATATTTGTTTCGGCCCTACTAATTTTGGAGTATCTGTAGACGAAGCAAGGCAAAAGGCTAGAAAGGCAATTGAACTTGTAGGGCTAGAACCGGAACTGTTAACACGTTCTCCGTTCGAATTAAGTGGTGGACAAATGAGACGTGTTGCTATAGCGGGTGTACTGGCGATGGAACCTGAAGTGCTTGTATTAGATGAACCTACAGCAGGACTAGATCCAAAAGGGCAGAACGAACTTATGGAGATGTTTTATAAGCTGCACAAGGAGAAGGGTCTTACAGTTATCCTTGTAACGCATAATATGGAGGATGCTGCTCAGTATGCGGAGCAGATTGTAGTTATGCATAAAGGAACGGTCTTTTTGCAAGGAAGTGCAGAGGAAGTATTTTCACATGCTGATGAACTAGAGAAAATTGGTGTGGATCTTCCTATGTCATTAAAGTATAAACGTGCAATTGAAGAGAAGTTTGGTATTTCAATTCCAAAGGCTACCTTATCTTTAGAGGATCTTACTCATGAAGTTGTGCAGGTGTTACGAAAAGGTGGTCATGAATCATGCAGCAGTTGATTATTGGGAGATATATCCCGGGGAATTCACTTATTCATCAACTTGATCCACGTACGAAGCTGCTGATTGTCTTTTTATATGTATTTGTTGTTTTCTTAGCAAATAATGCGATTTCATATGGATTTTTATTTTTATATGCACTCATTGCTTTATTTTTTGCAAAAGTGCCGATTCGTTATGTACTTTCGGGCTTAAAACCAATTTTATGGATTTTTCTTTTTACATTTTTCCTGCATATTTTTACAAATAAAGAGGGGGATGTACTATTCCAGCTTGGTTGGTTTTCGATATATGAAAAAGGATTAGAGCAAGGGATATACATTTCTGTACGATTCTTCGTTATTATTTTAATGACGACATTATTAACGTTAACGACGACACCTATTGAAATTACAGATGGTTTGGAGACGTTATTAAAGCCGTTGAAGCGTATAAAGGTTCCTGTTCATGAAATCGCATTAATGATGTCAATTTCTCTTCGTTTTATCCCGACATTAATGGATGAAACGAGTAAAATAATGAAAGCACAAGCGTCACGTGGTATTGATTTTGCCGGGGGACCGATAAAAGATAGAATGAAAGCTATTATTTCACTGCTCGTTCCTCTGTTTATCAGTGCTTTTAAGCGTGCAGAGGACTTAGCCATTGCGATGGAAGCTCGTGGATATCAAAGTGGTGAAGGACGTACTAAATTTAGGCAACTACGCTGGAAAACAAGCGATACAGTAACGATTGTCAGTTTATTTTGTTTAGCTTGTATTTTGGCATGGGTGCGATCGTAATGGAGAATAGAGAAATGGATAGAATAAAATGTACGGTTGCATATGATGGCATGCATTTTTGTGGTTATCAAATTCAGCCGAACCATCGTACTGTTCAACAGGAGATAGAAAAAGCATTGCAGAAATTGCATAAGGGAGAACTTGTTCGTGTTCAGGCATCTGGTAGAACAGATTCTACAGTTCATGCAAAAGGACAAGTAATACACTTTGATACCCCTTTGTCTCTTGAAGAGTGGCAATGGAGTAATGCTTTAAACACAATGTTGCCAGATGATATTGTTATAAGGCAAGTAGAGAAAAAAACAGAAGAATTTCATGCACGTTACGGTGTTGAGAAAAAAGAATATCGTTATCGTGTATTATTATCAAAGACTGCGGATGTATTCCGTAGAAATTACGTATATCAATATCCATACCCGCTCGAAATCAACTCTATAAGAAAAGCAATTCCTTATTTTATTGGAACGCATGATTTCACTTCTTTTTGTTCGGCAAAAACTGACAAAAAAGATAAAGTGCGAACAATTTATGAAATCGAGTTAATTGAACAAGATGATGAAATAATTTTTCGTTTTGTAGGTAATGGATTTTTATATAATATGGTCAGAATTATTGTTGGTACGTTACTTAGCATAGGACAAGGAAAGCTTGATCCTGATAGCATTCCAGAGATTTTAGCGAAACAAAATCGTCAGTTTGCTGGAAAGATGGCTCCAGGTCATGGGCTTTACTTATGGGAGGTAAACTATAACAACTAATCCTGGTGTAACATTTGCTTGACATTAGAAACTCAAAAGTATATCATAACATATGGTATTGTTTCTAAAACCACGATTAGCCCCGGAAGGAAATCGTGTTTAAGATAAACAATAGATTTTTTCTATGGAAAAGATAACGAGGAGGGAAACACATGCGTACGACTTTTATGGCAAAAGCTAACGAAGTTGAGCGTAAATGGTATGTGGTTGATGCTGAAGGTCAAACTTTAGGTCGCCTTGCTAGTGAAGTAGCATCCATTTTACGTGGTAAAAACAAACCTACATTTACACCACACGTTGACACGGGTGATCATGTAATTATTATTAACGCTGAGAAAATTCATTTAACAGGTAATAAATTAAACGATAAAATTTACTACCGTCACACTAACCACCCAGGTGGACTTAAGCAAAGAACAGCTCTTGAAATGCGTACAAACTACCCTGTACAAATGTTAGAGCTTGCAATTAAAGGCATGCTTCCAAAAGGACGCTTAGGCCGTCAAGTTTCTAAGAAACTTAACGTGTATGCTGGAGCAGAGCATCCACACCAAGCACAAAAACCAGAAGTTTACGAACTTCGCGGATAATTAATTAAAGGAGGGCTTACTTTGGCACAGGTTCAATACTATGGTACTGGACGTCGTAAGAGTTCAGTAGCGCGCGTACGCCTAGTTCCAGGCGAAGGACGCGTTATCATTAACGGTCGTGATTTTGAAAACTATATCCCATTTGCTGCATTACGTGAAGTAGTGAAACAACCTCTAGTTGCAACAGAAACTTTAGGTAACTACGATGTACTTGTAAACGTAAATGGTGGTGGATACACTGGTCAAGCTGGTGCTATTCGTCACGGTATTTCTCGCGCTTTATTAAAAGCTGATCCAGAATACCGTCTAACACTAAAACGTGCAGGTCTATTAACTCGTGACGCACGTATGAAAGAGCGTAAAAAATACGGTCTTAAAGGCGCACGTCGTGCACCTCAGTTCTCAAAACGTTAATTTTTGCGAACTACAAACCCCAACCATTTTGGTTGGGGTTTTTTTATGTTTCATTCCTCTTTTGCAATTTTTATAGCTTGGAATATTTTAGTGCTACCGCCGCGCGTATGCTTCTTCTTTAGAAGTTTAGACTAATACGTATTAGGGAGGTTTATAAGTACTATGAATGTCATTGTCAGCTTACAAGAAAAACAAAAAGAAAAGCAGTTAAAATACGAGCGGAAGATGTTGCGGGAATTATCATTAAAAACATTGCGTTCAAATATTCGTGATGCATTTCAAATGCAAGAGCTTCATCGTCAGTATGAAGATTACTGTATTGAATTAGGGATAGAATCTTATTTATTAGGAGCGAGATACAGTAAATTTGGTTATTATGGTGAATCATTTTTTGATGTGAAATATAGAGCTTTAGAAGAAGAACAACAATTAACTGAAACGCTATTTCAATTTTTAACGAGTATGACTATGCGAGAAATAAAGTTGAAAGATGAGGAATTACTTTTTGAATCTTGTCAGCAGTTTATAGGATTGTGGTGGCAAGAAGGGTATGAAAAAGGTGAAAGAAGATATCGATTAAAGCTTCATTAAGACAAGCATAAACTTTCCTCTTGTCCCATATAAGTAATTAGAGGGACTAGCTGGAGGAGGAAAGGTATGAAGAGAATTCGAATTATCTCTTTTGCACTCGCTGCGGTTGTATTGTTTTTTTTAGTCAAACAAGAATTTCAAATTACAAAATCGTGGCGTGCTTGGAATTTACCCTTATCAGGGAAAGTAATCGTATTAGATGCTGGGCATGGTGGACCAGATGGAGGGGCTGTTGGTGGAAAGGATATTATAGAAAAGGATATTACGCTTGAAATTACAAAAAAGGTACAAGACTATTTACAAGAACAAGGTGCACTAGTTATTTTAACGCGTGAGGGAGATTATGATTTAGCTAACAAAGATACAAAGTCATATAGCAGACGTAAAGCAGAGGATTTAAAAAAACGTGTAGAAATCATCAATAAACCTGATGTAGACTTTTTTGCAAGTATTCATTTAAATGCTTTAACTAGTAGTGGATCGAAAGGCGCACAAACGTTCTATTACCGTTCTTCAATTGAAAATGAACGTGCTGCAAAATTTATACAGGCTGAATTGAGAACAAGTTTAGAGAACACGAATCGTTCTGCTAAGACTATTTCGCATGTGTATTTATTAAAGTATTCTAAAACACCAGGTGCTTTAATTGAAGCTGGCTTTTTATCGAATGTGAACGAAAGGTATATGTTAAATTCGGAGAAATATCAGCAAAAGTTAGCAGCTGCAATATACCGTGGTATATTACGTTATTTCACGGAAAAAGGAAATCCTCCAGAATAAGGAGGATTTTTTTGAGCTTCTCTCGTTAACGAAGTTTTCGGAAAATATGTTATACTGGAAATGTAAACGCATTTATTTCAAGAATAAGCAGAGATAAATTCAATTAACATTACGTTATTTTTCATACAGGGGGCTGGGCTAATTATGGTAACGAAAGAGCAAGTGGTTGAAGCGTTAGAAGGGATTGTGGATCCGTTTTTACATAAAACATTAAAAGAAACAAATGCAATTAAAGAGGTAACAGTCAAGCCAGAGAAGGAACATGTGAGTGTCAAAATTGCAATCGTAAAAACCGGTACAGCGGAACAAATGCAGTTGCAGTCTGGAATTGTAAAGTTAGTAAAAGAACTTGGGGCAGCAACAGTTGGACTTCGTTTTGCAGAATTTACAGAAGAGGAATTAGCTCAGTTTGCACCGGAACAACAAGAAGAGCAAAGGGAATCTTTATTGTCACCTAATTCAAAAACAACATTCTTAGCAGTAGCGAGTGGAAAAGGTGGCGTGGGAAAATCAACTGTTTCCGTTAACCTTGCAGTTGCTTTAGCTCGTTTAGGAAAAAAAGTTGGTATTATCGATGCGGATATTTACGGTTTTAGTGTGCCAGACATGATGGGGATAGAAAAACGTCCTATCGTAAGAGGTGACAAAATAATTCCGGTGGAACGTTTAGGTGTAAAGGTAATCTCAATGGGCTTCTTTGTAGAGGATAATGCACCAGTTATTTGGAGAGGACCTATGCTTGGGAAAATGTTAAACCACTTCTTCACAGAAGTAGAATGGGGCGATCTAGATTATTTAGTACTAGATTTGCCACCAGGCACAGGTGATGTTGCGTTAGATGTGCACTCAATGTTGCCATCTTGCAAAGAGATTATTGTAACGACGCCTCATCCAACAGCTGCGTTTGTAGCAGCACGTGCTGGAGCGATGGCATTGCGCACTGAACATAGTATTCTTGGTGTTGTTGAGAATATGGCATATTTTGAAAGTAAGGTAACTGGTGAGAAAGAATATGTATTTGGAAAAGGCGGGGGAGATAAGTTAGCTACCGAATTGCAAACGAATGTTCTTGGTCGCATTCCGCTACAACAACCCGATTGGAATAAAGAAGACTTTGCTCCTTCAGTATATGAAGATACACATACAACGGGCATTATTTATAGTAAAATAGCTGAAACAGTAATTGATAAAACAGCTGTTACACAAAAATAAAGTGAAACTTTAATCAGTGGGGTTCACCTGTTACTGACAACAATAAGGCTTTTGTTGTTAGTAAACCTTTCGCTTAACTAGAGGGGGCCATTTTGTCTGTTAATAGTAAGATAAAGTAATAACGAGTGAACAATGTATACATTGTCCACTCGTTATTATAGTTATTATTTTTTACTGTTCTTCCTTCTTTTCGCCTTGAGAACCACCGTCACCGCCTGCTTCTTTCTTACCAGATCCGCCTTTTTCAGCTTTTTGCACACCTTTACTAATGATATCAATCATCTTGGCTTGGAAGAGTGGACTTTCAGCAGTTTCTGTTAGTACTTGTTGTAGATATTGACGGTATTCTTTACTCTTCATTGTTTGTAACATTATTTTTTCTACTTCAGGATTTTTCATAATTTCTATAACGCCTGCTTGGTATTCAGGGTCTTTTAGTAAGGTTTTCATTAATTGAGTTTGTTCTTTCCCCATACTTTTAGCAAACTTTGATGAGAACTCAGGATCTTTAAAGAGCTTTTCCCAGAATTGTTGCCCTTTATCGGATACCATGGCATCTTCAATCGTTTTCTTTACTACTGTTTCATCTAGTATGAGTGCTTGTTTCATTTTTTCATCAGTTAATACATCTTGAATAGCTTTCTTACCTTGATCTGTTTTTAAAATATCAACAATCATTTTCTTTGTTTGATCGTAATCTAGTTCGGATTTCGTTTCTTTTCCTTGTGCGCATGCTGCAAGTGCGATAAGTAGAAAAGAAGAAACGAAAATGAATAGCATCCGTTTCATAAGTTGGAACTCCTTTCAGCACAGTTCTCTCTTTTTAATATAAATATCTTTAAGGAATTTATACATGAACATGGCTAGCTTTTTGAAATTGTCATTGATACAATTTAATTAGAAATATAAGGATAATGGGGGATGTGTTGTGAATAGCCGCAAGTGGGTACGACTATTTTTAACGACGTTGTTTCTTGGTGGGATTAGCACAGTTATTATTGGTTTTGTTTTGGAGTGGGACAAGTACAATAAATTTTTTCAAAATTTCGACGGTAAGGAGGTTTTAGCAGTATCTTTCTGGCTGATGGGTGTAGGATTTATTTTTAGTGTTATAAGTCAAATGGGATTCTTTGCATATTTAACAATCCACCGTTTTGGACTAGGGATGTTTCGCTCATCTTCTTTATGGAATGCAGTCCAGCTCTTCTTTATTGCATTCGTATTATTTGATTTTGTGTATTTAAGATCTGTACTTATTGCAAATGGGGAAGTCTCGTTAGGGAATAACATACTTGTTGCTGGAATATTATTTGTGTTTGGAGCAATTGTTGCTTATGTAAAAAGTAAAGAAACAAATAAAAAAGCATTTGTGCCAGCTCTGTTCTTTATGGTTGTTGTAACAATCCTTGAATGGGTACCGGCGCTTCGGATTAATGATACAGATTGGCTATATTTAATGGTTATACCGCTATTGTTATGTAATGCGTATCAATTACTTGTATTACATCGTTTAATCGGAAAAACAAGTAAATCAGCTTAATAGAGAGAGGTTTTATACACCAGCAGTTATAATGCTGGAAATGGTATGATTAAAAAAGCTCTACCACCTTCTTGAAAGGTAGTAGAGCTTTTTATGCGTGAAGAGTAGTTGGGAAGAAGCTACTTCACATCTTCACTTTTCGTACTTGTGTTGGAAATAAGTTGTGACACGGATATTTGCTCATATCCATCACTTTTTATTTTTTGCAGGAGCAGCGGTAAAGCTCTATTTGTTTGAAGGGCAGAATCGGATGCGTGTAATAAGACGATATCTCCACCCTTCAAATTATTAGAGACAGTGGAAACGATGTTATTTACACCTGGGTTTTTCCAATCGTTTGAATTATTACTCCAATGCACGACGGTGTATCCAAGTGATTCTGCGATTTTAAGGGTTGCTTTGTTAAATTCGCCACTAGGTGGACGTAACAGCTTGACTTGTTTTACACCAAGTTTCGTAAAAACATCTTGTGCTCGTAAAAGGTCTCGCCTTATTTCATTTGTCTCTAGAGAAGTATAGGATGTGTAATTGTACCCCATACTACCGATTTCGTGCCCATCTTTCATGATTCGCTCTACAATATCGGGGTGTCTTTCGGCCCATGCAGCAGAAAGGAAGAAGGTTGCATTCTTAATTTCTCTTTCTTTAAGAGTATCTAGGATTGGAATTGCTTTTTTGTCTCCCCAACTAATATCAAACGTAAATGCAACTTGCTTTTTAGCGGTGTCTCCTTTGTAAATTACTTTAGGGCCTGTAGCAGTTGAAAAAGCAGATTCATGTGAATATGTTTTTAAAAAGAGTAGCCATGCTGTAAATAAGGACAGTATCACTATTAAGCTAATGTGTTTAAAATTTCTCTTACTCGTAATAAAAAAGAAAAACATAATATTACGCCCCTTTGTCCAATCCTTTTCAGTTACATATATGCTGTAAATATAAAAAAGAGAACAAAGGATTAACATCGTAAGTAGTGGATATAATGGATGATAGGATTGTGATAATTGAAAATGAGCGGAACGTTTATTGTTGCGTAAGGAATTATTGAGGTGATTGTTTGCTTGGGCTGATGTTGACAAAAGAAGAAAGAAAAGAAATGGAATACATATTGAAGAGAGAATTAGAGGAACTTTTATTTGATTTTGAAGATGAGCGTATTCATGAAGTTGTAAAAAAAGCCATGGAAGAAAGATATAAAATCATTTTCTGTTTATTCCGGAGAGTAGCTAACACAGAAGAATGTATTCGTTATGTAAGAAAAAGAATTTTTTATTAAAAATTGTTGACGCTAATGGTTTATATATGGTAAATTAATAACCGTCGCTGATGCAGAAACGCAGAAAACGACAAAAAAGAAATTAAAAAACTTAGTTGACATTGAAAAATGAAGATGTTAACATAAGGAAGTCGCAAATGAGCGACCAAGTAGTTCTTTGAAAACTGAACGAAACAAACAACGTGAAACGTCAATTTTTATTTT
>NZ_VWVQ01000062.1:0-719 GCF_015712745.1 Bacillus sp. SRB3LM
CGTACAATGAACTCCAAAAATTAGTAGCGGTTGCTTAAACCCAAACGCCACTTTATAATCCGTTCTCTATTTTTTTAAACTTTGCAACAGAACCGTTAAATTTGGCCGCAAAAAAGTTGAAATAGATGATAATTTTAAAGAAACTTATCAAGAATGGAAAAATCATAAAATTACTGCGGTAAAAGCCATGCAAATAGTAGGAATGAAGAGTAATACATTTTATAGAAGAGTCAAAGAATACGAATATGCTTTACAAGAAAGCAATCCTTCTTAAAAGAAGAGGTTGCTTTTTCTTATTGCCCCTTTTTGCGAACGAAAAAGAACAGATTATTGAAAGAATCTGTTCTGAGAGAGATGATACAATTTGAGTTTTTTTCACAAGAACCAATTGTTTAACCATAGTGCGAGTCCTTTTCTTAATTCCAGCTCTTTTTTCCTCCTTCAAAATAATCAATACATGAGGGCTGATGATGTTGACACTTCATATAAATCATATTTACATTACTCTTCTTTCGGAAGTACAATTTTTTTATATAATTGAACCGTAATGAAGTAATAGATCAAGTAAATCACTACAAAAATAACAAGTGGTAACCATATACGGAAATAGGGTGTTTTTGCCCATCCCCCCGAAAAGGGGGAATAAGGACAGTCATACTTCATTTTTCCAAGGAGTCTTCTCGTGTTAAGCTGGTTAGAATATCGTCTTTATTGATACT
>NZ_VWVQ01000063.1:0-525 GCF_015712745.1 Bacillus sp. SRB3LM
TTCATAATGCGCTGAACCTTTTTGTGATTCACTTTCTGATCACGATTCGTTAACTCATCACGAATGCGACGGTAGCCATAACGACCTTCATTTTCCTCATAAATCGCTTTAATTTCAGCTTTCAAATCGGCATCTTGATCCGGACGATTCATTTTCTTTACTAAATCATAATACGTACTCCGTGGAATACCAGCTAGCTCCACGAGTGCCTTCACCGAATATTTATGCCTTAATTCATAGACTACTTGCGCCTTGTCTTGCTTCGTGATTTTTCCTTGTTTTGAACTAAGGCATTCAACTTTTTTAAGTACTCATTTTCCATTTCAAGCTGTTTAATACGTGCTTCAAGTGCTTCGACTGACCCGTCAGCTAAAGTTTGTTTTAATTGTTTATTTGAATCTTTTTTCATGGATGGACGCCCCTTTTTTTTAGATTGAAGGGCATCAATTCCTTGTGTTTCGAGCTGTTTTTTCCAAACAGAAATCGTTGAAGGGGCAGGAATGTTAAAGATAGCTGCCGTCTCAA
>NZ_VWVQ01000064.1:0-16443 GCF_015712745.1 Bacillus sp. SRB3LM
TAGCTGGGTATTTCCAATCTCGCTTATCTTGTTTATCAGGTTTTGTTTTTGGCTTCTTTCGCTCTATTTTGTTCTTCACCTGATTTTGTTGTTCGAATGTATCTAACTTTGTTTGCATTTTCTCCATTTGTTCTTTTACTTCTTTAAGTTCCAACTTGATTTCTGATAACAACCTTAAAATTGCATCACCTTTATTCATAACAACCGCCTTATTTCAGAAGATGAATATTTTCTCAACGTATAATAGATTGAATCTTCTGTTTTATTAGGTATAATTAAGAAGAATAACTGTCATTATTTCCTTCTCGAAGGACGGACTATGCCAATAGAACCGTTCTTTTTTTATTATTTTTTACCAATCTAGTCTAATTCTCTCACATCATAATGAAAGAGTCCATTACAACAAGTAATGGACTTCCATTAAAATCACAAAAAGTAGCTCTTACTTTATCCTTCATGATTAATATCAACTCGCCTGTTTAATTGGTATGATAGGTGGAATTGAAATAGACAAAGGATAACTGCGAGTTTCTCCCATCATATTTTTTGCTACCACATGATACATATAAGATTGCTCAGGCAGGATATTTAAATCTGTAATAGTAGATGCCGTAAAGGTCTGGATTTTTTGGTTATTTTTATACAAATCGTATGCAGTCGCATTTTTCGCTGCTATATTAAATTTGATTTCAGAAGAATTTATATCTGTCGCTGCCATCTGCACACCAAATGGTGGATATTGTTTTTGTGAAGGTTTAATCACGTATGCTACACTATTTGACATGTCTAATAATGTCTGATAATGCATATATGCATATCCGTGGTCACCAAATTTTGTCCCCCAGCTATTTCTTACAATGAACCATTGGTTTGTTTCATCATACCCCACTACAACAAGAGCGTGTCCCCCTCTGGACTTCTTTTCTGTAACAGGTGGTACAATTCCGGATGTAGGAGTTGCATCAAAGTTGGGGTATACATGTATTCCCACTAAAACAGGGTCTTGATTGGCTACTGCTTGCTTTATATCAGCAAGCATATTTGCTTGACGTATAGCTTGATAGGAACTAATTTTATAAGGCACTGCATTTTTTTGCTGTAGAGCTGTAAGGGGTTCTTTAAATTGGTTTGTATTTTCTGGATTTAAATCATACAAGCGTTCTGTTTCTGGAGGTACGCCTTCTTGTTTTAAAATTTGAAAGGCGGATTCGAAATACATACCATCCTTTGGTCCACTTGGATAATAAATATAAGAGGGCGATAAATACGTAATGTCTGTTCCACGTGCTCCTGCATCTTTTGCAATATAGTATTCTCTTAAAGCAGTTGTAGCAAATGGGACACATGTACCAAACTTCCCTTGACTTCGTACTTCTGGAAAATATTCACGTAAATCGATGCGATTGGGAAGAATATTTGGATTTTGAATTCCCTGTTGTTTTTGTTTGGTTGCTTCTTGTTTTGTGAGATAAGAAATAGATGGTGTATAATCAGGTATATCTTCTTTCATTTTAGTATCTTTTAAACCCAATCCATACGTAGAGAAATCATTTGGTTGAAATGATGTTTCTGTTTCAGCATGTACAACTGGCGTAAACAACAAACCGATAATTCCGACTAATAATGTTATCATAAAAAAAATAAACGTATTCCCCTTCATAAAATTCCCCTCTCCAAATGTATTCCTTTTTCGTAAACTAAAAATTTAGTTACGCACTAAATATATAACAAATGAAATGTATAAACTAGATTACATAAGTTGATAAATAGTTTATTCCCGAAATGGTATGGTGAGGCCTTATATTATAGTATCTGCAAAATCAATTAAAAATCCCACTGCCTAATTAGGCAGTGGGATTTTTAGATTACTCATTGTGAAAGTGTAAAGTGAATTCGTAATATTTAAAATAAATATTATCAATTTACTTTATTTTACACTCATGACAAAATATAATTATGCTAAATTTTTCTTTCAATCTTTTCCCTAATAAAGATTGAAGCCATTCACAATGTTTAGCTTGAAAAAGGAAAGCTCATTTCTTGTAAAAGAATGAGCTTTTTCTTTACTCTTTTTCATACATATTCTATCATATAGTTTACGATATTACTACATTATTCTTATGTGTTTTCTTAGGTTTATCATGTATTACTATTTTTGGAGAAACAATAAACATATACACTATGTCAAAAACGATGGTTTTTGATAATTATATTTTTTGATAAATGATAAGATAAAAAACTAGGTAAACTCGTTATCAAAAGTATTACCAAAAACAAATTAACATTAATGCACCTTTTTGATAAAATTAACTTCATGAGGAGGTTATGTTTCATGCAAAATCATATATACGGCTATGTCAGGGTCAGTACTCAACAACAAGATTTGATTCGTCAATTAGATTTATTAAAAACTTGTAAATGTACGGAAATTCTTACCGAAAAAATATCTGGAACAAAAAAAGATAGACCTGAATTAATGAGATTAAAAGATAAGATTCGAACCGGTGATACTTTAATTGTAGAAAGCTTTTCAAGATTAGGAAGAAGTACCAAGGATTTAATTGAACTCGTTGAGTATTTTGAACAAAAAGGTGTAAAGCTCATTAGTTTAAAAGAAAATTTTGATACACAAACACCACAGGGAAAACTCATGTTAACTGTTTTCCAAGCATTTAGCCAGTTTGAACGAGATCTAATCGTCCAACGGACGAAGGAAGGATTGGAAAGTGCTAGAGCTAGGGGAAGAAAAGGTGGCCGCCCGAAGGTAAAAGAAAAATACATTGAAAAAGCGTTAAATCTATATGCCTCTAAAGAATATAGTATTAGTGAAATAGTTGCTATGTCTGGAATTAGTCAAGCTACTTTATATCGATACATAAAAGAAAAGGGGATAAGAGATAAGGTACATCCTATTGGAAAAGAAAAAATAGCCAAAATTAGAATGTGGCTTAGAATAGAAAATAATAATAAATTTGTTAGGGGAAAAAGCAAGGTACGAAAAGAGGTGGAGCAATATCTTCGATATGATTTTAATATGGAAATGAATTCATCTAACGAATATGTATTTTTCGTTCCCTACAAAGATATTTATGATTTAACAAAACAGGTTGAAGATATTATCTGTGAGATTGCAAATACTGCTGATTGGAGAAATTGTTTTATTGAAGCAGACACGTATTGTGATGAGTTAGATTTATATTGGTAAAATTTTAAAGGGTTTGGATTCCTATTGCCGTTTTTGTTCCATTATTACACAAACGCCTAATAAAAGGAGATACCCTCGTTGTAACAAGAATGGACCGACTAGGACGGAATACAATTCAATTACTACAATTTATTGAACATCTTCATAAAAAAGGCATACACTTTGCTGTTTTAAATTTAGGAATTGATACAAGAACTCCAACAGGAAAATTCTTTTTAACAGTTATGTCAGCCTTTAGTGAGTTAGACCGAGAAATGATTAAGGAAAAACAAATTGCTAGAATCAAACTTGCAAAACAAAAAGGAGTATATCATGGGAGAATAAAAAAATATACGGAACAACATGCAGGGATGAACCATGCGATTGAATTACGCCAACAAACGAAGAAAACGATTAAAGAAATTTATGCTATCACGGGTGTACGTCAAGCTGCGTTATATCGGAAATTAAGAGAATTGAAAAAAGATGAAAAGACGACTCTTTAATATAGAAAAGAATCGTCTTTTTATGTAAAAATATTCCTTAACGTACAATTTTCTTTTTTCGGTCGTGTGACCCCTAGTAAGTCTAAGGAACATTCTCAACAAGATAAGGAGGCGGCAGCACAAACACAATCGGCGCAAAATCAAGAGACGCCTCAAAAACAAGGGGAATCAAAAGAAGTAAGTTCTGAGCAACCTAAAAATTCACTCACAGTTACTGCGATAGGCGATTCTGTTATGATTGATATTACTCCGTATTTAAAAAATACTTTTCCTGATATTAGGATTGATGCGCAAATTGGTCGCCAGCTGTCAAAAGCGATTCCGGAAGTTGAACAGTTAAAAAACGAAGGGAACTTAGGAAACTATGTCATTATTGGATTAGGTACAAATGGAGCCTTTACTACGGAGCAACTTGTTTCATTAATAAAATTAATTGGAAACGAACGTAAAATCATATTTATTAATACGAGAGTACCACGTCCGTGGGAATCAATCGTGAATGAGAGACTGAAAATAACGGCATCTGAATATCCGAATGTAACTCTAGTTGATTGGTATACAGCAAGTGCTGGAAAGAGAGACTACTTTGCACCTGATGGTGTGCATTTAACCAAATTAGGGGCACAAGCATACGCAGCACTTGTAGCCCAAGCGGTGAAGCAATAATAGAATATGTTTTATTAATTTTTGGTTCCACCCCATTGCTATCAAGCTAACAAAAAAATACCCCCTAACAAGAAAAAATACGCTATTCTTTTTGTAGAAACATAGGAAAGGATGGCGTTTTTATATGTCTATTTCTATATCTGATGAATTACAACTATTTGCTCAAGATATTCAAAGATTTTTATCTCCAAATGCCTTACAAGATCTTGCTAGAAATGTTGGTTTTGTTCAGAAACTGAGTAAGTACCAAGCAAAGGATTTAATCGCTTTATGTGTGGATGAGTGAAAAGGTTGCTACGGCGTCTTTAACTCCGCTATCGTGAATTTAATGCATTCGATGTATCTGTAAACAGTTCACGTGGTAATTTAGATTTTGATAATGGGGCACTCCTCATTTAGAAGCAACAGAGTGTAAATATGATAGTGATTCTTGGAAACCTCATGATGGTGTAAAGGGAGATATTGCTAGCATGTTATTTTATATGACTGTTCGGTATGAAGGGGACAATGGAGAAATTGATCTAGAACTAAATGATAGAGTGAACAACAATACGTCTCCTTATATGGGACGAATATCGGTCTTACTACAATAACATGAACAAGATCCCGTGGATAATTTTGAACGAAGGCGTAATGAGCTTATTTATACAAAGTATCAACAGAATCGGAACCCATTTATTGATCATCCTGAATGGGTACAGCAAATTTGGAGTTCATAGGTAAACTCATACTAAAATATTTACATAATCGCTAGTACGTTAAAACCCTTTGAAAAACTGAAATCGTTTTTCAAAGGGTTTTATTTTTTAATATAATGTGAACATATTATACACAGTATGCTGATAGATTTCTCCGTTTGTTTTAAAAGATCCAGAAAACGTTCTTGTCTCCGGTACATATCTTCCCCCATTTATTTCTGGATATACGGATGTTTGTTTACAGGAAAAAACAAGATTCAAAGGGAGTTGAAACGAAACATTTCCATTTTTATCTGTTCGTTTCTTTGCATAGATTGTATTGTCCTTTTTATTATAGATTGTAAATTCTACATCTGCTAGATTGTTTCCAGGATAATACTTAAATCCCCCAGGCTCACTATGATCATATTTCCATTCCATGGCTGTCAATGTAATTTCTAATGTTCCCACTTCATTTCTTTGTGTTTGTAGAGATGGTTCACTAGCTGCTTGTACATGCTGCGGTGCCGCTGTACTCAACAGAAGTGCGCCTGCTGCAATAGGTACAGCTAAAAATCGAAGTGCATATTTTACGGTTTTGTTCATTCTATTTCCTCCTCAATATATGAAATGGATTGTTCCTAACAAACATCCATGTTCTCACTTTGTCTCCCTCGTAACAATTCCATTTTTTTAAAACATCTATCATTATGAGTGATTCACCTTCCATTCTTTTCTGTTTCCCCGTGAATCGACCATATGGAGGGATTACACTCTCAATCACATGCGACTTAAATATTTTATTAACAACACTTTAGTTACATCATAAATAAATTTCATATGACATACAAGGTTCTATCTACATTTCTCAACTTATGCATATTACGAATCAGAAACAACATCTCCCTGTGTAGAACCGTTTAAAGTCGAAATAACGTAGATAAATGGTGATTTTATGATACTTATTTTAACCTAAGGAGGTGTTTGTTATTTTTCCTATTTATGTCCTTAACATGACATGTAGACAAGAATCAAAAAAATAAAATCTCAGATTTTGTATGAAACATACAGAATATAAGATTTTATTTCTCATGTTTTAGGTTGTTGACACCAAATTTCATCCTCTCTAGACTAAATATAAGATCACATCCGAATTCATATTCAAAGCTTACCAATCTATAAAATTGGCAAGTGACATTTAAGGGAGGCGTTACCAAGTGACATTGCTAGAAAATATATTGACACATAATGAAACGTTTGTACAAAAACAAGAGTACGAACCTTTTGCTACAACCAAATTTCCAAATAAAAAATTATTGATTGTGACGTGTATGGATACCAGATTGTTAACATTATTACCACAGGCATTGGGCTTACAAAATGGGGATGCCAAAGTCATAAAGAACGCAGGCGCTGTGATTTCCCATCCTTTTGGTAGTATGATGCGGAGTATCATACTGGGCATTTATGAATTACAAGTAGAGGAAATTTGTGTGATTGGTCATGAAGATTGTGGTATGGCGGGTTTGCAAGCTGAGCCGCTATTAGAAAAGGTAAAACAGCAAGGCATTGATTCCACTTGCATTCGTACATTACAACATGCAGGCATTGATCTATCTACATGGTTAACCGGTTTCCGAAACGTACAGGAAAGTGTTCAACATAGTGTAGAAATGATACGCCAACATCCTTTATTACCACCTTCTGTACCTGTTCATGGACTTGTCATTCACCCCCAAACAGGTCATTTAGAAGTCGTTATAGAGGGATATTCCTACGCACATACAACAAGTCCTTAAATACATGCAGGAAGAGGAGGAAAATGATGAGATTTTCAGGCAGATATGCTGGATATAACCTTGCTAACTTACAAAAAGATATGCTGGCAGGATTGGTTGTCGGGATTGTAGCGATTCCGCTTGCGATGGCCTTTGCCATCGCTTGTGGGGTACGACCTGAATATGGTATTTATACGACGATTATCGCAGGAATTTTCGTATCCATATTTGGTGGTTCAAAATATCAGATTGCGGGACCCACAGGTGCATTTGTACCGATTTTACTCGGTATTGTGATGCAATATGGCTATGAAAACTTATTAATTGCTGGTTTTATGGCAGGAATGTTACTTATTATCATGGGTGTTTGCAAACTAGGAAGGTTTATCACCTTTATTCCGCGACCTGTCATGATTGGTTTTACAACGGGGATTGCTGTCATTATTTTCTCTGGACAGATTGCAAATTTTTTAGGGCTTCATCACCTGGAAAAGCAAGAAACCTTTTTTTATAATATGAAAGAAATTGGAACAAATATCGCAGAATTGAATCCATATAGTATCCTTACCGCTTTTCTTTGCTTAGGAATTGTGATCGCAGCTACAAAATGGTTACCTCGAATTCCAGGCGCATTATTAGGCTTGGTCATTTCAAGTTTGATCGCAACTCTATTATTTCCGAATCAAATCGAAACGATTGGGACTACATACGGCGATATTCCACATCAGCTACCAGACTTTCAAATGCCTGAATTTACATGGGATACTGTCCTTATGTTACTTCCAGCAGCTTGTATTATTGCAGCATTAGGTGGGATTGAATCATTGTTGTCTGCTATGGTGGCAGATAACATGGCAAACAGCAAACATAATAGTAATAAAGAACTGGTGGGACAAGGAATTGCGAATATGGTGACATCCTTATTTGGCGGCATTCCTGCGACCGGTGCCATCGCTCGAACTGCAACAAATATTAAAAATGGAGCGACTTCGCCAGTATCAGGCATGATACATGGAATAGTAGTATTATTGGTGTTAGTATTTCTGTCTCCGCTTGCTTTTCATATTCCACTGGCTAGTATGGCACCGATTTTAATGGTTGTTGCTTGGAATATGAGTGAGCAGGATGAGTTTATTCATATTCTAAAAACAAAAACGGGGGACACGCTGGTCCTTGTATTGACATTCCTAGTAACTGTTTTCACAGATCTTACAACTGGCGTAAGCGTGGGACTACTTCTTGCGTTTCTTTTATTCATTGGAAAAATGAGCAAATCCTTACGTGTTCGAAAAGCGTTGCCAGATCCAGTAGATTCCTATGTCAAGTCAGAAATCGTTGAAAATGGGAAAAATTGTCCGCAAATCGGTATCTTCAACGTAGAAGGTCCCTTATTCTTTGGTACCATAAAAGAATTCGAAACATCTATAGAAGCATCCTTACAATCTAACACTCACATCCTTCTTCTACGTATGGGAAACGTTTCTTTTATGGATACTTCGGCAGAGTCTGCAGTAGAAGACATTCGAAAAAAAATAATTGAAAAACAAGGAACCCTTTTGATTTCAGGTATCCAGCATCAACCGAAAGACATATTCTATCAAACAGGGTTATACGAAAGGATTGGAGAGCAACACTTTTTCACGCGTACAGGATTAGCATTAAACTTTGCACTACAAGAATTAGAGCTATCCACATGTAAGGGCTGTAAACAATTTGCGTTTCAAGAATGTACAACACTTTCTGAACCATCTGGCGAAACAGAATCAGATAAGAAACGTTCTCCAATGGAAATTAATATGTAAATCATGAAGTAACTCTATAAGTATATAGGGTTCTGTTGCCAAGTTTGAGAAAACATAGACCTGCATACAAAATCCTATTGTAGTTTAAGCAGATTTGAATAATTCCTGTAACGCATTGTATGCCGAAAAGACGGAGTCTGATGAAAGACTTCGTCTCTGTTTATATAGAGCTTGAATCGTTTGCATCCCTTTTAGGGGTAATGACAGGGTTGCTGTCATAGACCGTAAAGTAAGTTTTAAATAAAGAATACAACATTATGATTGTTGGTACAGGAACATCCGGTATTGGGAAATCTACATTTATTACAATAATTACTAGTTTAATTGAATTACCAGAAGGATAAAAAGTGCACGGTGCACTTTTGGAAAATGTTTGTGGTAATCATTTTGGGAATGATTTTTGGTAACGACTTAACCTATTTAAATCGAGAATCCTAATAAAGATTGAACAAGTTACAAAAATTATGGTTTTTGGTAACTGATTTTAGTACTTTATTCATTTACTTTGCGGTTCATAGCCAGAACCCTGCCACTACCCCCATTAAGATGCACGTCCCTTTCGCTATACAAGGTTTTATAAAATGGTGCCTAGTCCTTCTACATTTAAAAATATTAAAGTACGAATCCAAAATCTCTTCCTATGTATAATCTTCTTATCGTTTCATCTTCAAAATCTATAATGAATGGACAAAAAAGAAAAACCGCAATCTGTATGAAAGCGTCTCTTCTTTGTACCTAAACTTACAGACAACGGAAAGGAATTCACATTCACTTGCATCTTAACACACACCCACATCGACGAATATTGAGAAAGTTCTACATGTATGATAGATACATAGAACGAAGGGATTTCATTAGTTTGCTTTTACAACTACTGATGACGCTTGATCATTCCATGTTCTTTCGCCATCTCCCATACTATAATCTGTTAAATCGACACTAGTACCATTATTCGCTATAGCTAACGCACGACCTTGTGCATTCTTATGCTCATAAAGGGTTGTATAATTACCGAATTTATGTGTCCATACGGAAGACACCTGATCATTACTACTTGCACTAAAGTTCGTTATCAGTATGGGATTTCTACCTGCATTCGCATTAAATTTTGCCCCCTTCAAGTTAGTATCATGATAAAAAGTAGAATAAATTTGGGAAGAAGATTGTAATAATTTTGGAAAAGCTGGCGCAATGGGATGTTCTTTTAAATAGGATTCGAACGCTATTTGACTATCAAATCCAATGATTGTCGGCTTTGTATTGTCTTTGCTTGGGATAGCAACTTGATAAGGTTGAGATACCGTATCTGCATGTGCTGATGTATGTGATACTACAAACAGTATGGTCCCCGTTAATAACGCAGTAAAAACTACACCTACCTTACGTTTCAAAATTATCACTCCTATTTGTTTTATACGTACTCGCGTAGTATACAATGAATTTAGGCTTCTTATCAGCCTCTCTTCATATTTCTCAACAAGAGATGCTATAAAATACCGGTGGCTTGCCTCTCCATAGACAGCGTTCCTAATGTGCTACTGTAAATCATCCTTTCTACAACCCCTTTTATTACGAATCGAAATGCTTTCATAAAAAATTCACTCCAGCAGGGAATGTGAAAAAGGACGGCGAATGATAATGTTTGTTTACAGAAGGAAAACCTTGAGAAGAGAATTTCTTTGTAGCTGTTTTTCTGTCCAATCTATTGTTTAGAAGAAAAAACGCATCCCGCTGTAAATACACACTGTGTGTGAACGGTATAACATGCGAATACTCCGTTAAATGGGGAGAAAATAAACGTGAGGAGGGACATACCATGACTGTGAAAAAATTGCATTTTTTATCTGTAGGATCATGTTTTCTAGATCAATCCGCCGTGAATCTAACGTTACCACCAGGCAAATTACTTCGCATGCCTGTCTGGTCTTTTTTACTAGAAACACAGAGGGTCCAGTTGTAATTGATACGGGAATGCCAGATACTTTTATCAGCAATCCCAAATATTATAAAGGAACGAATCGAGAAAATCGAGTCGTTCCTCACATGTTCGAGAAAGATTCCATCGTGAACGCAGTCCAACGTGTTGGGTATCAGCCAGAAGAAATCCAAGTTGTTATTAACTCTCATTTACATGTCGATCATTCTGGAGGAAACAAACATTTTCGTCATAGTTCCATTGTCATCCAACAAGCAGAATATGAGGCTGCAATCGGGAATGAAAATTATGCTCCATTAGAATGTAGACTACCAGATTTACAATATCAGATGGTTACAGGGGATCATGAGTTGCTTCCAGGTGTACAACTCCTTTTTACGCCTGGGCATTCTCCAGGACATCAATCTATTCTGGTTACAACAGAAAAATCTGGACCCATCCTTTTAACGATCGATGTTGCTTACACGAAAGAAAATTTTGAAAAGGACATTCCCTTTTTCGGATTTGATCAGAAAATGGCAAAACAATCCATTCTATGTATGCATGATGTCATTCGAGACATACACCCAACATTGGTTTTTTTCGGACATGATAGAGAACAAGCGCAGCACGTACGTTTATTTCCACACTATTGATTCCTCGAATAGAAAATAACATGCCATTCTTTTCTTATATTTGGTGAGAAAAGAATGGCATGAAATATAAGACATTGAGAAATTTAAAATTGCTTACTACTTATCTAGTATTAGTTCCTGTTTTTTCTCATTGTTTTTCCACCGAAAAGAGCGAAGCATACGTGGATGTCCTTTCCAGTTCATTCATCTAAAACGATAAAAAACATACAATCTCATCCATGTAGCAAGAAAAAACTTCCTTTGCATTGTTACTGATTTTCCACTGTTGTATGAGACAATACGTTTTTTCTTTGCAAATCATGTATGGTATGCCAAATCCCTTGTTGAAAGGATGTGGTACGTATAGGACCAATCCATTTTTCGTATTTGTCGCCACTTAAGGTAAGTGGCTCTTTTGTTAAATATAACATTTCTACAATTTCTCTCATTACGGGAATAAACATTCCGAGTAACGATAGTCCCATACGGCCCAGCGGAATAACAGGTTTGGAGTACCCACTAGCCTGACGTGCAATTCGTACAATTTCCTGACCTGAAATAAGGCCCGCACCTGGAAGATTCCAATTTTCGCCCCTCCCATAGGCTGTGTCCCGAACAGCCAGCTCTGTAATCATGAATGCTGCATCTGGTAAGTAAATAAATTCTCGTGGGACGTGCATATTCCCAATAAAAAATGCCATCTTTCCACAAGCAATTGCTTGGAGGGTCGAACCGAGGTAAGAAGCTTCGTTTGCGGTGGGTCCATAGTAATCTGGTAAACGAACAATCATCACGGGTACCTTGCCCTACCTCTTTTCAAGTAACATTTGTTCAAAAGCCAGTCTTGTTTTCTCCTTCTTGGTATGTGGTCGTTTCGGATGATTCTCAGCAACCCGATCACTTTGTCTTCTTCCATAAGGATAAATGCCATCGACTACAACTACTTTTACTCCTAATTGATTCGCCGCCCCCATTACCGATTCTCCTAACGGAATTAATTTGTTCTCCATTTCATGATAGGGAACATTTGCACAATGAAATAAAACATCCGCGTCCTCAGCCGCCTTTACGATATCATCTTGACAAAACGCATCCCCTGTTACAATCGTTACATGTTCGGGATTTCCAATTTTTATTCGAAGTTGTTCTAATTTCTGAAGGGATCTCCCAAACAGAATAGTAGGGATACCTCGCTTTGCTAATTCTTCTGTAATCGCCGCTCCCGTGCCACCAGTAGCTCCAACCACAATCGCCTTTTTCAATCCAATCACCTCTTTCTTAAAATAGGGATAAAAATGAAACATAAAATAAAAAGAACAGATTACATAGTCCGTTCTTTAAAAAGATAATCATAGAGATTGACTTTAATCATAACCTAAAATACAGAAAATTCAAACTTATACTTATCAAACAAAGATTGACAGAAAAGATGTATGCAATATTTCTGTTACCTACATAATTCTCATCCGAACAACACACGCTACTATACATACCAATTCTTAACAGAAGGAGTGTATATGAAAAGTAGTCTAAAACTCATTTCTATAGTTTTCCTTTTTTGTCTATTGTGTGCTTGTGCGGAACGAAGAGAAATTGAAGAATTAGGATTTGTTGTTGGCGCCGCTTATGATCAAGCACCAGGGGAGGGAATCAAAGGAACCTATCAAATGGTATTACCCAATACACTTAGTACCTCAGAGCGTGGTACATCTACACAAAAAAATTATATTAATTTAAGTGCTACAGGAGAAAGTATTTTTGCTCATTTCCGCATGATTGCAAAAAAAATTAGTCGACCTTTATTTTTCCCACACATACAAGTCATTATTTTCTCTGACAAACTCTTACAAACACCGTATATGTTACAACATATTTTAGATGTGTACACACGTGACGACGCAATGAGAAGAAATATTCGACTCTTTGTATCGAAGGGGAACGCCGAACATATTTTAAAGCAAAATGCAGGTCCGGAGTATTTACCTGCCAAATACGTTGAAATGTTATCAGAACATACACAAAAAAACGCACAAATGGTAGAGAAAAAACGAATTGGTGATATTCATAGTAAGATTCTTGCCAAGAAAAGCTTTATACTGCCAGTTTTATTGCAAACCAAACAAGGAATAGCATTAAGTGGGGCCGCTTTGTTTAGCGGAAAAGATAACCGTTTCGTTACAATTTTACCTGCAAAAGATACAGCCTCCTTAAATTACATGACTGGTTCGCAGATAAGAGGAATTTTTACCGTTTTAAAACAGAAACAACTTATCACTTTTGAATTTCAACGTGTACATCATCGTATGAAAATAGATGTTACGAATCAAACTCATCCTAAAGTAGATATATACGTTATGGTAGACGGGAAATTGGCAGAGATTCATTCCTCTTTACAGCATCAATTTTCACTACAGCAATTGAATAACTTACTATCGAAAGAAATGGAAAAACAATTACAAAGTACGATACAGCGTATACAAAAACAATATAAATTAGATGTCCTCGAAATAGGAGATGCATATCAGCGTAAAGACTATAAAAAATGGAAAACGATAGAGAAGAATTGGGAAAATGGAAAACACTATTTTACTACGTGTCAAATTCGCATTCATGTAAAACCAAACATGACACAATCGGGTTCTACATTACCAAAATAGTACGCGAGGAGATCTACACGGAACTTTTATTTCATGATTTCTTTTTTACACCACCATATAAAAATCAATAGGAGTATAACAATAATGAAAGGGTTCTGTTGCAAAGTTTGAAAAAAATATAAACTCGTTTGCAAAATATAGTTATAGTTTAAGCAGTTCTGAATAGCTCTTGTAATTCCTTGTACGTCGAAAAAGAGAAGTCTGGAAGACTTCTCTTTTGTTTGTATATCGCATGAATAGTTTCGATTCCTTTCAAGGTACGTGAAGCTTGACGAAGACTTTGAAATCCTGCGGATTTAGCAAAACGTCGCTTGATATGTCTATGATCTTGTTCGATGCGGTTATTCAAATGCTTAACGGTGCAATGTTTTGTATGCACATAAAAACCGTTATGTTTCAGTTTTTTGAACGCACAAAGTAGAGCAGGCGCCTTGTCTGTTGTGAGAACCGTCGGTTCTCCAAAAGCTTTCGCTAACCTTTTCATAAACGTATAGGCAGCTTGATGATCTCTTGTTTTACGAAGTTGAATATCCAATGTATGCCCTTCTTGATCAATCGCGCGATAAAGATAACGCAACTCCCCCTTGACTTTGATATAGGTTTCATCTAGATGCCATAATAATTGAGCAGTTTTGTTTTTCTTTTTCCAGATTTGATACATAAGATTACCATATTCATGTACCCAACGCATGATTGTTGTTGGATGAACTGATATTCCGCGCTCTTTCAAGACTTCAGATACATCACGATAGCTTAAAGAAAAACGACAATAGTAGCCGATGGCTACCAAAATAATATCTTTCTTGAATTGTTTTCCTTTAAAATATCTCATGCGTCATGCTCCTCGCATCCTTTTTCTTACATTTTAATTTCACTTAGAAAACTTTGCAACAGAACCGAAAAGACGATCAAAATTGTTCAAAATTACATCTCTAATTTTGCAAAGATATAACGTTGGGGTGCTGTTTTCTTTGTATTATTTATTGTGTTGCTTCCATACGCCATGATTTTTATAATAGGTGTTCCGTCCATTCATAAAATCAGCCGTATGACCAGGAATACTATATTTTTTATTCTTTTTTCTCACTTTCTTTTCCAAGCGCCTTTCTTCTCGCATCACTTGGATATCCGCTTTCCATTCTTTAAGTGCATTCTTTTTACTCCGCATTATATATAAACCCCTTTATTGCGCGCGCATACACAAAAAGCCCCCCTATCATGCAGGTTCTTTCCTAGAATGCAAAAAATAACTCTTACTTTACTTTTTTCAATTATTATCATAGCGAATTAGCATGATAAAGCCTAGAAATTCTTCAACATATAGCATTTCTATTTTGTCCAAAAAACAGACAAAATGTTAGCGTCCAATTTATATAATAAAAAGGAATATTGCATTGCACATTTTTGATACTGTAGTTTCATTGCATTGGACTTAATAAACGAGAAGAAATAGGTTATGTTGATAGATGGACTGAATTGTTTTGATTCCTTTTGTAGAAGTAGTAGGCGTTTCTCAAGTCAATGCATCTAATTTATTGTGTGTACCTGTAGAAAAAGCACCTGTCGTTACAACCAATAATTCATATGAATTGGTCGTGACGACCAAACTTTCTCGCTGTCAGTTCATTTGTGGCGCTAATATCCTATTGTAAGACGTTTTAAATTAAGTTGAATAGCAAAACGAACAAATCGATTACTAACCGTTTATAAAGGTTTTAGATACCTTTAAATAAAATAGGTGTTTTTCGTAGGTGGAATACAACTCCATATACACTGTATACTCCTTATTTCGATTGATTATCCTCTGAATCAGCGGAGGGGGATTAAAAAGAATAAGATGCTCTATGAGTTATTTGTGTCGAAAATTGTAAAACAAGCTATTTTAGCGCCGGAATTAGTTTCATAAACAAAATATGTTTCTTTTGTTATCATAAGGAAAAAGAAACATAGGGGAGAATGGAAGATGAATGCAAAAGAAACGAGAATTCAAATTATAAATATACAAGAACAGCATTGCCGTGGATGTGAATATCTATTCGGTTCTTATCAACATTGCATTGCAAATTGTAAATGGGGGAAAGAAGTATACCAGTTAGGAAAGCATTTGTCTGGGGAGGAAAATGTGAGAGCAAAGAATGCAGAATGGAAATGGGATCAATTGTGTGAGGATACGGTTCAGTTACGGAATACAGGAATGGGATATGTGGAAATTGCAAAACGGTTAAAATGTCGCGCCAGTAGTTTACGTGAGCATTTGAAAAAGCGTGGACTATATGAATGATGTATCAACGATGTTATAAGAATATGGATGGTATTTAAAAGTGCATAAAAAGCTTGCAATGTTAGCATGCGGTATTTTTGCTCATCTGTCAGTTCTTATTGAGAGACATGCTAGTGGGTATGGAAGGAAGTAAATTTGCTTCAATAAGATGAACATAAGCCGTATACTAGCCAAACGAAGCCAAAACCTGAGCTTAGGTTTTGGCTTCGCAACATATGATGCATGCAAACTTAGGTGTTATTTTTTTATATTAATTTTTCCAATGGTATTAAATTCATCATCAGGTTGTAAGGAACGAGTTAGTTCATTACAACGTAAAATTTTCCCATCTTTCAATTCAAA
>NZ_VWVQ01000065.1:0-1206 GCF_015712745.1 Bacillus sp. SRB3LM
CTTTGATAATACTCGTTGTGCCTTTGTTAATCGTTCTAACATGTTACGATAGAAATTAGGATAATTGGCTTTCTCATCCTCAGAACTAACGTATAATCCATCCATCGTAAAGTCTAACCTCACAACTGTTTCTACTTCTTTTTGTATAATTTCTTTTTCATATTCAGTCAAGATAGACACATAGTATTTACCCGTAGGAGTCATAGAAATCGTACATGATTGGATTCTATAATCTTGTAGCATTTCTCTATGTTGTTTGATACGTACCATTTTCAGTTTTGGCAATTTGATATGACCATTCAGCAACATAATATTTCCGTTTACTGCATTCGTTGTATAAGACTTTCTGTCTTTTACTTTTGCATGTTAGGAAGTCATTTTGACCACTAAAGAAATTCTTATAGGCAGTTTGCAAGTTTAGTTGAGCATTTGCCAAAGCTAATGAATCCACTTCTTTTAATCACTCAAATTCTGCTTTATATTTCGCGGGAGTTGGAGGCTTTTGTTTCTTTAGTTGTTCCTTATCATCTTTATATTTTTCGTACGCTTCTTTTCGTTCAGCTAACATTCTATTATACACGAAACGTACACAACCGAAGGTTTTACGCATAAGATATGCTTGTTCTTCTGTTGGATACAAACGGAATGTATATGCTTTATTGTGCTTTGTCATATCATTTCACCTCACCTTTCACCTTGATTTTCAATATATTTCTTTACTACGTCTATTGGAGAAGCGCCAGTAGTTAATAAGCAAAAACTTCTTGACCAAAACATCTCTTTCCAAAGTTTCGTTTTCACTCGTGGAAAATCTCTCTTGATGAGTCGAGAACTTGCACTTTTATAAGCATTAATAAATTTTGTCATTTCTGTATTCGGATGAGCCTTGAACAAAATATGAACATGATCTACATCATGATGCCACTCTACCAATGTTATGTTGTAATTCTCAGATAATCTGACAAACATGTCTTTTGCATAGTCTGATATATCATCATTGAACACATTTCTTCTGAATTTTACAACCAATACAAGGTGATACTATAGCAAGAACACCGAATGATTATTATTATCTAATTTCATTGATATACTAATATTTATTCTTTATAAGACTGACTCTGTCAGAGGAAAAATAAAAAGCAAAGCCTTTTGGCTACGCCCTTCACACGCTTGAGGAAGAAGAATTCTTTCGGGGAATACGTTAAA
>NZ_VWVQ01000007.1:0-437495 GCF_015712745.1 Bacillus sp. SRB3LM
GGCAAAATTAAAAATGAGTCCGGTACAATACCGAACTCATTTTTATCAAGCTGCCTAATGAAATAACCGTGTCTAACTTTTAGGGGTCACTTCAATTCACTTCACTCTTTTTTATCACAATTATCTACTTTCCACTTCAACTGAAACTACTCGATCAATCTCTTTCAGGGAACTATATAACTCTGTTGTATATAAATCTTCTGGAGCTAAAATAACCATCTCTAGTTGCTGAAATGCTCCACTATCTATATCTTTAATTTTCACGCGTTTCACATGCATGCCTAAATTTTTAATTTGCTTAAATATACCATCTAACTCATGATGCTCTTTAACAGTAATTTTTATAGATAAATCCTTTTGTCTTAATGAATACGGTCCTGCAATTTTCACAAGTTGCGGAAGTACATTAATCGCTAAAATAATTAAAACCATAGCAACTGTCGCTTGTAAATAAAATCCCGCACCAATTGCGATTCCTAAAGCTGAAGCAGCCCACACCATAGAAGCTGTTGTTAATCCAGAAATAACGTCATTGCTTCTTCGTAAAATGACACCTGCGCCAAGAAAACCAATTCCACTAACAATTTGAGCAGCCAGTCGCATCGGATCCATATTTGTATGTCCTGGAACAGAATATACATGCACAGATTCAATTGAAACCATCGTAATTAAACAACTTGCTACAGAAATAACCATACTTGTTTTCACACCAAGTGGTTTATTCTTTAGCTGCCTATCTATCCCGATGAATAATCCTAAAAAGAGTGCTAAACCTAATTTGAGTAAAAATTCATATGACATATTTCCATTCTCCTTACTTTACAATGTTTCCCTTAGAATAACTCACTATAACTCTTTTATGATATCAATTCCAGTCTTTTCTATTCATTTAACGTAAAAAAACCGAAAAAACATTTATAACGATGTTTCTCCGGCTTTTTATCACACTTTAGATTCTTCTTTATTTCTGATCTTTAATCTTAATTTCTGCACCTTTGTAGAATGCTAATTTACTGTCATTATACTCTTTTGTAAATTTGTTAAACTGCTCTTTCGACTTTTGTGTTTCCACATTTAATTCATTAACAGTTTTAACTCTTTCACCGATTTCTTTTAATTTCGTTTCTTTTACTTTTAATTTTTCATACAGTTCTTTTTCAGTCGCTAACACTTTCGTGTAATTTTCATTCATTTTTTGGAATGCATCATAACGATTCTTATACGACTCTTCTACTGCTTTTGCTTGTTTTTGTAACTTCTTATCTTCAATCTTCTCTATATTACTTTGAACAGATTTCGTTTCCTTCTGTGCTTTTTCTAGCATTTCTTTCTCACTTTTTAATACTTTTTCACGATCATCTACATTTGCAGTAGCTTGCTCTATTTTCTTCACAACTGCTTCATTATGATCTTTACCTTCTTGCAAAATTTGAGCATATAATTCTTGTCCTTTTTTCTCTAACTGCTCTAATTTTTTTGCTTCATCCACTAAAGATTTTTCTTGTGTTGCTGCTGTTTCAAAAGCTGTATATAGATTTTCTTCTGGCTTTTCACCGAAACAACCTGTTAAAAGTCCTACTGATAATGCTCCAACTACTGCTACTTTTCCATACTTCAACGTTCATTCCTCCATTACATACGGTTATCATGCCAAAAGTTCACTGGGAAGTGACTCTCTTCATGATAAGCTTCAAACTCATAACCTTTTTCTTTTAGTCCCTTTAAAATTGCTGGCACAGCAGCAACTGATTGCGGGTGAATATCATGCATTAAAATAACTTCTTGTGGTTTTGTTGCATTTGTTAATACGTTTTGAGCAATTTGTGCTGCAGCTGCATCAACTGGCATTTTATTGTATTTCCAATCTAATGAATCAATTGTCCAATCCCATACTTTAAATCCGCCTTCTACCACTTTATTTCGAAGACCTTCATTCAATCCAGGCATCGAACCATACGGAGGACGTGTTAATTTAGGTGATTTCCCAATAATATTAGCGATTAAACCTTGATCTTCTTTCATCTCATTTACATACTCGCCATTTTTATATAACTTTGCGAAATTATGTGTCATACTATGCATGCCTACATAATGACCCTCAGCATTTTCACGTTTCACTAAATCAGGAAATTCTTTTACATTTGCTCCAATTAAAAAGAACGTTGCCTTCGCATCATGTTGTTTTAGCGTATTTAATAATTCGGCCGTATATTTCCCTGGCCCATCGTCAAATGTAAGATAAGCAACTTTTCTTTCTTTTCCATTAAAACGACTTGGTGCCGTTTTATTCATTTCAACTTTCGGCTGTTCACTTGCAAGCTGCACTACATTTTCTTGTTTCGCAACAGCTTTTGCTGGTGAAGTAATTGATTGAAACATGTAATACCCAATAGCTACTGCGGCAATCGCTATTAAAACGACTACTATTTGTTTAATTTTTAAAGCTTTTTCCATTCTATCGAATTCCTCTCCCTATTAATCTTATATATAAATCGCCCAATATAATTATACATCTATTTATTTTTATTTCACTATATAAATAGATTTTATTTGTATTATAATGGGAGTTTTATCAAAATTGTTGTTCCTATTCCTTCTTTGCTTGTAACACTAAACGCACCGCCATGAAGCTCTACCATTTTTTTAACGATAGCTAAACCAATACCTGCACCTGCAACATGATTATTAATTTGGTAAAATGATTGCTCAATATATGGTAAATGTTCTTTAGCAATTCCAATCCCTTCGTCTCTTACCTTAATCACTGCTTGTCCTTCTATTTTAGTCGCTTCAATGTGTATTGTACTTTTTTTATGTGAATACTTAATTGCATTTTGAACAATATTCAAGAAAACTTGCTTTAGCCTATTTCGATCTCCCATCAATTCAATTCGGTCTATAGTAGTAATAAATTGAATTTCCTTCTCTTCCGATTTAGGAGTTAATTGCCAAATCGTCTCCTCTAGTATATCGTACAATTGAACCTTTTGTTTATATAAATTAAAATGATTTGATTGTAATCTTGAAAAATCTAGCAATTCTTCTACTAAATGAATCAATCTATCTGTCTCACCTGAAATAATGCCCATACCTTGCTTTATTTCTTCTTCTGTTAAATGATCTACTGTTTTTAACGTCTCACTCCAACCTTTAATTCCTGTTAAAGGCGTTCGTATTTCGTGCGAAATAGAAGCAATGAATTCATTTTTCATCTGCTCAGCCTTATCTATTTTATAGGCCATATAATTTAAACTATGTGCCAAGTCACCTAATTCTCCAGGATAATCTTCTTTAATTTTTTGCTTTAATGTGCCTTCTGCAATTTGTGAAGAGGCCTGAATAATAGATTCAATTGGCTCAACAAATGAATTTGCCAAACGTCTACTAATTAAGAAGACGACTCCCGAAATAACAATACCTACAGAAATAGTAAACGTAATAATTTCAATAATCTTTTTATTTACATTTGTTAAAACAGTCGTATATTTTAAAACACCAATAGTTTGTCCTTGATGTATAAGTGGACTTAGCACCTCTAGTTGTTTTTTATTACCTTTCATAGTAACTTGGTTATACATTTCACCTTCTAATAATGATTGCGGAATATTCACTTTACCTTCTACCTTTTCACCACTTGAAGATTGTATAACCGAGCCATGACGATCAATTAACTGTAATTCTGTTCCTTCTAATTGAAAGCTACTAATTATGTCACCACTATATTCTTGTAATCGAATAAAGTATAGTGAATTGTATTCTGAAAAAAAACGTGTACTCGTTTTTGCATGAGACTCTATATATTGCACAATACCATTATAATAGTATCGATAAATTGAGACTGAAAATACAACTTCAAATAATACAAGCATAAGTGTAATGACCGTCATAAAATATAAAGTCACTTTCCGTTTCATCTTATACTTTCCTTCCACACATATCCTTTTCCCCACACCGTAAGAATAAATTCAGGTTCTGATGGATTACATTCTATCTTTTGACGTAACCGTCTCATATTTACATCTACTACTTTCGTCTCACCTACGTAATTGGTTCCCCAAATCATATTTAAAATTTCATCACGCGAAACTGGCTTTGAAGCCTGATTCATTAAATACTGTAATATCATATACTCTGTAGGTGTTAAATCGACTAATTGTCCATCTTTATACAATCTTTCTTCTATAATATTTAACGAAAATGGACCTGACGTAACAATATTCGTTTTTTCTTCATGTACTTCTATTCTTCTTAATAAAGACTGTATACGTGCAGTTAATACTACTGGACTAAACGGTTTTGCAATATAATCATCTGCACCTATTCCTAGTCCTTGCACCTTATCTTCATCTTGTACACGTGCGGTTAACATAATAATACCCATTTTTTTATCTTCTTTCCTGATAGCCTTACAAACTTCTAAACCATCAATCCCCGGTAACATTACATCCAGCAGTGCTATATCAACAGTTTGTTCACTCAAAATCTGTAACGCTTCTTCTCCAGTAGTAGCTTCTATTACATAAAATCCAGCACGTTTTAAATTTAAAACAATAAAGCTACGGATCGTTAATTCATCTTCTAAAACTAAAATTTTTGACATAATTCCCACCTCCTACTCTTGTTGATAATCCGCTAGCGGTTTTATATATGCTTTCACTTTTTCAAATTCCGATTGCTTCGGTACTGCATATACGTGAGAAGCCGTTTTAATTGCTGCGCTGTAGCCTTTTATATTGAACCATTCTTTCCGCTTAAAAATATGAACTTCAAGCCATATTTTATTTGTTCTTGTATCCAAAAACTTTTGAGAATTTGATTCTTTTTGCTGATCTGGTATTGTAATTTTCCCTATTAACTCTTTAGGAATTTTCACATAATACCCTTTTTCTATATCTATATATCGTTCTTCAATTGGTTTAATTCCAGATTCACTCCACTGTATGTAACGTTCAAAAAGCGGACTATCACCATGTGATTTATCCTCCCAACCTTTTGGACGTACAGTACGAACAAATTCAATAATGCCGTCTTCATTAACATCTTTACTTTCTACAACATATTCATTAAATAAATCTTCTTTCCCACCTATAGGTAATACTTCATAATGATCCTGATCAAATTTTGCTACATAAGTTATACCTGAATGAGCCCCTGTTCCCGCATCGATTACAACTGCCTTTAATGATTTAGAAATACGGCCCATTTGTATTCTTTGAATACTATTTATATACGGATCAAATGTAACCTCTGACAATACCTTAAACTTTTCAATGAACTGAACCTTCAACTGTTCATCTTTCATATACGAAACAAGGCTTATGTCTTTAAAACCATTTTTGTTTAAATCATCTATAAATAACTTTGTATACTTCTGTCTATAAAATTCCTTTATATCGTCACTCTCATTGGAAAAAACATACATTGTGTTTTCTAATAAATCACGATTGGTAGTTATTCCTATCAATAGTTCTCTTTTTCCACTCCCTGTGAAATCTCCTACCTCAACAATATCTACTTCTTCCCCATCAAATGTATAGGTTGACTTCATATTCCATCCATTATTTTTCTTCTCATATACGGCTAAATATATATGATAATCTTCATTAGGTATTTTATATACGATGACAGCTTCTTTTTTATTATCTCGTTCGAAATTCATTGACCATGTCGTCTGTTTATCTCTATTAGACATTGGAGTAAGTAAGCGATAATTAACAGGTAAATCTTTATCAATTTGTTCCTTTAATTCATTAATCCATTTTTCATTTGTAGGAGCTTCCATTAGACTTGTTGGAGCTTCAGACATTTTACATCCAGTCAATATAAAGATAATTCCCATCATGCTTAACCATTTCTGCATATGATATCTTTCCTTACCACAAATTTTGAATATATCCTTTTACTTTTTTACCTATCCATTATACTCATACATATAAGTATAATTTTTCTAAACTAAAAAATCGTTACAGAAAAGTTACAAATACATTCCAAAAAAAAAGATTGGCAAAAGCCAATCTTTTTTTATTATTCGTTTCGGACTGATTTTGGCGTTACACCTAAATGATCATTTAATTTTTTTGAAATATCTTTTACATTTTTTTCATTTGGAATGTAATAATAAATACCACCGATACGTTTATCTGTACCTTCTATTTGCAATTTTTCCATTTCCAAATTAGATCCTGCCATATTTTTTGTAATGGCAAGCATATCGTCAAATGTTAAGTTCGTTTTCATATTTTTATCAACCGCATCTAGTAAAGAGCCCATTTTGCTAATTGATTGAACAGACATCGCTTTTTTGGCAATTGCTTCTATTACAAGTTGCTGTCTCTGTCCACGCATTGCGTCACTATCAATTTTACGCGTTCTTGCAAGTGCAAGAGCTTGTTCTCCATTTAAATGTTGGTAACCTTTTTCTAAATGGATCATACCAGCTTGGTCTTTACTATCTTGTTCAGTGAAAGTAACTGGTACATCAATATCAATACCACCAATTGAATCGACAATTTGTACGAATGATTCAAAGTTAAACTTCACATAATAATCAACAGGTACATTCAAAAATCTTTCCACCGTATCGCGTGTGCTTTCTACGCCACCAAATACGTGAGCATGAGTAATTTTATCTAATTTTTTTCTAGTTGGAATGTAAACACGTGAATCACGTGGAATACTTACTAGCTTAACAGACTTATCATCTTTATTAATTGTTGCTAATAAAAGTGCATCTGTTCGAACTGCTTCGCCATATTGGCTTTTTCTCATTTCACTTCCATCTACACCCATGATTAATATTGAAATATTATCCTTTAAAGGTTCGACTTCTTTATCACGCTTTGATGACTTATCAATTTTTGCATACGCATCATTTACAACAGCTTTTGCTTTATTATATATAAACGAACCATATCCTACTCCTCCAAAAATAAGTAGGAAAAATGGAATTAATATGAACCATTTTATTGACTTTCTTTTAGAACGCTTTTTATTACTTCTCGTATTTTGTTCTAATTCAGAGCTCATACCCATTCGCCTCTCTTTCTCTTTACCAAGTATAATGTAAGTCTATTTATCTTCATATTGAATTTCCTTTCAGTAACCTTACAATTTTGTAAGGTTACTACTTAAACCCAATACGTATTCCATTTCACATTATACTCTCGTACTTATTTTTGGCAAGTCACTATTTACCAATTTCAAAATTTTAGCACTTCGCAACATATAAATTTACAAATTTATTAACTCTTTCATTTTAAATTAGGATGTCTTTTTCTTAACAAACGATATAAATAAAGAATCCAGCTAATTATAAAATCTCTATGAATACAGTATATTTGACGTTATTATTTCTCAAACGGCGTATACACGCTTTTCTTCCCCTGATTATCAATGTAAGCCGACTTTGCTTTTATTTTCGTTTTTTCTACTTCCATGTCTTCATTTGAGAAGTTCACAATGATTTTAATATCTTTTCCATAAGAAACAGATTGTACTAGCTTATCTTCTGACAAATACGCAAAATTCGTCATCTCTTCTTTTACTGCTTTTTCATGAACTTCATTCCAAACTTTTAGATGCTCTGTAATTTCTTTTTTATGCTTATTCCACTCTACTTCATCTAAATGGTACAACGGAGGAACATTATACAATAATTCAGACAGCATTCGATTTCCAACTTCATCTTTTACCTTTAAACTTCCCCATTCCCAATGATGCGTTGTAATAACGGAATCATTGTATACTAATTTATATAATGGTACCGAATATACTGGGTTTAAATATACTTGTTTATATTCTTCTTTCAATGGTACTTGTTTTGCATATTTTTCAGGCACATTTTGATTTGGTGACCAATATCCACCGACATAATACGGACTTGTTTTATTTTTCCGCATATCTTCATCGTCCCATTTAATAACAGGTGTTTCAATTCCATGTGCAAATGCAATCGTACTACTAGCAAAATCATTTCCGCCTTCAGAACCAACGACCATACCCTTTTCTTGCGCAATGTAGTCCATTCGTTTTAAACGTGCTTTTAAATCTTGCTCTTGCGTCGTTATATGTTTCGCTGAATAGTCATCGTAAATTTCACCTGTCGCATCACAATCAATAAACCATGAATTATATTTAGGACCATTTTGTAATATATCATTCATGCGTTCCTTTACACTAGGCAGCGATAAAGTCGGATTTAACTTGCGACCTCTTCCTAAAAAGCCTTGTACCTTTTCTCCGTTTTTCTTCGTTACAGTAGCCTCTTCATATAATGACGGGTCATTAAAGGATGCTGTGTTCCAATTTTTATCACTTTTTTCGTGAATGGAATGATACGAATCATACGGACCAACTAAATACCCCACTTCCTTAGCTTTTGTCACGAAATTAGGTTGCATAAATCCTTGTTCCCAGTTCGGCAGACCAATCCACGCTTTTTCTATTCCTGCCTCTTTCATTTCCTTTAATATATCCGTTCCATCTGCATTACCCCATTTACTTACCTCTTCAACCGCGTCACCAAGTAGCGACTTTAATAAATGCTTATTTAAGCTATACAATTCTGTATTCGTTAAGTGACCTACACCTTTCTTTAATAGCACACTAGCTTCCTGATTAACGTTTTGAAAAATATCCTCTTTATAAAATTCCTTCATCGATAATACTTCGTTTATATAACGTAAAATAACATTTTTTTGATACTTATCAATGAAATCTTGTTTACTTACTTGATCCAATACATTCAGTTCCCCAGGCTCGGAACTATTCTTTTGAATAAGTTCTTTTATATGACTAAACAGCGGGCTATTTATTTGCTCCCTTAGTTTTGGCCAATTTATATTATTTTCTAATAAACCATTTTGATTCCAAAAATAAAAATGCGCCGCTCCATATAACTTTTCGATTTCTTTATTTTTTCTAGCCTTTTCTTGTAATGTTTTAAATTCACCTTTTCGAACAATATCATCCTTATACAGTTTAGCAATGCTTACCGCATCATTATTTGTCACATATAATTGAAATCCATATGTTTTATTTTTATTTATGCTCGGAAATTCATGTGTAAAATCAAATCCTATTTTCGGATCCGAATGAAATTTCAATTCATTATTAAACATATTCGTTGCAATATATACAATTGAATATTTCGAACCATTTAATGCGAAAAACTTCATAGAAAATGATTCAGCAAATGAATATGCATCATCCTTTAAAAACTTCTTCCAATTCTCATCATTGCTCGGAATTTGCTTACCCTCCCATAACGGAAGTGTATAATTTTCAGCTTCTACTTTCGGCCATGTAAAGCTTTCTGCACCAGTCGATTCCACTTCAATGTTTAAGTGGTCTTTTTTCTTTTCTAATTTTATTTTTACTTTTTGATCTGGATATTCCCACGATGTACGATCCTTTTCTTTTTTTACATTCGATACCTTCATTTTCGGTAGGGGTTGTGATGCCTGTTCCTTTACCCCCTCATGTTCTACAGTTAATGTGAATGTTTCTGGATTTACATCATAAGTAAAATCTTTATACGTCGCTTTCTTTATTTTAGACTCTTGTACAGCATTACTACCTTTTACGTCACAACCGACTAAAGTCGAAAACGACATAGTTGTAAGAAGACATATCGCTATCATTTTTTTCATCCTCTGCACCTCCACCAATGAATATACAGATGCTTTGTTACAGGAATGTGGCAAAAAATAACAGAGCTAGCATTTTGCTAGCTCTGTTTGGAGTATTAAAAGTTGATATGAACAACTATAATTCGCTTAGAAGATATGTAATACAGTAACTGCATTTTTTCTCAACAATTATGAAACTAAACAAATCAAAATTTTAACAAGCATTCTTCAACTGAAAAAATAAGTGTATACAATGTATCCTAAAAGTAGTACTAAAATGATTATTCCTGTACCTTTCCAATTCATACCGCCTGCTATATCAACTGGACTACCCGTTTCCGCCCTATTGAGTCCGTCACGTAAAGAACCCGTAGGATTATTTTTTAATTCACTTTGTCTCATACGCTCTCTTTTTTCTTCTGGTGACTCTTTATTCATTTAATCACCTCCAAAATGAATGCACTCTTTACTTACATTATTCAAAATCAACATTTGTTTTATATTTTTTCCGAAAAAACCTAATTTAAAATACGTTTGCAACGTAAAGAAAGCTAGCCATGCCAGCTTTCTTTACGTTCCAATATGCTCTTCCTTATTTACAATAATACCTTTATGGTCGATTTCAAGCTCACATACTTTCATATCTGTAAATACTCTCGCTAATTGCTCAGCGATTTCTTGACGTTTCTCATATGGCGTTAATATAAAAATAGATGGCCCCGCACCGCTAAGTGCTGTGCCGTACGCACCAAATTCTTTTGCGCATTTACGAATAGATGGTAATAATGGTACGAGTTCTAAACGATATGGTTCGTGAAAATGGTCTCTCTCCATCATTTCACCTACAACTTCCCACCGCTTTTGACATAATGCAGCTACTAATACGTTACTTATCGCACTAGCTTTAACTGCCTCATGAAACGGAAACATCTTTGGTAATACAGATCGACTTTCATCTGTATTTAATTCTGCATTCGGAATGAGAGAAATTACACCCAATTCCTTGCTCTCAATTCTTACGACGGAAACATCCTTTCCATCAAGTGCTCCAATTACAGTTCCACCTAATATAGAAGCAGCAACATTATCAGGATGTCCTTCAAAATTTGTAGCAATTTGAACTTTTTGATCAGCAGTTAAGTTCAAATTGCCTAGTTGATTCGCAAGCTCTATCCCGGCTACAATTGCTGATGCACTACTTCCTAGCCCTCTCGTTAATGGGATATTACTAGTAACTTCTATTATATGGGGTGATATAGAAGGACATACTTTACATGCCGTGCTAACGATTAAATTTTTATCGTCTGTCGGAATTGATTCTTCAAAGGAATGGATTACTTGCCATTTATCAACTTTTTCTTTAACCACCACATCTAAATACAATGACAAAGCTATTCCAACTGAATCAAATCCAGGACCAACATTCGCCGTACTAGCAGGGACACGAACGCTAAATGGTATCACGACATAATCACCCCTTTAATATGATCTTTAATTTGTTCTATATCATTTGACACACTTGCGATGTCTAGTTGATTTGAAGAAATAGCGATATCAGGATCCTTCAAACCATTTCCAGTTAATACTGCAACAACTGTTTCTCCCTTTTTGATTTTTCCAGATTCAACATGTTTAATTACACCGGCTAATGAAGCATTTGATCCCGGTTCAGCGAAAACTCCTTCAGTTTTTGCCAATAACCTATACGCATGTAAAATTTCTTCATCTGATACCATATCTATTTCACCGTGAGACTGCTCAGCAGCCTCTACTGCGTATGACCAACTTGCCGGGTTACCGATTCGAATCGCTGTTGCAATTGTTTCAGGCTCTTCAATTACATGCCCTTTTACAATTGCAGCTGCTCCTTCCGCTTCAAAGCCATGAATTCTTGGCTTCTTATAACCTTTTTCTTTCTCATATTCACAGAAACCTTTCCAATATGCTGTAATATTTCCTGCGTTCCCAACAGGGATAGCTAGAACATCTGGTGCATTTTGCAATTGGTCACAAATTTCAAATGCTGCCGTTTTTTGCCCTTCAATTCGATAAGGATTTACTGAGTTTACTAACGTAATTGGCTCTTCTGCAGCAATATTTCTTACAGCCTTAAGTGCATCATCGAAATTCCCTTCTATTGAAATGATTTCAGCACCATAGGCAACTGCTTGTGCTAATTTTCCATGTGCAATCTTTCCTTCCGGTATTACGATAATGCATTTCATCCCAAGACGTGCTGCATATGCTGCAGCTGATGCTGATGTATTACCTGTTGATGCACAAATGATTGCTTCTGAACCTTCTTCTTTCGCCTTAGCAACTGCCATGACCATGCCACGATCTTTAAAAGAACCTGTCGGATTCGCTCCTTCGTACTTACCATATAGCTGAATCCCTAATTGTTTTGATATATTTAATAATGGAATAAGTGGTGTGTTTCCTTCCATTAAGCTGACATCAGGTGTATTTTCATTCACCGGTAAATAAGACGCATACTGTTTTAATAGTCCTTTATACATATTGTTTTTCCTCCTCAATAATGTAGTAACTGTTTATTTCACTTGCGACAGCTTCTATCGCTTCTAAAACTCGTTCGAATTGATACTTGGAAGTTCGATGTGTCACAACCACGACTTCTGCCAGTTCACGGTTTAAAGGTAATTGAATAACTTCTTTTAAACTTACAGAATAATTAACGAAACATTCTGTTATTTTCTGTAACATCCCAGGCTCATCTCGTAATGAAATACGTAAGAAATATTTCGAAACTACTTCTTCATCACCTTGTAATTCATAAGGAACTGGTTCTTTTAACGCACTTTTATTTTTCGGAACTTGATTCATATTTTTAACGATTGAAATAATATCACTTACTACAGCAGAACCAGTCGGTAACTTCCCAGCTCCGGGTCCATAAAACATTACTTCTCCTACCGCTTGGCCATGAACATACACCGCATTAAATTCATTATTCACATTTGATAATGGATGCTGGCTCGGTAAAAGCGTCGGTTCTACACTTAAATGAATGGCTGGTCCTTGTTTTTCAGCCTTACCAATTAACTTCATAGTAAATCCTAACTTTTCAGCCATTTGTAAATCTTCTTTTTCGACCTTTCGAATCCCTCTTACTTGCACATCATCTAATGAAACATTCATCGAAAAACCTAAGTTTGCAAGAATTGCTACTTTTCTCGCCGCATCTAGTCCATCTACATCTGCTGTCGGATCCGATTCTGCAAAGCCTAATTTTTGTGCTTCCTGTAAAGCCTCTTCATAAGACCATCCATTTTGACTCATTTTTGTTAACATATAATTTGTTGTACCATTTACAATTCCCATTATTTTTTCAATTTGATCTGAAGCTAATCCATCCGTTAATCCTCTTAACACTGGAATACCGCCCGCTACACTCGCTTCGTAACATAAATCACAATCATTATCGTTCGCCAGTTGAAGAAGCTCTGCACCATATACAGCCATTAAATCTTTATTTGCTGTTACGACATGTTTTTTATTTCGTAAAGCCTTAACAATATGCTGTTTTGCTTCTTCAATTCCGCCCATTACCTCTACTACAATATCAATATTTGAATCATTTAGAACTTCATCTGCATGACTTGTTACTGCAATTCCGTCAATACAAACATCGCGTTCTTTTTCCAAATCACGTACAACGACTGTTTTCACTTTCACTTCGTATCCTGTATCAAGAGCGATTTTTTTATAATGTTCTTTCAAAATATGGACAACACCACTTCCGACCGTACCTAAACCTAATACCCCAACATTTATAACGTTATTCATCTTCTAATCTCCTCCTACAATTTTATTATTTATCTCTATCAATCACCTTACTCTGCTTTTTAATCATGCAGGTGGTGGTTATTTCCGTACGTACAAATCGTTCCATGTTACTGCACCTCCTTTCAAAGTAAAAAAACACACCCATCCCTAGGAAAGGGACGAATGTGTTTTCGTGGTTCCACCCTTGTTCCAATCTAGACGTATTTCTCCCTAGATTGCTCAAGTTCAGATAACGGCTGATACCGCCAATAATTACTAGATTACTCGTTCACTATTGAAGTTCAAAGGTGGTAAAATCATTTCTCGTGTTAGGAAGCTCACACCCTTGGCTTCCCTCTCTGTAAACCATAAAAATGATTTCGTGTCCTTATCATTACTTTTTCGTTCATGTCTATTTGTTAATTTATTATAGTTATCAAATTTTTAAAAAGCAAGCCTATTTTTACTAACTATTTTCAAAATAATTTTTTATTATATTTCACAATAGCATTATGCAACTGCCACTCAATTTACCTATTTTGTCATTTCTCCAGTTTATAAATCAACGGTTCATATATAAAGTGAAACTTTAATCAGTGGGGATTTTGTTCATCCCCACTGATTATTAGCCTTCACCATTCGGGCTTTTACCGGCAGTTGATCCCCACCTAACTTCTTTGCTTTCGCTGAATTTTGAGGTAGGGGTGTTACTGCCCGTTAATGCGGGATAAATCCCCATTCTAAAACCCGTACATACTCACCTTACAAAATTATATCAATAAAATTTTTAATACAATCTTTTTGTATAACTTTCTTCTAAAGAACGTGCAACATCTTCTTCTGAAGCATTCACTTTCGCATGCTCTAACAACATTTTTGCTGCTGAAGGTAACTCTTTTTTATGTAACCAAGATTCTGGATCCCACATCTTAGAACGAATAAACGCTTTTGCACAATGAATGTAACACTCTTCTATTTCAACAACAATTCCAAGCAACGGATTACGTCCATTCGCCTGCATTTCTTTCAAAATTTCTTCGTCGTTTGTAATATACGCTCGGCCATTTATTCTGAGTGTCTCCCCAAGACCTGGAATAAAAAAGATTAGTCCTACACGTGGATTTGAAACAATATTCAAAATGGAGTCTATACGGCGATTTCCTGGCCTTTCTGGAATGATAATTTTATTATTATTGAGTACGTATACAAATCCAGGTGCGTCTCCTCTCGGCGAGGCGTCACACTCCCCCAACTTATTTGCAGTAGATAATACTAGAAAAGGAGATTTAGAAAGGAAATCTACACAATGGTGGTCTAATGATGAAATAACTTTTTTCAATGCTCGCTCACTTGGTTTCCCCAATATTTTCCGTAACTCTTCCTCTGTTGAAATAATCGATTTTATTTCCATACGCTCTATCTCCACTTATAATCGCCCATTTTTCTTTATTTTCCCAAAATTCAATACGAATATTGTATAATAAAATTTGCAGAAAGGGGAATTAAAATGACAGAGTGGTTAACAATATTTGATTCTGAAAGAAATACACTTGGGAAGAAATTACGCGATGAAGTGCATCGTGACGGTGATTGGCACGAAACATTTCATTGTTGGTTTGTAGAAAAAGATGCTAAAGATATATTCTTATATTTCCAATTACGCTGTAAAAATAAAAAAGAAGCTCCAAACATTTGGGATATTACTTCAGCCGGACATATTATGCATGATGAAGATGTACAAAGTGGTGGTCTTCGTGAAATTGAAGAGGAATTAGGGCTTTCTTTCCAAACGACTGATTTAGCATACAAGGGCATTTTTAAAATAGATTATGAAATTTCAAATCTTACGGATCGCGAGTTTTGTCATATGTATTTCCACAATGTCATCAATCCACTTCCATTCGCACCAGGTGAAGAAGTAGACGATGTGATGAAAGTACATGCAACTTCTTTTCTACAACTATTAAATGGAGAAATTTCATCTTTTACAGCTATTTCTGTTTTAAACAATAAACCAATTACAATAACATTTGAAGATATTTACCCGTATGATCTTGCATACTATGAATTTGTTATAGAGAAAGGAAAAGAATTATTAAAAAATAATAGTTTATAAATAAAATAGGACTCTTAGCATAATATTGCGTAGAGTCCCTTTTTTTATTATTGTTCAAGTATCTTTAATTTTTTCTCTACTTGTATAAATAAACGAATAATTAATAACAGCATAACCACCATAATCGCTATTATTGTATGTGGATATCTAAACAGTATACTAATAACACTTCCAATTAACATCATGATGAATCCATTTTGCTTCATCACTTCTGCACTATACCTGTTACCCGCACCCCATAATTCCTTATTTTTCATAGATCGTTTCGTACGATAACCATATGCCGCATTAATATCGGTCGGTGGATTTTTTTGAAGAATAATTGCCGCAAGTATAAAAATAATACTAATCAATATGCTTATTCCTATGTTTACTAGTGCATAAATCAATTATATCCCCCCTAACTTACACTTTCATTATACGACACAAACCTTATTTTTCCAATTCATAACACATTTACTTTCTTTCTTTTGATGTCTGGAACATACTCGGAAGTGTTACAAAACGTGCCCCTTTCGTTTTTAACTGCGGAATGATTTTGTCTAGTGCATCTACAGATCCTTGTAAATGCCCACCTGGTGTTGAATGTTGGAGGATGACACTTCCAGGAAATGAATTCCCTAACACATTATTTGTAATCGTATCAGCACTCACACCTTTCCAATCAACCGTATCAACACTCCACTGTACAATCATAAAATTTTGCTCTGTGGCCCATTTTAATTGATTTTCAAGTATTTCACCGTATGGCGGACGTATAAACTTCGGTGCATAACCAGCTAAACGATTTAATATTTCTTCCGTTTTTATAATTTGATTACGGTACTCATCCTCATTTACTTTCGCTAAGTTCGGATGACTATACGTATGATTACCAATTACATGCCCTTCATTCGCAATACGCTTTACTACGTTCGGAAATTTTTCTGCGTTTTCACCAAGTAAGAAAAAAGTAGCTTTTACATTATGTTGTTTTAACTTATCTAATATTTTTGGCGTAAATTCTAAATCTGGTCCATCATCAAATGTAAGAGCTACTTCCGCTTTATTGTACGGTCCGGAAAATGCGTACGCATATTTTTCGACCCATGAAAATGGTGTCCACGATCCACGCTCATATGCTTTCATTTGTACTTCATAGTTTTGAGGGGTATATACGTATGGCAATGAACTTATATAGTCTCCATAATAAAATGAGTTATATGGCATATAAGCATACGAAACATCTCGTTCTAGTCCCCATTGATATGGAGCAAACATTTCTGGCGAATAAAAATAATACATAATAAAAACCTCCCTAATTTTTCATATGTGATTCCTCTGCACTTTGTTAGAGAAATTGTTATTCATAAACAAAAAATAAGACTGTCCTTCATTAGGACAGTCTTGCTGCTTTATATTATTAATAAATCGATGTACTATCTTTCGGCAAAGCTTTCACATGTTTTAAATAGTTCGTCACTTTATCATCATCATCTTGCGGATATTGATATTCATACGTGTTAGCAATTTCGTTCGCCACTTCCCTAAATAAATCACCCATGACAAAGAATGAATCCCATATGTTTTCATATTCTGCATTAGAAAATGTTCTTTTAAATTGCTCCCACATATCTTCTTCAATATATTGCTCAAAATGCTTTCCAAACTTCCCTGTATTAACTGTAAAGTCTGTTTTCATACCAATATACCATTCTAGCATTACGATGAACATATCTCGCACTGGTCCTTCAAGCATTCCTTTTGCATAAGAAAGCTCCTCTCTCCATAACCCTTTTGCGATATTCGTACTACACCACCAAAATTCATTACAGCAATCTAAAAACTCTTTTTCTGTAGGCTTTTTTACTAAGTAATCTTTATCGCTTGCTGGTGGGAATTCTTCCAGAGAATTATCTTTATCAAGAAGCAGTTTACTTAAACTATCTTGTCCAACGAACTTTTGTATTAACTCAACTGGAACTAGCGTTAAATCAATCCTATTCCCATCCATGAACTGCATTAAATATGGAAACTTCCCGTCTTCATCTGGTGGAACTAACGACATTTCTTCTGGCATTTGTACAATCATTATTTCTCCAAATCTATGAATCCAATTATGATTAGACGTAAAAGATTGTATATCATTTATAACATACATAATATCATAGTCTTGAAAACAATCTCTTTTCACATTTGGATTTACACGCGATCCATTCATGATAACTGCTCGAATTCTTTCATCCTCTTTTGCTATATTTATAATTACGTCTAGCATTTCTTTTTCAGTTCTCATCTATTTATAGCCTCCAATTTTTTAATATACAATATAATGCTATGTATACTGGAGGTCCACGAGCTAATCTCGTTATACACGATACATGTTATAATTTTTGAAACTTCTTTTTCATCCCTTTTCCCTCCTTACATCACTCTTTTACAACTACCATTCCTTTCAATTTACCAATGCTTTCTACCATTCACTTTTAATTATACAGAAAATTCTGTCTCGAATACAAAAAATAAAGAAGGGACACCTACCCCTTACAGAATAGATATCCCTTCTTTTAAAGTTAAATTTAATTCCTATGGATTAGTAGACCAAAGTCCAGCAGATTTAATAAATGTACGTTTATTTAATTTCAGCTGCGCTACGATAAATTCTGCAATATCTTCCGCTTGCATTACTTTATCAGGGTTTCCATCAGTTAATCCTAAATCTACAGCCATATCAGTTGCTACTGTACTTGGAGTTAAAGCTGTTACACGAATGTTATGTTTGCGAACTTCCATCGCTAACGATTCTGTTAAGCCAAGGACACCAAATTTAGAAGCACTATATGCACTTGTTACAGGTGCACCTTTTTGTCCTGCTGTAGATGAAATGTTAATGATATCACCAGATTGTTGTTCAATCATGCTCGGTAAAGCTGCACGAGTTGCATAGTATACACCCATTAAGTTTACTTGAATGATTTTTTCCCAATCAGCAACGTCTAGTTCTAAAAACTTACCGAATTTAGAAATACCAGCGTTATTAATTAAAATATCAATAGATCCTAAACCATTTTTTAACGTTTCAATCGCAGTTGTTACTTCTTCGTATGAAGAAACATCTGCAGTTGCAATAACAGCTTTTACGCCTTCTGCTTCTACTTCTTTCGCTACAGCTTTTAAGTTTTCTTCTGAGCGAGCTAAAAGTCCTACATTTACGCCTTCTTTCGCTAATGCAATCGCTACAGCGCGACCAATCCCTCTACCTGCTCCTGTAATTAAAGCATTTTTGCCTTGTAATAATTCTGCCAAGTATAACACTCCTTAATCATTTCAGTTATGTATTATATTAAAATTGTATCTATGTTTATGTAAAAAGGCAATGATGCACTTTCATGTGCGTAGGTTACTTATAGGTAACTATAGAAAATTACTATGCATTCATTGCACGTATTTATCATTATTCATGCAAAATAAAGACACCCTCCTCATAAAAGAGTGTCTGCGTATGAAATAAAAAATGGTTCTTTATCACTACACTATTTTTCTTCATAATTAGGAATACGCACAATAAATTCAGTACCTTTTCCTTCCTCACTCTCCACTTTTATCTCTCCTTGATGAAGGTCGAGTACTTTCTTTACAATAGCTAAACCTAAGCCACTTCCTCCATAGGCACGATTTCGTGAAGAATCCGCTTTATAAAAACGCTCAAAAATATGTTGTTTCTGTTCTTCTGATATACCAATTCCTGAATCACGGATACGCACTTCCACTACTGTCTCATGTTCCTTTAACTGAATAGTAATCGTACCACCGCTTGGAGTAAATTTAATACTATTATGAATTAAATTAATCCACACTTGACTCATACTTTCTTGGTCAGCAATAACATATACTTTTTCTAAATCTAGTTCTAACTCAATTTCTTTTTCAGCCCAGAGTGGTTCACTATTTAACACAATTTGCTTTAATTGTTGATCTAATCGATAGCTCACTCTTTCTGGTGTATACTCTTCTGATTCTAAAAGAGTTAGCTTTAGTAAATTTTGACTTAGTTTAGATAATCTCGTTGTTTCAGTTTCAATAATGGTAAGATAATGCTTTCTTTTTTCCTCAGAAAGATTATCGTCTTGTAGTGCTCTAGCAAATCCTTTTATAGAAGTTAATGGCGACTGTATTTCATGAGAAACATTCGATACAAACTCTTGTCTCATTTTCTCCATCGTATTCAGTTCATCTGTCATGTCATTTATACTTTTTACGAGCACGCCAATTTCACCATCATACTTTTCTTCATTTCTTATTTTTACAGAGAAGTCTCCTTTTGCAATTTTTTGTATTGGTTCAATAATAGTCCAAATCATCGCCTCTCGTTTTGGTCTCATTAATATTCCAATCAATGTCCAAATAAAAATAATAAAGACAAAACCGACCATATCACTAATTAGAAAGGCAACAAACGGCGATACGTTTACGTCAAAAGCATTCAATAAACTAGTTGCTACATAAAATGCGATAGACCAAATGATAGTAAGAATAGAAAAGAGCGCTAATACCGCTCCAAATACTTTCAGCATCTTCAACTTACTCATTCGTTTTCTTTTTCTCATTTACTTACCTCTAAGCGATACCCTAATCCTCTTATTGTTTTAATACTAAATTTCGATTGCTCTTCTTGAAACTTCTCACGTAACCGATTAATATGAACGTCTAGTGTACGTTCATTCCCTTCAAAATCATATCCCCATATTTCTTCAATTAATTGCTCTCTCGAACAAGTTCTTCCCGATTTAGCCCCTAAAGTAAAGAGCAGCTCAAATTCTTTTAACGGTAACGTAACCGTTTGTTCTCCAGATGTAACTTCGAATGTTTTACGATTTAATAATACATTTCCAACTTGAATCGATTGCGAAACTGTAATTTGGTAACGTTTCAATAATGCCTTTACTCTCACTACTAGTTCTATAGGATCAAATGGTTTTACAAGATAATCATCTGTCCCAAGGTGAAATCCTTTTACTTTTTGTGATGTTTCTCCTTTGGCAGTTAGCATCAGAACCGGGATATCATAGTATTTTCTTAATTCAAAACATACATCAAATCCATCCATATTTGGCATCATGATATCAAGAATAACCATATCGACTTTTACGTCATCCATTTTCTGAAGTGCATCTACTCCATCAATTGCCTCATATGTTTGAAAACCTTCTCGTTCTAAAAATACAGAAACGAGTTCTCTAATGTGTGGATCGTCGTCTACTATTAAAATTTTAGGTATCAAAGGAACCATTTCCTTTCTACTTAGCATCTAATATATTTTTTAAAAATGAATCATCAGTGGAGTAAAATCCCACTGATGATTCATTTTATAATGCCCCCTCTTTAATTTTCAATTGCTGCGTTGCAAACTCACGATACATATCATGCGTCTGTAATAATTCATCATGCGTACCACTACCTGTAAGATTCCCTTTTTCAATAAAGATAATTTTATCTGCATCTACAACAGTAGAAAGTCTATGTGCAATCACTAATGTTGTTCTGCCTTTCATTAAGTTATTTAATGCTTTTTGAACGACAGACTCAGATTTACTATCTAAGCTTGAAGTTGCCTCATCGAGCATAAGAATTTGCGGATTTCGAAGTAACGCTCGGGCAATAGCAATTCGCTGTCTTTGTCCCCCAGAAAGCTTCACACCGCGTTCTCCAACTTCTGTTGCATAACCGTTTGGTAAGTCATGAATAAACGCATCAACATATGCCATTGCAGCTACTTTTTCAATTTCTTCATCCGTTACTTCGCCCTCGACACCATAACAAATATTATCACGAATCGTTCCATCAATTAACGGACTATCTTGTGATACGTAACCGATTTGACGTCGCCATGACTGTAATGAATAACTCGTAATTGATTCTTTTCCTAATTTAATGGCACCACTAGTTGGCTCATAAAAACGTTCCAGTAATGAGAATAACGTTGTTTTCCCACTACCACTTGGTCCTACAATCGCTGTCACTTTTCCAGATTCAATTGTGAAATCAATATTTTTCAAAACTTGCTCTTCTTCGTTATACTCAAAATGTACATTTTCAAGAACAATTGGTTGCTTAGTATTTGTCACTTTCACACCAGTTTCATGATCTTCTACTTCATATTCTAAAATCGTACTAATTCTTTCCGTTGCACCAATTGCCTTTTGGAATTGTGTAAAGAACATAGATAATTGACTCATCGGCATTACAATTTGAACTAAATACAAAATAAACGCTACAAGTTCACCGGTTGTTAATGCACCGCTAGAAACTCGCATCCCGCCATATCCTACGATAATAACAAGTAGTGCCATTAAAACAAACGACATAACTGGCGAAATTAATGCTTGCACTTTCCCTTCTTTCAAACCAAATTGTAATAACTTTTGTATACCTGTATTGCCCGTTTCATATTCTCTTTTTTCTGTATTTGAAGATTTCACTAAACGAATTTCTGATAACACTTGCGTTAACACACTTGTAAAAGATGCCGTTTCATCTTGAAGCGCTTTTGAAATCTTATACATTTTTCGTCCAAGTGGAACTAAAATTAATACAGACAACGGAATAACCGTTAAAAGTAACGCAGTCATTTTCCAATCTAAAACAAATAATACAATTAACGATCCAACAATTGAAATACCGCCTGTTAATAAGTTTGACAAATGCTCAGAAATTAACGTTTTCACAACACCTGTATCATTCGTCATACGGCTAATCGTATCACCTGTTCTATTTTGATCGTAATAAGATACCGGCAAGATAAGTACCTTTTTCCACAAACGTTCTCTTAGTCCCGCTACAATCTTCTGCCCAATATAATTTAGTAAATATATAGACAACCCTGCCGCAATAGTTTGCATTACAAAGAAAGCAACTAATCCAACAATTTGTCCTGCACTAATTGAAGAAAGCGAAAAATTATCTACTAATCCTTTTGTAAGCATAGGAATAAATAAACTCGCTCCCGTAGAAAGCAAACTCATTAATAACGCAAAAGCTAAAATTCCTTTCGGAGGATTTGTATCTTGAATAAGGCGTAAAAACTGCCTCCAACTCCCTTTTTTCTTCATTTCATTTCTAACTTCCATTCCTGTTCATCTCCTCGTGGTAAACAAAACTGTTCTTTCTAAAATTAGAATACGATACAAATGTAAACTGAATGTAAACACACTTTTTCTATTTTTACAAAATATACATAAAAACTCATCTTTACAACAGATATAAACATCTGATATTATTACCTGGTACTTAATATTATTCTATGTAAATGATAGATAAATAATTTACAACACGATATAAATCTCCAGTTAGTGAAAGGAGTATCCTTTTTGCAAACAAATATACATTCTGAAAAGGAAACAATTATTTTTATTCATGGATTAGTTGGCAATCGTCGCGCCTTCAAAAAGGAGCAAAAACGTTTTTCTGCCTCCTACAACATTATAACTTATGACTTATTAGGTCACGGTGATGATAAAGGAGAAGCAATCGACTTTTCATTACAGCGCCTCGTAGATCAATTATTAAACTTATATGAACAAGAAGATATTAAAAAAGCACATATTTGTGCGCTAAGTTACGGCTGTTACATCTCTACAATTTTTGCACAAATGCATCCAGAAAAAGTATTAAGTATTTGTCATATTGGAGGACATTACAATAACCCTTCTCGTTTATATAATGTATTTCAAAATTTTTGGGAGAAGCGAGGAGATGAATACTCTAAATGGCTCTCTCAATACGCAAATACTATTTTTCCAAGTGGTATACTAAAAGCAAATCCGTTCGCAGTCATTTCAAGAAATATTTACTACCGTTTCGGATTACAATTACATTCATCCATAATTGCCCAGTCATTACGACATAGGTTAGAATTCGATTTAAAATCTAAATTAAAATCACTTCCTCACCCTATACTATGGGTAATGGGAGAGCATGATCATCTCTATAAATCTTGTCTATTTGATTTAAAATCTATTTTACCTAACGTTCTATATAAGGAAATACCGTTAGCGGGACATGCAGCTAACTTATTTCGTCCTAACTATTTCCATGACTTATATGATCGATTTTTAAATGGAAAGTTAAAATAAAAACTATTAAACTTCCAATTTATTCAACTATAAAAAGGCTTCCCAAATTTCCTTGGAAAGCCTTTTCTCTATACGAAAAGTATATAAAACTACTTTTTCTTAGTATGCTTTTGTGTAACCTAATAGGTGCTTGCTCCAGTAAGAATTACTTACAGAACTAATACGTACACCAGTTGCATCTGTTTCTGCACTAATGAACTGACCGTTTCCTAAGTAAACACCCATGTGAGAAGGACCTGATTTATAAGTATTTTGGAAGTATACTAAATCACCTGGTTGTGGATTGCTAGTTTTTGTTTTAGAGCTCCAGTATCCAGCAACTGTTTGACGAGCGCCTTTATGACCAGTTTGATTTAATACGTAGTGAATGAATCCACTGCAATCAAAACCAGCAGGTGTTGTACCAGCAGTTCTGTATGGTGAACCATTTAAAGATCTAGCGAATCCAGCGATTGAAGATGTATCTCCACCTGTTGTTGGTTTTTGTACGTCTTTACCTGGTTGTTGAACGTTATTTGTAACATTATTGTTATTTGTAACGTTGTTTACTCCGCCTTTTACAAACTTAACGAAGTCTGCACTTACGTAACCTGTGCGGCCGTTATGGTTAATTTTGTACCAACCATTTTCAGCGCCAGTAACGTTTAATACTTTACCATTTGTTACTCCACCGATTACAGCGTTGTATGTAGCTGGGCCTGTACGTACTTTTAAAGCACCAGTGTTAACAACATAAGAACCACCAGTTTGAACTGTTGTAGTATTGTTGTTTGTAGTTGGTTGTTGTGTTTGGTTAGATACAGCAGAACCACCTTTTGTTACGAAGTCTTTGCTTACGTATCCAGTTCCACCATTGAAGTTGATTTTAAACCAATCTTGTACTTCACCTACAACTTGTACTGTTTTACCTTTATTTACAGAACCTAATACTGTATGAGATGTACTTGGGCCTGTACGTACGTTAAGTGAAGAAACGTTTACTGTGTAAGTACCTGTTCCTTGTTGAACAGTCGTTCCTGTTTTGCCACCAGTCGTTACGAAGTCACCACTTACATAACCTGTTTGACCATTTACGTTTACTTTGAACCAACCATTTTCTTGTCCAACTACTTGTAGCACTTGGCCTGATTTTACTTTAGAAATAACGTTATGTCCTGTACCAGCACCTGAACGAACATTTAATACATCAGCAGTTACTGTGTATTTTAATTCAGAAGTTGTTTCTACAGTTTTTGTTTCAGTTACAGTCGTTTGAGTTTGAGTTTGTCCATTAATTTCTTTTAGCGCTTCATTTGAAACTTGTGCATGAGCAGAATCCATTCCTGGAACTGCAACGCCAGCTACAGAAGCTGCTGCTAAACCTGCAATTACTTTTTTCATAAGTTGTCTTTACTTCCTTTCCCTACTATCCTCTTAAAAAAAAATTAAAACTTAATACTTTACAATATTATCAAAGTAAAATATTCATCCAGTTCCATTTTTTAGCAAGAGTTTTATTTTTCACACAGAGTTCATTTTAAATGAACGAAGTGAAATCCGTGTGAACTTCATGTGAACTTTATCATTAAACACAGTGTTTTTGCAATGATTTTTTCAAATTTCTCATATATCGCATGAAAATTCGACATTTCATTTAATATCTCAATATAAAACATCCCTTTTCTATCTTTTATAAAAAATTCTATTAACCTAATACAAACTCAAGTATGTATTTCCTTATAAAGCTCCTTACATGAAGTATACTTTCATCATGACAAAAATCACTCTATTTATCAATAGTATAATATTTTTAGAAAACTAAATTTCTATACTATCTACATTTTTGAAATAATTTGACGAATTGTAAGATTTATTTCAAAAAAGCCATTTCTCCTTTAAAGAAAACACACACTATATCAATTGTTCTCTTTTTCCCATAATGGAATTTATAGGATGTTTATAGTATTATATACATATCTTAATAAAAAAGAATTTTAGCGAATTGATTAAAGTTTCATTCCCTTATAAAATGAAACTTTAATCAGTAAGGGTTTTATACATCCTCCGCTAATTATTAACCCTCACCACTCGGGCTGCCCATTAATACGGAGTTTTATTGGAATAAAAAGGGGAGGCATATTTGTGAGAAATATAATAGATGATCCAATACAAAAAAACATAGAGCTATACTATGCTTTTATTCAATTCGTTTCAATGATAACATTACAAAAAGTATCAGCTATTGAAACACGTAAAAATGAATTAAAAAATCAGATGAAAAATGCCGGACAAAAAAAACCTTATTACGTATAAAAAAGGTGAACAGGTTATATTCCTGTTCACCTTTTATCAAATTATTTATAAATTTTCACACGGTCCTCTAGCGGTTGGAATTCTTTTTCCCCAGCCTGTACTACCGGTTTACCAAATGGCATTTGTGCAATAAGTTTCCAATTCTCTGGAACATCCCACTCTTTTCTCACTTCTTCATCAATTAGCGGATTGTAATGCTGTAACGTAGCACCAAACCCTTCAATTTCTAAAGCTGTCCAAATTGCAAATTGTAACATTCCTGATGATTGCTGAGACCAAGTTGGGAAATTATCTTTATATAATGCAAAGTTAGCTTGAAGGCTTTCCACTACTTCACTGTCTTCAAAATATAAAACCGTTCCATAACCACTTTTAAATGCATTCATTTTTTCTTCAGTAGGTGCAAAGTTATTTTCAGGTACAATTTTTCGTAACGTTTCTTTCGTAATATCCCATAATTTATCATGTTGTTCTCCTAATAAAACAACAACGCGAGCACTTTGAGAATTAAAAGCTGAAGGTGTATGTTTTACAGCATGATAAATCACTTCTTGAATTTTCTCATCAGAAACTACTTGCTCTTTACTAATTGCATAAATAGATCTTCTGTCTTCAATTGCTGAGTAAAAATCTTTTGCCATCATAATTCCCTCCAATTTTCAATTGAGGCTATTTCATATGTATATATCATATTACGCCCCTCAAACTTATTATTAATAAGCTTATAACTTTATAATATCACAGCAACAAACAAACTCAAATAATAACACTTATATTTAGAAGCTTTTTCCTTTTTAAAATAAAAATAAAAAGACTGTTTGTTGTTATCTAAAATTAGTAACAACAAACAGTCTTACTTATGTAGCGATTTAGATTCGTATTTTACTTACTTACTTACTTAACTAATCCAAATGCATACGACATTAACTTATTTGTCTCTGTAAAACGTTTTGTTTTATTTGATGTCCCCATGACCACTGTGATAATTCGATTATCACCTTGCTTTGCAGTCCCAGTAAAACAGTATCCTGCACTATCTGTAAATCCAGTCTTTAGTCCGTCCATTCCTTCTATATATAAACTTTTATTATTTCTATTTAACATGTCGTTTGTGCTTATAACATTAATATTATTAAATGCTAGCTGACTTTGGCGTAAGTGAGTCACTTCTAATATTTCCGGATAATCTTTTATAAGATGATACGCCAATTGCGCTACATCAGCAGCCGTCATTTTTGTTTCACTTCCATCTGGCTCTTGTAATCCAGACGCATTTGCAAATTTAGCATGTTCCGACATTTTTAACTGTTTCGCTTTTGCATCCATAAGCTGAACGAAATCTTTCTCCGATTTTGCCATATGTTCTGCTAAAGCCACAGCTGAATTATTAGCTGACTCAATCATTAATGCATGATATAAATCTTTAACAGTTAATGTGTCATTAACTTGTACTGGGATTCTCGCTCCCTCTGTTTGTGCCGCCTTCGCACTCATTTTCACTGGATCTTCCCAGCGAACTTTCCCGTTATGTATACTCTCTAGTAGAAGATACGCTGTCATCATCTTAGACATACTAGCCGGTGCAAAAGCTTCATTTTCATTATATTGATAAATAATATCTCCATCACTCGCATCGATAATCATAGCTGCTTTTGCGTTAATTTCTGGTGGGATGTACTTTGGCGGGACTACTTTTTCAGTAAATCCTGCTTTAGGTAGTTCTGCCACTTGCAAAGGTTGTCCTTCTACATTCGCTACGCTTTTTTGATTTCCTTGGAATAAGAACCAACATATCCCTAAAATAATGACTAATAGGACTGTCATCCTTCCCCATTTTAACCGATTCATTTCAAAACTCCTTTAGCAAACCTTTTATACACTCACATTTAACCTTAACAACAATTCCTTTATATAGTCAAGGTAAAAGGTATATTTATTCATAGTACAGCAATGATTATTTTAATTTACTTATGTTAAACTTACAATGTTGAAACGTAAGAATATTCAATAATAAAATCTCGTAAATAAAGCGAAACTTTAATCAGCCCCCAATCTGGCTACCCGTCAAATAGCGAGATAAACTATTTAATAGAAGGGATTCATACAAATGCTACTTCCAAAATCATTAAAATACGGAGACACAATTGGGATCTACTCCCCTTCTTCACCAGTAACCTACACTTCACCAAAGAGATTTGAACGAGCAAAATCTTACTTACAACAGAAAGGGTTTCATATATTAGAAGGTTCATTAACAGGTCGATATGATTTTTATCGTTCTGGTAGTATACAAGAGCGTGCTGAGGAGCTAAATGTCTTAATAAGAAATCCTAATATTTCTTGTATTATGTCAACAATTGGTGGGGTGAATTCAAATTCAATATTACCTTATATTGATTATGATGCTTTTCTAAAGAACCCTAAAATAATGATTGGGTATTCAGATGCAACTGCTTTATTACTAGCAATTTACGCCAAAACAGGAATCCCTACATTTTATGGACCAGCTCTCGTCCCTTCCTTTGGCGAATTTGAACCTTTTGTTGATTGCACATACAAATATTTCGCTGAAACTTTACTACATGATCATTCTCTTCCTTATCATATAAAACAACCATTATTTTGGTCAGATGAATTTATTAATTGGGAAGAAAAGACAAAGAAGAAAGAACTTCGACCAAACGATTGGATTTCAGTAATTGATGGAAAAGCTACCGGGCGTATTATTGGCGGGAATTTAAACACGATACAAGGAATTTGGGATAGCCCCTATATGCCACATATTCAAGAAGGTGACATTCTCTTTATTGAGGACAGTTCAAAAGATGCAGCTACTATTGAAAGAAGCTTTTCATTACTTAAAATTAACGGTGTATTCAATAAAATTTCAGGTATCATTCTTGGAAAACATGAGCAATTTGATGATTGTGGTACAAATCGAAAACCTTTTGAAATACTATTAGAAGTACTTCAAAATCAAAGAATTCCTTTTCTAGCTGACTTTGATTGTTGTCATACACATCCAATGATTACCATACCTATCGGTGTTCAAGTAGAGTTGGATGCAACAAATAAAACGATACATATTGTAGAACCTTGGAAAAAATGAATGCATGGCTTCTATTGTCTTACAATAAAAGCCATGATACTATATACTTTGGAATGTGAAAGATTAAACAAAATACGTTCCAATATCTATTATTAGGAAAAGATAGATATAAATATATATTTATATGTAAAAGAGAGTGAATAAATGAAACCAACTATTAAAAATTACGTATTTTTACATGTAGCTTTTTTGATATATTCTATCATTATGGTTTACATGAAATGGGCAGCTAAATTCCCCATTGCTTCCATCTCATTTTTTGTTGCTTATTTCGGATTAGTTATACTTTTATTCGGATATGCAATTTTATGGCAACAAGTAATTAAACATTTCGAAATTTCAAAAGCATATTCACATCGCGGGATTATTATACTGTGGTCAATGCTTTGGTCAGTATTTCTATTTGGAGATACGATTCAGTGGAATCATCTACTTGGTGCAGCTATTATTATCGTCGGAATTGTGGTGGTGACAAAAGATGAATAGTTATATGTTATTATTTATTTTCGGGATAATTTTAGCTAATTACTCACAAATATTATTAAAAAAAGCTACTTTGCAACAATACGATTCTAGAATAAAAGAATATGTGAATCCTTATGTTATTATCGGCTACTCTTTATTTGTAATTAACGCCGGATTAAATGTTATCGCCATGAAGGGCATGGCATTAAAACAAGCATCAGCATTAGAATCCTTAAGTTATATCATCATATTAATTTTTGGTTGGTATTTCCTAGGAGAAAAAATAACGAAACGTAAACTCATCGGCAACATGATTATTATCGTTGGTGTAATCGTTTATTGTATCCAATAGTAAAAAGCTCCGTTTATCACAAACGGAGCTTTTTACTATTGACCTAAATTTTGCACTTTATCTTTCAAATCTCGAACTTGATCTACCGTCTGCATAAGCTCAGAGTTTTTAAATTGCTCTACATCCACTTTCCCTTCTTCTATCTTTGTCATCACCGTATCAATTAACGTATTTAACTTTTCGTTATATCCGACGATTTGTTGATGAAGATCCTTTGCTACATCAGGTGGCGTTAATTCATTGAATGCGGGTATATCTTGTTTAATTTCACTAAGCTTCGTTTCTAATTCTTTTCGAGCCTCACTATCATTGACGGCCTTTTCTGCTAATGCTGGTGCATCATTTGCAAATGCACTTATTTCATTTACATAGTCTGTCGCCTTTTGAGCATAATCTATGGAGTTCTTTCCTTCTTCCACTATTGAACATCCCATTAAACCAATTGAAACTATAAATACTAATAAAATTGATTTTATTTTCATTTTAGACTCCCTTCGTCTTTATCATTGTCTGTAATTTTCTCTATACATAACTTCTAGCTAAATTGTTTATAACCTTTTTCAAATAGCTATTTATCCTCTTACATGCCCTATTATCGTTACAACATCTATTTCTATATGTACGCTTATAATATCTTCAATTATATCCATATATCCTTGTCCTATAGCTGTTCCATAGTGTAATGTAAGCCCTTTCTTTTCATACACTGACTTTGGCACTGAAAAAATAAATCTCCTCAAGTTTCTTTCATCAGCTGGTTCCATAATTAAAACAATCCCATCCTCATCAAACATATACGCTCGCCCTCCAACTTTACATTCACTATGGCTCAGTATTGCCTTGGTCAGCAAAATTTAAAACATAATAAGTTAAGATACTCTCTGCTCCATCATAAAGTGAAACTTTAATTAGCCCTCACCAATCGTTTTTTACTGGCAACAAGGCCCCAACCTAACTTCATTCCTTTCACTCAATTTTGAGATGGGGTTTTACTGCTCGGCAAATAGCGAGATAAAAATAAAAAGCATTCATTCTTTTTTGTTAAGAATAAATGCTTTTTAAAAAATCAATTTCTAACTCTAGCATCTTTTTTTGACGAGGTTTTACTTTCCTTACGGGAACTCCAGCGTAAATATACCAATCATCTAAACTCTCTTTTACCATACTCATCGCGCCGACTGCCGTACCTTCTCCTACAATTACATTTGGAAAAATAATAGAATTGGCACCAATAATCACATGTTTTTTTAAAATAACTTTTTCTGCTTTCACATTCCTATATTGATTCGGGACGGTTGGCCCCATTAATGTATTTCCACTGAAATCATCAAGTACTGCATATACGATTGTTTTAGCTGAGATGTTTGCAAAATCATGCATTTCAATCCCAACTTCCCCTCCATATAACGCTGTATACGCTGATATGTGCGAATAACTTCCAATTGTGATTTTACCACTTAAAATGCAAAAATCATCAATTCTTACATGATTGCCAACTGATATAGCACTCGGATTATATATACTTGCTTTTTTACTAACCAATACATTTTTCCCAACAGATAAAAATCCAATTTCCTTTAGTTCTTCTTGACTATAAAAACTATTCATCTACCGACACCACCTTCTGCTCTAAACAGATTACAATTTGCTCTACTAGTTCTTTCGTCATTCCTTCCCATAAAGGTAAACTTACGATTCGTTTTGCTATTTTATTCGTCTTTGTTAAATCTGTAGACTTATAGTTTTTAAAAAGAACTTGTTGGTGGCAAGATGGTGAAAAGTATAATCTAGCTTCTATTTTCTGTTTTTTCAGTTCTTCTATTACTTGTATGTTGCGAACTTCTTCTGGACAAATGATAGGCATAAATTGGTGAATAACTGCTTCTGTCTTTTGGACTTTCCACCCTTTTTTCATTAACCCAGTATTTTGTAATAACTGTTTATACCATTCAGAAATACGAGTGCGTTCTTTTAATTTTTGATCCCACTTTTTTATAGTCGCAATCCCAATAGCTGCTGCGTATTCAGACATTTTACAATTAAACCCCATCATCGTGCATTCACGATTTTTATCAAATCCGAAATTCCCCATTCTTTTAATACGTTGTATATCTTCTTCGTTTTTACTATATATGAGCCCTCCTTCACCAATTCCGAAAGGCTTTGTTGCATGAAAGCTATATACGATCATTCCACTAAAATCTTGACCGTAATGCATTCCTCCATTCATTAAACCAAATCCCGGCGCCGCATCTACGACAACCGGAATCCCCTTCTTCTCTAATTCTTCATATTCTTCTAAGTTCATCCATGATCCAAAAGTGGCGTACGGGACAACAATCGCAACCTCTTCTTTTAATTCTTCTATCTTATGCAAAAGTACGGTTTTATCCATATACCAATCATCTATTGAAATATCAATAAAGTAAGGTTCCAATCCACACCAAATAGCGGCTAAGGCAGTCGCAGGGAATGTAAAGCTAGGCATGAGAGCATACTTTCCCTTTCTTCTTTTCTTTAGTTGAATAGCCGCCATTAACCCTAACGTTGCGTTTGCTACTGTTGTAACAGCTCCCCTGTTTTGAAAAAATGACGACATAATTGTTTCCTCAAAACGTTGATTTATAGGTCCATAATTCGTATATATGTGAGATGTATCAATTTCCTTCAATTCGTCCAAATACTCACTTACAGGTACAGTTGAAGCACGTAAAAAAGGAATACTCTCCATATCTATCTATTCCTTCCTATCATTTTCGGACAATGTAGAGCATATCTGTTTCAGATAATCCAAATTTCCTAGCACTTTTCATTCCTTGTTTTTCCGCTATGTTATATAATTCTACCTTAAATCCTGCATTCATTAATCGTTGAACAAATCCCGATTGATTATAAATTCTCACATGATCTTCTTGACCAAAAGCTAATTTCCTCAATTGTGGAGTTACAATTAATTCATTCTCTATAATAGAATCCACATTCATTACGATTGGTACTTGAATAATTCCCCATCCACCTGGCTTTAGAACCCTATATAACTCTCGCATTGCTTTATCATCATCAGGAACGTGTTCTAACACATGACTACATAATATTACATCAAAAGTATTACTATCATATGTAATCCTTGTAACATCAATTTCCTTCATTAATGGATCCTTTGGTTCTAAGTCACCACATACATACGTAATATTTTTATACTCGTTAAACCAATCTCTTAACTTTGCTTCAGGTGCAATATGAAGCATTGTATAGTTTCTATTTAACAAGTCCGTTTCCGTTTCAATGTACGCACGATACAATCTTTCACGATCCATCGAATTACAAACTGGACATATCCCTGTATCTTTATTCCACATCTCAAATTTATATTTCGGAAAATCATAATGCGCTGGCCAAGGTGAAAATTTTTCAAATTGTTGATTGCAATATTGACAATAACAACATTCTTTCTCAAACATATGAGCAACTAACTTGTTTAACCCTTTTTTTATCTTTTCATTATAAATTTGATCTAGTTCGCCATTTCTTACTGCATCCTTAACTATAAATCCCGCATTTTCTAAACAATAAGATAAACTCTCTTTATACTCACTTTCGGAGCTTAAAAATCCACTATTATATGCATCTATAATTAATTCAATCCACTCTTCAATTGTCATTAAAATAAAATGCATTTGTTTTTGATTTTGTCCACTATGTTGTCTAAAATAACTAAGAGGTTCTTGTATATAAACTACTTTTCCTTTCCTCATCATATCTAGCCAAGTTGCAATGTCATTAATAGCAGAATAAGCCTTTCCTTTAAAATATCCAAACTTCCCGTCAAACAAATTCCGATTAAATAAAACAGTTGTCGGCTCACCAACTACATTTTTCAAGTTTTTTAACATATAATTCCCTAATTCTTTTCCTTCAAAAAGTGTAGTTTCTTTCGCGATTTTCATATTTAATGTTGAAGGTGGTAATATCTCTCCATTCTCATCAATCAGTTCACGATATGACGTCACAAATGAAATATTTTCTAACGTCAAAAAGTATTTCATCATTCTCTCGATTTTTTCATGATGAAATAAATCATCATCTAATAAAAAGTTTATATAGTCCCCATTCGCAAGTTCTACACACTTATTAAAGTTTTCGGCAACTAACGGCGTTTCATTTTTAACATATGTAATACACTCATATTCACGTAAGTACGGTTGAATCATAGCATTGACTTCATTATTTGTACTGTCGTCAGAAATAATAATTTCAATATTTTCATATGTTTGATTCAAAGCGCTGTTGAGTGCTAATTCCAAGTAATAAGGTCTATTGTACGCAGGAATAAGTATACTTACTTTCGGTAAAGAAGAATTATTATTTATATGTTGTTTTTTCTTTTCTATGTTTATTTTCTTCGCTCTAATTTTTTGGTAATAGTCTAATGTATATAATATTGATGATGGAACTATCCTTCTTGCATAATCTAGAAAATTAGTTATCGCTTTGTTTAACTCTTTTTCACTGGATAAGAAACCATATTGTTCTCCTGCTATAATACTGTGTGAAAAATCTTCTAACCCATCCATCATTTTATTAGATTCATTTAACTGTTGATCTGGATGTAATCGAAAGTAACTAAGTGTCTCTGCTATATATACAGCTTTTCCTTTACTTAATAAAGATAACCATGAAGCTATATCTACGTTACATAAATACCGCCTCTTATCAAAAATCCCAAACGGTTCTTGTAAATCATTTTTACGAAATAAAACTGTTGTCGGTTCTCCAATATAATTTTTTTGATCCACAATTACCTTATTTCCTAATTCTGTTCCCGCTATAATGGTATCCTCTTCAAATAAACGGACAGTCGAATAAATATGTCGTAGCTCTTTCCCTTTATCATCAATGACTTGACGATGAGATGTTACAAGCTTAATTTCATTATCTAAATCATCGAAAAAATACTTCATCATTTTTTCAATTTTATTCACATGAAATACATCATCATCCATTAAAAAATTTATATATTCACCGTTCGCTTCATTAAATAACATTAGCGCATTTTCAAATTGTCCGAGAGTTGATCTATTTTTTATATAAATAATATTTGAATGATCACATAAGTATTTTTGTAACACTTTTTCTGTTTCATCATTCGTGCTGTCATCTCCAACTATAATTTCTATATTAGGGTACGTTTGTTCTAACACACTACATAGCGCCTTTTCAAAGTAACGAGGACGATTATACGTAGGAATTAATACACTTACCAACGGAAGTTGCTCTACCACCTCTTCAGTTCTTTCAATACGAGTTCTCATTTTAACTCTCTCACCTCTTCGCATATTATTTATATACGCGACACAAAAATCACATTACTTTAACTGTATGGAGCCTATATACTTTTATGCAAACATGAAACAAATTATCATACTTTTCGTTCCTGAATAAACATATTTAATAATGCGGACATTTTATTTGCACCTTTTTTATTCATATGATCACTATCATAAAAATCATCATCACAAAATAATGGTGAATCAAATAGATCTATAATTTGAAAAGAATATTGAGTTTGAAAATCATTTATAACTTTATAAAAATCTTCTTTTAATTTCTTACTACTACAATTGAAATAATGTGAAGTAACTGGGAATACAACAATTAATGGTTTTATATCATTTTTTAACAGTAATTCTAAATATTTTTTAAAAATTATTTTATTTTCAACTAAAGTTTGAGGATACGCCAATTTAGCATGTGAAGCTGCTCTTATTTTCCCGTGTTCTTCAAAAGGAATATGAAGAGGAGTAGTATTCCATTCAGCATTTATCCAAGGCAGTATCAATGATTCATCTTTTAGTTCATCTAATAAAATATATTCAAAATGCAAATTAAAAATAGAAAGAAGTGGTTTCGGAGTATTTAGATGGGAGAATCCATCAGTGGGTAGAGGAGAGTGAACTACAGTATGATGACCATCTTGAAACAATGGATAATATACTTTGTGAATTCTATATGATTCGGAGGATAACGACATATCAAAGTAAAACGAGAAATAGGCTATTCCTATTAAACAATATTGAAATGAATGATTGTTTGATAAAAGTTGTGACGCTATTAAATAATCATAGTATAGATCTTGCGATGGAAGTGTTAATTTTATTGACTTTTTTGAGAGAAGCTCCGTACTTATGCCACAATGCGGATAAGACAAACCGGTAGCAAACAATTCATACGTCGGATCACTCTTTGCTTTTTTCATAGAAATGTATAAAGACATAAGATCCGGATTTATTTGATAGATAGAAATTAATTTATCCTTCCATTCATACATGTATTTTGTTAAATTAATAATTTTTGAACTTTGCACGCCCCTATTTATCAAGTCATTTGTAAGTTTTTCTGCGTCCCCTCTCCAAATGACTATATATTGAAAAGAACTTTCTATACGAACAACATCTGAAACGTCCACAACATGAACTATTGTTTTACATTTATTTTTGTCTAACGTATTTCGAATCCTATCCCCTGATAATTCATCACTTAAAACAATGATTTTATATTGCTCCTTCATGTACATCCCCTCCATTATATGTATAATATGAAATTCCTTTTTAATTCGTAACAATCATATACACCTGCGATCTAACAAAAAAAATAGCTCCACCATTAGGCGTAGCTATTTTTACAATTATTGCTTATTCAAATTATATTCCTTTATCTAACTCATAAAGTTTACGATACTTTTCATTTTCTTTCAGAAGTTGTTTATGACTACCTTGCATGACAATTTGGCCACGATCAAGGAATATAACTTCGTCTACATGTTCTATTCCTACAAGATGGTGCGTAATCCAAATAACCGTCTTTTCTTCCGTTGCAGAAAACATTGTTTCAATTAAAGACAATTCTGTTTTTGGATCTAAACCGATAGTCGGTTCATCAAGTACAATAATTGGTGTTTCTTGCATAAGAGTTCTAGCAAAAGCAACCCTTTGTCTTTCCCCACCAGAAAACCGCTTTCCCATTTCATGCATTTTTGTTTGTAATCTGTCTGGAAGAGAAGTAACATGTGAAGCTAATTGTGCTTTCTCTAAAGCTTTCCATATCTCTTCATCCGTCGCCTCTGGTTTGCCAATTCGTACATTATTTCCAATTGTCGTATCAAACAAATGGGGCTTTTGATTTAATACAGAAATATATTTAGATAAAAGATTCGTATGAGCTCGTTCACCATTTAGTACAACTTGGCCATTTACTGGGCTTAACGCCCCTGTTAACAATTTTAGTAAAGTAGATTTCCCTGTGCCACTTCTCCCTAAAATAGCAATTTTCTTCCCTGCTTTTATTTGTAATGATACATCTTTTAATACAATCTCATTACTATCTGGATAACTATACGATACGTGATTCAGTTCAATATCTACATGTTTTGGTTCAATATAATCTTTCTCTCCATGCAAATCCGTTTCATCATGTAAAACACTATCACTTTCTACGCCATTAAGACGATGGGTAGATTCTACATACGACGGTATTCGATCGATGGCATCTGCAATAGGAATAAGCGCGTTCGTTACAGATAAAGTCATTAATACGAAAGCTGCGATAACTGTAGGAGCAATTTGTTCACTTGCCGCTTCATTCCCAGTCCATATGATCATCGAAATAACTACAATACCTACTACTAATTGAATGATACTATCCCGAATATGATACCAGCGTTTCACTCTCTTTTCGATTTTTAACAACTGATCATTTTGTTTTACATACTCATTAATAAATTCATCTTTACGACCACTTGCTTGCCAATCAGATAATCCAAAAACAGCATCTGTCAGTTGTTGATACAAACGGTTTCTTCCTTGCTTTAAAGTAACATGATGTTTCTTCATCAAAAGTAATGATACAAACGGAAGAAGAAAAACGATAATAGCTAACATACAACCTACAATAAGTGCAAAAACAAAATCAAATGCACCGATAACAAGTACGAAGATACTATAAACAACTAGCGCTAATATGCTAGGAAATATTGTACGTAAATATAGGTTTTGCAAATGCTCTATATCTTCGGATAACACTCCTAACATATCACCCGTTTGAAATCGAGAACGGAAAAATAACGCCTGTGGTTCTACTATTCTATATAGCCTCGTTCTCATTTTTTCTAATATACGTAGTACGACATCATGTCCAACTAAGCGCTCTATATAATGAAATACAGCTTGCCCTATACTAAACGCTCTTGTTGCAACAATAGGAACATATACAGCCATTACATTTTCTGGTCTAAGGGCAGATTTTGAGATCAAATAACCTGAAATAAAAAGTAACATCGCTCCTGAACTAACTCCAAGAAGACCAAGGAAAATAGTTAAAGTCATTCTACCTTTATTTTGTTTTATATAAGGTTTAACCCAGTTACTCATTTCTCTCCCCTCTCTTCCCTATGAAAATGTAATGTCTCATTCTCTAAAAGTTCTTCATACGTCCCACTGTCTTTCATTTCCCCTTTATTTAAAATAAGAATATGGTCCATTTGTTTCATCCAATGTAGACGGTGGGTTGCTAAAAATACTAACTTTCCATTAAATAGACGTAACATCGCTTGCTTTATTTCAAATTCGGTTTCAATATCAAGATGTGCCGTAGGCTCATCTAATAAAATGATTGGTTTTTTACTTAAAAGCGCACGCGCCATAGCAACACGCTGTTCTTGTCCGCCACTTAGCATACGTCCACCTTCCCCAATTCTTTCGTGCATCCCATTTGGAAGTGATGTAACGAGTGAACGAAGGCCGACTTCATTAATAACTCTTTCAACTTCTTCATCTGTTGCATTTGTTTCATAAAAACGAATGTTATCCTTTAATGAAAGCGGAAAAATATAAGGTTGCTGCGGAATATAAGCGATATTTTTTTGCCAATCTTCACGAGTAGATCCATCAACTTCTACACCATTTACTAACATCTTTCCACTCGAAGGAGATAAAAAACCTGCTAATACGTCGATTAACGTCGATTTGCCTGCACCACTTTCACCAATAACACCAATAGCACCGTTACCTTCCCAAGTAAAATTAATTCCTTCTAATATAGCCTTTTCAGATTCAGTATTATTAACTTTGATGTCTTGTAATTTCAAGCTACTAGAGGCATTCCATACTATATCTTCATTTAAATCTTTCTTTTGTATTCTTTTTTGTTGTTGCAAAATCTCTTCTATTTGCTCCATCGCAATTTGTCCATCTAATGTTGCATGATAATTTGCTCCCACTTGTTTAATCGGCAGAAAATATTCCGGAGCTAAAATCAAAATTGTTAGGGCTGGTAATAGTATAATCGTTCCATCTATTAAACGTATCCCTAATCCAACTGCCACAAACGCGATTGATAAACTCGTAAAGAAATCTAATGCAAAAGAAGAAAGAAAAGCAACTCGCAAAGTACGCATCGTTGCTTTTCTATACCTTTTACTTACTTTTTCAATCTTTCCTTCGTGCTGTTCACTTTTCCCTAAATACTTTAATGTTTCTAAACCTTTTAACGTATCTACAAAATGGTTCGAAAGTACACGATATATCTCGTACTGACTATCTGCCATTTTTTGCGCTGCTAATCCGAGAAGAATCATAAATATGATCACGATAGGAATCGTTACAACTAAAATGATTCCAGACTCAATATCTAGCGTAAAAACGTATAGTACAATTAGACCTGGAACGATGCTACTTCTAATCATTTTAGGAATCGTTAATTCAATATATGTTTTAAATTTCTCAATCCCTTCAATTGATAAGGTAACCAGATGACCAGTTCCGACAGTTTGAACATACCTTGGACCTAATGTGAAATATGCCTCTATTAGTTGTTTTCTTAGTAACGACCCTGTTTTTTCAGCAAAACGTTCCACTAATATTTGTGATGTTCGAACTACTATGTGTCGCGCTGCAAACGCGATACCAAAATAAACAATTTCACTTAATATTGTTTGTACTGTCTCTCCATGAAATAAAAACGTAATAGCTCGTGCTAAAAAGATTGTTTGCGCAATAATACTAAAAGCTTCTAAAATACTAATAATCGTTAACGCTACATATAAAATACGGCTACCGGGATAAGACGGAAGTCCTCTTTTTCTTTTCATTAGTACTCCAAATCGTTGTCTGACTTAACAGGTTGTCTAAATACATAATAACTCCATATTTGACTTCCGATAACGAAAGGCAAAATAGCAATCGCAAAGTAAGTCATAAGTTTTAATGCATAAGCTCCTGATGCTGCGTTGTAAATTGTCAAATCATTCATTGCTCCTAAAGAGCTAATCATAACACGTGGGAACATACCGATAAATACACTCGCACTTAGTAAAATGATTGTTAAACTCGTCATAAAGAAAGCCCAACCATCTCTTCTTCTTTTATTTAATAAAGTGGACACTAATAGTGCTACAAAAGCTCCGATTGGCACCATAATCCATTCTGTTCCATGAGCAGTGAAAATGTCGGTTTTCCATAACCCCACACCAGCAAAAACAAGAAGTGTAATTAATGAAAATGGTGCAATTTTTATTGCAGCAATTCGTGCACGTTCTCTCAATTTACCAGTTGTACGTATCGTAAGAAATTGTAATCCGTGAACAATACATAGTAGGAGAAACATTACTCCTCCAAGTAACGCAAATGGATGAAGTAGTTGCAAGAATCCACCTACAACATTTTTACTCTCATCAATAGGTACACCTACCATAAAGTTTGCAATCGCAACTCCCCAAAGGATAGGAGGTAACATACTTCCAATAAACATCCCCCAATCCCATGCACTCTTCCATTTATGATTATCTATTTTCGCACGAAATTTAAAGGAAACACCTCTTAAAATTAAAGCAAGAAGCATAAATACAAATGGAATATAAAAACCACTAAATAAAGTTGCATACCAGTGCGGAAATGCTGCAAACATCGCTCCGCCAGCACAAACAAGCCATACTTCATTCGCGTGCCAGAACGGTCCTATTGTATTTAAGTAAACTCGTTTTTCAAAATCATTCTTTCCTAAAAACCTCGAAACCATTCCTACCCCAAAGTCGAAACCTTCCAGTACGAAGAATCCAACAAATAAGATTGCAATAACTAAAAACCATAACTCATTAAGAGATAACATACTCTTCCTCCTTATCAAATGGATCATGGCTTTGATAATCCTTTTTCGTTTTCTTATTCTTGTGGCCCTTAATGGTACGAACAAATAAGTACACACAAATTCCACCCATAATTAAATACATTGATGTGAATGAAATAAGTGAGAATAATACTTCACCGAATGTTACATTTGGTGATACAGCATCTTCTGTTTTCATTACACCAAATACTACCCAAGGTTGACGACCCATTTCAGTCATAATCCACCCTACTGTATTACCAATGAATGGAAGAGAAATTGCATACACCATTAATTTTAAATACCACGTTTTTTCAGCTAAACGATCTTTTCTTGATAAGAACCATCCGTAAGCTCCTAGAAGAAGCATGAATGTTCCACTCATCACCATCGCTCTAAAACTCCAAAACATTGTATGCACTGGTGGAATATAATCTCCAGGTCCATATTTTTCTTCATATTGTTTTTGAATTTGATTCATCCCTTCAACTTGACCGCTAAACTTATCATACGATAATAGACTTAGCATATAAGGTATTTGAATTTCAAACGAATTTTCTTTCTTCTCTGTATCAATTTTCGAAAATACTGTAAATGGTGCTGGATCCTCACTTGTATTCCATAGCGCTTCAGCTGCCGCCATCTTCATTGGATGTGTCTTAATTAATTGTTGCGCTTGTGCATGACCGAAGAATAATACAAGCGCCGTTGTAATTGTTCCAACAATGATAGAAATTCGGAAAGATTTTTTAAATACTACAGTTTCTTGTCCTTTTGTAATTTTCCATGCACTTACACCAGCAATAAAGAATGCACCTGTTGCAATTGCCGCTGTAATTGTATGCGGGAATTGTACCCATAGTTGTGGGTTTTGAATAATGGCTAAGAAATCATTCATTTGCGCACGACCATCCGCTGCCATTTCATACCCGACAGGTGACTGCATAAATGCACTTGCGGTTAAAATCCAGAATGCTGATAACATCGTTCCAATTGAAAGGAGCCAAATACACATTAAGTGAATTCGCTTCGGTAATTTATCCTCACCGAATACCCATAAACCTAGGAATGTAGACTCAATGAAAAATGCCAGTAATCCTTCAATTGCAAGTGATGGACCAAATACATCACCTACAAAACGTGAATACGTTGACCAGTTCATACCAAACTGAAATTCTTGTAAAATCCCTGTTACTACACCTACTGCAAAGTTAATAAGGAATAATTGCGTCCAAAACTTTGCCATCTTCTTATATACTTCTTGCCCTTTTACCACATACAACGTTTGCATGATCGCAATAATAAAAGCTAAACCAATTGACAGCGGAACAAAAAAGTAATGGAAAATCGTTGTTGATGCGAACTGTATTCGTGCCAATTCGAGCGTTTCCATACTAAAATCACTTCCTTCATAGTTTTTATAATAAAAGTTAATTGAGCAATCTTATCAAACTCAATTATTAAGAAATACGAAAAGACAAAAACATTTTGTATGTATTGTCGAAAAATATGAAGTTTCAGTTTTTCAAACTATTGTAATGCTATTTTTTACCTTTTCACTATTTCTGTAGTGTTTTATTCGTTAATCGAATTGTATAATATACCTGCATAGTAAATTCAGGTTATTTTTGACGTATTATTGACATCATTTTGTCTGAAATATGTCTTTTGTCATTTTTTTGAATCAGATTTTTCTCATTAGCAAAATGTGTTTTTTCAATATACTTCTTACTTTTATATCTATAAAACAATCGTTTTTCTCTTCATACACTTGACTTTCACCCGAAAAAATGTCCTCGAAACCACCCTCGATAAACGCTTGTTTTTTGTCAAGAGAAAAATGTATTTTCAAAATTCAAACTCGAAATAATGTTATTCAAAAATAGAAAATAACTTCCCTCTTCCTCGACTAAAAGTTCATTTTTTTGTCATTTTTCCAGAACAAATAAAAAAAACTGAAAGTCGATTAGACTCTCAGTTTTTTTATTTATTTTGCTGTATGTTTTCTAACGGCTGGTAAAATTTCAGTAGCAATTAATTCAATATTTTTCTCAATTTTATCAAATGGTACACCGCCAAAATCAATTTGTGCCATAAAGCGTTGTTGGCCAAATAATTCATATTGGTACAGCATTTTCTCAATGATTTGTTGTGGGCTACCAACCATTAAAGCATCACGGTAATCTATTGCATTTGTAAATTGCTGTTTCGGATACCCACCACCGCGCAGTGTAAGCATACCAGCATTAATGTGAGGGTAATATTCACTAAGTGCATCTTGTGAATTTTTTGCCGTATAAAATAAACTCGTTGTCGCAACTGGTAAACTAGCTGGATCAAATCCGCTTTGTACAGCAGCCTCACGATAAGCATCTACTGATCCTTTAAAGTTAATAGCTGGACCACCTAGTGTTGTTATCATCATTGGCACACCCACACGCCCTGCTTTAATCGCACTAGCTGGTGGGCCACCAACTGCACGCCAAATTGGTAAATTATTATTTTTCGCTCTTGGAATAACCGATGCGTATGCAAGTGGTGCTCTGAACTGTCCATTCCAAGTTACATGTTCCTCGTTATTAATTTTTAATAAAAGATCCATCTTCTCTTCAAATAATTCTTCATAATCATTCACGTCATAACCAAGTAAACTATATCCCCCAATACGAGATCCACGACCAACCACGATTTCTGCACGTCCATTAGAAATTAAGTCAATTGTAGCAAAATCCTCATATACTCGTACCGGATCAGATGTACTTACTATCGTTGCTGAACTTGCAATTTTTATATTTTTCGTAGCTTGTGCAATAGCTCCTAAAATAACTGTATGAGCTTGTGTTGTAAAATGCGTTTGATGACTTTCACCGACAGCAAATACATCAAGTCCAGCTTCATCCGCTAACTTAGCTGTTTCAATTAATTCATGAATTCTTTGTTCTGCACTAATTTTCTCTCCGTTATGCGGATTTAAAACGTGATCACCAATTGAATATAATCCAAACTCCATCCCTTTATTTGTATCCATACGGTATTTTTCCATCATTACTCTCTCCTTTAATGAAGTGTTATTAGTTTCTCTTTTAAAAATGTTTGTAAGTCAAATGTATTTTCCTATTGCCTATAACTTCACTTGATTAGTCAATTGATATTGTAAAAAAAATTACTCTTTCGGTAATTCTTTTTTTTCACTATGCTTATGAACTTTTGTCATTAGCTCGTATAATATTTTCTGTTCTTCTTCATTTAATACATCATCAAAAAAAGATGATTGAAATGCAAGTTGCTCTGGCAATGCTCTCTCTAAAGCTGCTTCTCCTTGCTCTGTAAGACTAATTGTTTTCGTTTTCCAATCTTGTTTTCGTACAATATATCCTTCTTTTTCAAGACGAGTTAACATTCGAGAAATGCCACCTTGTGTAACAGTTACCTTTTCAGCTAACTCCATTTGTGTTAGTGGTTGATACGTACGTATTTGCAAAAGCACATCAAATTGAGCTGTCGTTAAATCAAAACGTTTTAAAAACTCATTTGACATTTGATTACTTTGGTTCGTAAATCGTATTAAACGTAACCATATTAATGATCCTATCGTATTATCACGCATGTTTTGTCACTTCCTAGCGTTAATCTTACTATCACTTTACCACTCAAGTGATAGTAATGCAAGAAATAATTTCATTTTATATATAACTCAACTTACTTGTACTTAACTAAAGGCATCACTCGTGTAGTATTAGGTCTACTTGCCATTCTCTACACCTCCATAAAAAAAAGGATTAAGCTCCAACGCCAATCCTTATCATGCATTTATTTTTTGTTTTCAAAACAATATGTTTGAAATTCACATCGTCTTCTAATCTATTATTTTCTTTTATCGTACCGTAAATTCATTTGAGTATACCGTCTTCATGTAAAAGTTGTATAAGTTTGCATAAAAGGCCCTTGTTTACACCAATCGGGCTCTTACGGGATAAATCATTTAAGTTCTACTTTTACTTCCTCTTTAGACATAACATCAGGTCTATAAATTAATTCAAGATTAGAATCACCTTTTTTCGCTTCAAATGTTATGGCTCCTGTTAACTTACCGTTTGGATCTACATCTTTAATTTTAAAAATATTTTTATTACTAGTTGAAAATGTATGGTCCACGATACTTCCATCTCCTCTTTCAAGGTAAAAATCTAATGGATTAATTCTAACTTTTTGATTACCAATATTCTCTACTGTAACATGAACAATAACAAACTCATTACCTTTTTCCAGCTTGTCATATTCTGCCACTTGTGCTATTTGTACTTTATGGACTGTTAATTTTTGATTTCTAATTTGAGTAGTTTTTTCAACATTATATTCTCTTGTATCTTCATTCTTCGTATTTTCTTTTTTAGCACTACTTTGCTCTTCCTTCGTATTATTTGATACAGTTTTAGCTACTTCTTTCTTCTCATCACATGCCGATAAACTGAAAGCTAACGTCCCTGCTAAAGTGACTGTCGCGATTTTTTTAAACATAAATTCCCTTCCCCCAATGTGAAAATGATAAAAATCCCCAAAAACTATATATTATACTAACAGATAAATGAACAGTATATTGTCGCTATGTGTCGAATGTAATAAGGCTATGTATAAGTATGAAGTCTTACTTCGCATCATCTCTCAACTGTTCGATATATGATAAAATTTTAACAATAAGATATCCACCTTACTTACGAACTCTTTCTTCCCATAACTATGAGTATTATAAAATTTTAAATAAGAAAAAATTCAAATAAAATGATAAAATTAAACAAAGTACTAATATAAAGGTGGGCAGAACATGCATATTTCTAAACAATTTATAAAACCATTTCCTGAATATGAAGACATATTTTATGATGATTTGGAACAACATAAAAAGCACTTTTTACCCATTTGTTCTATAAACTTACAATGTATTGAACCGGAATTGGACGAATGGTTACATATTGTGTCAGCAAAAGAAATCCATGATGGTTGCGTGGGTGATTTCACCAAACCATTTCACACAAATTTTACGAAAGTAGATACATTAGGATTCGATGTCATTAATGGAAAATATAAATTTGAAGCGGATTGGAATTATTTCGAAATCGAACAAAATAATTCTGACATAATAGAACAAGCCTACGAGAGTAATGAAAGAAATTATCAAATCCGTAAAGAATATTTTCAACGTAATCAAAAAATTTATCCTTATTCTAGCTTTGGAAAAGAAATAACATCTGTAGAAGTATTAGAACGAGAGTTTGCTGAAAAACAAACAAATGGCTGGGGATTAAATTATCCCATGATAAATGGTATCCTAGATGATGTTCGTTTTATGACAGAAGAAGGTGAAGAATTATTAGAAAACTGCGATAACGAAGACGAAATTTTTGATTTTACGAATCTTCTATATGTACCAAAAGATGAATACGGACATCCCTTTACATATGTTGGATTTGTTACAGGTTATTATTTTCAAGCTTATGGTGCCGATCGTATTTACTTATTCTTTAATAAAGAATTAAGAAAAGCAGTCATTTGTTTTGAATATACATAAGATAATTAAGAAAAGTCCATTTTGAAAATTATTACTTGAATCAAAATGGATTTTTTATAAATAATTTATTTATATTTCAATTCCGCATCTACTGTGAAATGTGTAAAATCTCATATATTGTAATATCCTCTATCTCTTCAGTCTCAGGCTTTACTTCATAAAATTCAAACTGACTATATCCCCACCTATCTGGGTTATACACTATTACATTCCCTTTACAATTTTCTGTATTCTGGACATTCTTATTAAAAATGTTAAATTGAGTTTCAATCAATGAATTCTTTTGAGAAATACTCCCCACGTATTCAACAACATACTTACAATTCTTAAAATCACCACTTAGATTAACAACTAATGTAACACCTATATGTATTTTTTGCCAACCAAACGATTGTAAAATATTATCGTAATACCCTTCAAAGATAAATTTATTCATCCCTTCATGACCATTCCAAATATATAAAGGTGCATAGCAGTTATAAAAATTCCCGTCTTTCTCCGTTTCCGTAATTAAATAAGCTTTAAAATTTAGTTCTTGGAAACCATCAGTTTTATAGCCATTATCCTTTACCCTTTTCTTAATAATTTCCATGTCATAATCCTTTGGAAGAATGACCTTATATTGCATTCCAATCATGTTTATCACTCGCTTTCAATCTTATATACATTATGATAAATCGATAAGTGGCTAACGTAAAATAGGTATAAATTATGTTTGGTATCATTTATAATGATAGTGCATAAGGGGCTGAGATACATGGAAATAAATGATCTTATTATATTCAAAACTGTAGCCAGTGAGGGTTCTATTAGTAAAGCTGCTAAAGAGTTAGGATATGTTCAACCGAACGTAACTGAGCGAATCAAAAAATTAGAACAAGAATTAGAAACGCCTTTACTACATAGAGATAACAAAGGCGTTTCCTTGTTACCTGCTGGTGACATTTTATTAGATTACACGAATAAAATATTAACTCTATTAGAAGAAGTAAAAGATGAAATTAAAACGAGTGGTTCTTCTTATATAATAGCGACATCACAATCTATTTTGACAAATTATTTAAGTAAGCGTATTGAAGAAAACTTCAGAAATTATCAAATATATGTAGAAAGTAGTAGTCATTTGCAAAAATTACTTCAGCAACAAAAAGTTGATATGGTCATAACTTATGAGGATTATCCTGACGCATCGTTTAAAAAAGTGTTCACGACCTCAATTTCTGTAGGCTTATTAAAAGCGAAAGAAAAATGTACCATTGATTATTCAAAAGAAATTTTCTTCGTTAGCAATGACAAAAAGTGCCCTTTTAGAAATAAGACGATACAATTTCTAAAAGAAAACAATCTATCTCAGCAACAACTTCAACAGTTGGATTCTTATTCGCTTATGGAAGAGTTTATTGATGATGGAAAAGGAATAGCTTTTTTACCGATTAAAAATGATAAATTGGTACCAATTGAAGATGTTCCAGTTGAGAAATTAGCTGTTCATTTTTTTACAAATCAAAACTCTTTCAAACAAATCCCTGATGAACTATTTGGTTAATAAAAAATCCCTCCTTTATGAATCTAAAAGAGGGATTTTCATATTCTATACAATTGATTTTTCACACATTTTGCTCCACTTCTGCACTTTTCCCCTTCTTATTCCGTTTCATATTCTTCAGTCCCTTAACCGTGCCAACTAATCCTTTCGGGAAAACTAGCAATACGATAATGTACAATAAACCAAGAATAATCGTCCATCTTTCAAAAATCGGATACTCTGTAGCTAGTTCTGATAAATAATATTTCAGAGATTCAATAATTCCAGCTCCTGCAATTGCTCCAATTAACGTTCCGACGCCTCCAATCATTGTCATCAATAATGCATTTAATGTCATTTCAATTGAAAATACAGTCGTATTAACAAAGCGTAAAGTGATAACAAATAAACCACCGCTAATCGCAGCTACTACTCCTGCAACAATGCTAGCAATAATTTTATAATGAAGCACTTTATATCCTAGTGCTTCAACACGTTGCTCATTTTGTGAAATTGCCTTTAATACTTTTCCAATAGAAGATTTGGTGAAAAGACGTAACAGAACAAAAATGATAAGTAAACATATAAGTGTTACATAATAAAACGTAAAACGATCACGGAATACGTCTGGTACACCAAATGTAAAACCATCCCCTCCGTGAGTGAGCCCACGCCATTTTTCAGCAAGGACGAAAAACAACTGTGAAATAGCAAGTGTTAACATCGCATAAAAATGACTTTTCAGCCGTAAAGAAAGTAAACCAATTATATAACTAACGATTGCTGAAATGATAATTGCAGCTACTATTCCAATTAAAAAGTTCGTTATTGATACGCCTTGTCGATCAAATAAAAGCGCTACCCCATATGCTCCTATCCCAAAGAACATACAATGACCGAACGATACAATTCCTGTATACCCAAGCAATACATCAAAACTCATTGCAAAAATAGCAAAGATGAAGATTTGAGTGAACAAAATTAACAGGCTCCGTGAATCATTTACGAACGGAAATACACTTAAACAAATGAGCATACATACTCCGAAGTATACTTTAATTCGGTCCGATGTGCTGTTCACCATTTCACCCCTTTTCACCAACAAGTCCAGTTGGCTTCACTATTAAGAAAAATAGTAACATTAACATATTAATTGCAAGTGATAAATCTGGTATAAAATACGCTGTAAAAGCACCAGCTAATCCAACAATTAAAGAAGCAATAGCTGAACCTTGTACGCTTCCTAATCCACCGATAATTACTACTATAAAAGCTAAAATTGCATACTGCATGCCCATCTCGGCGAAAATAACGCCCGAATACGGTGCTAATAAGAATCCTCCCAAAGCTGCCATCCCTGCTCCTAATAAAAAGACGAAAGAAAATATCGCTTTTACATTAATACCAAGCGCTTGAACCATTTCTTTATCCATTACACCTGCACGGATCATAAGACCTATCTTCGTCTTTTTGAGTAATAGTAGTAGTGCAATGTAAATAATTATCCCAATCAAAATAACAAATAGACGATATTTAATTAATATAATACCTCCGAATGTAAAACTTCCTTGTAACCATAACGGTAATTTTGCACTAATAGGGTTTGGCCCCCAAAATATTTTAATACACTCACTAAGAACGAGCATTCCTCCAAGCGTAACGAGCAGCTGTCGAACATGATTTCCATATACCGGTCTAATAAGAAACCTTTCTAAAATAAATCCTAGGAACATTCCCATGGCTACTGCTCCAACTAAAGCTAATATATAACTTCCTGTCATATTAAATAACCAAACACCTGTAAATGCTCCCCATGCAAATAAACCACCGTGTGCAAAGTTTAAAACACTCATTAGACCGAAAATAAGTGAAAGACCTGATGCTAACAAAAAAATGAGCATCCCTGTTGAAATCCCATTTACAAATAAATTGATTAACACATCCACCCTTTTCACCTCGGATTCATGTTAAGAGATTCCTAAATATTTATGACACATTTCCTTATCCTTTTTTAATTCATTCATAAAACCGTTATGAACCATTCGTCCGTTATCCATAATGTAAAAATAATCGCCAATTTGACTGGCCATCATAAAATTTTGCTCAACAAGTAAAACTGTTGTTTTCTCTTTCATCTTCAAAATAGCTACCATTAATTTCTCCACCATTATCGGGGATAGCCCTTTGCTCGGTTCATCAATAAGTAATAATCCATCACTATTAATAAACGCTCTTGAAATAGCCAACATTTGCTTTTGCCCTCCGCTCAAGAGCCCACTTTTCTTATTCCAAAACTGCTTTAAATCCGGAAATAGTTCCAGCATCCACTCTATTTTCCCTTCTACTTCCTCACCTTTTCCCCTAGCAAGAGCGAATGTTTCTTCTACTGTCAAATCATGAAAAATACCTTGATTTTCTGGTACATACCCTATTCCTTTCCTTGAAATTAAATGTGTAGGTAATCCACTTACTTTTGCACTATCATAATAAATTTCACCATCTGCAATGCGGTGAAACCCCATAACTGAACGTAATGTCGTTGTTTTCCCTGCCCCGTTTCTACCAAACAGTACAGTAATTGTCCCTTTCTCAACAGCAAGAGATACTCCTTGCAAAATATGAAACTGATCTAAATACGTTTCTATATTATTCACTTGTAATAGTGCCACTATATAATCCCCCTAAATAAGCACTTTGTACACGCTCATCTTTCATAATTTCTTCTGGCAATCCTTCAGCCAATAACTCTCCATGAAATAAAACGATAAGATGATCTGACAAACCTAGTATCATATCCATTTTGTGTTCGATAAGTACAATTGTGCTCTCTGGATGTTTCTTAATATTTTCAATCACTTGTAATATAGCAGGGACCTCCTCAACCGAAATACCTGCCGTCGGCTCATCAAGTAATAACACATCCGTTTTTAAAGCTAATAACATCGCAAGTTCTAGCTTTCTTTTCTCTCCATGTGCCAAATCTTTCGCTAATACGTTCTCTTTCTCGTGAAGTAATACTGTTTTTAAGAAACGTCTCGCCTCTCCAACTTGTTGCTTTAATTTTGCTGGACTCGGGAAAAAACTATAGTAATCTTGTACGAATGATTGAACACTTAAACGGACATTTTCAAGTACCGTTAATTCTGGGAATATGTTTGTAAGCTGAAAAGAGCGACCGATTCCTAAGCGTGTTCGATCTGAAATCGATAGTTTTGTAATATCTTGCCCTTTAAAATACACTTCACCTGTTGTGGGTGAAATCTGTCCACTTAGTAAATTAAATAATGTTGTCTTCCCCGCACCATTTGGCCCGATAATAGAAATGAGCTTTCCTTTTTGGACAGTTAAATTTACATCTTTAATAACATGATGTTCACCAAAAGATACGCTAAGATTTTTCGTCTCTAGCAAATGTGTCACGAAATCCCTCCCTTTAAAGCCGTGAGTATGAAAGAAATATGTATAAAGAGGGTCCCCCCTCTTTATACAAAAACAACAGAAAATTCAGTCTATTTACTTTGAACTGGTGGTTCTGTCTCTTTCATCGTTAATTCTCGCTCTAATACTGGCACCGGATAATCAACACCATCTTGCTTTTTCAATGTGACAGAATACAGCGTCTGCATCGCTTGGTGGTCCTTCTCTCTAAACTTCATCTTTCCTTTCGGTGTATCAAATTCCATTCCTTCCATTTTCTTAATCAATGTATCTACATCTGTATCACCTTTTGTTTTCTTTAAGGCTTCTACAATAGAAATTGCTGCTGACATTCCTCCCGCTGTAAACAAATCTGGCACTGCACCATTAAAACGTTTTTTATGCTCTTCAACTAGCCAATCATTCACTTTATTTTTTGGAAGTGTGTGATAATATACAGAAAAACCTTGCATACCTACTAATGCATCCATTGTTTTTAATGCTGGTATATCTGGCGCACCTGTAGAAATTTTAATACCTTGCGCTTCCACATTCATATCTTTCAACTGTTTCCAAGGTGAATTTGCCCCTGCCCAAACGATAAATAAGTAATCTGGTTTTGAACTAATGATATTTTGAATATTCGCTGTAAAATCTGTTGAATTTGTATCCGCGTATTGCTCATTCACAATGTTCGCACCTAATTTTTTCGCACCCGCTTTAAATGCAGCAATCCCTTCACGACCAAAAGCGTTATCTGGGGCAAATGTCGCAATCTTTACATCTTTTTTCGCAATTGCTGCTGCTCCTGCAATCGCATCTTGTGAGGAACTTCTTCCAGTTCTAAAAATATATTTATTCCAGTTCTTCCCGGTAATACTATCCGCTACTGCTGGTTCTACAACCATAATCTTTTCATATTCCCCGGCCAGTGGTAAAACTGCTAACGTATCACTGGAACTAGACGATCCAACTAAAAAATCAACTTTCTCTTCTTCTAATAACTTCGTAGCTTTTTTAACTGCTACATCCGCTTTCGTTTCTGTATCTTCTACAACAAACTTAATCTTTTTCCCATCTACTTTCCCAGTTCCACCAGTTGCATAATCTAACCCTAATTCAAATCCGTTCACTGTTTGTTTTCCATACGATTCTAGCGGTCCTGTTAAAGAAGCAAGGACTCCTACCTTAACCGTTTTTTCATCCTCTGTACTTGTTTTCTTTCCTGAACAAGCTGCCGTTATTAATAACGAACCTAAAACACAACCAGTAAACATTGTCTTTAGCCACTTACGTTTTTTCATCGACATTGTGATCCTCCCCATACTTTACTTTCTGATAGAATCAAACACGCCAAAATCCCCTGTCCGTAATCATGACTAACTAATTCGATAGATAATGGAAAACTCTTGTAGTACCCTCTACATTCGGCACAAATATATAATCACCTTCCTATGTAATGGAAACGGACATACAATCAATATATATTCTGCAATCCAATTGAAAATACTGTTTCATTTCAGTAATGATCATACAAAAAGACTAACTTATTTTTTAAGTTAGTCTTTTCACCTTAATTAGAGTTAAGTTCTACTTTCTCTAACCCTTCAGCCAATTGTTTCTTATCTAGTCCTTCTCCTATTACTACTAAGTTTGTCGGGAAACCGAAGTCTTGTTCTAATAAAGTTGGTACTCCGAACGAATATTGGAATAGGTGAGGGTATTTATCTCCATGGAATTTCACAAAACCTTTCACTCGATAAATACTATCTGGTAAATTCGAAAGCCATTCATATAATTTGTCTTGATCAATCGGTTTCGAAAATTGATACGTCATCGTTTGTATATGTAAATGCTGTTTGACATGTAGTGTCTCATGTTCCTCATCATTTGGAAATTCTGCTTTCTCTATATCTTTTAAAGATATATTACAATACTTTGTCTCATACATTTTCGCATGATCATTTATTGCCTTTACTTCTTCAAATACTGTGTTCTTATCTTCATCTGTTAGTAAATCTGCTTTATTAACAAGAATGTGACTACCAAATTTCAGTTGCTCATGCAATAGCTGTTGTACATTTGCACTTAATATACTTCGGTTTAACCACCTTACTGCATCTAAAACGACTACAATTGATTTCACTTCCAGAAAAGGAGCTAAAATTGGCGAGACACACGCGTCTAACACTTCAATTGGATGTGCAACACCTGTCGTTTCTATATAAATCACATCTGGTCTTTCTTGTTGGTATAACGAATGTAATTGTATTTCAAGCTCTTCTTTTAACGTACAACAAATACAGCCTTTAAGAAGTTCTCTTAAAACATTCTCTTTTCCAATAATATCTGTATCTACCGAGTATTCACCAATTTCATTCATTAATACTGCAACTTTTCTATTCTTCTTTTTCTCTGCTAACAATAAATTTTGTAATAATGTTGATTTTCCACTACCTAAAAAACCACCTAATATATGAATCTCCACTTTATTCATTCAACCGACCATCCATTTCTTTACTTCAAATGTATTCAAAGCGTAATAATTACGATTTATATTTATCATTTTATTAAAAGAATGACCATTTGTAAATATAAGAGATTCACTGTTCATTTACTTCATATGCAACTCTTACTCCAGACTCAATTGCCCCTTGCATCCATCCATGTGTTAATGTCGTATGCTCTCCTGCAAAATGTACTTTTCCAGATGGTGGTGTAATATACGGAAATAACTCGAGCTCTTGGCCTGGTTCGAAAGCTGTAAATGCACCGCAAGAATACGGATTTTTACTCCAGCTAAAAGATGTTCCAGTGACAAACTCACTATAGACGATGTCACCGTATATTTCTGCTAAATTTTTTAATGCGTAACGAATGCGTTCCCTATTCGGTAAACTATCCCATGTTAACGCCTCATCTGCCCACGTATAACTCGCTAAAACGGTAGCTGCTCCTGGTGTCTGAATGCCATAACTCGGATAATATGTAAACCGTATCGGTAAATCGGTAATAGATTTACCGCCACCCTGTCCCGTTTTCTCCCAAAATCTACTTTTAAACTCTATCGCAATTTTCGTTGCAGCAATGTAATTTAATTCACGAATTGCTCGTCTTTTATAATAAGAAAATAGATTGTAAGGCTGAATTTCAACAAAACGTAAAGCTGAAAATGGGATAGTAACAATTGCAACATCACCTGTAACCATGAATCTCTCTATAGTTTGTTCATGGTTTACTTGCATCATCACTTTGCTATTTTCTTGTATAATTTTTTCAACCTTATACCGCATAAATATATTCTCATTTAACTGCGATAAAAATGCTTTTGGTAATGCATCCATCCCGCCCGTTATCTCATAATATTTCGTCGTTGAAGTAAAGAAGACCATTTCTCGTAATACTTCAATTAAAGACATTCCCATATACGCTTCCATATCAAGAAGTACACCGATCATATCTATTGCACCGTCTGAATAATATTCAGTTAAAAATGTGCCGAGCGAATATGCTTTATACTTTTTCTCAACAATACTCCAATTCTTATTAGGATCTTTCTTAATATAATTTAGAATCGGCTCTAATACATCTAACATTAACTCTTCTGCCGTTTTACTTTTTTCGCTCTCTAAAATAGGATATCTAAGTATACTTGGATTTTTTTCGAATATGCTCAATCTCGTTTTAATATTATTCGTATAAATAATATCTGAAACGGTTTTATTTATAAAAAGATTTAACGGCAATTTGAATTTACGAATGTAAGCTAAAGTTAACTTGTGTGTATCAGGAATCCGCATTGGTCCTGCATTAAAATATAAACCTCTGCTAAACGGTTCACGGATCGTATATATTCTTCCGCCTATTCGATTATTCGCTTCTAAAATTGTTACTTTATGCCCTGCTTCTTTCAATAATGATGCTGCAACTAAACCTGAAATTCCTGCACCAACAATAATAATCTGCTTTGGATTCTTCGTTTTAACGAGCCCCACATTAATAATATGAAGCATTCTTTCCATCGTTAATGGCTGCATCATGGTCTTTTCCCCTTCAATAAAGGATTTTATTGCATTATATTCGGTTAACTTACTTCCTATGTTTCATGCAAGAAACTACACGGATACATTTTCAAATACTTGAATATCTTTTATAAAATGTAATAAACTAGATATGACTCTATAGAAGTAAGACGTATTATCTTACATAACAAAACCAATGAAATTGCGAGGAATTTTGAAATGAAAAAAGGTATTAACCGTGTTGTATTAGTAGGAACAGGAGCAGTTGGATGTAGTTATGCTTACTGCATGATTAACCAAGCCGTAGCTGAAGAATTTGTTTTAGTCGATGTAAATGAGGCAAAAGCTGAAGGAGAAGCAATGGATTTAAGTCATGCTGTTCCATTCGCACCAGCTCCAACTAGAGTATGGAAAGGCAGCTACGAAGATTGTAAAGATGCTGACCTTGTAGTTATTACAGCTGGATTACCACAAAAGCCAGGCGAAACACGTTTAGATTTAGTTGAGAAAAACGCCAAAATCTTTAAACAAATCGTTCGCAGTATTATGGATAGCGGATTTGATGGCATCTTCTTAATCGCAACAAACCCTGTAGATATTTTAACTTACGTAACTTGGAAAGAATCTGGTTTACCGAAAGAACGTGTAATCGGTTCTGGTACAACGCTTGATTCTGCTCGTTTCCGCTATATGTTAGGTGAGTACTTCAATATTGGTCCACACAACATTCACGCTTATATTATCGGAGAACACGGCGATACTGAACTTCCAGTTTGGAGCCATGTTTCCGTTGGTATCCAAAAACTACAAACATTGCTTGAAAAAGACAACACGTATAATCAAGAAGATTTAGACAAAATTTTCATAAACGTCCGTGATGCAGCTTACCATATTATTGAGCGTAAAGGCGCAACTTATTATGGTATCGGTATGTCACTTCTACGTGTTACAAAAGCAATTTTAAACGACGAAAATAGTGTATTAACTGTATCAGCTTACTTAGAAGGTCAATACGGTCAAAAAGATGTGTATATCGGGGTACCTGCTGTTTTAAATCGCGGCGGTGTTCGTGAAATTTTAGAGGTTGAATTAAGTGAAGATGAAGAATTAAAATTCGACCACTCTGTTCAAGTATTGAAAGAAACAATGGCTCCGGTTCTTTAATGAAAATAAAAAAGCAATCCAATTTATTTTGGATTGCTTTTTTATTTTCATTATCTCCTATGACTTTTTAGTGATTTTCTATCATTTCTTATTTTTTAGTCTCATCCTCATTATTTATATCAAGTACATCTAATAAAAAGATAAAGATTGGTATCCCGATAATAAGCCCCCATATTCCGAGGAAATGCTCTGAGAAGATGAGAATCATAAATGTATAAAAGATTGGTAAATTTGTTTTTGCAGACATAAACTTCGGATTTAAAAAATAACTTTCAAGAGCATGGATGACTGTAATGAACACAAGTATGTATACTACGTACATAACTCCACCTACGTTGTAAGCAATGATACAAAGTGGAAACAAAGAAATAATCACACCTGCAACAGGAATCAATCCTAGTAGAAAAATCATAACAGCTAATACAAGAAGCTGCGGAAATCCTAAAACAATTAATGCAATGACAGTAAGAATACAATTTACAACCGCAATTAAAAACTGTGCTTCAATTACTTTGCCGAACGATCTTGCAAATCTTTCACCAAAATATGCAATTTCCTCATAAAACATTTTTAACTTACTATCTTTAAACTTAGATGTAAATGTAATAATACGCTCTTTTTCTAATAAGAAAAATAAGCTTAAAATTAGAGATAATAATATTTGTAAACTTACCTTCCCTATATTTGCTATCGATTGATAGATGACATCTACACCTTGTTCTATATATTTTGATACTTCCATCCCATTAATTGTCGAAAGTGCATATTTAACGATTTCATTATCAGGTGGATTTTGAAAAAATAGTTTAAATTGGTAAATTAATTGTGAAATTTGTATCGTTAGCACAGGTAAATATTTATACAATGTCGTGCCAATAAAGGAAACTAATATGATATACAAACAGGCAATAACAATTTTCCGGTCCACTTTCAATTTCTTTGAAATAAAACGTTGGAATCGATCCATTAAAAATGTCAGTATAAACGTAATTAATATTAAGTTGATCATACTTTTTAATCCATATAATACTAACGCTAATATTATTAAAACGAGAAACCGTTGAAACCCTCTACTTCGAAAGAAATTTTTCACTTCATTCATTAAGATTTAACCTCCCCCTTCAATGGATGGAAATTGAATATATTACATTTTATGAACTTCTATAGACAATCTTTCTTACTAATTAGGAAGAATCCTTTTTTTATTCTTATATTGTTAGATTCTATTTATATTAGCCCGCTTACTTACTTCAGTTGAGCTCTTTTTTTCGTTTAACCTTTTACAATTTAGGTGCTTTTCTATTTTTAGACTGCTGTTCATACGCATATCCAATATTGAAAAGCTCTTTTTCACCAAACTGTTTCCCTACAAACACTACACCGATTGGTTCTCCATTTTTATCATATCCAGCAGGAATCGCTAATTCCGGATAACCAGCTACAGCTGATAGAAGAACTTCATCGTTATTAATCATAACTAGAGCATCCAAACCTTTTTCTACTAAATACCTATCTAGCTCTTTTCTTGCATTTTCTTGACTCGTTTGCACTACGTTTTCAAACTCTTCTTTCGTTATAACAGATTTTTCAGACCATTCAATTAATGTTTGTCCGTATTTTATTCGTCCTTTACTATCCTTTTTATTAAACGCTATAATCTCTTCTAACGATTTTACCGGTACATTCTTTTGCTGTGAAAGATAGTCGTTTACATTATGCTTGAACTCATATTCTAATGTTTGCAAATTATCTACACCCTCAGCACTTAACTGGATATTATCAGTTAATATCGCACCTGCATCTTGAAGGTCTTTTCTAATTTTTTCTGCTACTGCTTTTCTATTTTCATCTTGTTGGTATACAGAAAAAAGAAGCCCTATCTTTTTCCCTTTTAATCCATCTATCGATAAATCCTTTGTATAATCAATTCTTTCTTTATCTTTCATTTTTTCTGTCATAACATCTTTTTCGTCATAACCTATCATTGCATTAAATAACGTTGCTGCATCTTTTACCGTTCTTGCCATAGGTCCTGCTGTATCAAGAGTTTCAGCTAACGGAATAATTCCTGTTCTGCTTACCATACCTAAAGATGGACGTAACCCAACTACTGATTGCTGCGCCGCGGGTGCAACAATCGATCCCGTCGTTTCTGTTCCAATTGCAAGCGGCGCAAAATCTGCTGCAACTACTGTAGCAGATCCTGAACTTGATCCTGAAGTATCGAATGTAATCGGACCGTACGGGTTTAAATTTTGTCCTTTCTTCCCGCTATACCCGCTTGGCATTGTAAAAGATAAATAGTTCGCCCACTCAGACATATTCGCTTTTCCTAAAACAAATGCTCCTTCTTCTTTCAACTGCTTCACAATTGTTGCGTCTTGATCTGCAATCCAATCTTTTAATACATAAGTTCCTGCACTAGTCGGCATCACTTTTTCCGTCTGTACATTATCTTTTACAACGACAGGAATACCATATAAATTCGAATTTTTGTTTCTACCCCGCTCTTGATCTAACTTTCTTGCTTCTTCCATCGCATTAGGATTTATCTCTGTAACAGAATTTAATGTTATTCCATTTTGATCATGTTCTTGTATTCTAAAGAGATAAATACTCGTTAATTCTTCATATGACAACTTTCCATCATCAATCATTTTTTGAAGCTCATCTACAGTCGCATTTACGACTTCTTTTTCTTTTATCTTTACATTTTCTATATTGATTCCTTTAAGCTGATTATGTATCGGTTGTAGCACTCTTTCTTTATCATATACAATACGCTCAGGTTCCTTTGGAAAATAATTTTTATACACGTAATATCCACCGGCACACGCTAATAAGACAATGCCTCCAGTGATAGACAGCGTTACCTTTACCCATTTCTTCATGTTGCTTCCTCCACTCTATAAGATGCTTAGCTATACAAAAAAGAGAGTTACCTTTTACTTAACTCTCTCCAATCAAAATGCTAAATGAAAAAATGAAAGATTTCAATCTAATTACTTCTTTTTTTGCATTTGCTTTGCTAACATTTCTTTCACTTGATTATACGTTAATCCTGAATTTTTATTTAAACGCTTTACTTCCTCAACATCAGTACCTACCACTGTATATTTTTTCTCATCATTCATTTTTCTAATTCCCTTCTCACCATATTATTTCTTATATTTCTTCCCTAAATGCGCATAAATTAACACCACTACAAAAAAGAAAGCTGTTTTTAAGTACAGCTTCCTTCTCGTTACATATTGTATTTCTTAATAAAATTTCACTACATCTTCAGTAGGCAAGAACGTTCTTTCTGCTGGTTGTTCGTTTGGTTCACCAAATGGCATTTGACCTACTAAGCTCCACTCTGCCGGAATGTTCCAAGTTTCTTTCACTTCAGCATCTACGATTGGGTTGTAATGTTGTAATGACGCCCCAATTCCTTCAGCAGATAATAGCATCCACACAGTATGTTGTAACATCGCATTTCCTTGATGAGACCAGAATGGGAACTGATCTTTATATAATGGTGCATTTTCTTGCATTTTTTCTACAGTTGCTTGATCTTCAAAGAATAGCACTGTTCCTACACCTGCATGAAAACCTTTTAGTCTTTCTACAGTCGCTTCAAAGTTTTCTGCTGGTACACGGGCTCTTAGTGTTTCTTTAACGATATCCCAAAACTTTTCATGCTCTCCATCCATTAATACAACCATACGACCACTTTGCATATTGAAAGATGTTGGTGCGTGTAAAGCTGTTTTTAACACTTCTTCAATTCTTTCTTTCGTAATTGCATCGTTTTTTGCTACTTTACGAATTGAACGGCGGTTCACGATTGCTTCTTTTAAGTTTGTTGTAGTTGCTGACATTTTAATTCCTCCAAATGTTTGTTTTATAATTTATTTTGTTATTTCATAACAAGCGAATTAGCAATATCCATCGGTATTACATTGCATACCTTCAAATGAATTTGTTTTATCCTTTTCAATTTCTTTATCAATGACCCTTTCTAGTGTTTCTTTACTAGCAAGCCCTTGAATGACTTCATCTCCAATCATGACAGTTGGAACGGCCATAATATTCGCTTCATCATATGCGTGTTGAATTGCTTCTTGATGCTTTTCTTTATATTTACGAGTTACTAAAGCATCTTTAAATTCCGCCTCAGGAAGTCCTACTTCTACCGCTAATTTTGTTAACACATCAATATCTTCAATGTTTTGCTCTTCTTGGAAAAATGCTGTGAATACGCGGTGATGATACTCATTACCTAGTCCACGTTCTTTCGCAAATTGACATCCTTCGAAAGCTAAATGTGTATATGGATGTGGTGAAACACGTGGCAAGCGCATATCAATTCCTAACTTCTTCGCTGTCGGAAGAATGAAAGCATCCCATGAACCTAATTTTTCTGGTTCATTCCATGGATCTATTTTTGAATATGGACTTGGACGTAATTCAAATGGCATCCATTCAATCTCTACATCTTTCTCTTTCGCTACCTCATCTAATGGACCTTTTGCTAAAAAACAAAACGGACATATAAAATCTGAGTATACTTTCATTTTTACAGTCATAACTTTTACACCTTCCCTTTATAGTTGTAATCAAATCAGTTACATTAATGATAAAAAAATATAAATATGATTTAAGCATTCATTTTTTCTTGCAAAGTTTCAAACAACTGCCCCATCGTAATATTTCTCAAAACTTCTTCCATCGCGGATTGTGCTTGAATTAAAATAATTTCTAACACCGCTTGAATATTCGCCCCAATTGGACAATCTGGATTCGGTTGCTCGTGAATATGAAATAGCTTGTCTTCTTCGACTACGTTCACTGCATGATACACATCTAACAATGTGATTTCATGTAAATCCTTTAGTAATCCCGCGCCACCCGGTCCACGATTTACGTAAACAAAGCCAGCTTGTTTCAAGTACGACATGATTTTACGAATGACTACTGGATTTGTATTGACACTCTCAGCCATATAGTCTGAAGTACAAAGTGAAGATGGATTGTTTTTCAAAATAGATAAAATATGAACAGCTATGGAAAAGCGGCTACTAATTTTCATCGTAATCACCACCTCGATGTAATCATTATAGTTACAACCGAAAAATAAGTCAATCCTTTTCATAGATTTTTTATAAGTAAATTAAAAAGTGTCCCATTATGATATATGAGACACCTCTTTTTATTCTGCAAATAGCGATTGAAATTCTTCAATAAATAGCTGCACAGCGATTGAAGAATCCTTTAATGAAGGAACAGCTAATGCAATTTCTCTCCATACTTGTGGTTCCAATTCTCTCGTTTGCACATTTTTTGGTAAATTCGTTAAAGATAATTCAGCTAATATTGCAATGCCCAATCCTTCTTGAATCATATTTAAAGCTGTAGTAACTGTCGAAATTACATATTCAGCCCGAAGTGGTACGTTTGCTTGTTTAAACATATCAATAATGGGTGGTTCATATCCACCCTTACATAATATGATCGGTTCATTCTCTAAATCACAAATTGTAAGAGCGTCCTTCTTACAGAGAGGATGATCCTCTCTTAAGATAGCAACCATTTTCCCCTTCGTTAATGGAACAATCTCCATATCTTTATTAGGCAAAATAACAATCCCTATATCAATAACCCTCGATACTAACCAATCTTCAACTTCTTTAATCGTTCCTTCACAAAGAACTACTTCTAAGTTCGGATACTTCTCCTTAAAAAGGTTTATCATTTTGGGTAAGAAATGTGCAGAAGCACTCGGAAAACTACCAATTCGAATCGTTCCAACTTCGTGTCCTTTCTCCATCGCAACTTCTTGTTCAATCTTCTCTACACCGTTCAAAATCTCTCTAATATGTACAAGAATCCTGTTTCCTACATCCGTAACGAGGAGCCCTTTTCGTTTATCACGTATAAGAATCGTAACTCCTAACTCTGACTCAATACTTGAAATGGCATGACTTACAGCTGGCTGCGTCATATTTAACACCCTAGCAGCCTTCGTAAAACTACCTAACTCAACAGTTTTTATTAATACTTGCAGTTGTGTAATGGTCATAACTAATCACTTATACTCCTCATAAAAAAGATTCATTTTATTTATTACAGTCGATATCATATCATAGTGAAATGAATAACAACAAGGAGGTCTTTCAGTGACACAGCTTTCTCGAACTAAGACGGCCATCATCCTTACCTTTCTCGTTTTCATGTGGGGAATCAATTGGCCTTTATCAAAGTTTGCCCTGCATTATACACCACCTGTTTTATTTGCAGGCGTTCGAACTTTAATTGGAGGATTCATTTTACTTCTGTTCGCATTACCGAAATACAAAGAGTTACATTTAAAAGAAACGTGGCATTTATACGTTATTTCTTCCTTACTTAACATCATTATATTTTACGGATTACAAACTGTCGGCCTTCAATATATGCCTGCTGGGTTATTTTCCGCCATTGTATTTCTACAACCAGTTTTACTCGGTATTTTCTCGTGGATATGGCTTGAAGAATCAATGTACGGCTTGAAAATTTTCGGGCTTGTTCTCGGATTTATTGGTGTAGGCGTTATTAGCTCAAGCAGTTTAACAGGACACATTTCTGTTATTGGAATCCTTCTCGCGTTAGGATGCGCTATTGGCTGGGCACTTGGCACAGTATTCATTAAGAAGACTGGTCACCGTGTTAATGCCATTTGGATGGTAACACTTCAGCTTATTATTGGTGGTCTTTGCTTAATTGGATTTGGTACAGAGTTTGAAAGCTGGTCTAGTATCGCTTGGAGTATGCCATTTGTTAGCGTACTTCTCTTTATTTCATTCTTTGTTATTGCAATGGGGTGGCTTGCATACTTCACACTTGTTGGAGCTGGTGAAGCAAGTAAAGTTGGGGCTTATACATTCCTCATTCCACTAATAGCTATTATTGTAAGTTCAATTTTCTTACATGAGGCTATTACCATTAGCTTATTCATCGGACTATTATTTATTGTTGTGAGTATTTGTTTTGTAAATATAAAACCGAAAACACTTGCTGTAAGGCAGCAAGTTGAATTGAAATAAACGTAAGAAAGAGCCTACTGTTTGTAGGCTCTTTCTTACGTCTTACTTTTTACGACGTACTACAAAAACACACGCACTTACCGACGATACTATCGCAAAAATAGATAAGACAATTGCTATCAATTGCATATTACTAGTACCTTCATTCTTTTCTACACTAGAAACTTCACCATGTTCTCCTGTTAATGACGTACCTTTTGCAATTGTAGTAAGTGAATGCGGTTTTTCAGCTTTTTCATCGCCTGTCCATTCAACAATTTCTCCGTCTTTATATTGTTGATATGCATCCCAAGCTATTTTTTGTTCTTTATCCGGATTTTTAGCGACGAAAGTAAATCGCTGGAACTGACCGGGTAAAATCCCTTCTCCTGTTGCTTCCCATACTACAGTTTTAACTTTTCCAGCTGTATCTTTTTGCTCCTCAACTTTCCATCCTGGCACTGGTTCATACTGCTGGAACTCTACTCCAGACGGTATTTTCAGTGTAACTTTTGTTGTTGCTACATTTTTTTCAACTGGTACTTTTATCGTATATGTCTCCCAAGAACCAACGTCAGAAGTTGCTGGTTTTACAGTGACGTGCGCACTAACAGGTAACGAAAACATTCCCATTGCAATAATTGTTGCGATCATTGTTGTTCCTAATTTTTTTATACGTTTCATTTTCTATTTACTCCTTTTCATCTATAACATCTGTTTATCATGCTGCTCGCTAGCAGCATGATTGGTACAATTTTATCTGCCACCTACAATAAATTTAAAATCTGTATCGAAACTATCAAGAGATTTTGTTAATCCATGAACATGTATATTCCAGTTTCCTGTCATGTTAATATACATACCTTCTGCTTCATATTCTCCCGGTGAAACTACTGAAACTTTAAATGAACCTTTTCCCATGTTCATATCTAATGATTGAGTCGTCAATATCATTTGTTCCATATCAGTAACAGGCTGTCCCTTTTCATCCTTTAGTTTAATATGGAATTTATTTTGTCCTACCTTATTCGGACTTACATTTAGCGTAAGTTCATATCCATTATCTAATTGCTTACTCTCTGTAAATGGTCCAGTAGGAGGCATCGGTGGTGTCTGTACGTTTGTCATAAAAGCTACGATTACGAAAATGATAATTCCAATGACAAACTCTACTTTCACCGTAGCTCCTAATCCTTGCTGCGCTCTTATTCTCCCTTTCACATAATGAACAATTCCCAATATCCCCATGAAAATAAATAATAGTATCTTTGCTAATAAAGCCAATCCATACTTTGTATCAAATAATGAGTGGATTGTTGGAATAAAAAATGTACTGTTAAAAAGGCCTGTTATTAAAATCACGATGACAGCACCTGTTGCCCACGGTGAAAAACGCTTAATCATATCCCAATACATATGCCACTTGTTATCCTCTTTACGTAAAAGAAGAATAATAGATGATAAACCACCAACCCATAATGAAGCTGCTAATAAATGTAGAAAATCCATAACGACAGCAATGTCTTTAAACTTTAAACCGTATGCGTGACTATTAAAGGCCTTCATAACAAGTAACCCTATAAACAATAGTATTGGAATACTCCATACTTTAAACGACGAAAACTTCTCATGCTTCACCGCAAAATACGTAACAATTATAAGCGTACTAATGAGAACCATTTGAGTAATCCATACATAACCAAAAACAGAAAGCTGTAATGTTTCTTTTAATAGTAAAGGATTGAATGCTTCTAGCCATGAAACATCAGCATTTATTTTCGCTTGCAATGGTAGATTGAATAACAAGCTAATCAATATCCCAAATAGAGAAATCCATATTATGTTCTTACTCCTTAATTGAACCGAGGTTGCATTTCCTTTATACATAATAAGATTAAAGAATAGCACTCCTATAAATAGTGAGAAACTTGTATATAAAATTCCACGTTCCATAATCATATCGATTTGTGGGATGTAACCCATCTCTTCCACTTGTATATCGTCTGTTTCTGTTTCCACTCCCGCTAATCCAACCCGGAACGGGATAACTCCTTGAATTGGATGTCCATCAGCTGAAATCACTTTCCACTGAATAGAGTAAAGACCATTTTTGAGATTGTCTTTTAATCCGGCTTCTAATAGCTTTTTATTTTTTTTATCAATATGAGCATCTTTTAAATCGACCCTTTTACCTGATGTATCTCTCACGTACAATGTATTAAAACTTGAAACTTGTATGTCCTCATCGAATTCAATTTTCACAACAGATGGTGCTTTCTTCAATGTTTCATTTTCAGTAGGGTTTGATTTCACAACGTACGCATGAGCAGATGCACTTTTCGGTATCAATATGATAACCACACATGCAAGTAATAACCATGTCCCTAATCTTCTCATTACTTTCACACTCATTTCACTTCTTTCTTCCTCATCGCTCTATTTTCATTACTTTAACTTCCGAAGTTTGATTCTCGGGCGAAATATTAACCTGATTAAATATAAACTTCTGTAAAGTATAACTCTTATTTCTCTTCCACCTCTTAACTTCTAATACAATAGTAACTATCACTATAGATACAACTTACATTTTTAAAGCCGATTGTTATTATATCATAAAATATATTTATGTAAGTTATCAAAGAAGAAAAGTTATCGTGAATCATTTGTGAAGAAAATGTGAAATGCATAAATAAAAAGGTGTTACGTAATAACATAACACCTTTAAAAAAATATCCCTCTTCTATTTCTCTTCCGGATAATCACAATACTCGATAATCGTTCCTTCTGTATCCGCTGGGTTAAGATAAATTAACCTTCTACCGTGCTTATTAATGCGTAGTGTATGCTCTAATGTCCGAATACCTTGTTCTTTTAACTCTTCTAGAGCCACATCTAAATCATCGACACGATACGCAACGTGATGAACACCTTTACCTTTTTGTTTAATAAAACGGGCAATTGGAGATGTCGTATTATTCGTCGGTGCAAGTAATTCAATTCTATCTCCATCCACTTCAAGAATGGCTACTTCGCTTTCCACACCAGGAGCTTCACTTACGTAACGATCTATTAATTCTCCTGATAGAACCTGTTCATAAAAACGTATCGTACTATCTATATCACGAACTGCGATTCCGATATGATCAATTGTTTTTTTCATTTTATTTCCCCTACTACTTTATTTTTTCTCATTATTAATAGTAACAAAAAAAGCTATAGAAACAAGTCTATAACTTTTTTTATTTAACCTATTTTCTTATCCGCTCTAGTTGTTGGTTGAACTTGATTTTTCACTTTTAAAATGCTAATGCCATATCCGATAAATCCACCGATAATCGCTGGGAAGATCCAGCCTAATCCTACTTCCTGCATCGGAAGGAATTTAGTGAACACTTGGCTTACTACTTCAATGTTAACTCCAGCTGCACTTAATCCATCAAATAAGCTGATGATAAATGTTACGATTAAGCTTACTTGATAAACTTCAGCTCTTCCTTTAAATAATGAATGGAAGAATGTTAAGAAAATCAATACGATTGCTAGTGGATAAATTGCTGTTAATACTGGAACAGAAACTGCGATCAATTGTGTTAATCCTACGTTTGCAACAATTGCACTAAATACACATAGCGTAATTGCAATTGCTTTGTAAGGAACATTTGGGAATAACTTATGGAAGAATGAAGAACATGCTGATACAAGTCCCACACTAGTTGTTAAACAAGCTACTGTAATCATTAATCCTAATAATACTCCGCCATATGATCCGAAATAGTAGTTAGAAACTTTCGCTAATACTTCTCCGCCGTTCTCTAAATGTCCAAGCTTCGCAACACTTGAAGCACCCATATAAGAAAGAGCTGTATAAATAATTGCTAAAATAGATGCTGCAATTATTGTCGCTTTTGCACAAACGACCATAATTTGTGTTTTCGTTTTCGCACCTTTTTCTTTAATAGCATTGATAATGATAATCCCGAATACGAATGATGCGAGCGTATCCATCGTTAAGTATCCTTCTTGGAATCCTTTAAAGAATGCATGTGATGTATAAGCTTCCGCTGGTGCTTGCATATCTCCAATCGGATGTATAAAAGCAACGATTACTAAAATACCGATGAAAGTCAACTTAATTGGCGTTAAAATTTTTCCAACAATATCGACAATTTTCGCGGGATTTAGCGAAAAAAAACAAGTGATGCTAAAGAATATAATTGTGAAAAGAATTAAAGGTGTAGAACCTACTCCCTCTGGCATAAACGGCTTAAGACCAATTTCATAAGATACATTTCCTGTTCTCGGTATTGCAAATAACGGACCGATCGCTAAGTATAAAACTGTTGTAAACACAATCCCAAACACTGGGTGAGCGCGACTTGCTAATGACTGCAAATCATCTTTACCTGAAAAACCAAATGCTAGTACACCTAGTAATGGTAGTCCAACACCAGTTACTAAAAATCCAGCGTTAGCAATCCATACATTCTCTCCTGCTGATTGACCAAGCATCGCTGGGAAAATTAAATTTCCCGCTCCAAAAAATAGTGCAAATAACATTAATCCAATAACTACTATGAACGAAAACGGTACTTTATTCGCCATAATATAACCCCCATTCAAGTTTCCTTATCTCATTTTCCAATTTTAACTAATTGAATTTTCTGAATATTTAATTTAAGTATCAACTATTCTTGAACTCATTATAGTTTGCTATATAATATTTTGCAATACTATTTTCGAACTTTTCTTTTATTTTATAAATATACATTTTTTAACATGAAAAATAGACTAAAAAACCAACATAGTCATCCATGTTGGTTTTTCCATTTACTATCATGAATTAAAATTTTGCTGCTACTTTTTTAACGTTTTCTAGACCCTCTTCAACAATTTGTTGTGAACGATCTGGATATTGATTGTGTCCTTCAATTACAACTGTCTCTGGATTTGTAATTCCCCAGAATCCAAGTACAGTTGTTACGTAATTAACTGCCATTTCCATAGGAGCCATTTGTTCTGAAGAGTAATCTGAACCACGAGCACCTAACACAACTACTTTCTTACCACCAACTAAACCTTCTGGGCCATTTGCTGTATATTTAAACGTTTTTCCAGCTTGAGATAAGTATGAAATATATGTGATTAATGGTGCTGGTACTGTAAAGTTCCATAATGGGAATGCAAATACAACCTTATCAGCTTCTAAAAACTGATTTAAATATTGATCTACTGTAGCAACTGCCTTCTCCTCTTCAGCTGTTAACTCCATACCTTGGCTACGTTTATATCCACCTGAAATCGCAATATTTCCGTAATAAGGAAGATCTAATGCAAATAAATCTAATTCCGTAATTTCTGTATTTGGATTTGCTTCTTTATAAGTACTTACAAATGTTTCATACATTTTTGAACTAACTGCTTGCTCCGCTGGACGATCGTTTGCTTTTACAAATAATACTTTCGACATTTTTTTATTCCCCTCTACAGTCGTATTTTCTTCTTTTTTACCAAATAATGAGCTAAATAGTCCCATTTTCTTCACCTAATCTTTCTTTTCATATTCATTATTCATCATCATAAAAATTCTTATTCTAAGAAAAAGTTCCAATAGATACCTTAAGTTACACTATTGTACTTTTGTTATTTAATTACCTTATGTAAGTGATTTTAATATAGTTACTAACTTTAGTCAAGTAACTTTTAATAAAAAATAAAATCTCAACTTAAAAACATTAAGTGAAATACAATTGAACACCAAATACATCTTTATTACTTGTATAATAAACTTAGAGAGGAAAATTCATAGATAGAAAGGATTTATTCATGAGCACTATAGAAAAGATTCAAACTTTTATTATTCTTTTTGCTGTTACATGCGGCATCGTACTCGGACAATTTAATATGATACATACGTATTCAGACAAGTTTATTGTTCCCTTCTTATTCTTCATGCTATATGGATTATTCCTCAGCATCCCATTAAAAGAAATAAAAAACGGATTTCGCAATTTAAAATTTGCTGGAACAAGTCTTACTATTAACTTCTTATGGACACCTTTACTCTCTTGGGGGTTAGGGGCACTATTTCTTTCCGATCATCCAGCACTTTGGGTTGGATTTATAATGTTAATGGTTACTCCATGTACAGATTGGTACTTAATCTTTACTGAAATAGCGAAAGGTAATGTAGCACTTTCTACTGCAATTTTACCTGTAAATTTAATTTTGCAAGTTCTACTCCTTCCCATTTATTTATTTTTATTTGCTGGTGTCATGAAAACTGTAGCGGTTTCTGTTTTAGTAGAAAGTATTGTTATCGTAATCGTCTTACCATTTATACTTGCACACGCTACAAAATTCATTATGGATAAAATAAAAAAAGCTGAAACTCTCGAGAATAAACTCATTCCGTTTTTTAGCTCTGCTCAAATTGTATTTTTAAGTTTAGCAATAGTAGCGATGTTTGCATCACAAGGTAAATATTTACTACAAAATATGAATGTTGTTTTATTATTACTCGTTCCTGTTCTATTGTTCTTCATCATTAATTTTTTACTAGGACAATTTATCGGGCGCATGATGCATTTATCTTACAAAGATACAGTAAGTCTAAGCTTAACAACGTTAGCAAGAAACTCACCTGTTGCACTAGCTATCGCTGTGACCGCTTTTCCAGATGAGCCTCTTATCGCACTTGCACTCGTTATTGGACCATTGATTGAGTTACCAGTACTAGCTTGTGTGTCACAAGTTTTGTTGCTTATTAAGAAAAAACGGCAATACGCATAATAAAAAACGTCCCATTTTGGGACGTTTTTTATTATGGAAAGATTACATACAACACTTATTTCTTATTTATCATTACAAATGAAATTACCGAAACTACAAACATAATACTACCAATTATAAATCGATGGGCTCTAAAAATTTTATATGTTATAGAGAATTAACTTTTCGTTACATTAACAGATCCTTTCTAATTAAAAATGATAGGAAACGTAAATATAACGAAAGCTGCCCAAAGTCCGTAGATTGGCAAATACTTCGTAATGGCATCTTGGATAGCTGTCGGTCCTGATTTGTTTTGCAAGAAACGCATATAGGAAAACATAATCCAAATTAGATTTGCCCAGATCAATATGTTTACACCTAAAACAGCTAGTCTATTAGGTGTAATCCCGTAAGATGAAAGTCTAAATACGATGGCTGACAATGCAACAGTGTCAATAATAAGTGCCAGAACAATTAAGGAAAAATTTATATAATCTGAAATGTTCTTTTTCTCGTCCGAGTCACTTTCAACGATAGAAAATATGGTAACAGCCAATACACCAAGGAGTATTCCGTTGAAAGCCATTAGGAAATTGCGATCCAAGAACGGATTTTTCCCGACCCAAATTACCGTTATAAGATAGATAAGCAACGTGATCAGGACGAGAGGACTAAAAATTTTAGATATGTATGGTGTAATATTTTTAGCAAGCTTAAGATTCATTGATACTAAGTATGCAGCCACAATAGCGAGAGCCGCTGCTCCAAATAAAACAACATTACTAAAATAGAATTCTCCTATATCTAAGTCAACAAAGCTAAATAAACGCATGGTGAATATTGCTAGTATCATTCCGCTCACTGCCATGCTCCCGTAGAGAAGACAATATTCTAAATTAAATTTAATATAGGCTAATCTTGTACCGCCTTTTGAATATTCATTTCCTGTAAACGCAAGCCCTACTAAGACCCATAAAAATATAGGAAGATGTAAATACGCAAGTATGGTACTGTCTTTATAATTTATTGGCAACGTATTAAGATACACCCCGGAAACTAGGAATAACGCTATAAGGGAATAAATAATACTTTTTTTCGGCTTATTATTGTAAACAAAATAAGCAGCAATAAAGGGAATTACACCAAAAGCCAAATTAATTGGAGCAATTGCTTCCTGCTCAACAAAGTGGAAAATGATTCTAGTGCTTATGCCGGCCAGAATAGCTAAAAGGCCCATGAATAAGAAACCTTTTTGAAACAAAGATGTTTTTTCTTTATTTACCTTCTCCTTGAAATGCAACCTTTCATACCAAGCACCTAGAATTTGAGAATCAGGGTTTTGGTCCCATGCTTGTGAGAATGCTTTTTTAAAAGCTTTCGGATCTTTTCTATACATCTTCTCCAACTCATGGGGGTTATCCATATGTTTAACAATCAAATTGTTAATGTTCATAGTTATACCTCCTCTAATTTTAAAAATAAGGTTGTTACCTTTTAACAAAAGCACCTCACTCATTTATTATGATTTTGATTTTAATACAAAATTTATCGTTTTACAATAAAAAATTATTATTTAAGGGATTTTTTTTATCGTTAAATTTTATATAAAAGAAAAAACAAAAGAGCATGACAGTTTTATGTCATGCTCTTTTAACAAATTAATTCTCAAATACAAAATTAATCTTATTATCTTTCCACTCTAATTTCGCATCAAACGTTTTCTCGCCCTTTTTAAAGCCTTTAATTAAATCAGTCTTTTCACCTTTTAAGAGCTTTGTCATATTCTTTTGCGAAATTGTTTTACTTAATATCTTCTTTGAAATGGTGAAATCACATTGCGTTGTATTATAGTTAGAACAACCGTAAAACGTTGACTTATCAATTACATCGCCATCACATTTTTTACAGCTACCAACCTTTTTACCCGTTGTAAATTTCGATCCTTTTCGTTCAATCGATTCAACATGTAGTCCCGTGAAATCCCACTTCTCAGACATTTCCACTGCGTCTTCAATAATTTTAGCTGATAGCTTTTTCGTCTGTTCCATAAATGTAGCTGGTGAAGCTGTACCTTCACCAATTTCCGCAAGACGTTGTTCCCATTTCGCAGTCATTTCCGGTGAAGCTAGTATTTTGTCACCAATTGCGGTAATTAATACTTTTCCTTTATCAGTCGCATACACTTGGTTTTTCTTTACATCTATATATTTACGGTCTTTCAGCATCGTAATAATACCCGCGCGGGTCGCTTCCGTACCTAAACCTTCTGTTTTCTTCAATACCTTCTCTAGCTCTTCATTCTCTAAATACTTACCGGCTGTTTTCATTAACGTAATAAGTTGTCCTTCTGTATAACGCTTCGGTGGCTGTGTTTTTCCTTCTTTCACTTTCACCTTTACAACTTTTCCTTCTTCACCTTCAGCTACAATTGGAAGAATGGTTTCGTCATCTTTATCGTCTTGGAAAATAACTTTACGCCAACCTTCTTGAATTTGCTGTTTTCCTTTTGAAATGAATTCAGCGCGTTCATCTACAAGCGTAATGATTGTAGTATAGTCAAAGATTGCAACTTCATAATGAGCTGCAATAAGCCTTCTTACGATCATATCGTATATTTTCTTTTCATCACCTGATAGTCTGCTTGGGTTTGTAACTTGCTCTGTCGGAATAATCGCGTAGTGATCTGTTACTTTCTTTTCATTTACATAACGCTTATTGTTCATAATGGATTCAACCGGAGCCGGTAATAAACCTTTATATTCATCAAACTGACTTAACTTCTGTAAAATATCAGGGAAAGTCGCTGCTTCTCCTTGAGTAACATAGTTAGAATCTGAACGTGGATAAGAAACAATCCCTTTTTGATAGAGTGCTTGCGTTATATCAAGCGTCTTTTTCGGTGAAAACTTAAAGGCTTTATTTGCCGTTGCTTGCAGTGATGATAAGTTGAATAAAAGCGGCGGCTGAAACTCTTTACGCTCCGTTTTCATTTCCTTCACAACAGCCGGTTTCCCTTGGCAAAATGCCGCAATTTTATTCGCCATATCAGGGTCTTTTAAGCGGGATTCATTATCCTTCTCCCATTTCCCGTCATATTTCTTTCCTTCTATATTAAAGGTTGCAAACACTTCCCAGAAAGGCTCTGACTTAAAGTTTTCAATTTCTTTCTCACGCTTTACAATCAATGCTAACGTTGGTGTTTGGACACGACCAGCAGAAAATACATCATTCATTCCTTTTTTCTTTAGCAAAATACTAAACACACGTGATGCATTCATACCAACAACCCAGTCAGCACAAGATCTTGTGTATGCTTCGTAATACGTATTAATTGTATCTGATTCGTCAAGTAAATTTTTAAACCCTTGATAAATAGCTTGCTTCGTTAAAGACGAAATCCATAGACGCTTCATCGGCTTTTGCACGTTACAAAGATTAATAATATTTCGTACGATTAGTTCCCCTTCACGCCCAGCATCGCCTGCGTGAATAATTTCTGTTACCTGTGGATTATGTAACAGCTGTTTCACAACGTTAAATTGCTTATACTTTGACTTTGTTACTTCAAATTGAAAACGCTCTGGAATCATCGGTAATGTATTAAGTGACCATTTTTTCCACTCTGCGTGATAATGCTCTGGATTACATAACTGCGTCAAATGACCAATTGCCCATGTACAGTACGCTCCATTTGGAAATAACTCATTCGCTTCTACTTCTAAATACCCATCTTTCCGGCGATATTTAAATTGTGAAACAAGAGCCAAACCTTGATCTGGTTTCTCGGCAATAATTAATTTCATTTTATAACTCCCTATCTGTATTCCAGTGTTACTTTCATTGTCTATATGTTTAGAAGCGATGATAAAACAACAATCTTATTTATCATTCGCGGTTTGTTTGTCTCGCAAATGGGAGACCTATAATATTATACGCTTATTCTTTATGGCTTCACAATAGAAACTCATAATATAACAATTTCTTTCACATTCTTACAATTAAAAAAGACGCCCTAAAAAATCAAGCGTTCCTTTGCCTACATCTATGAAATTGTGCAGATAATATGCAGATATAAATTATCATAAGTACACATATGATGAAATGAACGATAGGACAAGGAGGTATCATAATGTTTGCTTATACGTTAACTACCTTAACACTTTGCTGTACCTCAATTCTTATTGTATCCAATATTTCTAAACGTAAGGGTACCCTAATGGAGTATATGGTATTTATTATGTCTTTTAGTATGAGTATCGGTTTAAGTATTGGTTTTTATTTAGGCATTCTCTTTAAGGGGGAATTACTATATTCTACTTTACTTGCTATTTTAATTAGTGGTTTTATCGGTTTTTTAGTGGGTCTACGTTTTCACCTATATACTGCTTTAGAAGGAATGTTCTCTGGATTAATGGCAAGTATGATGGGAGCAATGATTACAGAAATGTTAAACGCTCAACAAGCTCATAGTATATTGTTCATTAGCCTTTTACTTACTATAACGATTACTATGTCCTGTGTGATTCAATTGTTATCGGAGAACTTTTCTACTTTTATCCAACGTCGTTTTTTGTTATTCCTTTCAATTAGTGTAGTAATTATCGTTGCCGTATTCGCGACATTCCCAGATCATACTCCTGCACCTTCACCTTCACCTTCACCTGAGCATAATCAACATATACATTAGTACTTGCAACAAAAATGAATAAGCAGCTATCCATAGGATAACTGCTTCCTATTATTCTGGCTTATTAGGAATGTTTTGGTTTGGAACATAGTCAGATTTATAATCTGTATAGTTCACTTCCGTTACCATCCCTGCTGAAGCATGATGTAGGTCGTGACAGTGGAACATCCACTCACCGGGATTGTCTGCTACAAAGGCTACTTCATATTCTTCTCCTGGTTTTAAGTTCAATGTATCTTTTACAATTGGAGAACCTTTTATCGGTTTTCCATCTTTACTCAACACATGGAAGAAGTGACCATGTAAATGCATTGGGTGATCATCCATTTTAGAACGATTTACCAATTTCACTTTTACTAAATCACCCTTTTTCACTTGAATTGGGTCAATATCCGGAAATACCTTTCCGTTAATTGTATATACCATTTCATTTTCATTCATTTGCGTATTTAAGTCCATATTATATGTGGCAGTATACTCTTGATTTAACGTGAAACTACCTAATTTTTTAGCACCATATTTCGTCATATCTAATTTCGCTAATTTTCCCTTTTCGTCTGCTTTATCTTTCATCTCTTTGCTGCCATCATATTCAATAATAGCTTTCATTCCTTTTGCATCTTTATTTTTCGAATGGTCTTCAACATACCATTTCCCAGTATTATTAGCAGTAAATTCAATATCATAACGTTCACCCGGTGCGATTGAAATTACTTTATCCTTTATAACTTTTGGATCGTTTATTGGTTGACCATCTGTCGCAATTACTTTTATATCATGACCGTGAACATGTATATCATGTGATAGATAACCAGCATTAACGAGTCGAAGACGAACTTTATCTCCCTTATTCACTTTCAATGGCACTACTAAATCACCGCTTTTTCCATTGATTGTGAATAAATCATACATACTCATATCATGACCTTCCATCTTCATATTTCCATGGTCCATTGTCATATTGCCAGAATCTTTTTGATCACTGTCCATGTCCATACCAGAATGATCCATGCCGTTCTTATCATCATTCTTTTCCCCATTTTCATTACCTTTAGATTTATTACCTATTTGCCCTTTTGTCATTTCTTTTAACTGCTTATTCATTTCTTCTTTATCTGTAACCCATTCATCCAACAGTAATGTGTAATCTTTATCATATTTTTCCTTTGTATCTTCTACAATGAGCGCTCCATACAAACCTCTATCTAATTGATTTACAGAATCTTGATGCGAGTGATACCAGTACGTTCCTGGTACGTTCGCTTCAAATTCGTAAGTGAAACTTTTTCCTGGTTCAACTGCATCTTGTGTCACGCCTGGAATTCCATCCATGTTATTTGGGACAGGATATCCATGCCAATGAATAGATACTGGTGCAGATAATTCATTTTTTAATGTCACTTTCACCTTTTCACCTTTTTTCACCCGAATTTCTGGACCAGGAGATGAGCCATTAAATGTCCAGACTGGAACAATAACACCGTTACTTAACTTTTGCTTTTCTTCTTTCGCTATTAAAGTAACTTCTGGTCCTTTTTCAACTTTCAATGGTTTTGTAGCTGTTTCAGTCTGTAGTGTTTTTTTATCTTTCATATTTTTATGATCATTTGTTGTATTTGTGGCCAAAGAACATGCAGCAATTAAAAATATTACAGAGACAGTAACGGCTGTTAATACAAATCGCTTCATGGAAAATCCCTCCTTCTTATTTTTCAAAATCATTATAGAAGTTGATTTTCAAGAAAATAAGGAGATGTAATTAGATTTTACGTAACTTAATTGGAAAATTACTAAAAGCGGAGACTTTACAGGAAGCGAATATTTTAGAAAGACAAAATACTTTCCTTGTAACGACTATATTAGCCGTTCTCGTATTTGTTTTGACGTTATTTCTTATGAAACAATAACACTACTATTATTAAATTAAGAAAAATGTAGCTAAAATGCTCTTCACAAAAGAACTTACATTTTTGTATAATAAGAACTAATGTTCTTCACAGACAATGGACTCAAATTACACAAATATATCAAATAGAAGAGGATTGATATACGATGAAAATTGATAGACCAAAAATTTCACCAGAGTTATCTTCAAAGAATTTTCAAGATATTTTTTATGAAGAAGATCCAACATTAGAAGTGTGTGAAATTATAGACTCCACTTTCGAAAATGAATCTGTAGATAGAGTGCGATTGTATGATGCAGTGATAAAGAATTGTAAATTCACTAATACAGACTTTAGCAATATTGATATTACAGATGTTTGTTTTGAAAACTGCGATTTATCAAATGTTAATTTAAGCAATTCTTCTGTTCATAGAGTCGAATTTAAAAACAGTAAATTAATCGGGGTTAATTTTGCAGAATCTAGCTTAGGAAATGTTAAATTTGAGAATTCAATTTTGAATTTAGCGGCATTTGGAAATTCTAAACTAGAAAAAATTATATTTAATGAAACTTCATTAAATAATGCAGATTTTTTTGACTGTAAACTTAAAAAAGTTGAATTCCAATTATGTAGTCTTAATGCAGCTAATTTTGATCAGACATCACTGAAGGGGATAGATATTAGTTCTTCTACCTTTGATACACTTACAGTTTCAGTGAACGATTTAAGAGGATGTAAAGTATCAACATATCAAGCTGTTCAGTTTGCTACTTTATTAGGATTAATAATTAAAGATTAGTATTTCGAAGAAAAGAACCCTATCCCGAATCATGGATTTTTTAATTGTCCACGATTCGAGATAAAGTTCAAATAAATTAGTGATGACTTTTTTATTATTTAACTACAGCTTGGTTTCCTTTTACATGTTCATTATTTACACTCATAAATTCTTCAATTTCTTCAACTTCTCTAATGATATCTTTTGACAAGTTTTCATACCCGTCTTTCGTTACAAGAATGTCATCTTCAATACGAATTCCAATTGATTCTTCTTCAATATAAAGACCAGGTTCAATTGTTATAACCATACCTTCTTCTAACATTCTATCTTTATATGTTCCTACATCATGTGTATCTAAACCAAGGAAATGGCTGACACCATGATAATAGTATTTTGATAACTCTTCATCTTCTTGAATTAAACCAATTGCTTTACACTCTTCTGCCAGTACCTTTTTTGTATGCTCATTTAATGCAGCGAACTTTAATCCCGGCTTAATAATCTCTGTTGTTTCTTTTAATGCTTTTAATACAATATTATAAATTTGTTTTTGACGACTAGAGAATATTCCATTTGCCGGGAATGTATAACTAATATCAGCGTTATAGTAGTCTTTTTGAGCACCTAAATCTAGTAATACTAAGTCACCATTTTGAATTTGTGCATCATTATCTTCATAATGAAGAACTGTAGCATTTTTACCGCTTGCCAAAATTGTATTGAACGCATGATGCTTAATGCCAGATGATTTCAGTGTAAAATCAAATTGAGCTTCTAATTCATACTCCATCATGCCTGCTTTTGCATGCTTAAGTACGTTGTAAATACCGTCTTTCGTTATAGCAATCGCTTCTTTAATAATTTCAATTTCTTCCTCTGTTTTAAATACTCGTAATTCACAAATGTTCGGATATACATTACCAATTGTTACGTGTGGGTATTTTTCTCTTACATGTTTAGCAAATGCTAATGTTTTTGTCTCCGTACCATTCCAATCACGACGTTCTATATCTAAATATAGATGCTTCGCATTTCCTGTAAAAAGTATATTTGACATTGTCTTTTCAAAGCTATCTAAATATACAACTTTCTTTATACCTGAAATTTTCTCTGCTTCTTCGTTAGAAACTGTTTTACCGACCCATTTTTCCATTACTGGATCTGACTTTTCAATGAAAAGTGTTTCTTCAACACTACTTCCAACCTTTTTCAGCATAAAAATAACATTTGGTTCATCGATTCCCGTTAAGTAGTAAAAATTACGATTCGGTACAAATTTATAATGTGCATCAGCTGACATATGCGGTGCTTGTCCCGCAAATAAAATCGTAATAGATCCCTCTGGTAATGTGTTTGCTAATCGTTCTCTATTTTGAGCAAAAAATGTTGATTTCATAATAATCCTCCTAGTGTTCTATGTATGCTTGTGAAACTAATCATCAATACAATTCATTCTATTATTGTTATAATTTTTCGTCAATTTTTAACTTAATTTTAGATAGTATTGACACAAACAACTAAACAAGTTACAATAACTATAAATTAGTAAGCAGCTAATTTATTTTAAAATAAGAGGTGAACAAAATGCAAAACATTTTATTCCGTATTAATGAATTATCAAAAAAAGAAAGAACATCTGGATTAACAGTTGATGAAAAACAAGAACAACAAATGTTGCGCCAAAACTATACAGAAACATTTCGTGGAAGCCTAGATTCCATTTTATTAAATACAAAAATTGTTGATTCTAATGGTCTTAACGTTACACCAGTTGCATTACAAGATGCTCAAATACGTTTAAAATTAAGCAAATGAGTTCCGCGCTAAAGAATTTCAATAAAACATAAACAGAGCTGGATTTCCTATATAGAAATTCCAGCTCTGTTTATTGTCTTTTCTAATTTAGTAAACGAGCGATACATCGCAATTCTCCACGACACAATCATCGCAAATGCAAGTAAGAAAAACATTACGCTTAACTCTGCCAAATCAATTGATTGGCTTAAATATGACTTTAATGCCACGCGTACAGCTAATAAGCCTACTAAAATGAATATGAATGCTTTTGAAGGTTTCATAAATATATGTTCGCCTTTTATTTCGAACTTAGTTGTTTTAATAAGAAAAATAGAGAAAATAAGCCCTATACTAATTGCCTCGACTATTTCTAACGATGTTAATCGAAAGTCAGGTAAAAAGTACATCATCGCGCCTGTACTCATAAAAATTGTTGGCAATATAATTTTCTTTTTCGTTACCGGCTTTTTCGCTGCTTTAAAACGTAGAAACATTACCCAACAGCCATACAAACTGCTACGATACTTGATAAAAGTGCTATCATACTTTCCACTCCTATCTATTTAAATGACTTTTTTAGCAGAATCATAAACCAATAAGTAACTACATGCCATATTATAGAATTTCTTCATTATATTCCTCCTGCTGTAAACTTTCCATATTCACTGCAATCATTTTACGCAAAGTTTATGAACGGAATATGAACAAAAAAGCCATTCTGCAATTAATAATTGCAGAATGGCTTTTTAACTTATTTTAAATCGTCAATTGTGAAAGCACCTGGAAGTAATTGCTCAACAGTCACTTCTTTTTCATCACCTTTTACATTCGTTAATAATACAGGCATTTTCGGATCACAGAATTCAGCAATTACTTGTCTACACGCACCACATGGTGAAATCGGGCCATCAGTTTCTCCTGTAATAACTAAGTAACTAAAATCACGCTCACCTTCTGATACTGCTTTAAATATTGCTGTTCTTTCTGCACAGTTACATAAACCGTAAGAAGCATTTTCTATATTACAACCAGTATAGATTTTCCCTTCTTTCGTAACTAACGCTGCGCCAACAGGAAATTTAGAATACGGAATATACGCTTTCGATAACATCTTGTTTGCTTCTTCAATATATTTTTTCTTATCCATATTATTTCCCCCTCAAAGTAAATGAAATGATGATTAGTCAGTAATAACTGTATGAACTAATTTAGGAGCCACTGCTGTTTCAGCGATAGAGATGTTCTCATAAATTTTTGCTTTTACATCTTCTACATTTTCACGATTTGCGTAGATTGTTACGAATGGCTCGCCTTCTTTTACTGCATCGCCAACTTTTTTACGTAACATTAATCCTACTGCTAAATCGATTTCATCTTCCTTCGTTGCACGACCTGCACCAAGTAACATAGCTGCAATACCAATCTCATCTGCAACAATGTTAGAAATAACACCTGAAGTTTTTGCAGGTACATCAATTACATACTTAGCTTGTGGCATTTTTTCTGGATTGTCTACAATTGAGCTATCTCCGCCTTGATTGCTTAAGAACTCTTTAAATTTCGCAGTTGCTTTTCCGTTTTTCATCACTTCAATTAGCATTTCACGAGCTTCTTCTAACGTATTTGCTTTTTTCGCAAGTACGACCATTTGACTTCCTAATACAAGTACTAATTCTGTTAAATCTTCTGGACCTTCACCTTTTAACGTATCAATCGCTTCTTTCACTTCTAGAGCATTACCAATCGCAAATCCAAGAGGTTGTGACATATCTGAAATAACTGCCATTGTTTGACGTCCTACATTATTTCCGATACGTACCATTGCATGTGCTAATTCTTTTGCATCTTCTTCTGTTTTCATAAATGCACCAGCACCTGTTTTTACATCAAGTACGATTGCATCAGCACCAGCTGCAATTTTTTTACTCATAATTGAACTTGCGATTAAAGGAATTGAGTTAACAGTTCCTGTTACGTCACGTAATGCATAAATCTTTTTATCTGCAGGTGTTAAGTTTCCTGTTTGTCCAATAACAGCTACTTTGTCACGGTTTACAATATCGATGAATTGTTCTTTCGTAATTTCAACGTGGAATCCTTCTACTGCTTCTAATTTATCAATTGTTCCGCCAGTATGTCCTAAACCACGACCAGACATTTTTGCTACTGGTACATCTAAAGCAGCAACTAATGGTCCTAATACCAAAGTTGTTGTATCACCAACACCGCCAGTTGAATGTTTGTCTACTTTAATTCCTTCAATTGCTGATAAGTCGATCGTTTCTCCAGACTCAACCATCGCCATCGTTAAATCTGCACGTTCGCGATCTGTCATATCTTTAAAGAAGATTGCCATTGCAAGCGCACTCACTTGATAATCAGGAATACTTCCGTCTGTATATCCATTAATAAAGAATTTGATTTCTTCAGTCGTTAATTCTTTGCCGTCACGCTTTTTTGCAATAATATCTACCATTCTCATTACAATCACCATTCCTTTTTATATTATATAAATCTATTAAAATAATAAACCAACGATTGTTGCTGATAAGAAACTTACTAACGTTGCACCGAATAGTAATTTCAAACCAAATCTTGCGACTACATTCCCTTGCTTTTCATTTAAGCTCTTAACTGCTCCTGCAATAATCCCAATTGAAGAGAAGTTTGCAAATGAAACTAAGAATACAGAGATAATCGCTGTCGTTCTATCTGAGAAATTAAAGTTTCCTTGTGCTAAATCTGTCATAGCAACAAATTCATTTGATACTAATTTTGTTGCCATAATATTTCCGGCATTAACTGCTTCATGCCATGGAACACCCATAATAAATGCAAATGGTGCAAATACATAACCAAGAATTTCTTGGAATGAAATACCGATTATACCTTTAAATACTGCATTAATGAATGCGATAAGAGCTACGAAACCAATTAACATAGCTGCTACTGTAATCGCAACTTTAAATCCATCAATAATGTATTCCCCTAATACTTCAAAGAAGGTCTTCTTCTCTTCTTCTTGTACTTCTAACATATCTTCTTCCTCAGTAACTTCATATGGGTTAATGATAGAAGCAATGATGAAGCCACCGAATAAGTTAAGCACTAAAGCGGTTACAACATATTGTGGTTTTAATAACACCATATATGATCCAACGATAGACATAGAAACTGTAGACATTGCTGATGCACATAATGTATACATTCTTTTCTCTGGCAATAACCCTAGTTGTTTCTTAACTGAAATAAATACTTCAGATTGTCCTAAAATCGCAGATGCAACAGCGTTATATGATTCTAGTTTCCCCATTCCATTTACTTTACTTAATGCTAGACCGATAGATTTCACAATAATAGGTAATACTTTAATATGTTGCAAAATACCTATTAAGGCTGATATAAATACGATTGGCATTAATACACTTAAAAAGAACGAAAACTCTTTTTGATTTACTAATCCACCAAATACGAAATTCACACCGTCAGCGGCATATTTTAATAGCTCTCCAAAACCATCTGCTATTCCGCTAATTAATATATTCCCTATACTTGTATTTAATAATAAAAACCCCAAAATGAATTGTAATATAACCATCGTTATGATTGGGCGATATTTGACTTTCTTTCTATCATTACTAGCAAGCCAAGCGATACCTAAAATCAATACGAGGCCAAAAACACCGATTAAGTATTTCATAAGCCGTTTCCTCCCATTCGTATCCGCTTACATTTTTTCAATTATTAAAGCAATAGATATACTCTAAACGTATATCTATTGCTTTAACCTTTTATCAATTAGTAGTTATCTGTAGCACCTTTTGCATCATTTAATACGATTGCAACACTAGCACTTGCTCCAACGCGAGAAGCTCCAGCAGCTACCATTTTGTCTGCATCTTCACGTGTACGAACACCGCCAGATGCTTTTACACCAACGTTTGGTCCTACTGTTTTACGCATTAATGCGATATCTTCAGCAGTTGCTCCGCCAGTTGAGAATCCAGTTGAAGTTTTTACGAAATCAGCACCAGCTTTTACTGATAATTCACAAGCGCGTACTTTTTCTTCATCTGTTAATAGGCAAGTTTCAATGATTACTTTTACAAGAGCTTTTCCTTTTGCTGCTTGTACTACTTCATAAATATCTTTTTCAACAAGTTCGTTGTCGCCATCTTTTAAAGCACCTACGTTGATTACCATATCAACTTCAGTTGCACCTTTTGCGATAGCATCTTTTGTTTCAAATGCTTTTGTTTCAGTCGTGCTTGCTCCTAATGGGAAACCGATTACAGTACAAACGTCTACATCATGTCCAGCTAGTTCATCAGCCGCTAATTTTACCCATGTTGGGTTAATACAAACAGAAGCGAATTTATATTCCTTTGCTTCTTCGATTACTTTCATAACATCTTCTTTAGTAGTATTAGCTTTTAAAATTGTATGGTCAATTAACTTTGCAATGTTCATTATCTTCACTCCTCATATCTTTTAACAACTTCATTCTAACTCTTAGTTGAACAAATGTAAATATACTTTTGAAATTTTGTTCATTCTTTTTTAAAAGGAATTTTCTTGTAGTAAGTAAAGCTCATTCTAACTAAGAAACACTTCTCATTTAAAATCAAAACTTTTATATTAACAATGGTAGTATGTATCTCTATATCCAGAATTATTTTTAAAGAGGCAATTTGTGTTCAAAAAAACACGTATCATTCATACATAACAAAATAAAAGGCATTCTCAAAATTAACATTTTGAGAACGCCTTTTATTTCTAATCTTTTTGATAATGCAACAATTCTTTTGCTGTATGCTGATCGATAATTAATACATTTGCATACCCGCCACGTAACGCACCATCAATTGCTTTTATTTTTCTATTACCACCTGCAACTAAAATAGAGCGTTTCTTTAATTTCAGTTCCTCTAACTCAATTCCAATGGTACGCTTATTGATTTCTTCGCTACTAATATTTCCGTCTCCATCAAAGAAACGTGAACAAATGTCACCGACCGATTGTTTTTTGAGTAAATTTGTTTCATCCTTATCGAAATAACCTAATCGGAATAATAGCGCTTCGTCTCGCACTGTTCCTACAGTAAAAATTGCAATATTCGCTTGTTTTCCCATTTCGATAATGTGATGAATATGTCGATCCTGCTCCACTAATTCTTTTGTCACTGCATTATCAAATATAACTGGAAGAGGTAGATTTCTTGGCGTCGTTTGAAAAGCATCTGCAAATAAAGCTATCGTCTCATTCGCATATGTATTTACACTTGAATGACTAATACCACCTTTTAGCTGGACAACCTCTACCCCTTTTACATGTTGCGGTACGATTTTTCTAGCGATTTCATACATAGTCATGCCCCAGCTTACACCAACAATATCACCGTTTTTAACCGTCTTTTCCATATACTCAGCAGCATATTTACTTATATACTCTGTAATCGTTGCATATTCCGGCACTGGAGAAAATACAACATGTGCCTCTAACAAGTTGTACTTTTCTTTCAGTAAATTCCCAACGTTATCTAAATCCGCAAATGGATCAGCGATGCTAATTTGAACAAACCCTTTTTCTTTCGCGTACTTTAACAATCTAGAAATCGTCGGTCTTGAAATATTTAATTTGTTAGCAATTTCTTGCTGACTATAATCTGATTGATAATATAATCTTGCAACTTCAACGCTTAATTGTTGTTTATCTTTTTCCATAGTAACTCATTACAAATCCCTTCCTGTATTTCCCTTTCGTTACAAGCATTATACAGCTTTATGCAAAAAAATTCGACTACCGAATTTTATCTAACTGAACTTCTATTCCACTTAATATATATAATGAAAACTTATTGTGTAGATTTACAAACTCAATATAGATACGCTTGAAACATGTAAATCGATTAACATTTAATTCACATTTTTTCTGCAGTAACAATAACAAGGCCGTTCAAGTTGTATATGAGGCTTAGGATATCAAAGACTATTTTTTCTCCTATCTATGGCATTTTCGCCCTTTTTTCTATAATGGATTGAACTGATGAAGTAATAATTCGATTATCTAGAATACAAATGCTCTACAGAACAAAGAATATAGATTATGTATCCATGGAGATATAATCCCAATCTTCATTTTTATAATTGATTAGCCAAAACAAGCCTCTTCGTCTTTCAATAACAATACTTTCATGCATACCTGCAGTTGCTTCTCTCGCATTAATTCTATCATGTACACAAGCCCAATGAAGCCGATAAATAAGGTCGGCCTCGTCCAAAATTTCTTCTGCATTTCGCAATTTTGTTTTTTGATAAAATTCATTAAAAGAACTACAATCAGAAACAAGTTTAATTGCATAATGACAGTCACAGATTTCTCTTGGGAATTTCAGTGTATTCACGAGGCCTATTGACCAAAGCAAAACCCATTGGGCTTCATACTGCCATGCAATCTGTATTGCTTCTTTCTCATCAGGTTCCTCTGAATTCAGAAAATTCCTTTCCTGCATCGTTAATGATTCAACCACATCAAATTGATTCAGCAGCTCCATGACGAACTCTTTGGAAGTTTTCAAATCTCCTTCTTGGACAACATCACAAGCATATTGTATGACAATCAACAAAGCTACTGCTCTCTTCGTAATCTCTTCTCGGCTTCTTAACTGAATACTTGTCAAAGGAGGCAATTGAGGCAATCCTTCTATATATGGAATCCCTTTATCTTGCAGATAGCTTATCGATTTCTGTTTTCTTTTCTCCCCATCGGTAGAAGTACTATTCTGTCCCCTTATTTTGTTCGTACATGCTTGAGGAGTAAATTCTGAAGGACCAGAGGATCCATCCGGAAATACAATTACTTTTCCATCCTTCCCGATGAGAGTTCGATCAGGAATAAAACCAATACCGTTCACCTCATTAAGTAATTTAAGAAACAGCTCCACGTATTCATCACTATAATCCTTCTTCGTCTCTATAGCGATTATGGTATTAATTACAGAAATCTGTGCCAAAACCATCTTCTTAAGATGTTCTTCTTGAAATTCGATTTGATCGTACATGTGCATCATTCCAGGAATATTATTGAAAAAATAATCAGGAGATGATTCTTCAGAATCCACCCGAATAATAATTTTATTTTTGCCAAATAGTCTTTTCGATTGAATCGTATATTCATTTTTATTGCGTTCAACCTTAAACCCATTTTGAAAAACTTGAGTAATGAAACCTTCTATATCACTTGTATCATTCCTTGATGCAAATATCGTAAAAAATTTCAATTTTCCCCCTCCTCTAATTCTTATATTCTTCTTAGCTATAAACTTAGAAAAACAAAATAACATAAGTTTTTTAACATATGATACATAATTAGTATATTAAAACAGCTTTTTCATTATGGCTTGCTCTTCAACTAAAGTTCGTATTAGTGAAATAATCCAAACAACGTGTAAAAGCTCCCTTTGCTAAAGTCTATTCAAATACCCCTTATAAACAGAAGTTACTATTTATAAGGGGTATTTACTCAATTTAATTTTATAAAAATTGGATGGAAACAATGCAAGTTCTCACTTATTTAGAATAAGTGAAAAGATGATGTTTTATTTGTTCAATAAAATAATGATGGTGTATATTATCATTAGATACTCGACTTGCCATAATAGCCCCCTCCATTGAAGAGGCAAGAAAGGAAGCGAGTGATATAACCTCTATATCTTCTTTAAGTTCTTGTTTCTCTATTCCTTCTTTTATGAGAGAAGCCATTAACATTACTGTATCATCATAACCTTTTGCTGCTGCTTTTTGTAATTCTGGAAATACTCCAGTACTTTCAATGGCACTATTAAGTAATGGACAGCCTCCAGCAATAGGAGGATTATTAGCTGCATCTTGATATACAAGGAAAATTGCAAGGATTTTATCAATTGCTGTCTTTTTATTTTCCATTGCTTTATGAAAATGACTCCACATAATCTCACCACTTTTGTCGTAGGCAGCAAGGACAATTTCTTCTTTACTTTTGAATCTACGATAAATAGATCCTTTAGGTAGTTCAGTAGCTGTCATTATATCCTGGATGGATGTGCGAGTTATCCCATTAGTATTAAATAAATATAAAGATGTTTCAATAATTTTTTCTTTAACCTTATCAACTTTAGTCATGCTTTGTAATCCTCCTAATAAAAACGAGCTTAATATTCCAGGTGATATTTACCATCTATTTTCTTGAATTTTTTTGTAAGTATAAAGAAGTTTGGAGCGAAAATATCTTATCAACCCCTATATTATGTGAACCTCAAACAATACAGTTTGAAAAGAGATTAATCAAATTGTATTATCTATATCATTCAAATGAATTTTCTGTCAAAATTAACATGACCAATTATTTAATTCAGTCATGTTATACAACTAATTTCACCTAACTTCGTAGTAGGTGTAAAAATATATAGTTAATTTTAATGTATAGACATATGATTATTATATATAATTTTTATTAATATGTTTAGCTAAAGTGTTTGAACTACTCCCACTTTCACTTCATTCTATAAAAGATTAACCATTAATGATTACTGGAATTAAATTGTAACAAAGCAACTGAAATATAAATATATTTGCTTTTTTCCATTTTGATTTTGTTAATACTTTATAAAAAGGGTTTAAAAAACTAGAAACTTGTAGTATCATTAGATTTCGATTCGGACCGAACCGTCCGGTTTAGAATCTTATATAAATATATTTAGAAGGAGATCGTTATGCAGAAAGAAAAATCAAAAATTATAGGTAATTTAATTATGGGGGCAATACAGTGAACTTTATAAAAATGAATAAAAAAGAAATTATTATGCTAATAATCTTTACACTGTTTGTACCATTTCAAATTGGCTTGTACATATTATTTGGCATATCACTTTTAGCTAATGTCAATTTAATTGAATCAGAATTTGTTCTTAGTGCCATCGGTTTTACTGTACCTGCTATTGTAGGAATCATTTGCTTTAGGAAAGAAATTATTGAAAGTTTTACTTATTTTAAAGAGAAGACAATTTTGAAAATAGTAAGTATTCCTATGGTAGTTTTATTTACGTTAATTGTGGAACAGTGTGTTATGCATTTTCTAGCAACTGGTCAACCAGAGAACCAAGAGCAGCTCCTTGAAACGGGTGCAAAGGTACCTCTTGTATTTACATTGCTTGTATTTGGTATTCTGGGTCCAATACTTGAAGAAATTGTATTTCGCCACATATTAATAAATCGTTTTTCTTACCATATTGGTACTGCTATTGCATCTATCATTTCGATTATGATTTTTACACTTCTTCATACGAACCAACTTTCGGATATTGCTATTTATTTACCTGGATCGTTGATACTTACTGCGGCTTATCTTATTTCTAAAAGATCCATTGCATATGTTATAGCGATACACATGTTAAACAATTGCCTTGGTTTCATTCTGTAAGAAACCAGACTTGTTTCTGATGCCAAAAATATTCTATGTTTCTATCAAGCATTTTTGGCACCAGAACTACTTTTTCTATGACATAAGAAAGCTAATCAAAAATTATAAGATATTAGGAGAGTGTCAGTCATGATTGTAACAACAACTTCTGGAATTCAAGGTAAAGAGATTATTGAGTATATTGATATTGTAAATGGTGAAGCTATTATGGGTGCAAATATTGTCCGCGATGTATTCGCTTCCGTTCGTGATGTTGTCGGCGGCCGTGTTGGTGCTTATGAAAGTAAACTAAAAGACGCTCGTGATATTGCAATGGGCGAAATGAAAGAACTTGCAAAAGAAAAAGGTGCGAACGCTATCGTTGGTATTGACGTAGATTACGAAGTTGTTCGTGATGGAATGTTAATGGTTGCTGTCAGTGGTACAGCTGTACGTATATAAGTAAATAAAAAAAAACGGTTCCTCCCTTGGAATTTATACTTTGATGGGAGATCCTGGTTCTGTTGCAGATTTTAAAGAATAAAACGAGAAATAATCAACTTTTTTATTTCTCGTTTTATCTACATATTTATTTTTGGAAAAACAATCTAACTCCAAATACTAATAATATGGCGCCTGTAATACCCTCTATTGTACGGTTCACTCTTTCTTTTCTTAAAAAAGTTCTTAATTGACGTATGAGTGAGATGTAAAGTAAATACCATATTGCTGTCAAAGTCGTAAATGTGACTCCTAATAAAAGAAATTGGAGGAAATGATTTTGATTACTCACAATAAATTGGGGTAAAAAACTAAGGAAAAATACAGCGGTTTTTGGATTTAAAATTGCCGTAGTAAATCCTTGTCTAAAGCTTTTAATTGCCCCAATATCCTTAGAGTCCATTTCTGCTGAACCTGACATATCTTCTTTTTTATGTAAGGCACTTTTAATTGACTTTACAGCTAAATAAATTAAATAAACAGCCCCAGCATATTTTATAAATGTAAATAACATAGCAAATTTCATTAAGATAGCAGAAAGTCCTAACGTAGCCATTATTGTATGAATCATCATTCCAGATATCGTTCCTAAAACAGTCTTTATCCCGCCATTTTTACCATGCGAGATAGTATTTTTTGTAACTAGTGCAAAACCAGGACCAGGCATCATTATGATTAGCATTGCTGTAAGGATAAATAATAGATAATTTTCCATGTTGTAGTATTTCCTCTCCAATTTTTAGTTTTGCTTACAGTATAGCTTTTTTCATTAAAACATTACATATAAAAGACTTGATCAGAAATTTATTTAGGTTATTCGTATCAATTTGATTAAATATTACCCAATAGCCACATTGATAAAACACATGACAAACTTATATATAATTACAAGTTCAACTCTCACAAAAAAACAGGATAAAAAAAATAAACAGCAGAACTAGTCCACTGTTTACTTTGCCACGCCTTCATGTAATTTTTCTGTATAATCCTTTACATCTTTCCAGCTATCTTTCGCTGTATGTAAATCTTCTTTTATAAACGTAAACTCTTCCGAACTAATTCCTTTTACGTTTTGTAATAAATTATTATACTTTGCACCTACTGTATACCATTGATTTGATATGTTTTGTAGTGCTGTAATTGCTGCATCAATTGTTTCTGTCATGTTTGTTGTTTTATTTTTTACATCAGTCAAAATTACGACTTCTGCTTGTGCTCCTGAAATTCTATCTTTTAAATTGGCGATTTCTCTTTCTGCATTTGCGATATCTTTTTTCGCAACCGCAATCATCGGCCCGCCAGCAAGACATGTTATTAGAGCTACGCAAAGTACGCCACCAGCAATGACCATATCATTACTCTTTTTAATCGAATCGTTATATGTATTTATTTGTTGCTCTAGAGCTGGAATACCAGCATTCGTACTTGCCAATATCGCTGTTAACTGATTTGTATCCTCTTTGAAACTATTTGTATCTTTCGCCATTCTATCGCGAAAAGCTTTCAAATTTCCTAATAATCCATCTACCTCATTTTGATTCTTTACAATATCCGCATACAACTTTTCTAAATCCGCTTTTAATTTTCCGCTATCCTTTTGATCAATCGCTATTAACATGTCATTATAATACGATTGAAACGTATTATTGTAATTAATAATATTTTGATCCGTTTTCATAATTTGAGGCTTCATATTATTTAACCAATATGCCGCATTAATTTTTGCATCTCTTTGATGCTGAATCATATTCCCTTTAAATTCACTGTTAATCGAACTTATTTTACTTAAATCCGTCTCTTGTTGATTTTGAATTAATTTTGCATATGAATCCATTGCAAATATACTTGATGTCGTTTGTGCCATTACATCTTGGAATCCAGCTGGTCCAAGAGAATAGTTTTTCACATTTTCTTGTAGCACCTTTACATTTTGTTCTGCTGCAAAAGGATGTAAAGGAAATGCGTTACTAGTTGCCACCCCAGCAATCATTACCGCTAAAAGACATTTTTTATAAAATCTTTTCTGCATATTTTTCACCTATTCTCTTTATAAGGATATCAAAAGCTCCTGCTCACAACTGAACAGGAGCTTCAAATCATTCATCAACACTTAACGCTCTAACGATTCGTATTCGATTATGCTTTTTTCGTATCTACTACTTTAATATCTTCAGCATAAATCTTTTCTGCATAGTCTTTAATGTTTTTCCAGCTATCTTTCGCAATGTTTAAATCTTCTTTAATGAAAACAAGATCGTTTGGACTAATTGAATCCACATTTTGAAGTAAAGAATTGTATTTTGATCCCATTGTATACCATTGGTTTGAAATGTTTTGCAACGCTGTAATTGCAGTATCAATCGTATTTGTTAAATACTCAGTTTGTGTTTTAATGTTCGTTAACCCAGCTACTTCTAATTGCGCAGTTGTAACTTGTCCTGTTATCTTTTGAATTTCTGCTTGTGCATTATCAAGCTCTTTCTTCGCTAATACAATTCCAGCTGTACCACCGCCTACAGCTGCTGCACCACCTGCAATTAATGCTACTCCTAGCGGTGTTCCTGCGCCCGTAGCAATAACTACTGCACCACCAATAATTGCAATTGGTCCTAGAGCTGTCGCAACAGATGAACCGATAATAATTGCATTATATTTACTAATTGCTTCATTGTACGTTGTAATTTGATTTTGCAGAAGCGGAATTCCTGCATCTTGACTAGCTAATATAGATGTAATTTGATTTGCATCACCCTTGAAGTTTTGCGTATCCGACGTCATTTTATTTCGGAATTTCTTCAAGTCTTCTACTAACTGATCCACTTGCGCTTTATTTTCATTAATACTACTTGATAATCTAGTTAGGCCTTTCGTAAGAGTCGTTTTATCTTTTGCATCTACCGCAGCAACTAAAGTATCATAATAGTTTTGGAATTTCGTATTGTAGTTAATGATGTTTTGATTCGTTGAAATAAGCTGTGGCTTTAATACATCTAACCATTGCTTCGCATTTCCTCTAGCTGTATCTTGGTGCTGAATCACTTTTCCTTTTAAAGCTGCATCAACAGTCGATACATTTCCAAAGTTAACATTACCTTGTTTAATAATTGTTAAAGCATACAGATCCATTACTAAAGCATTTGAACCTGTTCTTTCCATTGCATCTTTTAAGCCTTCTGGCCCTAATGAATATTCTTCATAGTCATTATAAGCTTTTGCTACCGCATGAACTGGAGCTTGTTTCACTGTACTTTCAGCTGCATACGTATGAGCCGGCATAATATTTCCTGCTGCAAATACTGCCATAAGTGCTGATAGAGCCATTACTTTATATGGTTTTTTTGTCATTTTTCTTCTCTCCCTATATCGCTAATTATTTTTCTATTTAATGTACTTCAACGTTTGTAACGTAATCTTCAAATTGATTTGTTTGCTTATTCATTTCATCACTTACTTTTTTAATTTGATTAAAATGTTTTTGAAGTAAACTACTGTCTGTATACGTGCCTTCTTCAACATTTGTTTGAATTTGAATCATATTATTATTTAAAACTTTCCAATCGGTTAATAACGTTTCTAAAGTTGTAATTTGACGATCAATTAATTCTGTAAAGCTATTTACTTGATCTTCAACGAATGTAATTTGAGTCGCCTCTGCTTCAGTTTGTGATAACTTTTGAATAAGTGGCAATAACTCTTTTTGCTTTTGTTGAATGCGAAGAGCTGCTTCCCTCGTTTGACTATCTGCAGCATTTACAATTTCATTACTTAAAGTACCAATAGAAACAAAATCGATTGTTTTCGTTTGTGCAGTTTGATTTGTGATTGTAAATACTTGTTTACCGATATTAATAGAACCTTTAATGATTTCTTGAGGTCTATTCAAAATAGTAGTTAGTTCAGCTTGAATTTCCCCTTGAATTCTTTTAATATCTTCTCTTAATTTCACAATATCTCCACTTGATCCTTGCAGTGTTTTTATTGCTTCATCGGCTTTAATTGATAAGTTGTTACTATCTTTGTCTAATACTGTTTTAAATCGATTTAACTCTAATAAATCTTGCTCCATACTCTCTTGGATGCTCTGTACTTGCAATTGTAATTTTCCATATGCACTCATAAAATCTACTTTTGCTTGCTGATCTTCATTTACGTTTCCTGCTAGTTCATAGAGCTTACTATAATAGCTATTGAATCTAGTGCTGTATCTCATCATCTCTTGATTTAAGTCAATTAGCTTCGGATTATATTCATCAATCCACTCTCGTACATTCGCCTTTGCAAACTTTTGATGATTCGTTAAGCTACTCATCGCATTCACCTTAATGTCTGGCTGTTGCAAAATAATTAATCCGTATGCTTGAATAAGCGGTGATTGTGATCCTAACATTCTAATTGAATTGGATAATGTATTTGGAGCAATTACATTTTGCGCATATACTGTTTTCACTTCCGTTTGCCCCTCCTTAGCGTAAGCGCTTACAGGAATGAAGCAACTCGTAGATACTGCTGTAACCAATAACCCTGTAATTAAAGTCTTTTTCACTTTAACTCCTCCTATGTATTAGCAACTATTACTATCGCATTTTATTATTCTATTTTCTTGCCCATAATTTGAGATGGTTAAAATAGAGAACGTTCTCAACGTGATCTATGTATGAACCACCTCTCTCGTATTGCTACAGTACTTACTTATCGTCACAAAACATTTTATTATTTTTCATATGTGTTTAGTATGAATAATATTGTATAAATTTTCTATTTCATCGAAATTCCCACATTCACACAGTGAATATATTACATAAAAATATTATTCATTTTAAACTAAACAACATACGTAAATATGAAATTTTATTTTGTTTCCATATAAGTTTTGTACTGTAAGGTCATTTAAACACAGCTGTTTATATATCGTAAAGAAGTATTTTCATTCCCTTTATTTTCAAGCTTTCATGTCCTTATTTCAAAATATAATCCGATTCACTTTATCGATTGAAATATCTATATATCACAACAGAAAACACTACTTTCAAATAACCAATGAAGTTATATTAGTATAATTTTTAACCCCATATGCAATTATGCATAGCATATACACAAAAAGGATAGCTTCATTTTCGCGAAGCTATCCTTAAAAAATTTTCTTATTTTTTCAAATGATATGGAACTGTCGTAATAACAACATTTCTTTTATAAAGTAAATACGCACGTATAAGTAAACTGGATTGATTATGAAGAATGTTATGCCAACCTTTTTTCGGAATGAACTGTGGTATAACGACCGTAACACGGTAATTCGATTCACTTGCCTTATATTGCACTGTATCGATAAACTTCGTTAGCGGCTGAATAATACTTCTATAATGAGAATGTAATGTAACAAGCCTTACTTCAGGTTGCCACTTCTTCCATTTCTCCTCAAATTTCTTTTCCTCTTCTCTGTCAAAAGCAACATATACTGCGATAACTTGATCTGCCGAAAGCGATTTCGCATAGTTCAATGAATTTTCTACTACATGCGTCATACCTGCTACAGGAACGACAATTACATTCCCCTCAATTGGAATAAGAGGCTCGCAAGTTTTTAAACTTAATTGATCACCCACTGCATCATAATGCTTCTTAATTCGATGGAATAAGAAGATAATAACTGGTAAGAAAATAAGAATCGACCAAACTTGTGCAAATTTAGTTAAAAAGAACATGCTCATTACGATAAAACTAATAACTGCACCAATTAAATTAACCGTTAATCTTAAAGCCCATCCTTCAGGCTTTTCGCGAAGCCATTTTAATACCATCCCTGTTTGAGAAAGTGTAAATGGAATAAATACACCTACTGCATATAGTGGAATTAAATGTTCTGTTTGTCCTTGGAAAGCTACAATTAAAATAATCGAAGCAACTCCAAGTATAATAATACCGTTTGAGTAACCTAGGCGGTCTCCTCTAATCGTAAACATTCTCGGTATGAATTTATCTTTTGCAAGGTTAACCGCTAATAAAGGAAATGCAGAATAACCTGTATTAGCAGCAAGAATTAATATTAAAGCTGTTGTACCTTGTATGAAATAGTACATGAAATTACGTCCAAATGTTTGTTCAGCAATTTGAGAAACAACTGTTACTTCTTTACTCGGAGTCACTCCGTAATAATAAGCTAAAAATACAATTCCTGAAAATAACACAGCAAGTAATGCACCCATTGCAAGCAATGTTTTTGCAGCATTGTTTGGCGCAGGATCTTTAAAGTTCGGAATTGCATTTGAAATTGCTTCAACACCTGTTAAAGCAGAACTACCTGATGCAAATGCTCTTAGTAATAAAAATAAACTAATCCCTGCAACTGGTGTACCAATTGGCGCATGTAAAGTGGGTGAAACATGACCAGTTAAAATATTATATATGCCCACACCAATTAATATAAATAGTGCTAAAACGAATAAATAAACAGGATATGCTAAAACGGAAGCTGATTCCGTTACTCCCCTTAAATTTAATATCGTAATTAATATAACAAATATAACCGCAATAATTACGTTGTGTGCATGTAAGCTAGGAAACGCAGACGTAATTGCATCTGTACCAGCGGACACACTTACCGCAACAGTTAAAATATAGTCAACTAATAAAGATCCTCCAGCAATTAAGCCTGGATTCATCCCTAAATTTTCTTTTGATACAACATACGCTCCCCCGCCATGCGGATAAGCAAAAATAATTTGACGATAAGATAAAATAAGGGCTGTCAATAATACTAATACCCCAACAGCGATCGGAATGGAATACCAATAAGCGATCGCTCCAACACCTGCTAAAGCAATTAAAATTTGCTCTGGACCGTAAGCAACTGATGACAATGCGTCAGAAGATAAAATAGCTAAAGCTTTCGTTTTATTAAGCTTTTGTTCTCCAAGCTCCGTTGATTTTAACGGTCTTCCAATTAAAAATCTTTTAATAGATGAAACCAATGCTGTCCACTCTCCAATAATTTTGTACGAACTTTTCTGCTTGTTGCAGCCAGTAAACTATTTCCTCAGAAAACAAAAAATGTCTACAAGCCATAGCGAAATAGACTTGTAGACATTATTTTTTTTGTCGCACAAGCTCCACCTTCCTTCTCAATATAACGCTTACGAGGTTAGCTGTCGGATTCGGGCCTATGAGTAGCCCTACCTTTTTTAAGGATTCACCCCATCGGATTATGTACTAATCCGTAAAAACGGGTCCCCCGTACCATGCGGTTTCAGCGATTTAGAAAATTGAAACTGTGGATTATAATACTCCTTTATTTTCAAAAAGTAAACAAAAATTTTTAATAAGAAAAAAATTAAAATGATTGTGCATAATCCACTGAGAAATATACATAATGAATACTAAAAAATCCGCAAAGGAGACCCCTATGTCTAAAGAAAAGAAGCCTATTTTTTCCGATTCATATTTAGATGCAGTAGCAAATGAAATTAATCAGTTATATGGTAAACGTGAACAGGAAATAAATTTGACAGATAGAACGAAAAGAAATAAATAATTTGTCATAAAAAAAATAAAAAAGATAGCAATACACTTATATATTGCTATCTTTTTTATTTTTTCATACATCTAATTCTATTACAGATCTGTTAAAGGTCATCTCTTCATACACCTTTAAATTTTGATATATAGTGCCTAATAATGGTGCCGCTATAGAAAATTGCTCTGCTACATCCAGTAAATATCCTTGCAAGTGCTTCCCTTCAATAAACGACCCCTTCTCCATATCACGTTGCATCGATGACTTCATATCATACGAAATTTTATCAATTGTTTTCATATGTTCCTGGACAATATTAACCTTTATTGGAGCTCCTAATACTCTCATGATTTGTACAGATTCCTCAAACACATTACGGATAAAATCACGGCCGCCTTCACTTTCACGGATTGGTCCAATTGGTGCACGCATTAACGTTGTCACACCGGACATTACAGTAATAAATAAATATTTATGCCACATATCTTGCGTAATATTTTCACTTAAAACAAAACTAGATTTCGTACCTGCAAATGCTTTAGAAATATGCTTTACTCTCTCTGAATTTTGAGACTTAATTTCTCCAAACACAAGTCTGTTGGCAGCGCTAGTTTGTACAATTTCTCCTTGATCGTTTAACGTCGTCTCGATAAAGCATAAACCGCCAATTACTTTTTCTTCGCCGAATTCTTTTTGTAATAGCGATAAATGAGCGATACCATTTAACAATGGAATGATTACAGTATTTTCGCCAACAAACGGCTTCAAATCTTGAATTGCCTCGTTTAAGTGATACGCTTTTGTTGAAAATAAAATGACATCAAATGGAGAAGTTCTCTCTTCTTTCGTTATTAATTTCGGTTGAAAGGAAAAATCCCCGTTAACACTTCGGATTACAAGTCCTCTTTCCTCTAATTGTTTTTTCCGTTTACTACGAACAAGAAATGTAACATCTTCTCCCTTTTCGACTAATCTGCCACCAAAAAATCCTCCGACTCCACCAGCGCCTAATACTAAAATCCGCATACAGCATCCCCCTTTTCAAAATAAAATTTTATAACTTTTAGTATACATAACATTATACATGTCCTCTGCTAAATAAGCTGAATTTTCACTCTCAATCGGGTATAAAACAGTGGTTATTTTCAAATAAATTTGGGCATGTTGTTTCTATAGCATATACGGAAAGGAAACAATGTAGATGGAGGCAATACAAGCAATTGAGGAAAAAGATGTAGCAACAGCTATATTTCAATTTATATTCCCGTTTTCTTTTAAAACTGGATATGAACAAAATATGTTCCCTTTCTTACAAAAAAACGATTTTCGTCCTTTTCGGCTCGATCATCTCGATGATGAAAATACATATTATGGGGAGTTTAAAGTTTCACATCAAAATATGGAAGCATACTATCTTTCATTTACCAATAAAATTCTCTTTCCTCACTCAGAGCATCAAAAGGGCTTGCAACGTTATTCAAAGGACCTTAACTTAACTGGACATTTAACAACAAACCTTATTTCAATCCCATTTAATATACACTCTATTGATGTAACACTTTGTCCCTATGAACTTGGCTTCTTAACAATTCGAACAGAAGTAAACACTGCTCCAAACATGACTTTATCTGAAGCAATCGAATTCGCTGCTCGCTTCCGTGTACTTGAAACTAAAAATGATACGAATGAGACTATTTGTATTGAATGTAACGGAAAAAAGTATTCCCAAGTTGAAAAATTCATTTTTGGTTATTTATTTCATGGTGTAACTGATTTCTTTGAAAAGAAGAGATTAAGAAGTTCATACTTTCAAACCTTCCCTTTCTTCGAAGACCAAAGAATGTACGTCCAAACTTTATTGTCACTAAAAGAAGGTATGGAACTTAATGAAGTGGATGTTTATCGTACTTCTAGTCTTTCCGGATTAACAAGTGATGGTAAGCCCTATGTGAGTGCAAATAACCTTCCTTACATTCATGACTATTTAAAAAAACACGCTTACCAGAGATGGGCTCCAAATCGTTATTTCATTATGGAAGAACATATTTTTACATGTGTAACAAATGAAGGCGAACGCGAAATCTCTAAACTTGCTAGTCAAATGTATGGGGAATTTTATTACGCTTTATTATTAAATCTATTCCATAAAATTGTTTTATTAAAAATGGCAAACGCCTATGCTGAGCTAAATATTGAACAAGATACTAATGAAATAGAGAAATTAATTTATTCGATCAATTCGTTCACTGCTAATTATTTTTCTTTAGAATTAGTATCCCAATCACAGAGTGAAGATATTTTCTTCCGCTTAAGAAAACTTTTTAATATTGAGGTTCTATACTCGAACGCGAAACAAAATCTTGATAGTTTGTTTAAATATCAAGAAAACGTCGCCTCTAAAAAAGATAGCCTTTTATTATTAATTTTAACGCTCTACTCTGTAGTGGGCCAAATGTTAGGGTTTACTATGATTGACCTTTTAAGAAACACCGATTCAAACAAAATATCGTCACCTCTTGAATTTTTCGCTCTATTAATTGCGATTAGCGGTATTGTCATTTCACTTATTTTAGGAGCCCAAAGTTTATACCAATGGGGTCTACAACATAAACGAAGAAAAGCTTGGGTAAAACAAACTGTACTTTCTGCTGTGAGAGAGAAAGACGATAAGAAGTAAAGAAGATTATTTTTAAACTACAAATACGTAGTACAATTCAGTAAGTGAAATTTTTATCAGCGATTTTCAAATTATATCGGCGCAACTCGAAATATATCAGCGATTTTCAAATTATATCGACGCAAATCAAAATATATCAGCGATTATTTAAACATATCGACTTACCGACAAAAAACGACAAAAAAGAATCGAATATGAAAAAGGCTAATCCAAAATAAAATTTAGATTAGCCTTTTTCCTCTTACTTCCCTGCTTCGATTTGCTCTAATGCAGCAGCTACTTGCTCTTCCGTTAATTCATGTTGTATTACGTAGCGGTTACGTGGACTTACACGACATTCATGAGAACATGCACGTAAATATTTCGCTTCGTTTTCTTCAGAACATAAAATTTTCTTATTACATTCTGGATTTGAACAGTTTACATAGCGCTCACAAGGTTCACCTGTAAAGTGGTCTTTACCAACGATAACATGTTCTTTTTGGTTTACTGGTACAGCGATACGCTCATCGAACACGTAACATTGTCCATCCCAAAGCTCACCTTGTACCTCTGGATCTTTTCCGTACGTTACAATTCCGCCGTGAAGCTGACTTACATCTTCATAGCCTTCACGAACTAACCAGCCAGAAAACTTCTCACAACGAATTCCGCCTGTACAATAAGTTAAAATCTTTTTACCTTCAAGTACTTCTTTATTTTCACGAATCCAATCTGGTAATTCACGGAATGATTCGATATCAGGTTTAATCGCACCTTTGAAGTGGCCTAAATCAAACTCATAATCATTTCGTGCATCAATGATAACTGTATCTTCTTGTTTCATTGCTTCATAAAAATCTTTTGGCTCTAAATACTTCCCAGTTATTTCGTGTGGGTTAATGTCATCTTCTAGACGAAGTGTAACTAACTCTGGACGAGGACGCACGTGCATTTTCTTGAATGCATGACCATCAGCTTCATCTATTTTAAATACGATACCGTCAAAACGTGGATCATTGTTCATTGCTTCCATGTATTTCTCTGTTTGTTCTACAGTTCCAGAACAAGTTCCGTTAATACCTTCTTTTGCTACAAGAATTCTTCCTTTTAATTCAAGTGAATTACAAAATGCTAAATGCTCTGCCGCGAATTCTTCTGGGTTTTCAATTGTTGTGTACATGTAATATAGTAATACTCTGTATGGTTTTGTAGTTGCCAATGTATTTCTACCACCTATCTAATTTTTAAAATCATGTATAAGTTAACGTTCATATCAAAACATATATAATAAGAAAATGAATCCCATTTTCTTTTCTTTATACTATTTTCTATCAGTTAACAAAAATAAAAAACAAGATTACACATCAAAACACTATGGTTATGTTGTAATCCCAATATATTATATATCATACAAATGCAATTCCATCAATTAATATGCTGGATTATCGGCTTTATGTTCACATAAATTTCAAAATTAACCCTTTAATTTATTATGTTTCCCTACGTCATCACACCATAAACTCCCAATTTATTTTACATTATCACACCATCCATTGCATAAAGGCATATAATTTGCATTAAGGAAACTTTCGTGTTCAAATGAAATTATCACATAACATATTTAAATGTATTGAAATAATGAGTAAGAATACATACAATAATTTCATCAAGTTAACATTTTAAAGGGGAAAACTACTATGAATAAAGATATAACAAAAGATGAACATCTCCCTTCTGAAAGTACAACTGTACAATCAGCTCACTTAGCTTTAAGTGGAGAAACAAAAGGTTGGAAAAGACTGTTACCATTTTTAGGACCCGCTTTTATCGCATCCGTTGCTTATATTGACCCTGGCAACTTTGCTACAAATATCGCAGCTGGTTCACAATATGGATATTTACTATTATGGGTTATACTCGCTTCTAACTTAATGGCTGTATTAATCCAAACTTTATCAGCTAAATTAGGAATTGCTACAGGAAACAATTTACCCGAAATAGCTCGTGAAAACTTTCCAAAGCCTGTGTCTATCGGTTTATGGATACAAGGTGAACTAGTTATTATGGCTACAGATTTAGCGGAATTTATTGGAGCTGCTTTGGGGCTTTACTTACTATTTGGAATCCCGATGCTACCTGCCGCTTTAATTACTGCAGCCGGATCATTTATTATTCTTGAGTTTCAACGTAGAGGATTTCGTCCACTAGAAGCTATTATTACAGGAATGATTTTCATTGTAGTAATCGCTTTTGGAATTCAAGTTTTTTATGCAAAACCAGAATTAAGTCCCCTTCTTTCAGGACTATTTATTCCAAGATTTCATGGTGTAGATAGTATATTACTTGCAGCAGGGATTTTAGGTGCGACAGTTATGCCGCATGCAATCTATTTACATTCCGCCTTAACGCAGCGGCGCGTAGTCGGAACAAATGATGAACAAAAGAAAAAGATTTTCCGCTTCGAGTTTATCGATATTATTATTGCAATGGTTATTGCTGGAGCAATTAATGCAAGTATGTTAATTGTAGCAGCTGCTCTATTCTTTAAAAACGGCTTGCACGTTGAAGATTTAGATGTTGCTTACACTCAATTTACCAATTTAGTAGGTCCTGTATCGGCTGCATTATTTGGGATTGGACTTTTATCAGCAGGACTATCTAGCTCTTCTGTCGGTACAATGTCGGGTGATATTATTATGCAAGGTTTCATTCGAATGCATATTCCGTTATATTTACGCCGATTTATTACAATGATTCCACCATTAGTTATTATCGCTTTAGGTGTAAATCCAACTTACGCTCTCGTTATGAGCCAAGTCGTCTTATCATTCGGTATTGCATTTGCATTAGTACCACTTATTATGTTTACAAGTAATAAAAAGATAATGGGTGCACTCGTTAACCACCGCATAACAACATTTATCGCATGGATAATTGCTATACTTGTTATCATTTTAAATATTTTCTTACTGTATCAAACTTTTGTAGGGTAATGAAAAAGGGTATTCCAATTTTAATTTGGAATACCCTTTTTGGATGAAATGATTTTCTTCTAGTTACCACTTATGTATGTCCCTCTTTCCGGCATCATGATACCATTTTCAGTTCGAAAGTAAAGTGGCAATCCTTCCGCAAAAAACATACTTACCTTGGACGGATCTTGCCTTTGATGATGAATATGTAAATGCGGCTCACTTGAACTTCCTGAGTTACCGACTTGAGCAAGAACCTCTCCTTCATTTACATGTTGTCCTTCCCTCACTTTAATTGATCCTTTCTTTAAATGGGCCAGAACCATAAATGTCCCTGATTCATCTAGTCGTAAATAAATATGATTACCCGCCATTGACTGAAAATCATCCTCTCCTGGAACTACATCTTTTTCATCATTATTGATAGATACAACTGTTCCAGAAGCTGGTGCCATTACTTCCGCTCCATATATTCCATAATCCTCTAACTTACTACTTTTCACTTCAGCAGGCGGAATAAGAACATCATATGCCCAGCGTTCATTTGGTTTTATAACATGATAGTTCGTTTCTAATCGATCACCACCCCATCCCACTAATGCTCGTTCATTCAAAGGAAAGCGAACTACTGCTTTAGGATTCATAGAATGTACATCTGCTGGATAAGCAAGTCCTCCTATGTTAGCAAACCACCCTAAAGGCCAAGCTCCAATTATAGAGAAAAGAACGATGAAGAGTAGCGCTCTATCTATTCGCTTTCTGAAAATCCCTTTCCACACAAATAGTAAAACTGATCCTATCAAAATAAAGAGTGATACTATGCTAAAGGCTTGTATACTCCACCAAAAAATGACTGATATAACGCCTTTAGCTACATAAACTAAGATCCAACTTATAATTAAAAAAGAAACTATAATCACTAATAAAAATTTCTTCCACATGTCGCATCCCTACTCTCATATCCTTTTTCTCAATGATACAAAGTAAAAATTACGACATATAAAAGAAATACTTACGACTTTCTTACTTTTTTATACTGCGGTAATTTCACAGTGAAAACTGTTTCTTTATCGTTACTACGTACAGTTAGATCCCCTTGATGGAGCTCGGCTATACTTTTTGAAATTGCAAGCCCCATTCCTTTCCCACCAGTATAAGAACTACGTGATTTTTCACTACGATAAAATTTCTCAAAAACGTAAGGAAGGTCCTCTTCCGGAATACATTGTCCAAAATTTTTAATTTCTACTTCAACATTCATTGTTTTATTGGAAATTCCAATTGCAATTTCCTTTCCATCTTTTCCATACATAATACTATTACCTATTATATTTTCAAATAGTCTCACTATAAGTGCCACATCAACTTCTACATACAGCACTTCATCACTTTTAATATAAAAGCTCATATTAGCATCATCTAATTGTGGTACAAAGCCAATCATGATTTGTTCAATTAATGCTTTCATATCTACTTCATCTTTATGTAATTCAATCTCTCTATAATTTATTTGACAGTATTCTAATAAATCATCTACTTGATGTTTTAATTCATAACTTTTTCGCTTTAATATACTTACATACTGTTCACATTCTTCTCCATTCGAATGGAGTTTATTTCCTAACAGGTCCGCATAACCGATTAAAGATGTTACTGGCGTTCGTAAATCATGAGAAATATTACTAATCATTTCATTTTTCATTTCCTGTGATTTTTTTTCATTCTCGATAGACTCTTTTAAACTTTTGACCATTCTATTTACATTCGTCGCTAATTCACCAATCTCGTCATTTTTTGAAATAGGTATATGTACTTCAAAATTACCATTACTTATTTCCTTCACGTTCTTATTAATTTCAGACAATCTTTTCATCATTGTTTTTGTCATACATGCAAAGTATGTCGTAGTAAAAATCAAAAAAACTATAAAGTATAAAAATGAATATTTTTCTTCTAACGCATTAACATGACTATATATATTTCCAACTAAAATTTGAAGCACTATTATACTTACAGTCGCTAACAAGATGCTACATATGAAAGCTAAAAAAAATTTCGCCCTAATACCCTGTAAAGATCTAATCTTCAATTTTATATCCGACTCCCCAAACATTTTGTATAAACTTCGGTTCTTTTGGATTCTCTTCAATTTTATTTCTTAATCTTGCAATATGAACCATTACTGTATTATTACTTTCATAGGCCCTTTCTTTCCAAACGCTCTCATATATTTCTTCAATAGTAAATACACGATTCTTTACAGCGGCCATTAAGTACAAAATATCATATTCAGTTCTCGTAAGATTGATTGTTTCTCCATATAACATTACAGTTCTAGACACTTCATCTATTTCTAAACCTCTAATGTTTATTTTCTTTTCTATTTCTTGGGCAACATTTTGATTGAAATATGTATACCTTCTTAATTGAGCTTTCACTCTCGCTATAAATTCAATTGTACTGAACGGCTTCACAATATAATCATCTGCTCCAGTACTAAATCCTATTACCTTATCTACGTCCGATGATTTTGCGCTTAAAAACATAATTGGTAAACTATGTTTCTCTCTAATCCTTCTACACAATTCTATTCCATCCATTTGTGGCATCATAATATCCAAAATAGCAAGTTGAATTCTGTTATTATTTATTATTTCTAAAGCCTCTTCTCCATTATGAGCACTAAAAACTTTAAAACCTTCTTGCATTAAATTTACGTTCACAAATCGAACAATATCTTGATCATCATCTACAATTAAAATTAGATTTTTCTCCATATACAAACCTCTTTTTGAAATATATTCCACAATCAATTTTATCATAAATTAAAACCGTACTTCTCACTTGAATAATCTTTATTTTCAGACTAGATTATATAATAAAAACACATTCTAGTTTCAGAAGAAATGGAGTGAAAGCATGTTTCCTATATTGAAAACCGACCGACTCATTTTACGAGAACTTAAAGAAGAAGATGCACCGAGTATACTACAATGCTTTTCTAATACTGACGTACTGCGTTATTATGGCCAAAAACCATTACAGGATCTTGATCAAGTGAGACAAATTATTCATAACTTTAAGCTGAGTTACAATGCAAGAAGCGGTATAAAGTGGGGAATTGAATTAAAAGGCAAGAAAGAACTCATCGGAACAATCGGATTTCACGATTGGTCTTCTGAGCATAAACGAGCCAATATAAGCTATGCCTTCCTCCCTGAACACTGGGGAAAAGGATATGCGACGGAAGCTGTTTCTGAAGTTATATCGTACGGTTTCCACACACTTCATTTAAAACGGATCGGAGCAATTGTATTTCTTGAAAATGAAGCTTCAAATAAGGTGCTATTAAAATTAGGATTTGAAAAAGAAGGAGTTCTAAAAAATTATATGTATCAAGATGATATCCCCTATGACACGAATTTTTATTCTTTATTAAAATCGGTTTAATAGAATTCATGTGTAAAAAACCTTACTTTTAAAAAGTAAGGTTTTTTGTATTTATTCATTAGCAATATAAGCATTCTTATAAGTATAAATACCACCAAATTGGTGCTTCTCAATTCCTTTTACATAATCCTTTTGTACATATGCTGAGCCAATATGATAGAGTGGAGCTACAGCTGAATCTTCTAATAATACCTGCTCAGCTTCTAGCAATGCTCCCCATCGTTTCTCTGGTTCTAGTACAAAATCAGTTTTCGCTTTCTTCATTAATTCATCGTAATGAGAATTAGAGTAATTCATTTTGTTATTTAGATTACCCGTCGTAAATATCTCTAAGTAACTAATTGGGTCTTTATAGTCAGGTCCCCAATTTGCCATAGTTATATCGTAATCACCTGTTTGTTCTAACTGTAATTTTTGCTTAAATGGCTGTTGTTTAATTTGTATCGCGAGTCCTTGCAAATTCTTTTCTAAATCACCTTTTATATATTCTGCCATCCGTTTTGCATTATCTTGTTCAAACGTTAAAAACTCGAGGTTTACTTGCTCTACTCCAAGTTCTTTTTTCGCTTCTTCCCAAAGCTTTTTAGCATTTTGCAAATCATATGAGGAAATATCGCCGTTTTCTTTTCTAAAATCTTTACCAGTCACTTCATTTACATGACCAACTGGTACAAGTCCACTTGCAGGTTTTGCTCCGTTATTAATAAAGTGAGCAACGAAATCATCTTTATTTAACGCTAATGAAATAGATTGACGCACCTTTTTATTTGCTAACGCGGTATTTTTTTCATTAAAACGAAGCATAGCAATTCCAGGATCACTCGACATATGTAATTCCTTATTCCCTTTATACTTGTCTACAACTTGCGAATTAATAGGTACTCGATCCAAATCTCCGGCTTCATATAAATTTACAGCTGTCATTGTATCCTTTACGATATGAAAGTTTATTTCGTCTAATTTCACTTTCTTTCGATCCCAATATGTAGCATTCTTCTTTAATTGAAACTCTTGTTCATGCTTCCATTTCTCTAATACAAATGGACCGTTATATATGAGATTACTAGGTTCCAATGCATAATTGTTTCCTTGTTCTTTCAAAAATGATTCATGCTGTGGTAAGTATATAGGTAGTGCTAACAACTGTAAAAAATACGGAACTGGCTGTTCGAGTTCAACTTCTAACTTATAATCATTTATAACCGTAACTCCAAGTTCATCTAGAGATATTGCTCCCTTATTAATCTCTTTCGCATTTTTCACATAAAAGAGCATAGACGCATATTGAGATGCTGTTTCAGGGTTAATTGCACGTTTCCACGCAAACATAAAATCGTTTGCTGTTACACTGTCTCCATTTGACCATTTTGCATCTTTACGCAAGTCAAATGTATATTTCTTACCATCTTCACTCCTTTTAAACGATTTTGCTATGGCTGGAGTAGGCTGATCTTGATCATTTAATACATATAACCCTTCAAATATATTCTGCATAACGTGTGCTGATGTACCATCCATCGTTTTAGCAGTGTCCAGAGAAGGAATTTCTTCTGATACTGTTACATTTAACACTTGTTTTTTAACCTCTGTATCACTTTTATTTGCTTTATTATTACAAGCTGTTAATAATAAAGATGTAACAAGTGCCATTACCATTAAATGGCTCTTTTTTCGCTTCATGAGTTGTTCTCCTTAAATATAAAATATTATAAAGCGTAATATATTATAGCAGAAATAATAACAGAAAGATGCGACATTCTTTTGAATATTTATTCGTTCAAGAAAAAAGCTATCCTTTTAAAGGATAGCTTTTTTCAACTGCCACATAATTATCTATCTTTGCAAACCTCGTTTATAACGACTTGCTTCAAATATAATACGCTCTTCATCTAACGTTTTACATTCGCCATTCCAAACGACACGGTTTCCATTAATAATGACATCGCTAATATCTTTTCCACTAGCAGCATATACAAGGTGCGATAATACTTCATCTGCTGGTTGTAGATGCGGCTTATTAGATGGATTAATTGTAATAAAATCAGCACATTTTCCGACCTCAAGTGATCCTGTTTGTTTCATGCCGATTACTTCAGCAGCCCCTTTAGTCGCAAGTGTAAGAGCTGTTTCAACTGGTAATGCTGTTGCATCTTGATGTATACCTTTTTGTAATAATGTTGCTATACGCATTTCTTCAAACATATCTAAATTGTTGTTAGATGCCACACTATCTGTTGCAATTCCTACTTTCATTCCTGCTTCTAACATCGCTTTTACATTCGCTATACCAGATCCTAGTTTTAAATTACTATTCGGGTTATGTGCTACTCGAACATCATGTTCTGCTAAAAATGCACGCTCATTTTCATTTAATACTACACCGTGTGCAATAACTGTTGGACGTTTAAACAATCCGCAACTTGCTGCATATTCTACTGGACGTTTTCCGTACTGTGCTTCAATATCACGTACTTCACGCTCTGTTTCCGAAAGGTGAATATGAACCATCGTTTGATTTTCTACTGCAATACGTGCACATTCTTCTAACAATTCTGTAGAACATGTATATGGGCTATGTGGTGCAACCATCGTAGTTAACATACCACTTTCGTTATAGTAACGCTTCACATATTTTTCAGCTTCTTCGATTGCTTTCTTTTCATCATCTTTCGTTCCGAAGCTAAATAAAGTTCTTGAAACAGCAGCTCGCATCCCACTCCTTGATACCGTTTCCATAATTGCATCTTGATCTACTCCAATTGGATTAAACATGTCAGAGAATGATGTTGTACCACTTTTCATCATTTCAAGTAATCCTAATTCCGTACTAGCAACCGCAAGCTCTGGAGTAAACTGACTTTCAAGTGGCCAAATTCTCGTCTCAAGCCACGGCTGTAATAACATATCATCGCCAATACCTCTTAAGAGACTCATTACAACATGTGTATGTGTATTTACAAGTCCTGGTAAAACCCACTTTCCTTTCATATCAATTACTTCATCTACTTCAAAATCATTAGCGAATTCTCCGCTCTTTACATCTATAATTTGATCATTTTCTACAATGATATATCCATTTTCTATCACTTCGTTTTGTTCATTCATCGTTACGATTGTAGCGTTTACATAAGTTGTTTTCAAAAGTATTTCCCCTTTCAACTCTATGAAGTTCCCTTTAATAAGTTACCACCATTATAGTAACTTATTAAAGATTAAGAGTCAAAAGATAATTTCAATTCTTTCATTATCTTTTCCTTCAAAATGCTATATTGTTTTTCATTTGTATCTGCAAATGCTTCTTCCCGATTTGATTCCACATCCAAATAATTCAGGTTTTCATTGAATTGAACCTCTGTAAAATCAAACCTCTGCCCATCTATAAAGTTATAAAAATGCCACACGCTCCCTATTTTTGTCTTTTTAATTTTCCCTCCGTATATGTCTTGAACGACTAGAGCTGTAACACCACATTGTCCCTTTGCTGGATTTTCAATTGTCCACTTTGAGCTTGTTTCAATCGACCACGATCTTATTAGTGCTTCATATATTTGCTTTCTCTTTACATGATCCATTCTCAGCTTCTCCTACTATTAATTGTTTTACACATCATATTTCAAAAGGGGCAGTAAACGATTCTTAAAAACAGTTGATGGTGTTTCTCCGATTAACTGTGCTCCCATTTTCAGGTAATATCCTTTTGCATTCGGATCACTATCAATCGTAAAACTTTTTAAACCTAGTTCATTTGCTTTTTCTATTACATACTCCCAAAGTATTTTCCCGTAGCCTTTCCCTTTGTATCGGGGATGAATGTACAGGAAATCGAGAGCTTTATCATTACGTAAAAATGAGAAAAAACCAATCTTCGTATTATCGTTTTCTAAAACATATACAAAGTTATTTTTTATGTACTCTTCTGTAATTGTTAAATCTTCCTTACAAGCAAGTATGAATTCTTCACTATAATTCCACGTTGCTTTTGAGTGTAGTGCGAGTTCACTCAATTCATTTGCTTCACTTAATAACGCTTTTCTTATCTTCATGATTCTTTCTCCTCACCTTCGAGATATACACTATAAAATGATTCGAAAATTAATTTAAAAAACCTCTTATTTCCGTAAATAAGAGATTACTTTTATAATTCTTCATAATAGATAATAATTTTTTAAAAGAAAAAAACGCCATTCCTGAAAATTGGCGTTCTTTTCTTTCAATCTTTATAGCATATTATTCTAAGAATCATTCTTATATTTCTATACAGTTTCTACTACCGCTTCAAGCATTGTTCCATTTTTAGCATAATTCGTATGCCAAGAAAAAGCTTTTTCTAAAATATGAGGAGTTTGTCCACCTCTTGTTTTTGCTTCTTCGTAATAAGCACGTAGTTGATCACGATACATTGGATGTGCGCAATTCTCAATAATAAGTTCCACTCTTTCTCTTGGCGCAAGTCCCCTTAAGTCGGCATACCCCTGTTCAGTGACAATAACATCTACATCATGTTCAGTATGGTCTACATGCGAAACGAAAGGAACGATACTTGAAATGTTACCACCTTTTGCAATCGATTTCGTAACAAAGATAGCTAGGCGTGCATTTCTCGCAAAATCACCAGAACCACCAATACCATTCATCATTTTTGTACCTAAAACGTGAGTAGAGTTAACATTTCCGTATATATCTAATTCTAAAGCCGTATTAATTGAGATTAATCCAAGGCGACGAATGATTTCAGGATGATTGGAAATCTCTTGTGGACGCATCATTAATTTGTCACGATATTTTTCAAAGTTAGAAAATACTTGTTGCATTTTCTCTTCAGAAAGCGTGATAGAACAACAAGAAGCAAAATTGACTTTTCCAGCATCCATAAGATCAAAAACTGCATCTTGTAAAACCTCGGAATATACTTCTAAATCTTCAAATTCTGAATCTAACACTCCGTGCAATACGGCGTTAGCCACTGAACCAATTCCTGATTGTAACGGCGCTAAACGATTTGTTAATCGGCCTACTTTGACTTCTTCTCGAAGGAATTCTATTAAATGCTGTGCCATAATAACAGTTTCTTCATCCGGAGGAACAATTGTCGATGGCGAATCCAATTGATTCGTAAACACAATTCCCTTCACTTTTTCAGGATCAATTGGAATACCGATTGTTCCAATTCGGTCATCTGTTTTCACAAGCGGAATTGGAAGTCTCTCCCCTTGTTTACCTGGTTCATATAGATCGTGTAGCCCCTCTAATTGCGCGGATTGAGCCATATTCATTTCAATAATAATAGACTTAGCATTTAAGGAAAACGCTAAGGAATTTCCAATTGAAGTGGTTGGAATAATCATTCCGTCCTCTGTAATCGCAACCGCTTCCAAAATAGCAAAATCTATATCCAGAACGTCTGCGCGGAGTAACTCTGCTGTATGAGACAAGTGTTGATCCACAAATAAAAAGTCTCCGTTATTAATTCCTTTTCGCATAGTCGCGTCAGCTTGGAAAGGTAATCTTTTCCCTAAAATTCCTGCCTCAGCAAATAATTTGTCTACATCCGAGCCTAAAGAAGCCCCAGTATAAACATTTACTTTAAAAGATTCATCATTCTTAACTCGGTTTACAAGCGCAAATGGGACTGCTTTTACATCACCTGCACGTGTAAACCCACTTAAGCCTAAAGTCATTCCACTTTGAATCCAAGAAGCTGCTTCTTCAGGTGTAACTACCCGATCTTTTAGACGTTGATCTCTGATTCTATCTAAATTATTCTCCATATGTAATCCCTCTCTCATTGAATATTCATAATTATTTTACACATTAACACTATCAAAATAGGGATTTTAGTATACAATGCCGAAAATTCAGACAGAACAGCAAATCTAGGTTCTAAAGCAGAAAAATTTAGAATCCTAGAAGCTTACGGAAATAACTAGCGTATGATTGACTAACTGGTACTCTCTCACCATTATCCATCGAAAGTACAAAAGTAGAATGGGTATCAGGATAAATCGCTTTAATATGATTAACATTTACAATAAATGAGCGGTGACATCTAATAAATGAATCTTTAGGAAGCAAGTATTCGAATTCTTGCAGAGAGTATTTATGTGTTCCTGATAACTCTTCTGAATTCACATACGTCTTTTTATCTTTAGCCTCTAAATACATAACCTTTGAAAAAGGAACCGGAATCCAGCCGTCTGTTGTTTTTAAAGTAACGACTGACTTTCCATCCGTTAAAGCTGGATAAATTGCCGTTACGCACCCTTCAAGCTTTCCATTGTTGGAAAATGGTACAGCCATTCCATGATAAGGAATACCAAAAACATCCCGATTCATAAACTCAGAGGTTTTTTGATTCATCACCATCGCTTTATGAGCAATCGTTCCTTCCTTTATGGGATCCCCGGCACTAATCTTTAAATCAATTCGTTTACTTGGCCGATAGTAAATATATTCTTTCGTATTCGAAACAGCAATTGAAATTTCATCTGAAAATAATTCCCCAACAACATCTAGTAATAAACCTAATGTTCTATCTTCCATTCTATTAACACCTCATTCACTATTATACTACTATTATGAACAGGCATCTGTTTCTTTATAAATAGTTTGATTTTAAGTTATTTTTAAAATTAGTTTTATTCACTATTACTTCGTTACTACAAAAAACCTCACTTCAGAAAATTGAGGTTTCCTCTCATACAATATTTCTTTATTTTTTAACGACTATAGAATAAGATTTATTTTTTATTAAGTAAAGTGAATTTAAGAATTTATTGCCCGTATTTCTGTAAAATAGATAAGCCCAAACTGTAAACAGTTTGGGCTTATCTTTCTCATTTATTATGCGCATTTAACCACGAAATTAAATCTTTAAATACTTCATCCTTATTTACTTCATGAAACATTTCATGTCTACCATTTTCATATAAACGTAGTGTCACGTCTTTCACACCACATTTTTTATAGTTTTCATATACTTCTTTTACACCTTTCCCCATATCGCCAACAGGATCACGATCACCAGAGAATATATGTATTGGAAGATTCTTTGGCGTCTTCTTGTATTCTTCTAGTTTATTTACTTCTAATACACCAGAAAATAATTCTCGGTAAAAACTCGTCGTACAAATGAAACCACATAACGGATCCGCAATATATTTATCAACTTGATTATTATCTGAAGATAACCAATCGAATTTTGTACGATTTGGCTTAAAGTTCGAATTGAAGTTTCCGAAAGATAAAAAGTTTAACATTGGACTTTTCGTTTTTGCCCCACGCAACTTCATCTCAATTGTTGCTACTTTATGACCAATAACTCCTAAAAGCCCTGGATTTCCACCTGTTCCTGAAATCAAAAATCCATCGTATAGTTCACCCCTAAGTTGTACAGCACGTCTTGATAAAAAAGAACCCATACTATGTCCTAGTAAAAACAAAGGACTTGACTGCTCTTCTTTTATCCTTTCTGAAACAAAGATAACATCCGATACAACTTGATTCCACCCTATATTTGGTTCAAAATGACCATAATCTTCTTCTCTCTTCACCGTTTTCCCATGACCTTTATGATCATGTGCATAAACACCATAGCCTGCTTCTAATAAAGCATCAATAAAGTCTGTATAAACACCTGCATGTTCTGTCATACCATGTGCAATTTGAATAATCCCTTTCGGTTCACCTTCTGGTAACCACTTACGCAAATAAATTTCCGATCCATCCAATGCCGTAACGAAACTTTCCTGTACGTTCATTTCGTCAGCTCCCAACTCTATTATGTATCTTTAAAAATGAATATCCATTCATTATTCTTACTATGTATTATATGCAATTGCCTTCATTATGACAAATGACTCACTTTTCTAATTAGCTCTTAAATTAATATGTTGACGAATCATCCGTAAAATTATATAGTTACTTACATAAAGTAATTATTATATTTTTGGGAGGTTTCTATTATGATGCCATCACTATTTTTAGCACATGGTTCGCCTATGCTCGCTATTCAAGATACAGACTATACACGATTTTTAAAAACACTTGGAGAAACATATAAACCGAAAGCAATTGTTATTTTCACTGCTCACTGGGAAAGTGAAGTATTAACGATTTCCTCATCAGATAACGAGTATGAAACAATTTATGATTTTGGAGGTTTCCCCCCTGAGTTATACGAAATCAAATATCGTGCGAAAGGCTCTTCTAGCATTGCATCTATGTTAGAAACAAAATTTAAGAACAAAGGTATTCCAGTCCATCATAATATGACGAGAGGTTTAGATCATGGTTCATGGACACTTCTGCACCGCATGTATCCAGAAGCAAATATTCCTGTCGTGCAAATATCAGTAAATCCATTCCTTTCTGCAAAAGAACAATTTGAAATTGGAGAAGCATTTAAAGGACTTGGACAAAAAGATATTTTAGTAATCGGTAGTGGCGTTACCGTTCATAATTTACGAGCACTGAAATGGAATCAAACTACACCTGAAAAATGGGCAATTGAATTTGATGATTGGATTATTAAACATATGCAGAATAACGATAAAGATGCATTGTTTAATTGGGAGAAAAATGCTCCTCATGCACAATTAGCAGTACCAAGAGCAGAGCATTTTGTTCCTTTGTTTATTGCAATGGGAAGTGGCGAGAACAGCGGTGAAGTCATTCACCGTAGTTATGAGCTTGGTACATTAAGCTATCTATGTCTTAAATTTTAAAGAAAAGGATGAAGCAATCATTGCTTCATCCTTTTTTCATTCACTTAGTTAACTAACTTCCAAATGTCGTTTCTCTGATACCTCTTCGTTCTTATTATGAAAATAAACCCAGATACATGCAATAAATAATAGTGATGATGTAGAGAGGAAAACATATTGAAAACCTGCATGCGCTGCAATTTGTCCCCCGAGCACTGGACCAATCATATTTCCTAAAAACTGAAATGATTGATTATATCCAAATATTCGTCCCGTAACATGGGTTGGTGTATGTTGTTTTAGTAGAGTTTGTACGGAAGGTAATAATCCTGCTTGTGCGATACCTAATAAAAATCGAAGAATTAATAGTTGCCAAGCTGAGGTTACAAATGCTTGCGGGATAAAAATAATTCCTGCAGCAAACAACGCTACAACTAACGTTTTTTGAGGACCGATATGATCTGATAATCTTCCTAGTCTTGGTGCTGCTAAAATAACTGCTAATCCTGTTGCTGACATAACTGCTCCCGCAATTGTCTCAATATGTGCAGTATGAGGACCTACTAAATTTTTCACGTACAATGTAACAATTGGTTGAACTGACATATTAGCAAGTTGAATAATAAATGTTGTAACAAACAAACTAATAATTAAATGCTTCGCTGGGACCATCGTCCATACTTTTTTCGGCTGTGTTTTTTTTGCTTGAGCAGAGTGATTTTCTTCATGCAGGAAGAAAAAAACGATGAGAAAGGAAAGGAATAAAAAAGCTCCTGTAACAAGAAAGACATGACGCATTCCAATTAATTCAGACAAATAACCTCCAAGTAACGGGCCAAGTAACGAACCGCTCACACCACCAGTTGAAATTGTGGAAATCGCCCAACCTGAATGTTCTTTCGGAGTTTCTGCTGCAATAAATGTCATCGCTGTTGAAAGGAAACCAGATACTGCTCCCATTAAAAATCGTAGTGCGACTAGTTGATACACATCCGTTACAAACCCCATAAGCGTCATAATAACCGCCATACCGAGGCTAGCACGAATAAGCATCAATTTCCGTCCATGTATATCACCAAGCTTTCCCCATATTGGCGATACGATCGCACCCATTAAAAATGTTACACCAAATGCAAGTCCCGACCACTGTGCAATACTTGAAGTGCCAGTTACTCCTAATTCCTCAATATAAAAAGATAAGAAAGGAATTACTAAACTCATACCGGCTGCAGTGGTAAAACAACCTAGCCAACAAATCATTAAATTTCGTTTCCAGCTGGCCATTTTCACACCTTCTTTCTTTAGATACCCATTCTACACCCTTTCTTGTAAAAAGTTTAGTAATCTGCTTTACTCGTAAGATTTACTACAAAACCCGCTATTTTCTAGTAAAAATCACTACATCTCTACATCATTTTCATAATAAAACCAACTTCCCTAGATGAAGTTGGTTACTTATTATCTATCGGTATTAAACGAGCATTACAATTTCTCTCGTAAAACTCAATGGGACCCGCTTGTCCAATAATCGCATATTCATATCCATTTTGTTTCATATTATATAAACAATGATGCAATAATTCTTTTCCTACACCTGTCACACGATTTTGTTTCGCTACGCCCATTGGACCAAATAATCCTTTCTTTCCTCTCACTACATCGTAACAGGCGAAACCAATTATCACTTCCCCCTGCTGTGCAATATAGATAGGTAACTTTTCATTATATGTCCGAAATCCGTAATCAACCGACTGTAACCACCGTTCACCAAATTCATCCGCCACAAATCGTGATAACTTATCAAAATCAGAAGGTCTAGCTCTTCTTACATGACAAAATAATGTGTTATAAGTAGGTTTAAAACTATTTAAATCAACCGCTAAGTCTCTTGGTGCAGCTGTAATACGTAATATATCTTCTTGCATTTGTGTATGTATAAATTCGCCAATATCTGTATCTACACGAAATAATGCATACATAATATGTCCTTCATTGATTACTACTTGCTGAAAGCGTTCCATACGTTTCTTCGCTATTTGTAAAATTTCTATCGCCTTATAAGATAGCTTATATTGCCCTATTTTTTTATACTCTTGATTATGTAAATCGAATCGTTTTCGTAACGAAAGTTTTTCTGAAAAATCTCGACCGACTTTATGAAACAAATACATATATAACTCAGCGCAAACTCCTGTACCTTCTTTACACATACCTATAAACAGGTGGACCGGGTGAATTATGTTATACTCACTCTCTTCTGCTGCAATCTCCAATATTTTATGCACACGTTTTGTAAATTGAAATTCCTCCATATGTATTTCCATCCCCTACTACTTTACTATTAAACTGTAACCATAAATAATTGAAACAATTACACCCACTACCAATATACCTGGAAGTAAATTTGCCACTTTAATTTTAATAAATCCGAGTAAGTTTAATCCGATAGCAGATATCATAATGCCGCCCGCAGCCGTCATCTCCACTATAAATTGGTTCATTAATTCTTCCGGGACAAAACTATTAATTTGTGTTGCAAAAACTGCAATACCACCTTCATATAAAACAACTGGAATCGCCGAAAATACTACGCCAATGCCTAGAGTTGTCGTTAATATAATAGAAATAAATCCATCGATAATCGCCTTTGTAAATAAAATATCATGATTTCCGCGAATCCCACTGTCAAGTGCACCAAGTATCCCCATCGCACCAATTGCAAAAATTAAAGTAGCTGTTACAAAACCTTCTGATATGCTGCCTTTTCCCTTCAATCCAACTTTATTTTCTAGCCAATCCCCTAAATGTTTTAACTTTTCTTCTAATTGTAACCATTCCCCAATTACCGTACCAATCACTAAACTCAGTATGACAACAAGAAAGTTTTCACTTTTTAATGCCATTTGAAGCCCAAGCACAGTAACCGCTAAACCAATTACGTGCATTATCGTCCCTTTCATACTTTCTGGGATCCTACTAAATAATTTACCAAGTAAAGTACCAAATATAATACAAATTCCATTTACAACTGCTCCTAATATAACCATTTCTCATTCTTCACCCTTCGAATTCTTTATTTCTATATTTTGGTTTATACATTGATTTACAGGTTACCTATATGTTAACTTAATATTGAGAATATTAACAAATGTTTTCCACTACATAACCCGCTATTTTTTTTGTAACTTTAATTACCTTTATATAGATTCAGTTTTAATTTAATTGCGGGATAATATTAAAAGGGAAGGGATATATGAAAACTTTACTAAAACGATTTTTGTTAATAGCCTTTTTCATTACACCGATTGTTTTATTAATCAATTACTCTTTTATTTCAAAAGCAAAAGACAAACCCGATTTACAAAACAAATCTAGTAAAACCGCTTCAAAAAGCGAAAAGAAAATAGAAGACCAAGAAATCACACTCACCTTCTCTGGTGATACAATGTTTGATTGGCAATTACGTCCTATAATCGAAAAGAATGGGGCTGATTACCCATTCCAACATGTAAAAGAAGAAATAAAAAAAGCTGATATTTCTTTTGTGAATTTAGAGTCGGCATTTACAGCGAAAGAAAAGAAAGCACCTGGGCAACTGTTTTGGATTAAAAGTGATCCATCTACACTACAAGCCATTAAAAACACTGGATATGACATCGTAAATATTGGGAATAACCACACACTTGATTATGGGCAAGATGGATTATTAGATACGATTTCTCACGTAGAAAAATTAAAGCTCCCTTACATTGGAGCCGGAAAAAATGCGAAAGATGCATATACAGCACGAGAAATGACCGTAAAAGGGAAAAAGTTTAAATTTCTTTCCTTCGTTCGATTTATGCCTGATTCTAATTGGGTAGCTGGTGAGAATAAACCTGGCGTTGCGAATGGCTATGATTTAAATCTTGTAACAAAAACAATTAAAGAACAAAAACAAGATGCAGACTATTTAATCGTCTATATGCATTGGGGCGTTGAAAAATCAAACCGTCCGGTAGAATACCAAAAACAATATGTACCTAAAATGGTTGACGCAGGAGCCGACGCGATTGTCGGGAGTCACCCACATTGGTTACAAGGGTTTGAGTATTATAACAAAGTTCCTATCGCTTACTCATTAGGTAACTTTTTATTCCCAAGTTACGTGAGCGGGAAAAGCGCCGAAACTGGCGTATTAACTTTAACTTTTAAAGGAAAGGATGTTCAAATGTCATTCAATCCTTACATCATTCGCAACAACCAAATCTCCCCTGTAAATAAGGAAGAAAAGAAAAAAGCTCTACAATATTTACAAACGATTTCAACTGATGTAGAAATTGATGATACAGGGAACATAAAAAACAAACGAAACTAGACAACGCAAGATCTATTTTTCTGTAACATACTTTACAGAATAGGTGATGAACATGCTGAAAAACTTATTAGAAAATGTAAGTTTGTTAGAAAACATTTATAAAATATCTATAGCCGTTCTACTTTTATGTTCATTTTTCTCTGTTAGACTTCTAAAAAAAATAAAACGCGAGCGAAAACTTACTACCTTTGAATTTACTATGTATGTAATCATTCGTATTGCGATACTCTTTTGGTTAACTAGCTTTATCCTTCTTGAATATGGAAAATAATTAGTTTAACTATAAAAAAGATAGAACAAGCAGCATTTCCCTTGCTTGTATCTATCTTTTTTTATTTGGATGCTAACTCTTTCCTTCTATTAAATAAGTAAATCAAACAAAACAGGGTTTTTATTAAGCTCCATAAATTGAATGTTATTTTCTTTAAAACGAGTAATTAATTGCTCATAATCCTCTTTATGTTTCAACTCTACGCCGACTAACGCTGGACCATTTTCTTTATTATGTTTCTTAATGTATTCAAAGCGCGTAATATCATCTTCTGGTCCTAATCCTTTATCAAGAAATTCTCTTAGCGCACCTGAACGCTGCGGGAATTCAATGATGAAGTAATGTTTTAATCCTTCGTAAATGAGCGAACGTTCTTTTATTTCTTGCATTCTATCAATATCGTTATTTCCACCACTTAGCGTACATACAACTGTTTTACCTTTTATTTCATCTCTATATAAATCAAGCGCTGCAATAGATAGGGCACCAGCCGGTTCAGCTACAATTGCATTTTTCTTATACAGTTCTAAAATCGTCGTACAAACTTTTCCCTCTGGTACTAAAACAATGTCATCAATTACATCTTTACAAGTTTCAAATGTTAACTTTCCGACCTTTTTAACAGCTGCCCCATCAACAAAACTATCTATTTTCTCTAATGCGACATTTTCATTTTGAAGAAAGGCCTCTTTCATAGAGGCAGCTCCCATCGGCTCTACACCAATGACTTTTGTAGCAGGACTAACACCTTTTACATATGTACCAACACCTGATGCTAATCCACCACCACCAATTGCTGTAAAGATATAATCCACTGGTTTCTCCATATCATGCATAATTTCAACTGCCACTGTTCCTTGACCAGCAACTACATACGGATCATCAAATGGATGAACGAACGTCATCCTATTTTCTTCACAATAGCGCTGTGCTTCTTGGAACGAACTATCAAATGTATCACCAACTAATACAATTTCCGCAAAATCGCCACCAAAAAACTGTACTTGCGATACTTTTTGTTTAGGTGTCGTTGTCGGCATAAATATCTTTGACGGAATCTTCAATAAATTGCACGTATAAGCAACTCCTTGTGCATGATTACCAGCACTTGCACAAACAACGCCGTTTTGTAATTGTTCTTCCGATAAACTTTGAATTAAATTGTACGCACCACGAATTTTGAAAGAGCGAATCAATTGTAAGTCTTCTCGTTTTACATAAACGTCACAATCATATTTCTCAGATAAAACTGTATCACGTTGTAACGGTGTTTTAATAATGATATCTTTCATGCAATTATGTGCCATTAAGATCTCTTCAATTTTCACTCTCTCCTTTACCTTCTGCACCATTATATATCATCCTTATCTTTTTTAAATTGGCTCAATCAAAATCCGGGATTTTTAGAACTGCACCTGTATTCGCCGATGTTACCATTTGTGCATAACGTCCAAGCCAGCCAGTTTTCACTTTCGGTTCTGGTCTTTTCCACTCTTTTTTACGCTTATTTAATTCTTCATCACTCACTCTTACTTCTAACAATCTTTCCTCAACATCGATACAAACGATATCCCCTTGTTCAAGAAGCGCAATCGTTCCGCCCGCAGCTGCTTCTGGTGAAATATGCCCTACTGAAATACCACGTGAAGCACCCGAGAAACGACCATCCGTTAATAGCGCAACATCTGCACCTAATCCCATACCAGCAATCGCTGACGTTGGTGCTAACATTTCTGGCATACCAGGGCCACCTCTTGGTCCTTCATAACGAATGACAACTACATCTCCTTTTTTCACTTTCCCAAGCATAATGCCAGCAAGTGCCTCATCTTGTGAATTAAAAATAACGCAAGGTCCTTCAAAACGCTTTACCTCTGTTGCACCGCTTTTAATAACAGCTCCATCTTTCGCAAGGTTTCCTTTTAATATACGCAATCCTCCTTCCTCACTATGAGGGTTTTCAAGAGAGTGAATAACTTCCTTATCTTTAATCTCTGCCTCAGCAATATTTTCTCTTAATGTTTGCCCAGTAGCAGTTATTCGATCAAGATGAAGTACTCCTTCTTTCCGGCTCATCTCTTTCAAAATTGCACTAATCCCGCCCGCACGATCAATATCTTCCATATGCCAATTTGAGGCTGGACTTACTTTACATAAATGAGGTACACGTCTTGAAACTGCATCAATACGATTCATATCATAATCTAGTCCTGCCTCTTGTGCGAGTGCTAGCGTATGTAATACTGTATTCGTTGATCCACCCATCGCCATATCAAGTGCAAAAGCATCGTCAATCGCTTCTTCTGTTACAATATCACGCGGCTTAATATCTCTTTCAATTAAAATTTTCAATTTCTCTGCTGCTTGTTTAATTAACTCTTCACGTCTTGGATCAATTGCTAAAATACTCCCGTTACCAGGAAGAGCTAAACCTAACACTTCACATAAACAATTCATAGAGTTCGCGGTAAACATACCCGAACAAGAGCCACAAGATGGACAGCCATGATCTTCAATATCTTTTAATTCTTCTTCTGAAATTTTCCCAGATTGATAAGCTCCTACTCCTTCAAAAACGGAACTTAAATCAACAACTTCTCCTTTAGATGTTTTTCCTGCTGCCATCGGGCCGCCTGAAACAAACACAGTCGGAATGTTAATACGTAGTGCAGCCATCATCATACCAGGTGTAATTTTGTCACAGTTTGGGATACAAATCATGCCGTCAAACCAGTGTGCATTTACAACCGTTTCTACTGAATCTGCAATAATTTCACGACTCGGAAGAGAATAACGCATACCGATATGTCCCATCGCAATACCATCGTCAACTCCAATTGTATTGAATTCGAATGGTACCATACCTGCCGCGCGAACTGCCTCTTTTACAAGTTTCCCAAACTCGTTCAAGTGCTTATGCCCTGGAATAATTTCAATAAAAGAATTACAAATCGCTATGAAAGGTTTATCAAAATCTTCATCTTTCAAACCAGTTGCTTTTAATAAACTACGGTGCGGCGCTTTATCAAAACCTTTTTTAATCATGTCACTTCTCATCTTGTCAAATCCCCTCTTACATATTTTTCATTTATACTCTCTTACTCTATTTCCTTACTAATTCTTTCGGTGCATGAATCCAGCTCATCATTTCACGAAGCTCTACTCCCACTTTTTCTAATTGATGATTTTGTTCTGCTTTTTTCATTGCGTTATACGTCGGACGCCCTGCTTGATTTTCTAAAATCCATTTCTTCGCAAATTCACCTTGCTGAATTTCTGTCAAAACACGCTTCATTTCTTTCTTCGTTTCATCTGTAACAATTCTCGATCCTGTTACATAATCTCCAAACTCTGCCGTATCTGAAATAGAATGGCGCATAGTCGTTAATCCACCTTCGTACATTAAGTCAACAATTAGCTTTAATTCATGCAAACATTCAAAGTATGCAATTTCAGGACGATATCCACCTTCCGTTAACGTTTCGAACCCGGCCTTCACAAGTGCAGTTACCCCGCCGCAAAGTACAGCTTGCTCACCGAATAAATCCGTTTCAGTTTCTTCTTGGAATGTCGTTTCAATTACACCCGCACGTGTACACCCTACACCTTTTGCATACGCAAGTGCTACATGTAATGCTGTTCCCGTTGCATCCTGATGTACTGCGACTAATGCCGGAACACCATTTCCTTCTTGAAATACACGGCGAACGAGATGACCTGGACTTTTTGGCGCAACCATCGCTACATCTACATAACTTGGCGGATTAATTTGTCCGAAGTGAATGTTAAATCCATGTGAGAAAAGTAACATTTGTCCTTCACGAAGATTCTCTTCTACCTCTGCTTTATACACATGAGCTTGCTGTTCATCTGGCAATAACATTTGTACAACTTGTGCGGTTCGAACCGCTTCTGAAACAGACATTACTTCAAACCCATCCGCTTTCGCTACTTCATACGACTTACCAGGACGAACACCAACTACAACTTCTACACCAGAATCACGTAAATTTTGTGCTTGCGCATGACCTTGTGATCCATAGCCAACTACTGCAACAGTTTTCCCTTGTAATAACTCTACATTTGCATCTTTCTCATAATACGTTTTCATATTCCATACACTCCTTATAATTTATTTACTTGCAGAACATCAATTAATTTTTTCAACTGACTAACAAGTAATGTCGCTTCATTTTCAGTACAAACTGCTGTGAGTTTCATTTCAGAAACACCACTAGTATCTCTTTCATTTAAGTGTAAAGAAGAAATATAATAACCACGCCGAGCAAAAACCCCACTTATACGTAATAAGACACTTGGCTCGTTATGAATAACGAGTGAAAAAGTATGACTCATTCTTCCCACCTCTTCATAATCATTTCGTTATTCCCTTTGTTTGGCGGAACCATCGGAAATACGTTTTCACCTTCTTCTACACAAAAATCAACTACGACAGGACCTTCATAAGCAAAAGCTTCTAACATCACTTGTTTCGCCTCGGTTGAATTTGTTGCTCTTAATCCCTTCACTCCATAAGCTTCTGCTACTTTCACAAAATCTGGCGATCCAATTTTTGATTCTGATAAACGATTTTCATAAAACATTTCTTGCCATTGCCTTACCATCCCTAAAAATTTGTTATTTATAATAAATACTTTTACAGGGATGTTATTTTCAGCAATTGTTTGTAGTTCTTGAATGTTCATTTGAAAAGAAGCGTCACCTGCAATACAAATGACAAGTTCTTCTTTTTTAGCTAACTGAGCACCAATTGCTGCTGGAAACCCAAACCCCATCGTACCTAATCCTCCAGAAGTAAGGAACGTCCGAGGTTTTCTTGCTTTATAGAAGTGAGCAGCCCACATTTGATGCTGTCCTACTTCTGTTGTGACAATCGCTTCACCATTCGTTAATTCACTTACTAAGTTGATCACATGCTGTGGTTTTAACTCAGATTCTTTTTGCTTATAAGAAAGTGGATATTCTTCTTTCCATGTCTTTACTTTCTGAAGCCATTCGTCTGTTTGTGTATAAATAGACATATGTAACAACATGTGTAACGCTTTTTTCACATCACCAACAATCGGATGCTCTACAGTTACATTTTTATGAAACTCAGAAGGATCAATATCAATATGTACTTTTTTCGAGTGTGGAGAAAAAAGTTCTAATTTTCCTGTTACACGATCATCGAAGCGAACACCTAATGCAAGTAGTAAATCACATTCTGTTACCGCCATATTAGCAGCGTATGTCCCATGCATACCAAGCATCCCTAGAAACAATGGATCCCCCGGTGGATATGCACCAAGTCCCATTAAAGTTGAAACGACTGGAATACGGTTCTCCCTTGCGAATCCGAAGAGTTCATCGGATCCACCTGAATGAATGACACCTCCTCCAATATAAAGAAGTGGACGCTTTGATTTTGAAATTGCTTTAGCTACCTCTCTAAGTTTCATGCTGTCTGGTACAAGTTCTGGTTTGTACCCCGGAATATCAACTTCTTCATTAAAGAAACTGGTGACTTTTGCATTTTGAACATCTTTTGGAATATCGATTAATACTGGTCCCGGTCGTCCGCTTTTGGCGATGTAAAAAGCTTCTTGCACAATTCGTGATACATGATTTACATCACGAACTTGGTAATTATGCTTCGTAACAGGTACTGTAATTCCGACAACATCCGCTTCTTGAAATCCATCTTTACCAATTAAAGGCGTTGCAACTTGGCCGGTAATGACAACTAAAGGAATCGAATCCATATAAGCGTCTGCTAAGCCCGTAACTAAATTTGTCGCCCCTGGACCAGAGGTAGCAAAGACTACCCCGACTTTTCCAGAAGCTCTCGCATATCCTTCAGCCGCATGAATGGCAGCTTGTTCATGACGAGTTAAAACATGTTTCAAACCACTTTCGTATAACGCATCGTATACTGGTAAAATCGCTCCGCCTGGATAGCCGAAAATGGTCGTTACACCTAATTTCTTTAAACATTGAATCACGTGCCCAGCGCCTGTCATTTCTTCATACTGTAACTTCTCATACGCTGTATACTGCTGCTTCATTTCAATTAACTCCTCTCCTTATTTATGCTAAGCTTTCCGTCAGCCCGGGAACACGTACTCCTCTTTCTCTCGTTAATTTTTTAAATTCTTCAGTCAATTGTTTCGTTACATTTCCTGGTTTCCCATCTCCAATTTCTCTCGAATCAACTTTTACAACTGGAATTAACTCCGCTGCTGTTCCTGTTAAAAATACTTCATCCGCTACATATACATCATGGCGAGTGAATGGTCTTTCCTCACACGGAATACTCAGTCGTTCACATAGCTCGATAACACTATTTCTCGTAATACCTTCTAATGCTCCTAAATAGGATGGCGGGGTTAATACTTTTCCATCTTTCACAACGAAAACATTATCGCCAGAACCTTCACAAACATATCCTTGTTGATTTAACATAAGAGCCTCTAACACTCCTGCTTGTGCCGCTTCAATTTTTACAAGTACGTTATTTAAATAATTCATTGACTTAATACGTGGATCTAACGCGTCTGGCGTATTACGTCTTGATGCAACAGATACAACACTTAACCCATTATCATAAAATTCTTGTGGGAATAAATTTAATTGTTCTGCAATAATAATTACGCTCGGCTTCACACAACTTCTCGGATCGAGCCCTAAGTCACCTTTTCCTCTTGAGACAATTAAGCGAATGTAAGCATCAGCATATTCATTTTTTTGGAGTGTATGTAAAACCGCTTCTTCCATTTCTTCTACCGCCATTGGAATTGTTAGTAAAATAGATTTCGCTGATTCATATAATCGTTTCACATGTTCTTTTAAACAAAATACATTTCCTCCGTAACTACGAATCCCTTCAAATACACCGTCTCCGTATAAAAAACCGTGATCATAAACTGAAACAACTGCCTTTTCTTTTTCTACAAATTCCCCATTCATGTAAATGTACTGGTTTCCCATCTCACATCGCTCCTCTTTTTTCTCTATTTTTGCAACCTATTTCTACATCGATTGCTGAGATGAGTATTTTTAACAGAATATTCAGTATATAAACCTTAAAAATATACTCGTCTCAACAATCGATTACATACATACTTGTAGCGATCCATTGCTGAGACGAGGGAATCGTGGTACCACTCAGCTTCCTTATACTTCTCACGAAATATAAGCTCTGCAAGTCCAATTAGACTTTTGTTTTTCTATCGGGAACAACCCCGCTACTTTTTACTAGTTTTCAAAAGTAGTGCTCCAAGGTGATTTTCAATGAGTGAATCGTTACCACCCTCACAGCCTCGGGGCAGCTCTCTGAAACAATCTTTATCATTTACTCTCCTCTTCTACGCATTCTCTTCTTCTATTTTAAAAAATAAAAACTCTCGCCTCAGCAATCAACTACTACAATTTAGTAGCTTTGATTGCTGAGGCGAGAGTTTCGCGTTACCACTCAGCTTCCTTATACTTCTCACGAAATATAAGCTTTGTAGGTCCAATCAGACCTCCGTCCTTTTACCGGAGACGATGCCGCCGCCCTCTACTCAGTTTCCCTTTCGCAAGCGATGCTCCGAGGTGATCTTCAATGATTCGATTGTTACTACCCTCACAGCCTTGGAGTAGCTCTCTGAAACGATCATAATCATCTACTTTCCTCTTCTTTGCATATACAATATATAAAGTTAGAAAATTCTTAATTAACTTTTATTTGTTACACGTATTATAGGACGTTGTTCTTTTCGTTGTCAACATGTTTTTTCGAAAAAATCAAAATTCATTCTATTTATTTTTTCTCAAATCAAAATTGGAATGCATTACTTACATACACTCATATATTACTTAAGTATGTTTGCATTACTACATAAAGAAAAACTTATAAAGTTTATGAGGAGATGAGGAAACTATGTTAAAAGGGAAAGTAGCGTTAGTTACAGGAGCAAGCCGAGGAATTGGACGAGCGATCGCTAAACGTTTAGCAAATGACGGTGCATTGGTTGCTGTTCATTACGGTAATCGAAAAGATGACGCTGAAGAAACTGTTCATGAAATTCGATCAGATGGTGGCCAAGCTTTTTCTATCGGCGCAAATCTAGAATCCTTACACGGTGTAGAAAACCTTTATAACGCTTTAGATACTGAATTACAAAAGTGCACTGGTGAAACACAATTTGATATTTTAATAAACAATGCTGGCATTGGTCCTGGTGCTTTTATTGAAGAAACGACTGAACAATTTTTTGATAGAATGGTTTCAGTAAATGCAAAAGCTCCATTCTTTATCATTCAACTAGCACTACCACGTTTACGTGACAATAGCCGAATTATTAATATTTCATCCGCTGCCACCCGCATTTCTTTACCTGATTTTGTTGCATATAGTATGACGAAAGGCGCTATTAATACACTGACTTTTACACTAGCAAAACAGCTTGGAGCACGAGGAATAACGGTGAATGCAATACTTCCAGGATTTATTAAAACAGATATGAATGCAGAACTCTTGAGCGACCCAATGATGAAGCAGTACGCTACTACTATTTCCGCTTTCAATCGCTTAGGTGAAGTAGAAGACATTGCCGATACTGCTGCATTTCTTGCTTCTCCAGACAGCCGCTGGGTTACTGGACAATTAATTGATGTGAGCGGAGGATCTTGTTTATAAAAAACATATATTTTCAAATCTTTTTTATTGCGCAATAAAACAATTTATATAATACTATATAAAACATATACATTTAGGAGGATTACAGCAGTGTCCGAAAAAACATACGAACTCGCAACCTTCGCAGGCGGTTGCTTTTGGTGCATGGTAAAACCATTTGATGAACTTCCTGGTATTCATAAAGTACTTTCTGGCTATGCAGGAGGTCATGTAGAAAATCCAACATATGAACAAGTAAAAGCTGGAACATCTGGACATTTAGAAGTTGTTCAAATTACATTCGATCCTTCTATTTTTCCTTATCAGAAATTACTAGACTTATATTGGCCACAAATCGATCCAACTGATGATGGCGGACAATTCTTTGACCGTGGTCCATCTTATCGCACTGCTATTTTTTATCATACTGAAACACAAAAAGAGCTTGCTGAAAAATCAAAACAATCTCTTGCAGAAAGCGGTATGTTTAAAGATCCAATCGTAACTGCAATTCGCCCGTCTGCACCTTTTTATGAGGCTGAAGAATACCATCAACATTTCTATAAAAAGAACCCAGAGAAATATGCTACTGAGCAAAAAGAATCTGGCCGTGAAGACTTTATAAAAGAAAATTGGCAAAAAAAATAATAAAAACGCATCGTGCTTTTTTAGTACGATGCGTTTTTATTTTTGATAAAAGTACCATACAATGATGAGAACAACCGCTGTTAATGCCCAAAGCGCTACTTCATTTTTCACTCTACTCTTTTTCTTAGTCATTTCATCTCCTCCTAATAGCAATACAACGTATTCAAGATTTCCTCTGTTTCATTGTCCACCTTATATACATAAATACATCCTTACCAATCCTTATAACAAGACCACAAATGATTCCGATTGCAATTGAAATTATTAACATCTGTACAAAACTAAGAGTAGTTGTGTATGTTATGTAGATAACAATGCATACAAGTAAAACATCCGGTAAAGAAAGCAAAAACTTTTTAAGTATTTCTTCAGCTCTCCTATGTCTTATTTATCTCTTTTGCTGTAGCTTTGAAATAAAATTTATTTGAAAATCCCATTTAGACCTTCATTTTACAGAAAAGAATCCCCCCCTTTTGAAAAGGGATTCTTATGTACATGTTCTATTCCATAATTACTCCTAAAATAGAATAATATTACTAATGATTTGTTGTACATTAACTATTTGCCAGGCAATCGGATGTTGCGCCAACTACCTACATCGCATTGACCGTATGTATTATCACCTACTGCTACCACGGTGCCATCTAATTTTAGACCGACCGTATGCGCACAACCAGCCACTATCGCTACAATATTACGCCAATCGCTTACATTACATTGACCATACTCATTCCACCCGACTGCCACCACGGTACCGTCTGATTTAAGTCCGATTGTATGATTCGTACCAGCTGCTATTGCCATAATATCTTTCCAGCTGCTTACATCACATTGACCAAGTTTATTATTTACCCACTACCAATCTAATTTAAGAGCAACGGTATGACCACAACCCGCTGCTATCGTATCTTTAGACCACCGTTTCGCTTTTAACATTTCTTCTTCCGGTGAAATGTAATTCATATTTACCTCCTTCAAAATAAGCAACTATTTCAAAGAATATCTTTTATCAAACTTTATTTCATTATCAAGACCTAAATCGTAAAAAGTCATAAATAATAAAGAGTGATACATATTAGTCATCGATAATATGTATCACTTTTCACTACTTTTTCCGCAATCTCGCCCTTTAATGGAATAATAGATTACTTATAACTGGTTTGTTGAAATATTATAACCAAAATATTTTTGTTGACTGTGACACTGGTGTCATACTTTAGAATTAAGTTTGAACATCTGAAAGGAGGCATTTTCATTGAAGAAAAATGACCAAAGTGAGAAAGAACAAAATATCAGTCAAGTATCAAATACAGATGTATCTATGATGGAGAACCCGAACCGTTCACCTGTTACAGTTATTGGCTTGGGTCCGATGGGCCAGGCGCTGGCTGGTACATTCCTGATGAACGGCCACCCTACGACATTATGGAACCGAACTGCCGAAAAAGCCGATTATCTTGTTTCTCAGGGGGCGATTCTTTCGAATTCAGTTATCGCCGCGGTCTCTGCAAGTCCCCTGGTGATCATTTGTGTTCTGGACTACAATATCGTCCGTGAAGTCCTTGCCCCTGCGGGAGATGCCCTGAAGGGACGGACACTGGTGAACCTCACTGCCGACTCGCCCAAACGTGCCCGTGAAATGGCCACATGGGCTGCCCAACACGGAGTCGATTACCTCGATGGGGCGATTATGACCCCTACTCCAACCATCGGGACGCCTGCGGCTTCCGTCCTGTATAGTGGACCAGAATCCATCTTTAAGGCCCACCAACCGACCTTGGCAAGCTTGGGTGGCACTACTTCTTATCTTGGGGCGGACCCTGGCCGGGCAGCGGCATATGATGTGGCCCTGCTCGATCTCTTTTGGACATCCATGAGCGGTTACGCTCACGCTCTCGCCCTTGCCACTGCCGAGAATATTCCGGCAAAGGAGTTCGCTGTTTATGCCCAGGGTATCATAGGCATCTTGCCCGACATCATGGCTTATTTAGCAAATGAAGTAGACTCGGGTCACTACCCTGGTGACAAGTCCAATATCATCTCGGCCTCGGCAGGAATGGAGCACATCATCCATGCTGCTCAGCACCACGGCCTCGACGTCAGCGTTCTGAGTGCTGCAATGGCCGTAACCCAGCAGGCCATCAACGAGGGCTACGGAACCGACGGATTCTCTCGCTTGACCGAACTGCTAAAGAAACCGTCTGCATAACATCATAGTCTTCTGTAAAGATCCCGGATTCCGCCATAATCGCGGACTGGGATCTTCAATTATTTCGTTGTTTCAACTAAGAGAATTTCCATTTCTCATTCTTCTTTTATCCGTCATTTGCATGATTTGTTTTTCCAACCGATGCTTTACAACGTCCAATACACTGATTTGTCTGTTAATTTGATCCAGCTTCACTTGATAAGTTTCCAGCATTTCTTCACAAAATTCATAGTCTTCCGGACCATTATCCTCGCATTTCAATATTTCCTCAATTTGTCCCGTTGTCAGCCCCAAACCTAAATAAAGTTGAATAATTCGAATACGTTTGATGGCGGATTCATCGAACTCGCGATAACCATTTTCAAGGCGTACAGCGGTAATTAGATTTTTTTTCTCATAATGCCTTATGGATCGGATACTTGCACCTGTCTTTTTAGACAGCTCACTGATTTTCAATAGAAACGCCTCCCTATTAAATGTTCGAAAATCTTATCTTATAATATGACATTAGTGTTACGGAAAATAATAACATATAGGTTTTTGTTTCATTGAAGTTGTGACGTAAGTGATTCAGTTTTTCAAATAATCGTTCTAAAACTGATTGGGAGATACGGTTATAAGGTTTCGTTTTTGATTTCCGTTTATCTATTGAACTAATTATCCTCTAATAATCATAGTACAGTTAAATTTTTAATCTACTTCTTCAAAAAATAAAAACCTCCAGTTTAAGTACTAGAGGTCTTCCATTTTATTTCTTTAATCGCTCAATAAAATCCTGTAATTTATCAAGTGATTTCATGTTCTGATTACAAGCTACACCATCTTTGCAAATATAGTTTCCTTTTTTTACGAAAGTTCCTGGTACATCGCCTTTAATTTCAACTAAAAACATCCCAACTTCTTCATGTCCATGACATAACGAACAAATGCTTTTTTTATTTAAACTTTGGAACGTTCCTTGCAGACCAACAAATTTATTTTTATCATTTTTCGCTATAATAAATTTCCTGCTTGATCCCTTATCAATCCAGCTTAAATAAGATATTTCTTTCATATCTATTTCTTCCATATCAGGAAGTTTTAACTTTTTCGCTTTAGGAAACAATTTTTTTAATGTTTGTGCTGTAACTCCTTGAAACGGAATTACATACGGATTTATTTTCATTAAAAATGATTCTGCATCTTCTCTATTTTGAACTGTTAATACCGTATCAATTAACTCTTTCTGTTCATCCGTTAAATTCTCAAATACATGTATTATCTTTTCAATCGCAAGCGATTTTAACGCTTGAATTACACCTCTATCATTTGCGGTTGCATGCCCGTTTGCTAAAATATAAGCTTGTGATTTTATAAAATTATATTGATCACTTCTAATAAACGCTTCCATCTTTATCACTCCATACAAATTGTTGATCTAGTTTTATTGTATACAATGATTACGTTTTTTGATATGTAAAAGATAACTTAGAAACAAACATTACATATATCACTTATTCTCTACCGCTGCATTTCCTGACAAAAGAAGCCATCATCTGCTTTCCATTCCGCATATAATACGTCTTCAAATTTAGTAATTCCTTTTTGCTTTATTTGTTTATAAAGCCACCCTTCATCAAATCCTGCTTCCCTCAAATTATCCTTAACTACTTTCCCATCACTAATTAATGAAATTGGTAAGTATACAGGCTTATGTTTTAAACTTAAATCATTTATAGTAGGAGATTCGTATTTACTTTTTTTCAGAACGCTTATGTTTCCATTAGGTTCCAATATCATATATTCAACTTCTCGGATTGAAAATATATCTTTTTGTTGTCTTAACATTTGTTGTAATTGGTTAATATCCAAATGATTTGATTTTAATTGTTCTCTATCAATATGCCCATTACGAATGATAATAGAAGGGTATCCTTCAAAGAACTTTCTTGTCCTTCTAAATTTTTGTGTTATTGCTTCTATTGCGTAAATTAATATTACCCATACAAAAACAGCGTATAAAATAGACCATACTCTCACCTCAGGATCATATACAGTGTTTCCAACTAGTTCTCCGATTACAATCGCAGAAATAAAATCAAAAGGGGTTAGCTGTGATATTTGTGTTTTCCCTAATATTTTAGTAGCAATTAATAAAACAAAAAAACCAACAAAAAGTTCTATCGTTATTTGTCCAAGATGATTCATATATTTTCACCTTTCTGTAATATGAAATATAAAGTTTTTATTCCTATTCACATTTCTATACAATACTATTGCGATTCATTTTTTCTATTATCATGCCCATTCACACCCTATATATCCAATACATACAAAGCAAAAAGAGTCTAGTTCAAAATAATATTTGAACTAGACTCTTTTATGCTCATTTAGAATATACAATCTTTTTAATCGTTTCCCCAGAAAGAAAATATTCTTCTGCAAGTTGATGAATAGCAATCCCACTTTTAAACGCTTCTTTAATCGCTTTATTTCTTTCATCTAGTTGTTTTCTTCCGCCAGATCGTGTACCCCATTTATAATGTTTCGTTTCTTGTTTCGGAATATAAATTGTTTCACCTTGTATATACTTTTGAATTTCAGTAATTAAACTTTCTGGTAAAACCGTCGCGGCTTTAACGTATTTCATTTCTGCTCGCCCCTTATTTTTTATAGTTCATTTCAATAAGGTGCAAAGCCAAATATAAAAAATGATACGAGCTCATTTAGGCGATTGTATATTACTTGTCTACCTCACGCAAAGTATCGCCATTTCCATACTTGGCTTTGCATGAGACGTTGCAGTGTCTGGCAATTGAATTGTAATCGCCATTTAAACACCTCCTAATATACCTTTTGCATTTTATTATATGATAAATCCCTTCCCCTTGCATCCACATCCTTTTTAAAGCGTGAAATTACTTAATTTGATATAATACTTATTAATTGAATCAAAAATCATTGTGAGGTTACATTATGAGGAAAAAAATTATCATTACAACCGTTACACTATTCTTTATTATCACGGCATTATTTGGAACATACAAATTGATGAACGCAAGAAGCTTTCAATTATTTGGAGATTTAACACAACGCGTAGAAACAAATGAAAAAGTGATTGCTTTAACTTTTGATGATGGCCCTACTAACAATGTAAAACAAATATTACCGCTACTAGATAAATACAACGCTAAAGCTACTTTCTTTTTAATTGGAAATGAATTAGAGAAAAATTTATCGTTAGGAGAAGCTATTGCGCAATCTGGGCACCAACTTGGAAACCATACATATTCTCATAATAGAATGGTTTTCAAAACACCTTCTTTCATTAAAGGTGAAATAGAAAAAACGAATTCATTAATCCGCCAAACAGGATTTACAGACGAAATTGATTTTAGGCCTCCTAACGGGAAAAAATTAATTGGACTACCCTATTATTTAAATAAAAATAATATCGAAACGATTATATGGGATCTTGAGCCCGATACTTTTTATAAATCTACGGCTGATAAAATTGAATATGTTAATAAAAATGTAAAACCAGGTTCTATCATTTTATTGCATTCTATGTATGATGAGTCTAATGAAAATTTACAAACGATTGAAGGTATTTTAGATTCTTTATCTAAGAAGGGCTATCAGTTCGTAACAGTAAATGAATTGCAAAAAAGAGCAAAATAAAAAGGTAGCGTATCTTTGTATGATACGCTACCTTTTTATATAATGCCAAGTACATTTAAGAATACGATAATAATCGCAATTGGTGCGATATACCGAAGTAAGAATAACCATAATACGAATAGTTTATAACCTTTATTTTTACTTACACCTAGCTCTTTCATTAATACATCTTTCTTCATTTTCAAAGGAACAAAGATAGAAACTAATAATACACCAAGTGGCATTAATACGTTACTTACTGCATAGTCCGCTAAATCAAAGACTGTCTTTCCGAAAATCTTCAGATCACTTAATATACCGAATGATAATGCTGATGGTACCCCAACAACGAAGATTAATAACCCTACGATTAAGGCCATTTTTTCACGTTTCCCTTTACCTTTTGATGTTAACGACGCAACACTAATTTCTAACATCGAAATTGCTGATGTAATCGTAGCGAAGAAGAATAGTAATAAGAAAACGATGAAGAATAATTTTCCAAATGCCATTTTACTGAAAATAGCTGGCAATACGATAAATAATAGTCCCGGTCCTTGAGATGGTTCCATTCCGAATGCGAACACAACTGGGAAAATTGCAAGTCCTGCAAGTAATGTAATAACAAGAGTTAATGCTACGATAGAAAATGCTGAACGTGGTAAGCTTTCTTCTTTCGGTAAATACGAGCTATACGTTACCATAACGGCTACCCCGACAGATAACGAGAAGAACGATTGCCCCATTGCGTATAAAATAACTTCTGATGTTACATGTGAGAAATCAGGTTGTAAGAAGAAACGAACGCCTTCTCCGGCACCATCTAACGTAAGTGCACGAACTATTAATACAAAGAATAAAACAAATAGTGCTGGCATGAAATATTTATTTACTTTTTCAACACCATTTTGTACACCTTTACTTACGATAAAAATAGTAATAAGGATGAATAATAGCTGTGATCCAACTGCTAAATATGGATTGGAAATGATTTCACCAAACGTAGCTTCGTATGCTCCATTTCCTTCCCATAGTCTACCTGTAATTGCATTCCATAAATATAATAAAATCCAGCCTCCTACAACACTGTAGAAAGAAAGTAATATGAAACATGTTACAATTCCTAATTTACCTAACCAAGGCCATAACGTTTTAGGAGCAATCTCTCTATATGCATCAACAGCCTCTTTTTGTGTACTTCTTCCAATAACAAATTCAGCTAATAATAGCGGTAAACCAATTAATAATGTGAAACCGATGAAAATTAGGAAGAATGCTCCGCCTCCTCCAATGCCGGCCATATATGGGAATTTCCAAATCGCCCCAAGACCAATTGCCGAACCTGCTGCAGCTAATACGAAACCTAATTTCGATGTCCATTGCTGTGAATTCATTTATTAATCTCCTCTCTATCTCTTCTTTTTTGTTACAATTCGGTATTTATATTGTTCTATCAATACTCTTTTCTAATACGTTCACTTCCTCCCTAATAATAAAAAACGCCCCTACGTAAATACGTAGGGACGACAAAAATATCGCGGTACCACCCTAGTTGTGAAGAACACTAAGAAACCACCTAAATAAAAACGCCCCTACGCAAAAACGTAGGGACGATAAAATATCGCGGTACCACCCTAGTTATGAAGCCACACCAAAGTTAGGACCTAAATAAAAAACGTCCCTACGTAAATACGTAGGGACGATAAATATCGCGGTACCACCCTAGTTGTGAAAAAATCTTCACCACTTTATTTGATAACGGTATAAACTACCGTCTTTCATTTCCTCATAATGCGAGATTTATGAAAGATGCTCCAGGACGAACTTCATGAATAATCTATATACTGATTCACACCAACCATCAGCTCTCTGAAATAGGGAGATATTCACTACTATACCCTTTCATTGCCCAAATATTATTTTCCGAATTGATTACTATCATTTTTATCACACATTAAAAATAGTGTCAACTTATATTTTGAATTTTTATGTATTACAATCTATTTAAAAATTCAAAATATAAGTTTTAGTTTAGAAAACAAGTAGATTAGTACATAACGAATTCTAACAGGCAATAGAAAAAGAATTACGTATTATTGATACTTATTCCAGAAGAAAAATCATCTAGAAACATAACCTATCTCTATCTGTATTAGTTTTTAAGAGTTTGATGGATACCAAGAAAATTCCGCATCACTATCCAGTGGTCTATTTTTCGTTTCTTCTTTAATTACACGAAACCATTCATTTAAAATTTGAGTTTTTGGCAATTGAGCAGCAAGGTTATCTTCCCAAATTATATGTGAGAACCAGGCTTTCGTTTCCCATTCAAACTGCAATTGTGCGAACGAAATTATAGGGTGATCAGCTTCACGAAATTGCTCATTTACTGCATTTGAAACTTCTGGAGCTTGCGGTAACAACTCGTTCTGAATTCTATTTTTTATCGTCTCATTTTCTAGCTGATCCCAGAAATACAATTGTCCGTTTATTTGATAAAAAATATCAAATGAAGCCTCACCTTTCTTCAAATTCAATAATACGAAGGCACGTTCCACATCATTGTCAGCTGCTTTTACAGCATTAATAATTATATTTTGTGCCATTGATACCCAGTAACTAGTCGCTTCCTCTACCGGTGATTCAACATACAATTCTTCACTTAATTCATGAAGAGTGGCCTCTTGCTCATTCACTTTTTCAACTTTTTTAAAAAACCTATTAAAAAACCCCATAACTTCCCCCTTATTACTATTTTCTATTTCACAAAATAAAAAATAGATTTTTCTTGCTCATCCACATTTACTCCTGGCGCGTATGTATGAACTTGTTGCAATACTTCTTCTATTAGCAACTCTAACTCCTGCACACTATTTTCTGGACTCCCTATTAATATATCTGCCATACGTTTATATAATTTTTCAGGTTTAATAGTCATTCGTTCCACATTATTAGGCATCCATTTAAACGCTGGATGATGCACGTACATTTTATTCAAACCAAATAAAACACCAAATACATTCCTTTGTACTTCACAAATAACGTCATAAAGCATAAGCCAATCTTTCCGTTTTAAAAGCGCCTTTCGATTGTGCCAACGATTACTTAACCATAGATTTTCTGAAATCATCCGTTTTGCTAGTTCATCTGGATATGCCGCTACTCTATCTTTTAATTCATTCACTTTCCCTTCTCCATACAAACTAACACCATCATGAACAGATGATACAATACATTGTTTTTCATAACTTATATCATATTGATCCACCACATCCGAAATCACTTTCTCTACTGTCTCTGTTAAAAAGTTACTAATCTCTAATTTAATTCCCTCTTTCGTTAAATACGTTTCCGACCATTCTTCTTCCTCATACGGATGATACGATAATATTTTCCCATCAATATGATAAATAGGGGCCCTACGATCCTCATCTTCCGGCGGTGTTGACCATAAAATATGTAATTCTATATCTGAATGTTCATCTTCAAGTTTTCTAGCTACTGAACCCGCTAAAATAATAGCTTCCACTTTCGGATTTTTCCTATAAATCTCTGACATCTCTATCGCTTTCTCTTTTAATCCCATTTCATTTCCCCCTAAAATTGCAGTAATCCCTTATATTTCATTTATCTATTTCGATTTTACAGCTTGCATTACCTTTTCAAATTCCTACTACATCATATTTCTATCCAATAGCGCTGAATAACTTCACCAGTACGAGAAGAAACTACTTCATTTTCTAACACACCGCCAACCTTTTGAATCGTTTTAGCAGAACCGATATTGGATTTATCGCAAGTTATTAACACTTTCTGTAATCCTAATTTTTGTGCTTCAGCTAATGCAAGCTTTAGTTGTTTCGTAGCGTAACCGTGGCGACGTTTATTTGGATGGACACTATATCCAATATGACCGCTTTCCCGTAATAATTCTGGATTTAATCTATGTCTAATATTCACAAAACCTATAAGTTCCCTTTTTTCAAAACTTAAAAACTGGCTAGATGGCACTCGATTAGCTAGTATATTTTCTCCTAGTTCTTGTTTACTCACTTTTTCAAACCATTCATCAAGAGAATCAAAGTTTTGTAAAGAACTACTTCCATGTGGTTGTTCCCCTGATTGTAAAAATGCCTGTCTATACGCCGTAATATGCTCACTATATTCATGGATTGGTTTTAATAGTTTCATTGTTCTTCTCCCCCTCTTCATTCCATAAACCAAACACCTTAATAGCAGCTATTCACTATTAAGGTGTTTCTATCCTTTTTTATTCAAATAACCCCATGCTCAAATAACGTTCACCTGTATCAGGCGCAATACATAAAACTTTTTTACCAACGCCTAGACGTTTCGCTATCATAATCGCAGCGTAAACAGATGCTCCAGAAGATGGCCCAACTAATAATCCTTCTTGTCTAGCTAAATTTCTCATTGTCGTTAAAGCCTCTTCGTCTGCAATTTGAATAATTTCGTTATACACTTCTGTATTTAAGTTTTTCGGAATAAATCCTGGGCTTGTTCCTACTAGTTTATGAGGACCTGGTACACCACCTGATAAAACGGGAGATCCTTTCGGTTCCACTACTGCAATATATAAGTTTGGTAATTTCTCTTTTAACGTTTCACCAGTCCCTGTAATCGTTCCACCTGTTCCTGCCGTTGCAACAAAGGCGTCAAGCTCTCCATCCATTTGTTCATAAATTTCAAGCGCAGTCGTATAGCGGTGAATATTCGGATTAGCTGGGTTTTCAAATTGTTGCGGAATAAAACTATTCGGTATTTGCTTTTGCAATTCTAACGCCTTCGCAATTGCTCCTGGCATTCTTTGTTCTGCTGGTGTTAAAACTACTTCTGCTCCGTATGCTTTCAATAAATTAATACGCTCTTTTGACATATTATCTGGCATAATTAAAATCGCTTTATACCCTTTAGCTGCTGCATTCATCGCTAAACCAATCCCTGTATTCCCGCTTGTCGGTTCAATGATTGTATCTCCTGGTTTGATGAGACCATTTTCTTCTGCAACGTGAAGTAAATTATAAGCAGCACGGTCTTTCACACTGCGCGATGGATTAAACATTTCTAGTTTCACATACACATCTGCTGCGTCTTCCGGAATAAATTTAGATAATCGGACGACAGGTGTATCGCCTATTAATTCTGTTACGTTTTCACATAATTTCATAGCGCATCCCCTATTCTATCGTTTTCTTATCACTTGGCAGTAACCATGAAGTGAGTCCAATTAATGGTAGACAACTACATAATAGCATAATAAATTGCAGGCTATATATATCTGCTAATTTCCCAAGAACTACTGCACCTAATGCTCCAAGTCCAAACGCAAGACCTACTATTAATCCTGACACCATTCCCACTTTTCCAGGTACAAGCTCTTGTGCATATACAACAATTACACTAAAACTACTTGAACTAATAAAACCGATACATAAAAATAACGGTACGACCCACACAAGTGAGACATGTGGTAATAACAGTGCAAGTGGCGCTGAACCTAACATTGAAAATACGATGATATTTTTCTTACCAAATCGATCTGCTAACGGTCCTCCGAAGAAAGTGCCTAACACACCAGCAATCATAAATGCGAATACGAAATACTGGGCATTTTTTATAGATAAACCATAATGCTCAATTAAGTAAAATTGATAGAAATTCCCGATACCTGCACCGTACCAAGAGCGCACAAAAGTAAGAAAAACAAGAAGTATAATTACGAATTTAATATGTGTACTTACAATTGCATTTTCCGCCTCAAGCGCAGCTCTCTTCTTCCTTCTTACAGCGCCGGTTGCTAATTCATTTTTGTACCAATTCGATACGAAAATTAATAATGCAATTCCTACTGCTGCAAATGCTGTAAAACCTAATGAACCAATTTGACCGAGTGGAACGAAAATTAGCGCTGCAAAGATAGGAGCTAAAGAATTCCCCGTGTTTCCCCCAACTTGATAAATCGCTTGCGCTAACCCTCGTTTTGCACCTGCCGCCATATACGCAACACGAGCGCCTTCTGGATGAAAGACTGCGGAACCTAAACCAATAAATAAAACAGAAATAATAACAATAATAAAGTTTGGTGCAAACGCGAGTCCAATCATTCCAAGCATACTTGAAAACATGCCGAGTGGTAATAAAAATGGTGACGGCTTCTTATCTGAATACATACCAAACACCGGTTGCATAATCGATGACGTCATATTTAACGCAAACGCAATCCACCCTACTTGCATATAGGATAAATTCATCGTTTTTTCCAAAATAGGAAACAACGCCGGTACAACTGCTTGCATCGAATCATTTAAAAAATGTCCAAAGCTAATCGCAAATAATATTCGATATATTGTCGGTGTTTCTACTGTGTTTTTTTGCGAAACTGCCTGCATATGTGAATCGCTCCTTTCTGTACAAAAAATATATTTATTACAGTAGGTGTAATAAATTCTGACTTTTGAAACATTTCTATTCTATACTGCTTTCATTTCTTTTTCCAGAAATATAACTTAACTCCCGTCATTGGCTTGCATCCTTGTAACTTTCAGCCGTAAAACATTATAGAAAAAGGCAACCCAATCACAAACTGGGTTGCCTTTTACATTAAATTGCAAAACGCTTATACTTCTCGTAATCGCTCGTCTTACATTCCACTTCTAGTTTCGTACCTTCATTTTCATAACTCGTTGATAAAACGTGCGCATGATTATTGAAATACGAAACTACCTGTCCTTGATCATATGGAATTAACATTTCACACTTCGTATATTCTTTATAGATGTGTGAGCGAATCATTTCTACAAGTTCTTCAATTCCAACTTGTTTCTTCGCTGATAAATAAACACGATCTTCTTGCACTTTCGGAATTTCAACATCTACCATATCTGATTTATTATAAGCATAGATCGTTGGAATATTTTCTACTCCAATTTTCTTTAACGTTTCATTTGTAATATCAATTAATTGTTCATATTTTGGATTTGCGTAATCTACGACGTGAATAAGTAAATCTGCTTCCGCTACTTCTTCTAACGTTGAACGGAACGCTTTCACAAGATGATGTGGTAATTTACTTACAAATCCAACTGTATCTGTTAATAAGAATGATTTATTATCTGGTAAATCAATATTTCGTACAGATGTTTCTAACGTCGCGAATAACATATCTTTTTCAAATACTTGCTTTTCTTCTGTACCATTATAAATTTCAAGCATTGCATTCATCGTCGTTGACTTTCCTGCATTCGTATAACCTACTAATGCTACAACAGGTATTTCATTTTTCTTACGCTGCTTTCGCTGCGTTTGACGCTGGGCAACGAGCGCTTCTAAATCTTTATTTAAAACTGAAATTTGTTCTTCAATTTTACGACGGTCTAACTCTAACTTCTTTTCACCGACACCTTTATTTTTCGTACCAACGCCGCCGCTCTGTCTTCCTAACGATTCACGAAGACCGATTAAACGAGGCATCATATACTGAAGATGGGCTACTTCTACTTGTAGCTGTGCTTCTTTCGTTTTCGCACGTTGCGCAAAAATATCTAAAATTAAAATGGTACGATCAATTACCTTACAATCTAAATCCTCTTCTAAATTTCGAATTTGTGAAGGAGATAATTCATCATTAAAGATAACCATATTCGCATCTATTTCTTGTACATACGCTGCAACTTCTTCAATCTTTCCTTTTCCGATATAATGCGATGGATTTACTCGTTGTAAATTTTGCGTTACTTGCCCAATTACCTCTACATCACAAGCTTCCGCAAGATTTGTTAACTCTTCCATCGAATATGCAAAATCATCTGCATTACCTACATTTACTCCAACTAAAACTGCTCTTTGTAATACTTCTTCCATATATTTATTCCTCCATTTCGATTACGTAAAATAAAAAACACAGGTCGCTGCCTGTGTTTTCGTAAACGGATAAGGGTTCACCAAAGAAATAGAAGAAAGCTATGCTTTCATCCTATTTTATAGTCAAAAAATCCCAAGATTGTATACGTATCCACAATAAGTGTTCACCTATACAATCCCATTCTATTTATAAAGGCAAAACAAAAAGAGGGCGTATTCGTCCCTCCCTCTTTTTCACATATAAGCTTAATAAAGGGTTCCTTTAAAATAGGCAGACCAATCCCGTTCACTCTGTACACAGACAGAGCCTTTGAGCGCTATTCAATTATTGGCACAAAGTATTGAGACGTAATCTGATTAAGATCAAAGGAAGCCCCTCCGTTCATTTTAAGTTACATAAAGTGTAGCATAAGTAATTCGCTTTCACAAGGTTTAACAACCTATATCACACTAAAGAAAATCGTTATATTTTTACTTTAATCGTCATTTTTTGCGAGTTTTTTCACAACAAAAATAACAAAAGCAATTATCAATTTTAGAAACTTCTCGTATATTATTTTTACAGCACTCGCCAAATTCCTTCATAGTAAGTTAAGTATTATCGTTTTAATACAACAAAAATCTTTATTGACATTTTTATAACCTGATATTAGTATCAGGTTATAAAAATAAAAGTTAGGAGATGTTTCTATGCATTCTAAATCTCGTATTACTGCAATTGGTACTTATGTTCCAGATCAAATATTGTCTAATAACGATTTAGAAAAGATGGTCCATACGAATGATGAATGGATTTTACAAAGAACAGGAATGAGGGAAAGAAGAATCGCTAGCGAAGAAGAATACTCCTCAAACTTAGCCATTAAAGCAATTAAAAATTTATGTACAACATATAAGAAAAACTTAGAAGATGTCGACTGTATCATTGTCGCTACTACTACTGCTGATTACGTTTTCCCTAGTGTTGCTTGCCAAATACAACAATACTTCAACATACCTCATACACTAGCTTTTGATTTAAATGCAACTTGTGCTGGTTTTACATATGGACTACACGTCGGTAATAGCTTAATCACTTCTGGATCACATGAAAAAGTACTTGTCGTAGCGACAGAAACATTATCTAAAGTTACTGATTATAGCGATAGAACGACCTGTATTTTATTCGGTGATGGTGCTGGAGCTATTTTATTAGAAAGAGATGAAGACACCCCAAGCTTTATCGCTGCTCACATGGGAACAAACGGTGATGGCGGCATTCATCTATATAGAACAAACTTATCTACTACTATGAATGGCACACCACTGCAAACAAATGAAAAAATCGTTCAAAATGGAAGAGAAGTATATAAATGGGCAACACGTACAGTGCCAAAAGGCATAAAAGATTTAATACATACCGCAAATATGCAAGTAGATGATATAGACTGGTTCATACCCCACAGCGCTAACTTACGAATGATCGAATCTATTTGCGAAAAATCTCAAATTCCAATACAAAAAACATTAACGAGCGTGGAATATATGGGGAATACCTCTTCAGTCACCATTCCACTCGCTCTAGATTTAGCTATAAAAGAAGGAAAGTTAAATAATGGAGACACACTTTTACTATACGGATTCGGTGGCGGACTTACGCATTTAGGACTTATTGTAGAATGGAATTTAATTTAAGTGTATAAAAAGAGGCTCTAGTCAGTAACTAGAACCTCTTCTTCATTTAATTTCTTACCCCTTTTCGAGACCATATCACAACAGGAATAAGTAACAACGCTAACACGCCTCCAGCCAATGACAATGCCGCATAACTTGAATTCGCTACTACCATACCTGACATCGCTCCACCAGAAGCTCCAGCTAGCGCAATAAAAACATCTATTTTCCCTTGTGTTTTAGCACGTGTAGACGGTGTTGTGGAATCAACGATTTGTGCTGTACCACTAATCAATCCGAGGTTCCATCCTAGCCCAAGTAAAGAAAGAGCAACGATTAATAATAATAAAGAATCACTTGGCGCTATCGCAGCTATGACACCCGCTGCAAGTAAAATCACTCCACCAGCTATGCTCATTGTAGTTCGGCCAATTTTATCAATTAACATTCCTGTAACGAGAGATGGAAGATACATTGCACCTACATGAAAACCTATCACAAGTCCTACTGCACTTAAACCGTGACCGTGGTGTCCCATATGAACTGGCGTCATCGTCATAATCGCAACCATCACGATTTGCGTAAGTATCATTACGATTGCTCCAACTGTAATACCTCGTTTATTTTCTTTCGCTTCTTCTGTTATTGGTTGCCCTTTATATGTATGTTCCTGTTTATATCTTTCTATTATGTTAGCAATAATTAACGGATCTGGACGAAGCATAACAAAAAGAACTAGCCCCGCCAGCATAAATGCTGCTGCCGATAGTATGAACGGACCTGCAAGTTTAGGAACTCCAATTGAATGAGCAAAACTACCCATTACTCCTACTAAATTTGGTCCTGCAACTGCACCGAAAGTCGTCATTACCATCGTAATACTAACAGCCGTTGCTCTCTGCTTCTTATCTGCTAAATCTGTACCTGCATAACGAGCTTGTAGATTCGTGGCTGTACCGGCACCATATATGAGTAAAGAAATAAGTAAAAGAATAATGCTATTCGTTAAAGCTGCCATTACAACACCAATTGCTCCAAATCCGCCTACTATAAACCCTGTTGCAAGACCTATCCGGCGTCCATATCGTTGCGAAAGCTTCCCTACTATGAAAGCTGCTAATGCTGATCCCAATGTAAACATAGCAGTCGGTAATCCTGCAAATGCATCTGTTCCAAGCATTTGCTGCGCAAGAAGTGCTCCCACTGTAATACCAGCAGCTAGTCCTGCACCGCCAAACATTTGTGAAATGCTGACGATTATTAACGTTCGTTTGTATAGTTTTTGTTGCTCCTCTTCTGTGTACACATGATTATCTATTAAAGCCCCTGCCTTATCTAGCAATTCCCCATCCTCCTTTTAAAATTAATCCCTCTTGTTAATGTACTATGTATAATGTTACATATTCAATGGCATTTTCCATTCATACCTTTCATTCAAAAAACTTTCTAATCATACTCGACTTATCCCATGCTATATTAAAAATACTACTATTCACAATACGCAAGGAGAAAACAATGAAAAAACAGGCTAATAGCAGCCTGTTTCCCTTTACACTTCTTCTACTATCCTTCCCCTTCTCTTTTTACTCAAAGCTCTTCCTTCCCAAAACAACAAACTTACGAAAGCACAAATTAATATAATTGGCACACTTGCTTTATATAAATCTGTAAAACTCATAGCCATCTGATTCTTGGCATAATGATTCACATCATTCGAGAATGTGAGTACCTCTTTCTTTATACTTTCCTCTTGTTTTTCAACTTCTTTTGTCACTTGCCTCATAACTTCTTCTCTTTTTACATCCCTATATTCTACTGGAACTTTTCTTAATATTTCATCCGTCTTGTCGCGAATCAATTCTTCCTTCTTCTCTTTACTTAATCCCATTGTCATTGCATTTTGTTTCTTATTTATATTCGATTCTAAACTTTGATTCTCTATTTTTTCTTTAGTTATTTGTAAAATTTCAGTTTGCTCAGTACTATTCACATGAATATTCCGCACCTTTTCTTCTGCATAACGATATACTTTTTCTTTATTTACAGTTAAATTATGAGTTAAGTTAGAGACAAACATTGCAACCGCCAATACAATTCCAACTTGTCGTAACATTGATACAACACTTTGAGAAGCAGTTAACAGTTCTCCTTCAAATGAAGAAGCACTTAAAACTGTAATTGGCCCCACTACTAAATCATATCCAACACCTAATATCATACACGGAATAATAATTTCTATATTTGTTGAATGAACATCAATCATTTGCAACCAATAATAGGAAATCCCTATAATTTGGTTTCACCAATTCACAGGGCCATTTTCTTATTTACTCTTTAACACCTACATCTTGCAAAACTTCAATATCCTCTTTCATTTCATAATAATAAGAAGGCAATTCTATACCATGTTCTAAGAAATAATCCTCAATGAATGAAATAATGATTTTTAACGTTTTCACACGAGCATACAATTTATCGTTACTTTCAATAATATGCCACTTCGCATTTTGCTTACTTGTTTTTTCAAACATGTCTTCCATCGCTTCAACATACTCATCCCATTTTTCACGATTACGCCAATCTTCGTCTGTAATTTTCCATCTTTTCAAAGGATTTTTCTCTCTATCTTTAAATCTCTTTAACTGTTCCTCTTTACTTATATGGTAGAAGAACTTCCCTATTATGTAATGGTCATCTGTTAGTAGTTTTTCAAAACCATTAATCTCATCGTATGCTCTCATCCACTCTTCCTTTGTAGCAAAACCTTCAACACGCTCAACTAACACTCGACCGTACCATGAGCGATCAAAAATGGTAATTTGCCCGTACTGTGGAATTTTGCGCCAGAAACGTTGCAAATAATGGTAACGTTTTTCATGAGGTGCAGGCGCTCCAATTGGATTTACTTGGAACCCACGCGGGTCAAGATGTTCCGTCACCCGCTTAATTACCCCACCTTTACCAGCCGCATCCCATCCTTCCATAACAAGCATAACCGCGATTTTTTCTTCTTTCAAAATTTGCTGTAATGCTAATAAGCGCCTTTGATATTTTTCGAGTTTCTTGTTGTACTTAGATTTTGATTCAATTTTTTTCGTTAAATCTACTTTAGCAAGATGTCCATTTTCCATAAAACGAATCCCCCTTGTTGTATGATAATGTTATTTTAACATATTTTTGGTAATTTTTTCATATCCTAAAAAGCTGTGTAGAAACATCTCTACACAGCTTCCTTCTCTAATTTCACATCTACAAGCACATTTAACTACATTAAAATAAATAATTTATACGGAACTCTTAGTATATTTTTTTTAAAACGTAAAAATAGCTCTTTTAAAAAGGGCAGCAATCTAAATATAAAAAAACAAATTTATTCTTTCTTACTACATACGTAATTATGCCAGCTATAAGAGTAGTGAATAAAATATTGATTCACTACTCACAATAGCCACCTTACATTATATGGTATATTTACTCGTAAAGAGAAGATAATAACAAGTAAATCTATTAAAGAATGGGAGCTCTAAAAAAATGAAACGAAAAATATTAACTCTCTTTACACTTTTATGCTTAGCACTACCAATACAAGCTAGTGCTTACACATTTCAGTCACTACCGATTGCGTCAAAGTCTAAACAATGGTATGTCGAAATTGATAAATCTCATAACTCAAACAAGCAAGCAATCCAGCCAAAACAAGGTGTATTTGATACGTATAGTTTACTCGTAAAAAACATCGGTCATGATGTATCAAACGTATCTGTGGAAATACTTGATAACAATCCTACCTCTAAAGCTACCTTTAAACCTACTACACCTAATGAAAATATTTCTAAAAGTCATACAAGCTTTGACTACATGGTATTCCCATTAGACTTTAATAGTCATAATTTTAAAGTTGTGATTACTTGGGAAGAAAAGAATTTCTCTTATAACGGCCATCCGGTAAATGAAGGTAAAAAAATGAAACAAACATTTGTATTTAATGAAGAATAAGTCCTAATTTCTTTAGGGCTTATTCTTCTCTTTTGAAACCCTCTTGTATCGCTTCCGTCACTTCTTTTGTAATTTCCAATTCTGTTGCTTCCATACTAATTTTCTTGTGCCAAATATGTACGGACGGTTTTTCATTACAAAGATGTTTTATTAATACTAATTGATTATATGCTAGATTATTTTCTATATGGGTAGCGATATAGACTGTAAAATTGTTCGCTTCAAAGACCTTTTCTTCCAAAATGTATTTACTCTCTAATTGCCTCGTTACTATATCTTTCAAGTTTTCTATAGTCATGCATATCACCCCCTTTTCCCATATAATCAATTAAATCGACGAATACTCGGTACAGACAATGCGATTCCAATTGTTAAAATTACTAAACTAGCTAGTGTTATAATAGTTATCTCGCCACCTATGACAGTAGCTAACCAGCCTACAACTACATACCCTAATGGCAATAAAGCAAAAGAACCCAACATATCAAGGCTTGCCACTCTTCCGAATGCTTCTTCTGGTACAAGTTCCTGTAAACTAGTTTCCCAAATGAGTCCAAATATCATCATGCCAAATCCTTCAATTACCATTAAGAATATTAAGGCGGGTGCCCAAGAAATGAATGGCATAATTAATAAAGCAATGCCACTAATTAAAACACCTCCATAAGCCAGTAATCCTCTCTTATGCCACCGCTCTTTCCCACCAAATATTAATGCGGCAATTACAGCTCCACCACCAGAAAAGGCCATGCCAAGTCCATACACGTAAGCTTCAAAATGATGATGAACATTAAATAACCACGGAATTAATACGACGATAATGCCGGCATAACAAATATTTATAAAAGAAAAAACTAAAATTGTAATCCACAGCCACGGATGACTTTTTAAAACTAAAACACCTTCCATAAACTCTTGTTTGTAATTAAGCTTACTCTTTTCAATGGGTTTTACTTTTTTAAACTTAATTTCTTTTAAAAATAATAAACATAAAAATGATAATAAGTACGTTACTGCATCTAGGCCGAAACCTATCCCTGCAGACGCAACCGATACGATTAACCCACCAAGTGCTGGCCCAATTAATCGTATACCTTGATTACTCATTTGAGTGAGTGCGTTAGCTGCATTACGAATTTCAGGAACGAATACTTTCGCCCTTACAGCAGAATATGCTGGTTGGAATATCCCTTCCATAAGTCCGTATAAGGCAATGAGAATATATAAAACTGTAATTGTTAATAAATCCATAAATATAAGCGATGCAAGTAATAGCATTAATATACAGCGGAGTATATCCGTAAATAACATTAATTTAACCCGATCAATTCGGTCTACAATTAAACCTGCAAACGGTAAAGCGAGAATATTAGGTAGCATGTACATTGCCATTGTCATCCCCATCACAACTGTTGAGCCAGTTAATGAATACACAACAACTGGAAGTATGACCATAGTTATCGAACTACCTAAGGCCGAGAGTAATTGTCCAATCCATAAAAATTTAAAATGTGGTGACTCTTTAACTGGCGATAATAATTTACCAACATACCCTAAATCTTTTTCTCTTTGTAATTCCCCTTGCATCTTTCTCTCCTCTTTTCAAATGATTATAGACTTCATAATAAAATGCCGAAAATTAACAATATTCTATTTTAATTATATAAGAAACTATTATGTTATGGTAAAATTATCAAGAAAAATAAAGGAGAATACATTACAATGCCTTCAAATTCACATAACATCGAGCACCGCATATATACAATGTGTATGATCCAGCGCAACAATGAAGTTTTACTCATAAAACGCCCCAGCCATCGAAGTTTCCCTGGCTACATCGCTCCTGGCGGCAAAGTAGATTTCCCCGAAAGTATCGTTCAAGCCGCTATAAGAGAAGTAAAAGAGGAAACTGGATTACTTGTTTCGAATTTAACTTTTAAAGGATTAGATGAATATGTAAATCCGAAAAGTAATGTTCGGTACATGGTATTTAACTACTGGACAGACTCATTTGAAGGTGAACTTCTTTTAAACCCTCCTGAGGGCGAATTATTATGGATACCAATCGATACAGCACTACATCTTCCTATGCAAGATTGGTTTAAAGAGAGATTCCCATTATTTTTTGAAACAGGCACTTTTGAAATTCAACGTGTTTGGGATAATGAGCTAGATAAACAAATTGCTATAACAATTACACATACGTAAAAAAGCTTGAAATCTCTCCAAGCTTTTCTTACTTCTCCTCTACTTTCTTAATCTTATAATCAATTTCTAAAAACTTAACTCCAAATATCCACATTCTATGATTAGCTTCTAGTATGTGATCCGTGCGCTCTTTTATAATAAAAGTCTCTGCTAATGGTAAACGTATTGTTAAGAACCGAGTATGTAAATAAATCCCCTCATCTCCCTGACCATTTTCTCTTAACTTACTAGTAATGATTAAATCATGACTATCATTATATATTTTCAAAATACCAGTCATATTCGAATAAGGCAAAGGTAAGGCGATATTCATATATGTCTCATTCTTATTTGTATGCTTTGAATAAAGAGCTACAAAAATAGATTCACCTGCTTCATTTTTCCTTAGCCAAGCCCTTACATTCTCTCTTCCATCTTTCTCATCTATTACATTAATGATAGAGCCATGCATCGTTTCCCAATTGCCGCCCATTCCTAAATGTATTTGTCCCACACGCTTACTCATTTTCTCATAACAAAATGCAAATGGGCGGAACCAACGAGCCCATTTAATATTTGATTGCAACTCATACTCTGTTGTATTTTCATAAAAACGAATAATACTTAAAGGTACCTTCGTCACGTCAAATGACTCACTATGAAAATCAGTTATTTGATCAACTAAACCGTTGTATTCCTTACTGCCTACTAAATTGCCGCTATATAAAAAAGCCTCACCAATTGCCACACTTCCTCTTAATTTACTCATTGGTTTCCCATAGTATTTATAATTCGGAACACTCTTTTCGATCATCCAGCCGACAAATGCCGGTAACGCTACTCCAATTCCATTGACAACACCATGAATCCAAACCATTTGAGCAATTGTAATCGTCATTACATGCTTCAAATTCCCGTATGAGTATATAAGTGAGAACATAATTGTAACCATGAGTGTACTAGACGAAACGATTAGAAAAATCTTTGCACTGATAGCATTAAATTTTGCTCTCCAAACGTAAAATCCATACCCATAAATCGCACATAAATATAGAAACACTGCAAAAAATTCAAATATTCTCGAGTATGTAATTCCTATTGCTACTGTCATAGGTGAAATCATGATGATAAACATAATAACATCATATACTTTACTTCTCTTTTCTCTTTTTCTCCCTATTAAACCAGCTGATAATGGCAATAGAAACGCCGAATAATGAAAATGTGCAGCTGTGAGTAAAACAATGTCAGAGCTAAACTGCATAATTGAAAGTTTTGCTACTGAAGCAAAAAACCAAAAACCACCTAAAAACAAATAAATAAACGCACTATCTATGGCGGTCTCTTCTAACGGCTTCCATCCTCTTTCTAGCAATCTACTTACACCAAATAACGCAACAATTCCTGTATATACAAACCAAACTAGCGCAAATACATAGTGATTTGTGACGAAAGCTAGCATTGCACAAATTGCTGCAATTGGATATAAAAACGATACGAATTTATAAAATAATAAATACGATCCATCTCTTTTTCTTTTATCAATAATACAAAGTGACATTGGTATAAATAATAAAACAGATAATAATATAATTGCTTCAACAGGATTTATATTCGACCGCTCACATAATAGAAAAACAACATAACAAGCAAGCCCAAATATTATATTTTTCATATCGTTTATTTCCTTTCCACAAATGTTCCCTTATATGAAAAAAGCGAGCCAATTAACGGGTTTCGTACTTGTACATGAATTCGAAAACACTGTAGTGTTGCATCATAACTTTCAACAATTTTTGCTTCACCATACAAGAATTTTGGCAACGGAATTTTTCTTCCAAACATATAAAACCATTGTTTCTTTGAAGCAATATGCATTGCCCCTAACTCATCGATATGAAAATGTAGTGTAGAAACGAGTAAATGTGGTTCGCCAAAATAATCTACAATTTCATTTTCGTTTTCATCCAATTGCATAACTGCGTTAAAATATCTTTTCTTATTATGAAAATAAAAAGTACGGTTCCACCTTACTAATTCTTGTCCATATTCATCTCGCTCAGCTATGTTTTGTATCGTAAATGGAATTTCCTCTCCTCGTTCCGAGAAAAACATTCGAAACTTCGATGCAATTTTCAATATAAATTTCACGAAAAAAGAGCCACCGTAAATTTCATCCATCTTTCCTTCCCCTGTAAAACTATTCTCTTCTGTAATGGCATAACGCTTCTGCAATTCAGGATGAAGATTTTTATAGGTATCCCCTAATAATCGTTCATACATATTAGCCATACACTTATCCCTTTCTCGCCCTCTTGCAATTTTTCGCGCTTGGTAAATCGAAACTATTTATATAACCGACAATTGATAACCCCATTAGAAGAACATTTAATGTAATCGGATTAAACGGCCCTGTAAAGCTTGCGATATTCGTAAATCCTGCCGCTAACGTTAAAACTAGTAATACAATAATATGCAGTATAAATAATTTTCGTTTTGTTAGTGGCAACAGCCATACGACACCGAAAATTATTTCTAACACCCCAATTATTTTAAGTATATATACACTACTTTCATTTGAACCAATTAATACAGAAAGCATCTTTACTTCTTCTGAATGAGTAAACAGTAGTTTCGGCACTATCCCTTGATATATCCATACAAAAGCAAATAAAAAGCATACGAGCCAATACGTCATTGTTCTTCTAATTAGTAACCTAGGATGAAGCCCCTTTTCTAACCATAATTTTAAGGCATCAAAACTCCAAGCGGTCGCCCAACCTAATAACGGACGAAAAATATAGGAATCTATTACATTTCCTATACGACCAAATCTTGTATCATAATCATATTGTGTCTCAAAATGGATGTATTCTTTATTCGGCGTATACTTCCAATAACCACGTCCTATTTGAATAAGAGATAATGTATTATCCGTCCAAAATTTTAAAGAGGAAATTCTTTCACCAGTTTCTTTTCTTATTTCACCTATTGATTCCCCTTCTCCAGCTATTTCAAGCCCAAATCCAATCTTTGTTTTATACAAAAACTTCTGTGGTTCTCCTTCTTTTTTCTCTAAATACGAAATTTCAGTAAAGCGAGCATCCCACTCTGTATGTATATCTGGTTCTTGCGTATATCTCCATAATTTTTCCATCGTCGTGTTCATTTTTGTCGCAACATAAATAGGCTGTTTCCTTTTCATTCTCCCACCTCCTATGCACTATAAGTTTAATGTACATGCAATGAATTTATTTTGCTACATTTTTCACAAACTTCCTCAGAAAAAAGAAATAATTTTTAAAATATATATAAAACACTTGATTCCCCGAAAAATTTAAATTAATATAAAACAAATGTTACCAATAACTTCATAAATCAAACACTCTCGCCTAAAACGTGAGATAGAGGTTGCGATACTTATGAGTATTCTAATGGAGACACAGAGATGTCTATGAACTTAGATGAAAGGAAGTATTGCCGAAATTGATAAATTTCTCTGCATTTATCAATTGGGGCTGTTTTCGAATAGAAACAGAACTGTCATATGTACAGACGTGTACGTATGAAGAGCTATCTACAAAAAAGAGATATCATTTTTTATGATATTCCTTTTTTGGCGGTTTTTTTATTAGCTCCGTTTTCTGTTTCCCTTTTCCTGTAACAGCACCATCCTCACTTATTTGAGATGGTGTTTTTTGTTTGTCTTTCTGGTAACTACAGGAGTATTGGGATTTATATATTTCCTAATCTATTCTTAAAAATAGACGAAAGAAGGAATTTGTAATGGAAACAATTGTTCAAAAATTTGGTGGCACTTCTGTCGGAAGCGTCGAACGCATTCAACATGTAGCAAATTTAATTATTGAAGAATATGAACGAGGTCATAGCGTTGTCTCTGTCGTTTCAGCAATGGGAAAAAGTACGGATCAACTTGTCGCACTCGCTAACGCAATTACAGAAAATCCAAGTAAACGTGAAATGGATATGCTTCTATCTACAGGTGAACAAGTAACTATTTCATTATTAACAATGGCACTGCAAGTAAAAGGCTATCATGCAATTTCATTAACAGGATGGCAAGCTGGTATTACGACAGAATCTGTACATAGTAGTGCACGGATTACTGACATTCATACAGATCGTATTCAATCTTATCTTGCTGAAGGCACGATTGTTATCGTAGCTGGTTTCCAAGGTATAAGTGTAGAAAATGAAATTACAACGCTTGGCCGTGGTGGTTCTGATACGACTGCTGTCGCACTAGCCGCTGCACTTAAAGCAAAAAAATGTGATATTTATACGGATGTGACAGGCGTATATACGACGGACCCACGAGTTGTAAAAGATGCTTACAAATTAGATGAAATTTCTTATGACGAAATGTTAGAGCTTGCTAATCTCGGTGCTGGCGTATTACACCCGCGCGCTGTTGAGTTTGCTAAAAATCATAACGTAGTTTTAGAAGTTCGCTCAAGTATGGAACAAGAAAACGGAACAATTGTAAAAGGAGAATGTAACATGGAACAACAATCAATCGTTAAAGGTATTGCATTTGAGGATAACATTACACGTGTCACAATTAAAGGACTAGAACAAGGCTCGCTTTCAACAGTTTTCTCTACATTAGCAGCAGCACACATTAATGTAGATATCATCATTCAAAGTATTACAAATGAAGGAACTGTACATCTCTCCTTCTCCATTCACTCGAATGATTTAAGAGAAACTTTAAAAGTTTTGGAACAAAATCAAGAAACTCTTCACTACGAATTTGTAGAACATGAAAATCACTTAGCAAAAGTATCAATCGTAGGATCTGGCATGGTATCTAACCCTGGTGTCGCTGCAAATATGTTCACTACTTTAAAAGAAGAAGATATTCATATTAAAATGGTAAGTACATCAGAAATTAAAGTGTCTGTCGTTATTGACCGCCTTCATTTAGTAACAGGTGTTGAGGCGTTGCATCAATCATTTATGGCGAAAATTGAGCCTTTAGTGCAGATGAGTTAATTTCTACTAGTAAAAACTTAAAACAAATTATATGAATCTATTTCCTTCCTATATAAATAGAAAGCTATTTGCATATAGAGTAATAAGAAATGTATTTATCATTTAAATAATACACTTCATTCTATACAACAATCGGGCCCTTTAAGGGCATACAGAGTAGAAATATTTTTCGGGGAAGTCGCGGTATTGTTTGTTAACAAGATACTATATAGCACAATTAAAAATAGCTTGTCACATTTCCCTATACTGTGACAAGCTATTTTTGTTTGGAAGGAGTTTATAACTTTTTAATAGTATAATTATGTAGATGGTTAGATCATACACTTTTACATATAAGGAGATAAAGACAATGACAAACAACAAATTACTCAGAATAGATAATGTCAGCATCGTTGTAGAATCCCTTGATAACGCAATCTCTTTCTTCGAGGAGATTGGCTTGAACCTCGAAGGGCGAGCCACTGTCGAAGGTGAATGGGCTGGTCGCGTAACTGGACTCGGCTCTCAGTGCGTAGAGATTGCTATGATGGTCACTCCAGATGGCCACAGCCGAATTGAACTTTCGCGATTTCTCACCCCACCTACTATATCAGATCACCGAAATACTCCTGTAAACGCCCTCGGTTATCTACGCGTCATGTTCACCGTTGAAGACATTGACGAAATGGTATCCAGACTCACTAAGCATGGTGCAGAGCTCGTTGGCGAAGTAGTTCAATACGAGAACTCGTATCGTCTCTGCTACATTCGTGGAGTCGAAGGAATTTTAATCGGTTTAGCGGAAGAACTCGGTAATAAATAAGCAAGTGACGTTTTATAAAAAAGAGGGAATAGCTCTATATTTAAGCTATTCCCTCACTTCTATTAAAACAGATGAATGTTTTCTTTTTTACAAGCTGCACGTAAATCGTCAGGCCATACAGAAGATTGAACTTCACCGATATGTGCTTTACGTAAGAAGTACATGCACATTCTTGATTGTCCAATACCACCGCCGATTGTTAATGGTAGTACGTCTTCTAGTATACCTTTATGGAAATCATACTCACGTTTGAAGTCTTCACCAGTTTTCGTTAACTGCTCATCAAGTGATTTACTATCAACACGAATTCCCATTGATGATAATTCAAATGAAGATTGTAGTACTGGGTGCCAGAATAAAATGTCACCGTTTAATTTCCAATCGTCATAATCAGCTGCGCGTCCATCGTGCTTTTCACCTGAACGAAGTGCATCACCAATTCCGATAATGAAAACTGCACCATGTTCTTTTGCAATTGCATGTTCACGATCTTTCGGTGTTAATTCTGGATATTTATCTTCTAATTCTTGAGAAGTAACGAAAACAATTTCTTCCGGTAAATACTTTCCAAGGAACGGATATTTTTCAAATAAGTGATCTTCTAAATCTTTGAATATTCCATAAATTGTTTGTACTGTTTTTTGTAAGTAATCGACAGTACGCCATTCTTTTTGAACGATTTTTTCCCAATCCCATTGGTCAACGTAAATGGAATGCGTTGCATCAAGTTCTTCATCACGACGAATCGCGTTCATGTTTGTATATAAACCTTCACCAGCTTCATATCCGTATTCATGTAATGCAAATCGTTTCCATTTCGCTAGTGAATGAACAATTTCTAATTCTTCTCCTGAATGTAACATATCAAATTCAATTGGACGTTCTACACCGTTTAGGTGATCGTTTAATCCTGATTTTTTCGTTACGAATAATGGTGCAGATACGCGGAATAGTTCAAGACGTTTTGCTAATTGGTCCTCGAAAAATGTTTTAACTTCCTTAATTGCGATTTGAGTCTCTCTTACTGTCATTAATGATTGATACATGGTGGTTTCCTCCTAAAATGTTTGGATGTTGTGAAAAGAAGCCAACAAAAAAAGCCCTTCTTTCCCAAAAAACTGGGACGAAAGGCTTTGGTTCCGCGGTACCACCCAAATTAGCAACAGAGGTTGCTCACTTATACAATACGGAGATGAAATATCTCGATACTGTTCTTCTTGTAACGGCGAAGTTCCCGGCTAAGTCTACTTTCCTATAAAGGATTTCGGTTAGCAACTCCAGGAGGTTCTTCATAATAGGCTTCGTATCAGGCTCACACCACCCCTGACTCGCTTAAACTACGTCCTACTACTACTCGTCCTTTCATAGTCGTTTTGTTGTCACATCTCTGAAACATTTTATTAATGATTATTCTATACAAAAAATAAAGAAAGTCAACAAAAAGTTTTAAAATATTTTTCAATTCTTTATTTTACGGCTTTATTGATTGTTGTTAATTTAACATCTTTACTTTTTCTGCCTCGTCAATCCAAAAAATGTTTCACTGACCGAAACTAACGTATACACAACAATTAATGTGATCGTTCGGAATATAGAATCCGCAGTATTTCTTATTATTTTCATTTTCTTTATAATTCCTTTCAGTTTACTTGCAATTTCATGATATACTATAGCATTCAAGCAGTTTATTTTTACTTAAAGTAATCATAGTCATTTATAAAGAGTATTTTCTAAATCATTGACTATTATCAAATAAGATTTTTATATAACGGAGTGATCATATGAGTAAAACGAAAGCAAAACCGAAAAAAGGTGTAGGACAAGGTACAGGAAGTAAAGGATGGAACCGTTGGCAATCAAGTGCAAAGAAAAAGGCAGCTGCCAAACCATACAAAAGTAAAGGTACAAAGAAGTAATTTAAATAACATTTGATTTCTTTGCTTTATACAAAACAAAATATAATTATTACAACAAAAAAGCTATGCCCTCATAAATTTGAAGGCATAGCTTTTTTATATTAAATCATTAAAATATCTCGAATTTCTTCCTCTGTGATTGAGGACAATTTCTCTTCTCCCGGCTCAATCACTTCAGCGATTAAATTTTTCTTACTTTCTTGCAGTTCATGCATTTTCTCCTCAATTGTTCCGTGGGCTACTAGCTTTATAACTTGCACTGTATTTTTTTGTCCCATTCGATACGCTCTATCGGCCGCTTGTTGTTCAACAGCTGGATTCCACCATAAATCGTATAATATTACTGTATCTGCACCAGTTAAATTAAGTCCGGTACCACCAGCTTTTAAAGAAATGAGAAATAGATTCCCTTCTCCTTCGTTAAACCGATCGCATAGCTCTACACGTTCCTGCGCTGGTGTACTCCCGTCTAAATAAAAGTATGGAATTGCTTGGCGATTTAACTCACGACCAATAATGGAAAGCATCTTCGTAAATTGAGAAAAAATTAATATTCTCTTTCCTGTGCTTCTACATTCCTCTAAAATCTCTAACAGTTGTTCAAATTTAGCTGAACTTCCTTTGTAATCATCAACAAATAAAGCAGGATGACAACAAATTTGTCGCAATCTCGTTAAACCAGCTAAAATTCTAATTTTATTTTTACGTAACGTATCTTTGTCTAAATGCTTTAACGTTTCTTCCCTTAACTTCGCTAAATAAGCAGCATAAAGACTCTTTTGATCGGGTAATAACTCCGATGATTGTAAGTGCTCTATTTTCTCTGGCAACTCATTTAATACGTCCCCTTTTAATCGTCTTAATACGAATGGTTTCACTCGCTTCGCTATATCTTCACGCCTTAAATCACCGAACTCTTTTCTTCCTGGTAATAATTCCGGGAAGACGACATGGAAGATAGACCATAGCTCTTCTAATGAATTTTCTACAGGTGTACCCGTTAGCCCAAAACGGTATTCAGCTTGAATTATTTTCACAGCTCTTGCCGTTTGCGTTGTAGGGTTTTTAAACGCCTGCGCTTCATCAAGGAATAGTGTATGAAATGGTCTTGCATACAATCTTATATCTCTTCTCAATAATGGATATGACGTAATTACGACATCAAATTCCGTTATATCTTCCAAAATTTTCCGGCGCTCTGCTTGAATTCCATCTGCAATAACTGCTCTAATATGCGGGGCGAATTTTTTCAATTCACTAAACCAATTATAAACAAGAGATGATGGTGAAACGACTAATATAGGCAGTTTCTTTTCTCGAATCTCAGGCAAAACAGAATCTATAAAAGCAATGCTTTGCAACGTTTTTCCAAGTCCCATATCATCTGCTAAAATACCTCCAAAACGGTAATGAGCAAGTGTTTTCATCCATTCGAACCCATATACTTGATACTTTCTCATTTCTGCATTTAAAGTATTTGGCACAGCAAATTTTAATTTTTTCGGGTTTTGAATGTTTTCTACTAACTCTTGAACAGAATCATCCAAACTTAAAACATTGCCTTCATGAAGTCCATTCATCCATTTTACACTCCGAATAAGTGGAACATTTACCTCTTCTCCATGTAAAAATTCTTTCCGAATACCTGATTCTTTTATAAACTGATTAATTTCATTAAACTCTTTACTCTCTAGGGATAAAAACGAACCGTTCGCCAATCGATAATATTTACGTTTCTCTTCAAGGGCCGCTAATACTCCTTTAATTTCTGCTTCTGGTATTCCTTTTATATCAAAACGAAATGACAACCAATCAATTCTTTCTTTTCTTCTCACTGTAATAAGAGGAACTGCATCCCCTTTACTAATTCGCAATTTGATTGCTGTCGTCGCATAAATATCAACTAAACCTTTTAATGTTGGCACGACGTGATATAAAAAGTTATACTCAGCTTCTTCATTATGCATAAAGTAACCGCCTTCTGTTTTTGCAAAAGCACTTTCACTCATAATGTCTAAAATCTCTTTTTCCTTTTTCTCATCACGATTAAAAACAGACGGCTGTCCATCCTCTTCTAGCGGATTAATCATGACGTTCCCATAGTGAAATTCAAGACCTGCTAATAAGCGATTTTTCACGCGGTCTAAATACAATTTCGCTTTTAGCGAAGGGGTTTCAACACGATCCGATATTACTTCATCAATGTGTACAGTTCCGAGCTTCATTAATCCTGGTACAACTTTCGAGACGAAATGTTCCATCTTACTTTCTGGAATATAAAACTGATTACTATTTGAACGACTCATCATCTTTTGTAATTCAATAAGTCGCATACAATCTTCAATATGTAAGTGATATAATTTCCCATCGTAAAGTGCATTGTTATACATATCCATAACTTGTACACGATTTAGACCATCTATATGAAGTGTAAATCCACCATTATTTCCCTTCGTAAATTCAAAGTGTAACGGCAACAATCCTTTTGAAACTTGTAATCCCTGAAACAGTTGTTCATTTTGTTTCAGCTGTACATATTCAACTTTAGAAAGTGAAGAGAGCATATCTTTCCATGAAGCTGGTGGTATAAATATCATACTTTCATCTTGTTTCGCATGTACTTCTAGCGTATCTTCATACATTTTTTCGTTATGATACATTTTAATGAGCTGCTGAATAATCGCATCCGTTTCTTGTTTAAAACTATGTACATCTGGTGTATATGTAAATTCATTTGAACAATGAAAAGACTCTCTTTTCTCCACCTTAGAAAGAAATTCTCTAATATGATTTATGAAATACACTTTGGCAAGTTTCAATTGAATTCCAAGAAGAGCCCCTCCACTTCTCGTAGCTACTGGTGTACATATAAACTCAATATCTAATATTTCACGTGTATCAAAACGGTGTTGTTTACTTTTTGGCCTCAGTGGTTTGTCTGCAAACAGCTGAAACATACCACTTGTCAATTGATCATTTCTGTTACTAGTGGAACTCATTCCACCTGTTTGTTGATTATAGTTTATTTGTATTAATACTGCTGCAACATGTTGACAGTACGTTTGAAAAGACGCTAATGAAGGACAACTACATTTTGCAACAACATCACCCTTTTTAGCTTTTTCTACTGTAACATGGAAATCCTCGTTCCCTTTTACTGTCGCCTCGCAAATTTCTTTATTTTCATCATAATGATTTATTATCACTTTATTTGATTTATAATAGGCTTCACCTCTTTTATATGAGGTCTCTCCGCACACTTCTTTAATAATCGATTTATTCAATGTGAAACTCATCGCTTTGACACTTCCTTAATATAAAACCATTTTCTCTTACTTAACATTTTACATGCTCCACGAGAAAATATAAAATGTTGATTTAACAAAAAAGATGCTTATTTATAAGCATCTTCTTCACTCTATCTCCATCAACCTCTTCGCCTCAAAATACAACACTTGAATAAACTTCTTCGTATTAATTCGCGTATGACCAGAAGATGCGAGTTCATCTTTCGTCATTTCTGTCATACGTTTTCTAACTACGGTGAAATCGAAAAATTTTGGAGCATAGCTTTCAAATTTTGGATTTGAAAAGTCTGTTAATCCTAAAGAAGCCAAATGATTTAACGACTGATAAATAGCTCGACGTACTCTTTGTTCAGACGCTTTTTTCTCTTTATCAATATCCGCATCTAAAGCTAAATCCCCTAGCTTCCTTATCGTAATATGATGAAAAATTTCTTTTAACGCAGGAAAGCCAAACTCAAATGTCTGTGCCTTTTCTTGACCATATAAATATTCCAGCATACTAAGTAAATCTTTACTTCCATTCTCTCCCGCAATACCGAGTTCTGATAGTAAAAAGCGCCCTAAATCTCCTATCTTTTTTCCTTCTTGCACTGGTTCAGTACGCAATTGCGGTTTTTCCCACTGAAACACGTTATTTAATGATTTTTGAATATCATGTATAGAACGCTCCAATCTAATACGCTCCATCACTTTGCGTACAACAGATACAACTTCGATTTTGTTTAATGGTTTTGTAATATAATATTCTACACCAAGTGTATATGCCTCACCTATAAGCTGCTTCGATTCCACTTGAGAAATCATAATGATTTTCCCAGTGAAAGTTGACGCAATGTGACGAACTGTTTCAATTCCGTCCCTCATCGGCATCAACAAATCAATAAATAAAATATCTACTTTTTTAAAATTTAGTTGATCCGCTTCAATAAAAGCTCCGTCATCCGCCTCACCAATTACTTCTCCAAGGTCTCCATCTTCAATAATTTGCGAAAGCATCGAACGGAAAACTTCATCATCGTCTACGATATAATAAAACAAATCTATTCCCCTTCCCGCTTTAAACTATCCTCTGGTAAACAAACGATAAACTTACATCCTCTTTTATTTTCTCGGTCTTCTAATCTCACTTCTCCGCCTAGCTCTGTTACCATTTCATTTATATAAGAAAGCCCAATACCAGTTGACGGTGTTCCCGTTTGATCATACTTGGAAGTAAATCCTGGCTTAAATACTAATTTCTTATACTTTTGTTCAATACCAGGTCCATCGTCAATTACTTCAAAAAATATATGTTGCTCTCTTTTATATAGCTTAATAATAACGACACCTTTATCTTCAATTGCTTCAACTGCATTCGAAACTAAGTTATTAAAGATTGATAGAACTGTATACACGTGGTATGCAGCATGCTCACCTTCTATATGTTTAGAAAAACGTATATCCTTTTCTAGCATTTCGGCATACTTCTCGTTTATTCTAACAATCAGTTCTGCTAACTCATGTCCTTCTACATATTCAGCCACATTTTTATCTAATAACAGTTTAGATAACCCTGCAAATATCCTTTGATTATCCTTTTTTATTTCATGCACTTCCCCTGCTATTTTCAATGCTGTTTTACTACTTGAATCAGCGCTTACTTGTAAATTTCGATATAGTTGATATGCTTCTTGTGTAATTAACTCCGCATTTTGTAACGTCTTTTTCAAATGAACAGATTCTACATATAAATTAGAAAGATGCATTAACATATTTTCATTTTCTTTTCGAACTTGCGATTCTTTTAATTTCGTTTCATATAAATTCATCATATTTAAAAAACCAAGTGCAAAGAAACTACGAAAAATAGCAATAATGATGAGTTTATTTACTTCAGAAATCGTTATTGTTGTACCTAGTACTAACATGTGATAAAACGCAAGTTCTGACATACTTGCAACAATTTCAATTGAAATTCCAAGGCATCCAATAATGATTGGTTTCTGATGGAACTTATTTACCCTGCAAAGCGAAAAAAGACTGCCATAAATAAAATAATAGAAGAACACAGGATAACGCAAATAAAATGATTCTGTCATATGAAATGAACCTTGCATAATCCAGTCAAGGCATACTCGGAATAAGACTACAGATATACCAACAAGAATACCTGCAACTCCTGCTGGTACTCTTCTTAAAAATAATAATAAAAAGAAGAATAGCGGTGTACCGAAGCTAACTCGAAACGTATCATTAAAGGGATGAAAGTTCAGCTCCCCAGCAATCGGAACAACGACCATTAATATAATTAAAAGGGACATATCTTTCTTCCATAATTGATTCCAATTCAAAGGTGACACTTCCTATACTTTTTTTCAGTAGTAAAAGCGAAAGCCCGCTTATTGTTATAAACGGGCTTTTTTTCTATATTCTAACCTTTTCTACCGCTTTTATTTGGCGATACTCTGGCTTCCACATTGCTTCTTTCACTGCCATCTTAATATCGTTATCACTTAAGTTCACTCTTGCAACACCTTCTGCAACTGCAACTTTAGCTACTTCAATTGCAACCATTTCTGAGATATTACGTAATTCTTCGACCTCTGGTAAAATAGGTGCTCCTGGCTGACTTGTATCTACCATACTTGCAACTGCTTCAGCAGCTGCTGCGAACATTCCATCCGTCATGACGCTTGCTCGTACTACAATTGTTCCAAGACCAAGCCCTGGGAAAATAAGTGCATTATTTGATTGTCCAATCACATACGTTACACCGTTATATGTAACTGGTTCAAATGGACTTCCTGTTGCAACTAACGCTCTTCCTTCTGTCCACTCGATTAAATCTGCTGGTTTTGCTTCAGCAAGTGGCGTCGGATTCGACATTGGTAAAATGATTGGTCTTTCTACGTGAGAAGCCATTTCTTTAATAATCTCTTCTTTAAATGCACCTGCAACAGTAGATGTACCAATTAAAATTGTCGGTTTTACATATTTCACAACTTCAGCAAGTCCGATCACATCATTTTGCTTCCACTCACTTACTTCTGCTTCTTTTCTTGCGTACGGAATTTGGAAATCAAGAAGATCTTCCATATTATTTGTAACTAACCCGTTACGATCAATACACCAGAAACGCTTATATGATTCTTCTTCAGATACGCCTACGCGGACCATCGCATCTCTAACTTGATCTGCGATACCGATTCCAGCCGTACCAGCACCAAATACAACAACACGGTGTTCACTTAGCGGTACACCAGAAGCTTTCACTGCCGATAATACTGCCGCAAGTGAAACTGCACCTGTACCTTGAATATCATCATTAAACGTACAAACATCATGACGATATTTATCTAAAATTTTTCGTGCGTTACGAGAGCTAAAGTCTTCCCAATGTAAAAGTGCTTTCGGGAATTGTTTGTTTACCGCTTGTACAAACGTATCAATAAATTCATCGTAAGCTTCACCTGTTATACGAGGGTGACGATTTCCAATATAAAATGGATTGTTTAATAGCTCCTCACGGTTTGTACCTACATCTAAAATTACCGGTAATACACGACTAGGATCGATTCCAACTGCAGCAGTGTAAACAGCTAATTTTCCGATTGCGATGTTAATACCACCAACGCCCCAGTCACCAATTCCTAATATACCTTCTCCATCTGTTACAACGACTAAATCAATGTTCTCAGCTGTTGCACCGATATTCGTAAATGCTTCTTCGATACCTGATGGATCGTTAATTGATAAATAAACACCACGTGGTTTACGATATTCATGACTATATCTTTGAATTGCTACACCGACAGTTGGTGTATATACAATCGGTAACATTTCACGTAAATGATCTGTTAATATACGATAAAATAATACTTCATTTCGATCATGTAACGCAGTTAAGTATACATTCTTTAATAAATCATCCGGCTGAGAACTAAATTGTTCGTATGCTCGGCGTGCTTGTTCTTCTAATGTTAAAACTGCTGGCGGTAATAACCCTTTTAAACCTAATTCTTCTCTCTCTTCTTGCGTGAAAGCTACCCCTTTATTTAAAAGTGGTGTTGATAATACTTCTGCTCCTCTTAATGTTGTTTCTAATGCACCATTAGAAGCTACTGTAAACTTGCTCATAACATCCCTACCTCTATTCATATATAGCATTTCTATATTGTAAACAAAAAAGAGGGGATTGTCCCCCTCTTCTTTTAATTTTTCTTTAAAAGAGTTGCTCCTGCAATCCCTGGGTGTGTCATTTCGAATGGATCTAGAATTAACTCTAAGTCTTCTTGTGACAATACACCATTTTTCACACAAAGTTCTCGAACGGATTGGCCTGTTGCAATTGCTTCTTTCGCAACGCGAGCTGCTGCTTCATAACCGATATGAGGGTTCACGGCTGTAATAATTCCTACACTTTTCTCAACATACTCTTTTAAGCGATCTTCATTCGCTTCAATTCCTTTTAAGCAATTATCTGTAAAGGCACGGAAACCGTTATTCATAATGCTAATCGATTGAAGTAAGTTGAAAACAAGTACTGGTTCCATAACGTTTAATTCTAATTGTCCTGCTTCTGAAGCAAGGCAAATTGTATGGTCATTACCAATTACTTGGAACGCAATTTGGTTAATAACTTCTGGCATAACAGGGTTTACTTTCCCTGGCATAATAGAAGAACCTGGTTGACGAGCTGGTAACATAATTTCAGCTAAACCAACACGTGGACCTGATGCCATTAAGCGAAGGTCGTTCGCAATTTTAGACATATTCATCATACATACTTTCAGTGCTGCTGATACTTCTGTGTATGCATCCGTATTTTGCGTTGCATCTACTAAGTCTTCTGCACCAACAAGTGGCAGTTCACTAATTGCAGCTAAATGTTTTACAACTGCTTCAATATATTCTGGATCTGCATTTAAGCCTGTACCAACTGCAGTTGCCCCCATATTTACTTCATATAAATGTTGACGCGATTGTTGAATTCGTTTCATATCACGCTCAAGTACGCGAGAGTATGCTTTAAACTCTTGTCCAAGACGAATTGGCACCGCATCTTGTAAATGTGTACGCCCCATTTTAATAACATGGTCAAACTGTTCTGCTTTTAATTCAAATACATCATGCATATAACCCATCGTTTGTAATAAGCCTTCTAATGCATTTAACGTTGCGATATGAATCGCCGTTGGGAATGCATCATTTGTTGATTGGGCCATATTTACATGGCTATTTGGACTAATATAATGATAGTCTCCCTTTTCCATTCCTAATAATTCAAGAGCACGATTGGCAATGACTTCATTTGCGTTCATATTCATTGAAGTACCTGCTCCGCCTTGAATTGGATCGACGATGAAATGATCATGCCATTTTCCATCAAGAATTTCTTGAGCAGCTTCTGCGATCACGCCACCCTTGTTCAATTCCAATCTTCCTACATCTGTATTAGCAAGCGCTGCTGCTTTTTTTACAATTGCGAACGCTCTAATTAAACCTTCATGGATTTTGTATCCTGTAATTGGGAAGTTTTCAACTGCACGCATTGTTTGTACGCCGTAGTATGCATAGTTTGGTACTTCTTTCTCACCTAAAAAATCTTTTTCAATTCGAATACCATTTTTAACTTCAGTTAATGTTGCCATGATTATTCACTCCTTAACGATTTCTTATGCTGCTTTTGTTTCTTTGACTGTTTCTACATATTGTTTTGCTTTCTCATTATCGAATTCGCCTTCCCACTTTGACATAACAATGGCCGCTAATGCATTTCCTAATACATTGACAGATGAGCGAATCATATCTAAAATGCGGTCAATTCCCGCAATTAACGCGATACCTTCTAGTGGTAACCCCATTGAACCTAACGTTGCTAATACAACAACGAACGATGCACCTGGAACTCCCGCCATACCTTTGGATGTTAACATGAGAACGAATAATAACGTTATTTGCTCCGTTAGTGACATGTGTACACCGTACATTTGTGCAACAAACAATGCCGCTAACGCTTGATAAATAGCCGATCCAGTCAAGTTAAATGTATAACCTGTCGGAATTACGAAAGAGGCAACTGCCTTTGGACAACCGAACTCTTCCATTTTTCTCATTATATTAGGTAAAACAGCTTCTGAACTTGCTGTCGTAAATGAAAGAATTAGTTCTTCTTTTAAAATTTTCATTAATGTAAAAATGTTTACGCCAACCATTCGTGCATTAATACCTAATACAATCACAACGAATAGTATAACAGTTACGTATACAGCTAGCACTAGTTTTCCTAAAGGAAGTAGTGTTGCTACACCAAATTTTGCAACCGTAACCGCAATTAAGGCGAATACACCAAATGGTGCAAATTTCATGACTTGATTTGTAACCCAAAACATCGCTTCGAGTACACCTTCAAAGAAGTTAAAGACAGGCTTTCCTTTTTCCCCAATTGCCGCAACTCCTAAACCGAATAATACTGAGAAGAATATAATCGGTAATAGGTCACCTTGTGCAATCGATTCAAATACGTTTTTCGGTACAATGTGAACAATTGTCTCAGCAAAACCTTTCTTCTCTGTTGCATCTGCTGTTTGTTTATAAGAAGAAATATCACTTTGCTGTAAATTACTCATATCAACACCAGTACCTGGTTGGAATATATTCGCTGCAAGTAATCCCATTAAAATAGCAATCGTTGTAATAATTTCAAAATAAAGAATTGTCTTACCACCCAGTTTCCCAAGCTTCTTCATATCTCCTACACCAGCTACTGCAACAATTAATGCTGAAATAACAATTGGTACTACAATCATCTTAATTAAGTGAATAAATATATCCCCAATTGGTGTGATATAAGAAATCGCCGTTTTATTGCCATAAAAGACTGCCCCTACTACAATCCCTAAAACAAGCGCGACAAAAATTTGTGTTGCCAATCCGAATTTTTTCATTTATGTTCATCCCCTTCATGCGAACGCTTTCAATTTGAATTTATAAAAGCTACTCACACATCTTATAAGCGAACCTACAAAATCATACAAAAACCTACAAGTTCGTCACAAAAAATTCAAATATTTTTCTTCTTTTTTTCATTGACACCATTTTGTTAAAAAACGATAAAATAAACTTGATAAGTAATCAGATTGTTTCGTATAATCAAAAAGATATATACTTAAAACAAATTAAAATGAAAAGGAGTGGATGGTATGAAAAGTTACGTGAAAAAATTCGTCCTATCTTCTTCTTTTCTTTTTCATTTTCTTAAAAAGGAACAAAGGCATTCGCCTTTGTTCCTTTTTTATTGCGATCTATATAGGGGGAATTGTTATGAGGTCATATAAACGTGTCTTAATTAAATTAAGCGGCGGTGCACTTGCCGATCAAACTGGAAATAGCTTTAACTCCAAACGATTAGAACATATCGCAAACGAAATTTTATCCATTGTTGATTTGGATATCGAAGTATCCATCGTCATCGGTGGCGGTAACATTTTTAGGGGGCATCTAGCTGAAGAGTGGGGAATTGATCGCGTAGAAGCTGATAATATCGGTACACTAGGTACAATCATTAACAGCTTAATGCTTCGCGGTGTTTTAACAAGTAAAACAAATAGAGAAGTACGCGTTATGACGTCCATTCCATTCAATGCAGTAGCTGAACCATACATTCGCTTGCGTGCAGTCCACCATTTAGATAACGGCTATATCGTTATCTTTGGAGGCGGAAACGGGCAACCGTTCGTGACGACAGATTATCCAAGCGTACAAAGAGCTATTGAAATGAATAGCGATGCCATATTAGTCGCAAAACAAGGTGTCGATGGCGTCTTTACAAGTGATCCAAAGCATAATAAATCAGCAAAAATGTACACCAAACTAAACTATAATGATGTTGTTAGACAAAATATACAAGTCATGGATCAAGCAGCATTACTGCTTGCCCGGGACTACAATTTACCAGCACATGTCTTTAACTTTGATGAGCCTGGAGTGATGAAACGAATTTGTTTAGGGGAGCATGTAGGGACGTTGATTAATGATGATGCTTCATTGCTTGTGCATGAAAAGTAATTAGTTCTCATAAAAAAGGGGTGTCTATAAAAGACCCCCTTTTCTTTAAACTTTATAAATAAAAATCCACCAAACTCGCAAATTTCTCCTTACAACGCTCCCAAAAAGATAACTTCTCAAAAAACTCTTTCGTCATTACTTTCGAATCACGAAAATCCTCTGTTAACACTGTATTAACTTGCGCTACAATAGGACCACCATGAATATAAAAATTCATTTCATCATTTATATTAAAGCTACGCGAAGTAAAGTTTGTTGTGCCAATAACGGTTAATTCATTATCAATAAGCATTAATTTGCCATGGAACATTCCTTTTTTATACCCATATACAGTAATCCCATTATTAACAGCTTGACGTATGTATGGATACGCCGCTTCTTTTATAAGAGGTAGATCTGGTTTATATGACCAAAGTATTTTTACTGTAACACCACGCTTTTGCGCTGCGATTAAAGCATTCATTGATTCTTCATTTTTCGCTATAAAATACGGCGTTGCAATTACAATGGAGTGATGAGCTTGTTTTATAAGATCTAAATATTTTTCAGCGACGTGATGCCCATTATAACTAACCATAGTATGTAATGTATTCCCTTTACTAGCTTTATTCGTACTTCTCTTTATATCTTCTTTCGTATCTCGTTTCCAATCTAAAGCAAATTGTTCCTCTAAATCTTTTGCACCTTCCCCTTTTACCCGTACATGATAATCTCTCCAGTACCCAAAGTGTTTATCTTTCCCTAAGTACTCATCTCCTATATTAAAACCACCTGTATAACCAATCTCTCCATCAATTGTTGTAATTCGGCGATGATTACGATGATGAAGGGAATAAAACCCGAATGGTAATTCCTGTTTTCTACTATATGTAAAATGCACACCATTTTTCTGTAATTCTTTTTTCATCTTTCTTTCAAATGATAAATCGTTAAGTAAATCGACAGATAAATATACGTTTACTCCTTCTCTTGCCTTTTCTTTTAATAAGTTTAAAAAAGTATGACTGCTTTTATCATCCGATAAAATAAAAAAATAAGTGTAAATAGATTGTTTCGCTTCTTTTATATCAGTAAATAACTGTTTATAAAATGACTTTCCTTCTACATATAATTGAAAATCACTATAATGAGGTGCATACTCTGTTGGCATGTTTTTCCCAGTTTCCATTTTCCTACCTAAAGTAACATCAATATGCATACAAATTAAAATAAAAGCGAAAATAGCAATAATAATAGAAGTAACTCGTAATATTTTTTTAATCATTTTGATTTCCTTCCGCTCATTTTTCTTTCCACCCTTCTATTTTGGCATTCAAATTCAGATTTCATGCTTCATACAAAAAAGGATGTGACTTAACGTCACACCCTTTTCATATTAAACAAAGTTTCTCGCATCATTATTTCTTCCAAACTTATAAATAGCAATTAAGAAGAATGCTACCGCAAAGGCGAATAAGATTAAAATGTTTACATACAACTCTGAAAATGGGATTACTTGCTGTAGTTTTGCTATCGTGTCTAGCAACCAACGCTGCGGAAGGAAATCAGCTACTTTTTGTACCGCTTTTGGCATAATGTCATATGGAAAATAACATCCGGCAAGTAAACAAGTTGGTACAATGACCAGATTTTGCATCGTATTTGCCGATGCTGAGTTTTTCGAAAAAGCAACAAGAACTAATGATATTCCAATCGCTATTAAAGCAAATAGCATGAGTACGCCAATCATCACTATGAAAGGCATATTGATATTCGTATGAAAAACATTCGTTAGGAATAGGGTTGTAATTAGAATTTGTACTGTTAGCATCATCATATTTACTCCGACATTAGATAATATAAATCTCTTCCCATCTATCGGTGTTGATAAGAGTCTAAAGTACGTTCTATTTTCTTTTTCTTTTAAAATAGAACCTGATAAGTTCGCTGCTGAAAACAGCATAAACATAATAAGGTAACCCATCGTTTGGTTTGTCATATCTTTATTTTTCGAAGTATCTTCTAGCGTTTCAGTTTTCATCTTAAATGCACTTTTTTGATACCCTGCGTACATAGTATCAAATGTACTTTGATCTGTTCCTGCTACTTTACTAATAGCTGCTACATTATCAATATAGTTATATAAATATGATTTTATAAATACTGTTACTTGATCACCTTTAATCGATGCAATCTCGATATGATTAGGTTTCCCTTCTCGAACACTTTTTGAAAAACCAGAATGTAATGTAATAACTCCATCAAGTTTTTTGGAAGTGAGTTTATCTTCTACTTCCGACTCCTTAACCTTACTCACTTTCACATGATTTAATCCTTCTAAGAACTTTATCGTATCATTTGCTATCAGCTCATTTTCCTTATTTACAATCCCGATATTTAACGTGCCTTGCCCCGCATTTCCGTATATCGAAAAAGAGATGAGTGTTCCGATTATCGGCAAACTAATAATAATGAATAACCCTTTTTTATTTTTCAAAAGGACAGATAGCGTTTTTTGTATGAGCCATAAAATATCTTTCATACTATAGCCCCTCCCGTCTACGTAATGCAATAATTGCAATTAATAAAAAGAGTGCTGAAATCCCAAGATTTAAACATATTACTGGCAGTGTCGCTCCTACATCGTTTGCATAAATAATTTTCATGACAGCTGTGTTTGCCCACGTTAATGGTGATAAGTTCGTAACTAAATTTTCTTCTACTACGAAGTATGCACCACCAAAAATAGAAGCTAACTGTATAACAACAAGAATAATTGCTCTCGATGATTCAGCTGTTTTCGTAATATACCCGATCCCTAAACCGAAGCTAATTGCTAGAAAGACTTGTGTTAATAAAATAATAAATATGATTCCAAGGTGGTCGCCCCAATTCGCTTGAAATACAAATTTACTAAATAACATGACAAGTAATACGCAAAGGGCGTTCGCTACTAGGCTACCAAGTACTTTTCCAATAAATATTTCAGCTTTACTTATAGGTGCAGCAATGAGACGATCTCCTGTTTTACGTATGCGTTCTCCTCGGATTAAAGAACTCGCTCCCATTGCAGCATATAATGCAATCATCGTTGTCATTACAACCGCATAGTAATCCATGGAACCTGGTTTTTTCGTAGCTTGTAAGGATGTTTCTTTTATATAATCATTATGATTTCCGTTTGAAATAACTGTGCTCACCTTAGTAGGATCTACTTTTGCAACTTCGGCCGCTACATTGTACTTATCAACAAATGTTGTAAGCATTCCTTCCACAATACTCCCCTCAATACTACTTTTGTCACTTCCGTACAATTTTGCACCATCTTTATTTAACTCTACATAAACAGCATATTTATTTTGCTTCACTTCTTCTTTCCCATCTATACCTTCGGAAGCTTTTTTAAAATGAATACCCGATTTATCGACTTCTTTCGTAAATGCTTCGAACGATTGAGAAAATGTGCTACTCGCTTCATCTTTGTAGAGCACTTGTATATCTTTAATCGCTTGACTATCGCTATCAAATGCATTCGTTAACGCTGTTCCTAACACAAGCATAAGTACAACCGGAAATGCTAACATAAAAACTAAAGTTCTTACGTCTCTGAAATCTCTTTTAATATGCATAACTGCAATATTGAAGATGTTCAATTGATGAACCTCCCTTTACCTTTTCTTCATTTACTTTTTATTTATCTCGTAAGTTTCTTCCAGTCAACGTAAGAAATACAGTTTCTAAATTCGGTGCCTGCTCTTCTAACGAACGAATTTCAATATCGTGATTAATGAAATGCTGAATAATTTTATTTAAATTATTTAATCCTGCATCCGAGTTTACCTTGATTACGTTCTCTTCAATTTGAACAGCTTTCACACCGTTTATCTCTTTTAATTTTTCTACATCTAAATTCTCTACCGATTTCACTTCAATCCAAATATCTTTCGTGTCAATAATAATCGATTTTAGTTGTTCTTTCGTACCTTCTGCAATCACTTTACCGTGATCTACAATCGCTATTTTCGTACAAATCTCTTCTACCTCTTCCATGTAGTGACTCGTATAAATAATCGTGCTTCCCATTTCATTTAACTTCCGGACAGACTGAAGAATATAGTTTCTTGACTGTGGATCAATTCCAACTGTCGGTTCATCCATAATAATTAACTTCGGTCTATGTGCAATTGCACAAGCAATATTCAGTCTTCGCTTCATCCCACCAGAAAAGTTCTTCGGATAGCTTTTCTGTTTATCACTAAGTCCTACAAATTGAAGAGCTTCCTCTACCCTAGCTTTTAATTCGGCTCCTCGTAATCCATACAATCCAGCAAAGAATTTCACATTTTCATAGGCAGTTAACTCTTCATAAATCGCAATATCTTGCGGAACGATTCCGATATTCATTTTTGCAAATCGATTATGTTTCTTTATATTTTTTCCTAGTATGCTAATTTCGCCTTCATTACTTCTTAACAAACCAGCAATCATATTTATCGTTGTACTCTTACCAGCACCATTTGATCCTAAAAAGCCAAATATTTCTCCTTCTTTAATAGATAAAGACATATTATCAACTGCGATAAAATCACCAAACTTTTTCGTTAAATTTTTAATTTCTAATGTATTCATCATTTCACCCCTATTTCGGTTTCTCTGCTATTAGTATAAACAAAAAGAATGAACCTGCTCAGTGCAGAAGTTCATTCTTTTCACATGAGATTATTCACTTTTTTCATATGAGATGGTTCATCTTCGTCCCATTCTCTTATATCGGCAACAACATCGTCACTAAAAAACCACTTGTTCCATCTACAATAATTTTTCCGTTTACAGACGCTGTTCGCTCCTCCATCCCCATAATACCGAGACCTTTCTTAACAAGGGCTGCGCCTTTTCCGTTATCCTTCACTTGCACCTTAACCATCTTGTTAAGTACATGAATATCTATAGAAATAACTGTCGCATCAGCATATTTCATCGCATTTGTTAATGCCTCTGTAACATTTTCACCAATAATTTTCCACTGAATGGGAGAAATCATATCTAAGTTTCCCTTATATACGAAAGGAATGTTTACATCATGCTTACTAGCAAACTCCTCTATGAATAATTTCATACGGTGAATGCCAATTTGCTCAGTTGGTGGCTTCATATTTTTTAATGTAATGCGAATACTTTCAATTCCATCTTTTGAAATGTGAATTGCATTTTGTAATAACTCCGCAGATTTTTCTTTATCTATCCCCATTAATCTCTTTGCTGCTTCCATTTGAATTAATGCGCCTGTCATCGAGTGACCAATTTTATCATGAATTTCTTGTGATAATCGATTTCTCTCTTCTAACTTAAATGTGTATTCTGATTGTCTTATGTACTCTTTATTTTCATGTAAGCTTTTCGTAAGTCGTTGCATATCTTTTCGCATCTTATCATTTTGCGATTCAAGCTTTACTACACGTGATATATATCGATCTGCCATAGTTAAAACGAGAAAAGAAAATGCAACAATTAATCCATAAGTCATTCGAATACTTTCATCTGTAATTGTAATTGGAAGCATCATAATAACAAAGTGTGACCAATTCTTGTCTATGTAATGGAATGTAATTTCGTATAAATTCAAAGGTAAAAACAAAATAAAAAACGGATGAACCCTCCATGTTAATAACATAACTACACTAATTGAAATACAAATCAATATTTTTTTGTACGTATCTTTTTTTAATATAGAGATTAGCACGTTTACAGAAAGATATAAAAGCAAAGCAAATATAACCCATGGTAAGTTCGTAACATTTGAATGTATGTAACTGAACACAATATATATAAAGACAATTAATTTACTTACAGTTAACCAAAATTCCATATCATTAATCTACTTTCCCTGTTAAGTAGTAAATCGCAATTTGTGTGCGATGTTCAAGTCCCGTTTTCCCTAAAACTGATGTAATATAATTTGCGATTGTTCCTTCAGATATAAAAAGCTGTTTCGAAATTTCTTTATTTGAGAAACCTTTTGCAATTAATGCGATAATACTAAGCTCTCTTTCAGTAAAAAGACTTTTATCTATTTTACATTCTTCCTCTTTACTTTCCATTAAATTGGACTTAATTTTATCGAGAACTACATCTTGCATAACAGTTTGGCCGTTATATACTCCTTTTATTGCATCACGAATACGCTCCGGATCGTTATTTTTTAATAAATAACCTTTCGCACCGTTTTTTACTGCATCCAAAATATATTCATCATCATCAAACGTCGTTAAAATAAGCGGTTTTGTTTTCGTCTCTTCACAAATGAACTTCGTCGCCTCTACACCGTTCATATTTGGCATACGAACATCTAAAAGAGCAATATCAACTTCATGCTTTTTACAATATGCTACAGCTTCTTCCCCATCATTTACAGTATCTACTACTTCAAACTCTTCGTATGTATTTAAAATAATTTTCATGCCCTCTCTAATAAAAGAGTTATCATCTGCTATTAATATTTTAATTTTCATGTTTGTTAGTATGAATCTTTCCCTACTAACATTCACATCCTTTCTCCGTATAACATTTCCTACTTGCTCATTATATACTTCTCTTTACCATTTTTTCACACCTTTTTTCATCTAGCTCTTCTGCAAAAAATATATTATTCTTTTTTTACAAAATGTGTAGGGTGACTTATCATTCTTTACGTCTATATAATAGAATGCGTCAAAAAGGAGGGAGAGACCGATTGAGGAAAAACAATTAATTGAAAAAGCACAGCAAGGAAGCGAGCATGCTTTTCGTATCCTTGTACAAACATATCGTCATTATATTTTTCAAGTTATCTTTTCTATTTTAAGACATGAAGAAGATGCGAAAGATGTTACACAAGAAGTATTCGTAAAAATTCACACCTCTCTCCCAAATTATCAATTTCGTGGATTAAAAACGTGGATGGCACGTATTGCCACCAATCACGCTATTGATTATAAGAGAAAGAAAGCTAGAGAAAGTGAAGAACTCTCCTTATGTAAAGAAGCTGAGGAAAATATACAGTCCTCTCATAATATTGAGGCTTTATTATTGACGAAAGAGCAGAAATTACTCATTGCTCAAAAACTGCGAGAACTTCCCGAAAATTACCGTGACGTCGTTCTCGCACATTACTTAGAAGAAAAGAGCTATCAAGAAATTGCTTTACAGGAAAACATCGAAGTAAAAACAGTCGAAATGAAACTGTATCGAGCACGAAAATGGATTAAAAAACATTGGAAGGAGGAAGAGTTTCTATGATGCATTATTCAAAAGAAGATTGGCGCAATTATACATTAGATTTTATAGAAAGCAATGAACGTGAATCTATGGAAGAACATCTTTATAAATGTGATCATTGTTTAGCACTTTATATAGAAAGTATTGATGAACAACATGAAAACCTTCCAATGATAAATGATGATTCATTTACGAACGAAGTTATGACGCAAATTAATTTTGAAACACTACAGTCTAATGAAAATATAAAAACAACCTCACTAAAGCGCACGATCATTCACTACATAATTGCGACTGCGGCTACAATTATTTTTATGGTAAGTGGTTTATTTCAGTATATTTTTACAGCGACATCAAATTTAGAGAAATCTTCAAAACATAACGAGTCTTCTATTTCACAACAAATTGTAAACAAATCGGTAGACACATCGAAAAAGGACGGAGGTTCAAAGCATGAATAAAAATCCCTTTTTAGCACTTGTATTAGGGCTAATTCCTGGGCTTGGACATTTATACTTAAAAAAGCTAGGACGGTTTATTTTATATAGCGGGGGATCACTATTTCTATTCTCCTTTGCAGTATTTTGTACCATAGTAGTAAGAGAACGTGATATTGCTTTTCTTTCTCTATTTTTACTAGCTGTTCTATGGGTAATTAACTTACTAGATTTAGTTATCACCATTATAAACCAAACGAAAAAGCAAGAAGCTGGAGAAGTGATAAATTCCTCTAAAGAGAGCGAACGATTTTATATCATTCTCTTATCCATCATCCCTGGACTTGGCCATTTCCAATTAGGACTTATGCAACGCGGACTTACATTTTTAGTAGCTTGCACAGGAATCGGAAGTATGATCATTTTCGTTGCACTTTTAACATCGCAAGAAAGTTTTCTTATCTTCCTTATTACGTTACCTGTTTTATGGATTTATAATTTCTTTGACGTTGTTCAGCAACTACAGAAAAAAGAACGTGGCGAGCAATTAATTGACCGTACTATTTTCGAAGATTTTGAAGAACATCGAGAGCAGGAAAAGAAAAGTAAAACATTTGCTTCTATTTTAGCGATGTTCCCTGGAGCAGGTCATATGTATTTAGGCTTACAACGCCGTGGTCTTCAGCTTATGGCAGCCTTCTTACTATCTATTTATTTACTCGACTTATTAAGACTTTCTGCATTTTTATTTTTAGTACCAATCATTTGGTTTTATAGCTTTTTTGATGCGTTACAGCAAACAGCAAAATACGGAAAAGAACGAGTTCAAGACGAACCCATTATCGATTATTTTATAAATCATCAAAGATGGATCGGTATCGGATTAATTACACTCGGTGGTTATTATTTATTAAATCAAACAGTCCTTCCTATTTTGAATGATTATTTTGTAACTATATTTAATATTCATCTTAGTGAACTATATTATCGCTATTTCCAAACATCTATCGTTGCGCTCCTTTTAATTGGCGGCGGCTTTAAATTGTTACTTGGAAATAAAGAAAACAAAGGTGGGACAAACGAATGAGGACTTGGCGTGTTGGAACATTCTCAATGGGGCTTTCTATTATATCGTTAGGATGCTTTTTACTATTTTCAGTCGTAAAAGGAATTCAAGTATTAGATACACTAACTGCATGGTGGCCAGTTTTACTCATCATACTTGGAGCCGAAGTTTTACTATACCTTCTATTTTCTAAGAAGGAACAATCATTTATTAAATATGATATTTTTAGTATTTTCTTTATCGGCGTTTTAGGAAGCGTCGGAATTGCTTTTTACTGTTTATTATCAACTGGATTACTAGAAGAAGTTCGTCACTCTATTAACACAACGAGGCAAACGAGTAATATTCCAGACGGACAATTTGATATACCTGAATCTATCAAAAAAATCGTAGTAGATGCAGGACATCAGCCTCTAACGATAGAGGGAAATAATACAAATCAAATTCATCTTTTGGGAACTTATGAAATGACAACGAAAGCAAATGAAAAACTCAATTTAAAACAAGATGATTTCCTTTCAGTTCAAACGGCTGGAGAAACGATGTATATCACTTTAAAATCATTACCTGTTCAGCATACGTTATTTAATTCAGCACCACAGGTGAAACCAACGCTTGTTCTTCCGCAAAATAAAAATGTGGAAATCCGTGCTTCAAATAACGAACTATCTCTTTATCCAGGTCAATTACAAAATAATTGGTTTGTACAGGAAAGCTCAAGAGTGTCTGTCCATCTTGCAAAAGAAAGTGATGTATCTTTAACAGCAATAACGAATCAAAAAGAAATACACGGAAACACACCTTGGGAGCAAGTAGAAGATTTAACGAAAAAAGAAAATAATTCTTCAGAAGAACATCCAGAATTAAACGAGCAAGAACATTGGTATAAAAATTCGATTAAAACTGGAAATGGGACGTACAAGTTAAATATTGAGAAAACTTATAATTTGAATATGAGCGTTATCGAAAAATAAAAAACCTTCCGCAATTGCGGAAGGTTTTTCTCATATAATCGCTTTAATTCCTTCTAACACTAATCCAATCATAAATCCGCAAACAGCCCCGTTTACTCGGATCCACTGTAAATCTTTACCGACGTTATTTTCAATCATTTCGATTAACGTTTTATCATCTAACTTATCAAGGTTTTCTTGTACAAGCTTACCAATTTTCGAATGGTTCTTCTCAACAAGACTCACAACTTGTTTTTGTAACCAATCTTCTATTTTTTGAACTATCTGTTCATCTTCTTTTATTTTATTCATTTGTTTTTGTAAAAATGGAATAACATATTTATCAGCAAATTCTTCATTATTTACAAAAGCAACTGCTCTTTGTTGTACTTGCTCTAGCATCTCTTTTATTTTGTCAGTAGCATCCCAATTCGCAATCCACTTTTCTTTCCAATTTTCTAATTCCTTTAGTAAGGCTTCATTTTCTTTTACATTGATAATTTCTTGACGAATCTTCGCTAATATAAGTTGTCTTGTGGTATTATCAGCCTCTTGTAAGCTGTTAATATTACTAATGATAAACTTCTGCAAAATGCCGCCAATTTTATCTTCATCTACAATATTCATAAATGATTTCAAAGTAAACTGCAAGAATCCATCTACTTTTATATTTTCCATCGCCTTCATACCTAAGCTACCGAGCTGGTAACGAGCTTCATCTTGCGCGGTCCAATCTTTTACCTTCACTAATATGTAATCAAGTGTCTTTTCATCATATTCTTGCACAACTAATTGATCAACAAGCACTTGTAAAATGTTACTTGTATTAATTGTATGTAAATATGTTTTTAATTCTTTTTCAATAATAACAGCTAACTTTTCTGTATCTATTGTTACAATTGCTTTCTCTGCAATCGTTACAATCCCCTTTTTCACAGCATCAGACTGCATTTCTCTCTCAGCAATTTGCAGTACCATTTGTGCTAACTGCATCTCTTTTACTTTATTCGTAATACTTTCTTTCGTCAGCCATTCATTTTCTAACGTATGAATGAGCCCTTTCGTTACTCGTTTACGATTTTTAGGTAATAACGCTGTATGCGGAATTGGAATTCCCATCGGATGACGGAATAAAGCAGTAACCGCAAACCAATCTGCAAGCCCGCCAACCAATCCAGCTTCAAATCCCCCTTGTATAATCTCTCCTGCTACCGTTCCTTGAAAAGGGATAGAAGCCGCGAAGCCGACACCCATAACCCCAAGCGAAATACCCGCTATATATTTAGTCTGTAATGACATCGTATACACATCCTCTTATTATGTAAAATAAAGCTTTTTTGTTGTATTTATTCAATATTAGTTATCCTTTATATATACTATAAAGAACTATTGTGAAAATAACAAAGATTTTTATGTACATGAAAAAATGAGGCTACAATTAGCCTCATTTTTCTTATACCGTTAACTCCAAACCTTTCCTATAATATTCATTCATTACATCTTTTGGAACCATACTTCCACCCGTTCCCCACACAATATGAGTACCTTTTTTCACCTTCTCTGTTAACTGTTGCTTTTGTAAATACTCATCTTCTTTACATACTTTCACTGGCCCTATCATACCTGCTAGTGCAGAAGGCTCTAAACCAATATTCTCCGTATCAGCTAGTTCTTTTAACAATCTATATAACTCTTCATCACTTACTGTGTAATTCCCACTCAAAAATGGTTCCATCGTTTTACCGACAAATCCAGATGGCCTTCCTACCGCAAGTCCATCCGCATCTGTTACATTATCAATTCCGATATCTTGAACGGCAATTTTGTCATGAAGGCCTGTCATTAAGCCGAGTAACATACAAGGAGAGTGTGTTGGCTCTGCAAAGAAACAATGAACGTTGTCTTTATACAATAACTTTAAACCGAATGCTACGCCGCCCGGTCCTCCTCCTACTCCGCACGGAAGGTAAACAAATAAAGGGTGATCTTCATCTACTACAACCTCTAACTCTTCTAATTGCTTTTGTAATCGTGATGCAGCTACTGCGTATCCTAAAAATAGATCATGTGAGTTTTCATCGTCTACAAAATAACAGCTAGGATCCGCATCCGCCTGTCGTCTTCCTTCTTCTACTGCTTTGCTATAATCATCTTCATATTCAATAACGTTTACACCTTTACTTCTTAATAAACTTTTCTTCCATTCTTTTGCGTCTGCTGACATATGAACGGTTACATTAAAACCTAGATTCGCACTCATAATTCCTATGCTAAGTCCTAAATTCCCTGTAGAACCTACCGCAATTGAATACTTCGAGAAAAACTCTCTACATGTATCACTATCTAAAATGGAATAATCATCTTCTTCTGTTAACATTCCGTGCTGCAATGCTAGTTGCTCAGCATGTTTCAACACTTCATAAATGCCGCCTCTAGCTTTAATTGATCCTGATATCGGGAGATGACTATCACATTTTAATAATAATTCTCCTAAAATAGGTTGCTTGTAATTTGTCTCTAAAGCTTTTTTCATAGAAGGTATTTTCACTAAAGGTGATTCGATTATGCCGTTCGTCCCTTTCGTTTCAGGAAAAACTTTCGCAATATATGGCGCAAAACGCTTTAATCTCTCTTCCGCATCTTTTACATTCTCTTCATTCAATGGTGTACCTTTTATTGCTGTTTCATACTTTTCTATGTTTGGATTTATCCAAAATACTTCTTCTGTTGCGATTAATTTCTTTAATAGTGGATATTCCTCTTTTAATTTCTCTATTTCCTTCATTTCTCTTCCTCCTCATCACCTTGTAGCTTACGATTTAATAAATTATAATTAAATTAATTTTAATATAGTTTAACACAAATCATTCAATTAAGTTAATTTTAATTTAATTTTTTTAAATATAATTTAATAATTATTAAGGAGATTTTCATTATGGAAAATATAGATATCGGTAAAAAAATTGAAAAACAAAGAAAAGAAAAAGGTTTAACTAGTAAAGAACTAGCAAAGATGGCTGATATTACACCATCTATGTTAAGTCAAATTGAGCGCGGGTCCGCTAACCCTTCTATTCAAACATTAAAAGTGCTTGCTAAAGCTCTTGATGTGCCAACATTTAGCTTTTTACTTGAAGATACAAATACAGACGATTTAATTGTACGTTCCCATAAACGAAAGAAAATGATTATCGATAATTTATCATATGAAATGCTTTCACCTGATTTCACTGGAAATTTAGCAACAGCAATTATGACTATCCCGCCTAATACAGCTTCATCAGAAAATGTGCTAGAACATAAAGGGGAAGAATTGGCATTTGTCTTAGATGGGAAAATCACATTATATTTAAATGAGGAAGAATACGTATTAGAAACTGGCGACAGTGTAAAGATACCTGCTTATTTAAAACATAAATGGGTGAATCATTTTAAAAAAAATGCCATTGTTTTGTTTTCTGTTACTCCGCCGATTTTTTAATGTATCAATAAAAACAGGATGATTCTTATAAAATGCGGATTATCCTGTTTTTATTAAATAAGAAAGTGAAATTTTTGTTAAAAACTTAACAGTTGGACCCAATCTGAACAAGCCTCCTAAAAACATATTTACAAGTGAAACTATCCCTCCCATTGACGCTAACGTATCATGAATCAGATTCATCCCACCACTACCAGAGGCACTTGTAATATTCACATAAAAATAAGAAACACGTAAAAATTAATTGATTTTTCGGAATTTTCTTGAAAAATATGGTAAAATTACTCTTATACTTCTTCTATTTTGCTATTATAGAAATAATTAAATTAGGATACTTTTATCGGATGGGGGAATATATAATGAGTGTGTTATTAAAAGGGCATGAACAGATTGTCAACGAATTAAACATTTTATATCAAGTAATGGTAGCGGAGCAATTAATTGAAGCGAAACAATTAAAAGAAAAAATAGAGAAACAGATTAATAAAATTGAAGCTGATTAAAATCTATCGCTTTACTACTCCCTACTAAACTTTAAATATAAGGTCCTAACCGATTGGACAAATATTAAGTATGATACTTTTAGTCAAATTGTTCGTTTTGACAATCTAATAACTGAAGACTTTATTACTTATTATTATCACTTTTTTAAAGCTGAACATGCTACCATTATTGGAAATTATGATGAAGCAAAAAAAGAATACGAAAAAGCTGAATCCCTTTTAAAACATGTACCAGGCGAACTAGAAGAAGCTGAATATAAATATAAATTTGCTATATTTAATCACCATACAAACAAACCACTTACAGCAATCAATTATGCAAATCAAGCGAAAGAGATTTTGTCAAAATATCCACGTTATGAAATTAAAATAGCTCTATGCGAAAACATTTTAGGCTCATGTTCTGTTTATTTAAAACAATTCGAACAAGCCGAAGAGAACTATAATTCAGCAATCAATATTTTACAAAAGCTGAAAGACGATACACTAATCTTAAAAGTTCGAAATAACTTAGGTTGGCTCTACTCTTCTCAAAATCTATCAACCCTTGCTATTAGACATCTTACAATAGTTACAAACAAATTACCTAAACACCTAAAAGCCAATTTTCTACAAGCCAAAGAACATTTTAGTTTAAATGAAAAAGAACTTGCAAACGATTGGGTTCAAAAAGGCTTAGAAATTTGTAATGAATTAAATAATCAAGAATATAAACACCATTTCACTATCTTAAAAACACAACACACTGGTATTCTAGACGACTTAGAAAACGCAATCATTGCAGGCACTACATATTTTAACAGTAAAGAATTATACGATTATGCACAAGAATATTACGAATTATTAGCAGTAGAATTTCATAAAGTGAATAAAATAGAGAAATCTCAAAAATATTTTTTCAAAACTTACGAAGCAAAACAAAAATTATTAACTAAGGAGGCACTAAGATAATGAAAAAGATTAGTTTAGCTATTTTAACCTTTACATGCATACTTGCTTTTGGCTTTAATAATTTCACTGAAAATCAACAAGCAAAACAACTTCCAAAATGGGATACAGATAAACAAGAAACACATGCAGACCTATAGAAACCTAAAAACCCCTAATAAAGGGGTTTTTAGATTTCTACAATATAATGATTTAGCATATGATGAAGAAATACGCTTATAAAAGATAGCCATACACAGATACTCTCTGTATATGGCTATCTTTTATTTTTTCGGCACTAACAAAATCCCTAAACTAATAATACAAAAGCTCATTATTTGCTGTGCTGATAGACCAAACTGAACCGAATTTTGTTCACTAACAAGCGAAATAATGATTTGAGCAAACCCCTCAACAATTAGAAAAATACTTATATTCTTTCCATTTCCGATCCTTTCATTTTTCATCCATAACAAGCCCATTATACAAAGAGCAAGGATGATCTCGTATACGAAAATAGGGTGATATAATAGTTTAGATTCATATATTTTCATTCCCCATGGTAGTGTCGTTGGTGCACCTACTTCATGATGTAATAGAAAATAAAAGATAGTGCTCACACACAATCCAAAAGGGAGTACATCAAGTAAAATACGAAACAAAAATTGTTCCTTTTTACTTTTCCAAACAATGTATACACTAGCAATTACGCATCCTACTACAATATGTTGCATACTTCCAACAGCTAATAGTGCTTGCACTGGCGCCTCAAAAGCCCATATAGGATTTAAAATTGCTGGTGCAAACTTCCATACAAATACGATGATAAGAAACACATTTGTTACGGCATCCATCATTTTTTCATATGATACATTTTGATGCCTCATCTTTCGTTTCATCAACATAAATCCAAATAGACTTCCAATTATAAGAGATGCGGGTTGTAATCTCACGATCCACTCCATCATCACGAAATCCCCTTTTAACTCTCAATCAATTTCTTAAATTTCTTTTCTAATTGATCTGGTGGTAATACACCTCGTACATGATCTACTATAATTCCATCTTTATTAACAAAAAATGTCGTCGGTAAAGAGAATACTTTATAATCTAGTCCAGCTACTCCGTCCATATCTAGTAGAACCGGAAACTCAAATCCATAGCGATTAGCAAATGCGCTTGCTTCTTGTACTGGGTCACTAACAGTTGCATTCACCGCAAAAATTTCAACATCCTTTTTATATTTATCATACATATGAACTAAGTCAGGTGCCTCCATTTCACACGGCCCACACCATGATGCCCAAAAATTAATAATATATGGTTTTCCCTTGGCATCATTTAACGACTGCAACTTTCCGTCTAATCCTTTTAATGTGATGCCAGGTGCTTTAAAACCTACTTGTGGTAATACTTCTTTCTCTTGTAACTCTGCTTGCTTTGCTTTTCTTTCCTTTTCTTCTTTCTTTGAATTATAAAAGTTAACCCCCGCCCAAACGAGAGCACCTACTAGTATAATAGCAATTAGTTTCTTCACTTTTCTTCCTCCTCATTTTTAAAAACCTGTAAATCCACCGAATAGACGAATAAAGAATGCTGTAATTTTCGTCATTTGATTTGTATACAATAAAATACCTGTAATATATGATAAACAAGATATATATATAGCGATAAAAAGTATAATGATATAAATAACAACACTACTCTATCCACACTACATAGAGTAGTGTTTATCCTTAAAAAAAAGAGGCTATATGCACTCTCCGACAATAAGTACAACCGACATACAGAATAAACCTACTGTTACATATACCGAATTCGTATGTAACGGAATAGTAAGCTTAATAACCTTTTCATTTAACACTTGCTCGATTCGTAAATTTATTGCTGTTTTTGCAAATGAAGCTTTAACACATCGATTTTCCATTGTCTTTATTTTAATTAATTTTAATAACGCGCTACCTAACTCAAATGAAGATTCCATTTTTTGCATCGCATATTTATCTGCTGCTAACTCTTGATACGTATGGTATCGTTGTAACAATTCTTTTAATATCGGGATGTAAATCATTCCTTCTGCTAATAACGTAAAACAAAATAATTTTAGCGGATCCCAATTATTTTGATGATATTCTTCATGGAAAATAATCGCATCAATCTCTTCATCTGAAAACGTCTGAAGCAAACCTTCTGACATGACAACTTTCGGACGGAATAATCCAATTGTAAACGCTGCAACTTCCGCAGTCGGCAATATATATATTTGTTTCCCTTTTCTAATAAATGGGATAAGTACTTTTTGTACTTTTTTACTATAGAAAAATTGCCGCCAAATTCTTTTACACACAATCAATACAGTAATTAATAATAACCCCGCTATTATAATACGAACCATTGATAGTTCTTTCATATGTTTTTCTAACTGAAACAAGCAAAACTTTGAAAGGAATAATGCCCTATTTTGAAAGAGAAATGGATATGTAACATAATACAATAACAAGCTGAAAAAGAGGGTACTAACAATGAGCGCTAACAATACGATTTTACGCATTTGCCATTTCATTTCATCGATCCTCTTTTTTTAACTGATTCAATTTGTCTTCTAATTTTTTTATTAAATTCGGATCAGCCTGCTCTAACTCATCTATCATATGTGTTACAACTAAATCTCCAAATTCCCCCACTAATTCCTGTGTCATTTTCTTCGTTTGATTAGATAAGAATTCTTCTTTCGTTTGTATAGCACGATATATGCCACTTCTTTTCACAGTCTGTTTTTCTAAGTGTAATTTCTCTACTAACCTGTTCATAACTGTCATAACAGTATTAAAATTCACAGGCGATTCTTCACTTAACTTCCGCTGGACTTCTTTAATAGTAATACCTTCAGTAGACCAAATAATCTCCATAATCCTCGCTTCAAGCGGTCCAAAGAAATGATTTAATCCTTGCTCATTTAACCTATAGTTTTGCGTAAACATCGTATGACTCCTTTCACACTACGAATTGTAGTACAAATTAAATGAGAGGTCAAACGCAAGTAATATAAACTAAAATTCACTACCTATAAATACGTACCTCATTCTATTCATTATAAGCCTAACTTATCTCCAAATGTATCAAAGAGATACTGCTCTAATATTTGTACACTAAACTTCTCATTACGCCCAAGGGCAAATAATTCCCGATCTTTCGCTACGATAGTATCTAACGGAATAACTACATTATCCACTATTTTTGTAATTTCAATTATATTACTTTTTACATTTACTTCTGTTTTAAATTCAACGTTTTCTAACACTATATGTGAACGTCTTCCTGATGCAAAAAAAGTAAAATTAGGATTTTTAACAACGCCAATTTCAGTCTCTAACGCATATAAATAGTGAAAAATTACATCTCTATGTCCATCTTTTATTATTTTTTCATCCTTCTCATCGTCTAAGTATTCTTTCAGCTTCGTTGTAAATTCAAATCGAAAATCCACTTTTTTTTCACGCTCCTTCTTTGTATTTCATATTAAATAAATATATTGAAATAATTTTACCATATTGTAATAAAACTTCCTATTAAAAGTAAAAACTGTTTTAGAAAATCGCTATTATTTCCGATACCCTTTTAAAATATAAGTATAAATTCAATATGAATGAATGCGTCATTATATCTATTTAAACATATTTTTTCCATATTTTGAAACATTAGTATGAAATATTATATATCAATGAATGGTTTCTAATGCATTGGTATATATAGTCAGTAGTTTCTTTACTATTCCGATATACTTAAGCTATATTTTCTAATTATTGATTACATTACGGAAGGAATGTAACTCTCTTCTATCGAATTTTTATATAACAAAAATGATTAGGTGGTGCTTTACTATGAAATTAGCTGTCATTGGTGGCGGTGATTTACAAGATTCAAATCACTTGCCTATTAATGAACGCCTTATAGAATTAACAAATAAACAGTACCCAAAAATATTGTTTATTCCAACGGCTAGTCATGATGATGAAAGCTATATAAAATTATTTTTAGACACGTTTGAAAAACAATTACATTGTGAAGTACAAATTTTACGCATTACAACAGATTCACCTTCTAAGTATGAAATAGACGAGATGATTCATTCAGCCGATTTAATTTATTTAGGTGGTGGAAACTATATTCACATGCTTACACAATGGAAAGAATATAGACTTGATGAAAAATTATTATTGGCTCTACAGCAAGGAACACTTATTGCTGGTTATAGTGCTGGTGCTATGTGTTGGTTCACGTCTAGTATCCGATCAGATTATGAAGGTTTTGGTTATATAGAGAGTAACGGATGGGGTATTGTTAATAAAAGATTTTGTCCACATTATAATCAATTAAACAGAATGAACGCCTTCCATTCCTTTTTACAAAATCATCAAGGGAATATAGAAGGAATTGCACTGGAGGATAATTGTGCTTTATATATTACAGAGGAATCCTTTGAGATTATCGGTGAACCAGAAAAAGCGTGGGAGTTTTATATGAGTGATCAAACACTCATTAGACAACATTTTGATATCACTTTAAAAAGCTATTTGTAAACCTCCACTTACGAAAAAATGTCCCTAAGTCTAATTACTTAGGGACATTTTTCTATTTAACTAACTAATCGTGTAATTCGTTTCTTTTGCCATGAAAGCTTATAATATGCATACTGCAATATTAAGCTGACAATAAATGCTGCTGGATACCCGATCCAGATGCCTTCTATTCCAAGACTTGTATGGTAAGAAAGATAATATGCTACGGGGACTTCTACAAGCCAAATTGAAACAACTCCAATAACAGTTGGCCAAAGTACTGTACCGCTCGCTCGCATTGTCGCACTAATAATTTGTGCATGACCGAAAATTAAATAACTCCATAACGTAATCATAACTAAGCTATGAGCAATTTCAATTGTAGTTTGACTCGTTAAAAATAGTGATAAAATGTCTCTTGAGAATAAGTAAATAAGAGATATTAACACACCACCGATGACGTAGTTCATAATAATTCCGGCCTTCACAACTTTCTGCAATCGATCAAATTGATTCCCCCCAATCGATTGCGCCGCAAAAATAGAAACTGTAATACCAAGGCTAACTGCTGGCATTTGCACATAACTTGCAACTTGATTCACAACGCCGTAAGCAGCTGTTGCATCCGAACCGTAACGATTTACAAACGCGATTACGGCAATTTCAGATAATGAAACTAATATCATATTAATACTCGCTGGAATACCGAGCCTTAGCAATAGCTTTAATAACTCCCAGTCCATTCGAAGATACTTTCTTACTGTGCCATCTAGTTGTAGTGGGTGATTTTTCTTCTTTAAATACACAAGCATGACAAGAAACGTAATAACTGTAGATATAACAGAAGCATAGGCCGCTCCATACACATCTAATTTCGGAGCTCCTAACCATCCAAAAATAAGAATCGGTAATAAGATCATATTTAGCGCTGTACTTACAATTAAAAAGTAAAATGGCGTTTTAGAATCTCCTGTACCTCTCATAAATGTTGTATATGCAAAATATAAAAATAATACTGGCATCGATATAAATAAAATTCGTGCATAATGTACACTTATTTCAATAATATTTTCTGGCGTTCCCATAAGACGCATAATATCCATCGCAAAAATACTACCTATTATCGCTAATACAACTCCGATAATAAAAGTAAACGTAAGCGTAGTACCGACAATAGCTTTTAAACGATCTTCATTTTTAGCACCAAACGCCTGACCAATTAAAATAGAGCTTCCTGAACCGATACCAATTACGAATGAAACAAGTAAAAAGAACAAAGGAAAGAATGCTGATATAGCCGCTAAATCATTAACTCCAAGCCATCTTCCTACTACTACCATACCAAATAATTGTCCAACTGATTGTAGTACATTACTTAATAATAACGGTACTAAAAACAGAGACATCGATTTCCAAATCGGTTTACTCTCACTTTCCAACTTTTGTGACTCCGCACCTTCTTTATTGTTATCTGCAGGTGGTTTCAAATTTCATTTCTCCTTTTATTAAAAATCTGTTTTCAATATCTATCTCTTTGTATAGTTGTTATAATACTGTGCTTCTATTCATTTTCCTTCCGCATGATTATAACTTCACCCAATATTGACTTCCATCGGCTGTTCGATCTAAAAATCCATATTCGATTAAATATCTTCTTAAAGTTACAAAATCAGGGTATACATTTTCTATCACTGTATTTACTTCTTTTTCAGTATACTTTTTATTACTATCAAACTTCTTTACTAAATGACGTAAGATAATTAATTTACGCTTTTGTTTCTTCGGAAATTTAGAGAGAGGTCCATCTAACCCTTCTGTAAAATGAGCTTTTAATACTTCATCATTTTCTTCTTCCGTAATATTGTATCGATCATCCACCATCGTTGCTGTTCTATGAATTGGCACAAATTTCGTTTGTACTTTTGATTTTTCTTCTGATAATTCCATTAGTGCTAAAAATACTTTTGCTTGCTTCATTTTCTCTCGCAGTGTAAATCGATGATTACGAATTGTTGATGTACTTCCGCCATCCAACTCTTTTACAATTTGTTTATCATTCAGTCCCATATGGAAAAACTGAACCATTCTCTTTTGTAAATCCGTTAAACCAGTAAATTTCTTATCCATATTTAATAAATAATCAAACATAGATGTATGCTCATTTTGAATATGCAATTGGACGAACTTTTCTGCTTCATACCAAACTTGATTATCTTGATAAATAACACCTTTAATAAATGTTTCACCACAAGCTAAGCAAATGTACTCCTCTTTTGCTTCATCAAACACATACCCTTTCTTTAATTCTTCTATTGACGCATCCCAAAACTTCTCTGAAATATCATTCACACTAAACACTCCTTCAAAATGTTTATTTTAAAACCAAACAAATTACCATAACGTTTATTGTCACTTTACCATCTTATCACAACGTAAACAAACATTTCAATCTTTCGTTTACCCATTTTATAAACTTTTATAAAAACATCTACCGAACTTCTTTAATACAACGAAAAGCGAATATGTTTATACAAATTCATTTTATAAAATGTGAAATAGAATATGAATATTCTTCAAGACCCTTGGTTTACCGTTAAGCAAATTGCACAGAATACATATGCGATTAGTGAATATGGAACCTGTATTCACTCATTACAAAACTTCAGTATTCAATTTTAACGACAAAAAGGATGTTTTCGTATAAGAAAACATCCTTTACTTTTTATATATTCTATTTACAGTCTCTACTAAAACTTTACTTGCTCGTACAAATGTATGCTTTCGATTTCTATCTTCAACAAATTTATTAGCACAACTACTCATAATCATCATACAACTAATTATGACTAACGCTATCTTTCTATTCTTGTAAGTCACTTCATGCCACTCCACTATTACAAAACTTCTTTTGAATTTATCCCATCAAGAAATTTTACATGAATAATAAAACGTATGAATATGCAATTCTGCATATTCATACGTTTTATTACAATATTATGATTTAATTTAGTTAAAGAACAAGTAAACCGAGGTGACTGACTTGAAATTTAAAGCGAAAAAAAATCCATTCCACGTCATTTTCATTACATTATTTATAATTATTTTTTTCGTTTCGTTATTCTTCCAAAATGAAAATTCTATTTTTTTCACTCTCATGATGCTATTAAATATCGTGAATCTTTCTTCATTCTATTTCTCTCACTACAACGTAACGGAATCATCTCTTGTTGTAAAACACGGTTTCATACTTCGTACTGAAATCTCATTCAAAGACATTCGCCATATTAAGTACTCTGGCAAAAAACTTCGTTCAAAAAAATGGACTAGGCAACAATTAGAAATTAATTATAATTTATTTGACTCAGTGACCACTTTCGTACCACAAGAAGAAGAAAAATTCATTTCACTCTTAAAAGAGAACTGCCCACAGATGAGAGTAATGAATACGCCTGCTAACAAATAATATATTTTGAAACTTGCAGTATTGCAAGTAGATGAAACATAAAAATGAACATCAAAAAAGCCAAAATTCTATACTAAGAACCTTGGCTTTTTCTATTACTCTTTTGGAGCAATCATTTTCTTCGGATCTACAATTTCATCAAATTTCTCTTCTGTTAGTAGTCCAGATTGTAATGCAGCTTCTTTTAAAGTTAATCCCTCTTTATGAGCATGCTTCGCAATTTTCGCTGCATTTTCATATCCGATATGTGGGTTTAGCGCTGTTACAAGCATTAGTGAACGATTCACATTTTCATTAATTACTTCTTTATCTGCTTCAATACCAACTGCACAATTGTCATTAAACGAAACAATTGCATCCGCTAATAAGTGGGCTGATTGTAAGAAGTTATAAGCAATAACAGGTTTAAATACGTTTAACTCAAAGTTACCTTGGCTCGCAGCAAATCCGATCGTTGCATCATTCCCCATCACTTGTGCTACAACCATCGTTAATGCTTCACTTTGCGTTGGATTTACTTTACCTGGCATAATAGAGCTTCCCGGTTCATTTGCTGGAATAATAATTTCTCCAAGACCACTACGTGGACCACTTGCAAGCCAACGTACATCGTTAGCGATCTTCATTAGATCCGCAGCTAATGCTTTTAATGCACCGTGAGTATATACAACTTCATCATGGCTCGTTAATGCATGGAACTTATTTGGTGCAGAAACAAATTGTTTACCTGTAAATTGACTAATTTCCTCTGATACCATCTCACCAAATTTAGGATGAGCATTAATACCTGTTCCAACCGCAGTTCCACCAATTGCTAACTCTTTCATATATGTATTGCTCTCTGCAATCATACGCTCTGTTTTTTCAAGCATACGGTGCCATCCGCTAATTTCTTGTCCTAAAGTTAACGGTGTTGCATCTTGTAAATGTGTACGACCAATTTTTATAATATGTTCAAATGCAGTTACTTTTTCTGCTAAAGTTTCTTTTAATTTCGTAATTGCTGGTAATACGTGATTTTCTACTGCGATTACACAAGCTACATGAAGTGCCGTTGGAAATGTATCATTTGAACTTTGTGACATGTTCACATCATCATTTGGATGAATATGTACGTCAGATCCCTTCTCTTTCAAAATTTGATTCCCACGATTTGCAATTACTTCATTCACATTCATGTTTGACTGTGTACCACTACCTGTTTGCCATACGACAAGCGGAAAATGTTCATTCCATTTCCCTGCAATCACTTCATCAGCAGCTTCTACAATTGCTTCTGCTTTTTCTTGTGATAGCTTTCCTAATTTTTGATTGCTAAGCGCTGCACTCTTCTTTAAAATTGCAAATGCTTTTACAATTTCAAGCGGCATTTGCTCTGTTCCAATTGGAAAGTTTTCTTTACTACGTTGTGTTTGTGCTGCCCATAATTTATCAGCTGGAACTTTTATTTCCCCTAATGTATCTCTTTCAATTCTGTACTCCATGTTTTCATCCCCTTGAAAATATAATATCTACATCTCTTATAATAACAGACTTTCTCTTAAATGATAAGAATTCTCACTCTTATATATAGATATTCTATATGTATTTTAAAAAATTCCTCTTGACCTAAACTTAAGTTTAGGCTGTATCCTTTCCATTGTAACCTACTATAACACTACTGGAGGAATTCAATATGAAAAAATATGCTTTTATAACAGGTGCGAATAAAGGAATTGGATATGAACTTGTTCGTCAATTAGCAGAAAAAGATTATCACGTATTTTTAGGTGCTCGTAATGAACAACTTGGACAACAAGCCGTAGAATCTTTAAATGTTTCAAACGTTTCCTATATTCAAGTAGATATTTCAAATTCACAATCCATTCAAGAAGCAACAAAGAAAATTTACGAAAAGACTGACCACTTACATTTATTAATTAATAACGCAGGCATAGCGATAGACTTCAATACACTACCTAGTGAATTAAATATTGAAACTTTACGCCAAGGATTTGAAGTTAATTTTTTTGGAACTTTCCAAATGATACAAGCCTTTTTACCATTATTAAAGAATTCAAAAAACAGTAAAATAATAAATATAACTACTGACATGGCCTCACTAACAATGTTTGCTAATGGTGAAACACATCCAATCAATACACTAGGATATAATTCTTCCAAAACAGCTATTAATGCTTTAACATTAGCTTTTAGTAAAGAATTTGCTACTAACGGTCCAGAAGTATTTGGGGTAACTCCTGGTTTTACAACTACAGATCTTAATGGAAATTCCCCCGGTGGCCATACAACCACTGAAAGTGCTAAAATTATTATTAAATATGCATTAAGTGAAACAAACTATAATGGTAAAATACTAAATAAAAATGGCATTATACCTTGGTAACAAAAGGATGAATGATATGTATTATACAATTGGGCAAGTCGCCAAAATGCAACACTTAACTATTTCTCAAATACGTTATTACGATAAACAAGGACTGTTCCCTTTTCTGCAAAGAAATGAAAAAGGAGATCGAGTTTTTGATAAAGAAGCACTCAAATATTTAGAAATGATTTTGTGTTTAAAAAACACTGGTATGCCTATTCAAAAAATAAAACAATTTATCGACTGGTCTATGGAAGGAGAATCTACCATCTTTCAACGGTTGGAATTAATGAAACAACAGGAGACCAATGTCTTACAGCTTATCCAAGACACTGAAAAAAACTTAAAAAAGATACAACAAAAAATTGCTAAATATGAGAATGAAATAACTTCAGCAGATGCTATTACAAAATAAAAAAATCACCTTCTACATATTGTAGAAGGTGATTTTTATTTTATGATGCTTGCTTTCCTTTATCTGCATCATCTACATACCAGATGAATTTGCCTGTATATCCATAAATAACTGCTAAAATTAACGATACGAAGCTTAACCACATAAACGGAACGTATGAGAACGTTGCTACACCTAAAATACCAGCCATAAAAATACCATTATCAGACCATGGAACCATACCTGAAGTTAACGTTCCACCTACTTCTGAGTTACGTGCTAATACACGACGGTCTATTTTTAATTTATCATAGCTATCTTCCATAATTTTTGGTGTTAAAATTAGTGATACATACATCGCACAACCAAATATATTAGCTAAGAATGCCACGATTAATGTAGACAACGTTACATTACCTGCAGAATTTAATTTCTTCTCAAATTTTGATACGATTACTTTTAAAACACCTAGTTTTTCAAGTAATCCACCAAATCCTAAACCGAAAATAATAACAGCTACTGAGCCAAGCATACCGTTAATTCCACCACGGTTTAATAACTTGTCAACAAACTCAACACCAGATTGAATTGAGAATCCGTTATAAGCTGTTCCAATCGCTTCTCCAAAGTTCATCCCTTGGAAAAGAGTTGCCCAAATTGCACCAATTAAAGCTCCCATTGCAATTGTTGGCATAGACGGTTTCTTCATCGCTAATAGAACGATAACAATGATCGCCGGAACAAGCATCCATATTTTAATATCAAATTGCTTTAATAAAGCTTCTTTTAAAAATTCTACTCGATTCAAATCAACATTATCTCCGCCATACATCCAACCAGCTACAGTAAACATAATACTAGTAATAATATAAGCCGGAACATCTAATACGAGCATAGCTCGAACGTGAGCAATAACATCTACTTTCGCCATAGAAGCTGCAAGAACTGTGCTATCAGAAAGTGGTGATAATTTGTCACCGAAATAAGCTCCTGAAAGAACTGCACCAGCAACAAGCGGAAGTGGTAAACCAAGTCCTTCACCAATCGCCATCATAGCAATACCTGCTGTTCCTACTGTTCCCCAAGACGTTCCTGTCGCGATAGAAGTTATAGAACAAATAATTAATGTTGCTAATAGGAATATGCTAGGGTGAATAAATTCTAATCCATAATAAATTAATGTTGGTACTACCCCACCAGCAATCCATGTTCCAATTAAAGCACCTACTGCAACTAAAATCAGTATTGCTTCTAATCCGTTAGAAATCCCTTTCGTAATTGCATCTTGCAATTCTTGATAACGAAATCCTAATCTTAATCCAAGCGCAATTACTAAAAACCATGAAATAAATAGCGCTAATTGAATTGGGAGATCAAAAATCGTTTGGAAGGAAAAGACAACAGCAAGAAATAGTAATAAAAGAACTATGATTTCTAGCATCGATGGTAATCTTACACTTTTCATTTTTTTCTCTCCTTACAAGTCGATAACATGACGTATGTCGTCTTACATGTATGTAATATACAATTAGCGAAGACAAAACAAAATTTTCATATTATTTCGATTTATTTTTCCAGTATAATATATTCACAACCCTTTCTATTGTAAAAGTAGATTACGTTTTTCGCAATGAAAAATATAAAAAATGTTGTATTTTTATTTATCCCGATATTTTCGGCCAATAAGACCTCCGCCTTAAAATTCAGTAAGCGCAAAGCACTTAGGTAAGAAATTAACTACTGTAACATCCCGGACTGACATGAACGTATTAAAGCTTCACTTTATTTACAAAGAAAAATCCCATACTAACTTTTTTAATATTTGCTGCAACAAAACTTTTTACAACTATCTTCACTTTTTAATTCACACCATTATTTCCCACGCAAAAATAGGACACACATCATAAAAATGATGCATGCCCTACCTTTATTTATACATATTTTGTATTTCTTCTTTATTTTTAAGTATTTCCTCAAACTTATCACTACAACCCTTCGGAAATAACACTCCCAGTCCATATGAATGCGCAAATTGAAAATGAGGGTACTTCGCTTTTACCTCATCCCAAAACTTATATACGCCGAAATCACCACTTCTAACTTCAATATCATGAAATAATACAATACCATTTTTCGCGACTTTAGGCAGCCAGGTGTTATAATCGTGAGAAACAGCTTCATACGTATGATATCCATCAATATGCAAAAGATTTATCGTTTCATCTTGAAACCGGTCTACAGCATCATCAAAAGTAGATCGAATTAAATTTCCTATATTAAGGTAGTTATCGCTCACTACTTTTTCTACTATTTGAAAAACCCCTTCTCCATATGGACCTGTGTGCCCATCTCCAGCCCAAGTATCTACTGCAAAGCATTTAGTCGATAACCCTCCATCTTTTACTCCCTGACAAAAACTAAAAAAGGAAGCTCCTAAATGTGTACCTAGCTCGACTAAAGTTTCTGGTTTTTCAAATCGTACTAAGTCATATGCAAAATCTAAATGTCCACTCCACGCAGATTGTGACCGAATAATAGGACTAAATGTTTCAAATTCAAATGATGGTTTATGAGTAACCCAGTTCATCGCATAACTCCTTCTGCACATATTTTTAACAAACCAAATTACTCTTATCTTTATTTTTTTATCGCCATGATTATGATTCTATTTCATGAAAATATGAAGAATTTATTCTTTTCTATTGAGGTAAAACATCATATACATATGGGTCAGTTGGCTTATTAATTTTCTCGATTTTGTTTACTTTTACAAGTGAAAAGACTGTTCCTTTATATGTCGTTTCATCTAATAATCCTGTTATTTTCACCCATGTTTCTTCTGGAATATTTTCAACATTTTTCCCCGTAACAATCATCCCCCAGACTGATGCATCCGCAATACAACAAGTTATGCCATATCGAGCCACTACCGCTTTATTACCCGTCACATCCTTATCATTATACATAAACCCTGAGAATGTAATTTCTTTCCCTTTAAATCCTTTTACATTTTGACCAATTATACTCATTGTTTGAACATAATCCTTATCCTCTACTTGTATTTTTCGTTGTCCTAACATACTTTTTACTACTTGCTCTTCCGTTTCATAAGTCGTTGATAAATTTGATGTTTCATCTGGATCATCGAATACCTCTTGCCCATCAAAATCATCCTGTTTCCCCTCTTTTTCGTTACCTTCCATACTTCTCGCCTGTACACTTTGATTCATACCCCTTTTTCCTGCTAAACTTCCATCAATTGTTACACTTCCAAAGAGAAAAGCACTAACTATCGGAACAACAAATAAAACATATACAAAGAAACTTTTTATCCCTGATTTTAATGCTGTATGGTGCTTACAACAATTACAATCACCCTCTTTTTCTCTCCAAACTTGTAAAGAACCAAGAAGTAAAATCACTACAAAAGCTATATACGTAAATTTAATCATTTTTGGAGCGATAAAATTATAAATATTCCCTGTTACAAGTAGTTTAAATAAGAGCATTGCTAAACCAATTAAAATAATTCCACGAATATAGCGATGATATGCCTTCTGCTCCTCTTTCTCCATTCTTTCTCACCTCCTATAACATTATGATCTGCAGGATGGTATACACAGATACAATGACAATTCCCATCAAAAAGAATACAAATTTCTTTTGAAAATATGCAAATAGCATTAACGTATTTTTCATATCAAGCATAGGCCCAAACACAAGAAATGCGAGAAGTGCCTTTACTGAGAAGACATGTCCAAAAGATGCCGCTATAAAAGCATCGGCTGCAGAGCAAATTGATAAAACATAACCAAATCCCATCATAATAAAGGGGGCAATTACTTCGTTATGTGCTACTGCATCCAGTACATTCCGATCAAAAAACGTTTGAAATACACTTGCTAAAAAAGCACCAATCAATAAATACTTACCAGTATCAAAAAACTCATCTACAGTGTGATTCGTAACACCTTTCCAACTCTTTTTTTGCTTGTTTGAACTGAAACCTCTACATCTTTTAAAACATTTCTTTCGCGATAGCAATAATACACAATTAGACCTATGAATAGAGCAACTAGAATTGTTATCCCAAAGCGTGCATATACAACGTAATCATTTTTTTGAAACGCATATACAGTAGATAAAAGAACAACTGGATTCATAATGGGTGCACTCAATAAAATAACAATGCCTAAATGAAGTGGTAGCCCCTTTTGAATGAGCCTTCTTACAATTGGTATAATGACACATTCACACATTGGAAAAAGAACTCCCACAAATACTGCTGGAATCATTGCAACAATCGGAGATTTCGGCATTACTTTTTGAATCATATCTTCCGTCACAAACACTTGAATAAATGAAGAAACAATTACCCCTAATAAAATAAAGGGTATTGCTTCAAAAATGATACTTAAAAATACTGTATTCACATTCAACCATTCCTGTGGCATATTTTTGTGCAAATTTGCTAGACTTGTAAAATCTACAAAAAATAATAAAAAGAGAAACATAGCGATAAGAGCTATGCCTACTAATTCTTTTGAAACTCTATTAAAGACCAAGCTTCTCGCCTCCATTTTATTTATATGTAAACATGTGCTTGTCCAAATGCCTTCATACTACAGCACAAATTTTATAGTCTATTTCTATTCTTAAATCGTAATCATTATGATTTATTATTGATTTTTCTTTTCCCATCGTTTAATATAAAACGTAATCATTACGATTTAAAGGAGAGATCATTTCATGAAAAAAGTACCTATCACTGTATTAAGTGGTTTTTTAGGATCTGGAAAAACTACCTTACTACATCACATTTTAACTAATAAGAATAACTTAAAAGTAGCTGTTATCGTTAATGATATGAGCGAAGTAAACATTGATGCATCTCTTATAAAAAAGGGTGGTTTTTCACGTACGGAGGAAAAACTAGTAGAGATTCAAAATGGCTGTATTTGTTGTACACTACGAGAAGATTTAATGATAGAAGTGAATCGTCTTGTGGAAAATGGTGATATTGACTATATTATTATTGAATCTTCTGGTATAAGTGAGCCTATTCCAGTTGCTCAAACGTTTACTTATACAGACGAAGTTCTTAACATTGATTTAACGAAAAATTGTCGCCTCGATACGATGGTTACAGTTGTAGATGCAAATAGATTTTGGGATGATTTTGCAGATGGAGAAAGTTTATTAGACCGAAAACAAGCAATCGATGAGAATGATACCCGGGAAGTTATTGATTTATTAATAGATCAAATTGAATTTGCAAACGTAATTATTCTTAATAAGATAGATTTGCTAGAAAAAGAAGATGTAATAGAGCTTCATCATTTACTAAAAAAATTAAATCCTAATGCAAAAGTTCTTGAATCTTCGTTTAGCAAAGTACCATTACAAGAAATTTTAAACACAAATCTATTTAATTATGAAGAAGCCAGTCAATCGGCCGGCTGGATACAAGAATTAAATAGTGACCATCATACACCGGAAACGGAAGAATACGGTATCAATTCCTTTGTTTACCGCCGCAAATATCCTTTCCATCCCGAGCGCCTTATGAATTGGCTAGAAAGATGGCCTTTAGATGTTGTAAGAGCGAAAGGATTCTTCTGGCTGGCATCTCGTAATAATATAATAGGGCTTCTATCTCAAGCAGGCTCCTCTATTACAATTCAAGGAGCCGGTGAATGGATAGCCGCATTACCTGAAACTGAAAGAAATCAAATGATTGCAGAAGAACCAGAAGTATTGAAAAACTGGGATACACAATATGGAGATCGAATAACCGAACTCGTATTTATTGGAATTGATATGAACCGTTCGTTAATTGAACAATCATTAGATGATTGTCTATTAACAGAAAAAGAAATGCAACAAAACTGGAATACATTTATTGATCCTATCCCGGCTTTTACTTATACTTCATAACAATTAATAAAAGGCTTCAGTAGAATGAAGCCTTTTTACTTTATAGTACTCTTATTTAATAAGTTTGCTTTAATTATGAATACAATTGTACCTAAAACAATTAATATAGCATATACGATACCAACTACATTACCTATTTTTTCTAAGCCAAGCGGTAATATTATAGTAGCAACTCCAACTATATAAGAAAATGATCCTGAAAGCTTCGCTAATTTATTTTTATCTCCAACAAACGTTTCTTCTTGATATCCTGCTAACAAAAACACCCTCTTTTTCACATGTATTTGATACCCTAAAAAAATGATAAGTAACCCAACAAATAAACAAACTAAAAATCCAGCTAACATATACTCCCCCTCCTCTAGAATATTTTACTATACATAAAAAACAAATTAGAAATTTCAGTTTATTAATGAGTCATTCTGTGATATATTGCATATTGTATTCAATTTGTATTTTTAGAAAGGAGAATTTTAGATCATATGGATTCAAATCGATTAAAAGGAATTATAATGGTCATAATCGGTGCTTGTTTATGGGGCTTGTCTGGTACAGCTGCACAACAACTTTTTCAATATGACAATGTTTCAACCGAATGGTTAGTTACGATCCGTTTACTTATATCTGGAATTATTTTGCTCATTATTTCCTCATTCGGAACGAGAAAAAAAGAGATATTTAGCATTTGGAAACAAAAATCTGATGCTATTAAAATGATTTTGTTTGGTCTATTCGGTATGCTTGCTGTACAGTATACGTATTTCGCTTCAATTAAAGAAGGAAATGCTGCCGTGGCAACATTATTACAATATTTAGCTCCTATATTCATCACTGTATACTTACTTTTCAAATGGAACGTTCGTCCATCAAAAATTGATTTCATTTCAATTACCCTTTCATTAGTAGGCACTTTTCTCTTACTAACAAACGGGTCTGTTCATAACTTGGCTGTTTCTACACCAGCTATTATTTGGGGGATTTTATCTGGATTATCTCTCGCTTTTTATAGTTTATATTCAAAGGAATTGTTAGAAAAATGGTCTTCCTCCGTTATCGTTGGATGGGGCATGATTATTGGGGGTATTGGTGTAACGATTGTACACTTTATTTCTACAAACGAATTCATTTTATTATCAACTATGAAATATGTAAAACTAAGTACCCTACCGCTCATCACATTTGTCGTCATTTTCGGGACACTTATTGCCTTTTATTTATACTTAGACAGCATACGATACCTGACTCCGAAAGAAACAACATTATTTGGTTGCACAGAACCACTCGCAGCTATTATTTCTTCTGTACTTATATTGCAAGTGCCATTTCAATCTTTTCAGTTATTAGGCGCTTTTTGTGTCATTGTAATGGTGCTCATCTTAAGCCAAAAGCCGGATGAAGGGAAACAAAAATTAAAGCTTGTTCATGCAAAAAAGGAAAATATACAATGAAAGGATTGAATTCACTATGCCTGTCCCTCAAAATTATAAAAAACCAGGAAGAGTTTCAGCAAAATCACTCGTTTTAAATCAACTACAAAATTGGATTATTGAAGGTGTACTGAAGCCCAATGAAAAAATTAATGATGGGGAATTGGCTGAGGCACTAGGAGTAAGCAGAACACCTGTAAGAGAAGCACTTCAAATATTAGAGCTTTCTGGATTAGTGGAAATGGTACCAGGGCAAAAAACGAAAATTGCTCCTATTAAGTTAGACGACGTATCTATCATTTATGAAACGATGGCTGGTCTTCACTCTATTATAGGAAAGCAAGCTCTTCAAAACATTACAAACGCTGATATTCAACTACTTTCTGAGATAAATGAGCATTTTCAGCAATCTATAGAGAAAAAAAACGCAAAACAAGCTTTAGAATTAGATATACAATTCCACAATACAATTTCTTCTATTGCTAAAAACCAATATATTGAACCCTTTCTAGAAAATATGCAACTTCACGTTTTACGTCTTGAATATTTGTTTTTCCAAAACTTTGTTCCAGCAAGTCAATCTATTGAAGAACATCACTCTATCATTCAAGCATTACAGAAGCAGGACGAAAAACAAATGGAACAAATAATGACCCAAAACTGGCTCCGTCCCATGAAAGAAATACAAAAAATAATTTCTACGAAATAAAAAGAGGGCTGGTTACACAAAATCGTAACCAGCTCTCCTTTTACTAATCTATATAGCTACGCCTGAATATTCGCATAATCTTCCATATCTTCGTACTCTTTTTCCAATTCCTCTAAAGACAGCTCGTATAATTGTCGGTCGCGAATCTTAAACACACCTGCTCCAATTAACTCATCAATTAAATGCCTCTTACGATTTTCAACAGCAAAACGGAGTTGACTACTCATCTTTTAAAAAACTCCTTTCTACGATCATTGAAAATGATAATCTCTATCAATTACCACTTTTGATTATAAAAGATGACTCTTTATAAGTAAAGTAATTTCATGAAATATTTACCTTGCAAAGTACTTGTGGCCACATTATATATATGTATGCCGTGCGAAAAATGTTATGACACTTTTTCTTATCCTTTTTCTTTCATACTTTGCAAGTTGTCTCATCATGATTAAATTCACCATCTATTTCTACTTGAATGGTGACATGTTCTACATGAAATTTCTCCTTTAATACGTACGTAGCCTCTTTTAATACACTTTGCGTTTCATTCCCTTTAATAATAAGATGACATGTTAATACTTGAAAATCTGATGTGACAGACCATATGTGCAAATCATGAACTTCTTTGACAATCGGAATATTTAATAACGTACTTTTTACCTCTTCAACATTTATGTGCTGTGGTGCACCTTCCATTAATATATGAACCGTATCACGTGTTACACGCCATCCACTAATAATGACTAAAATAGACACAAGAATACTAGCAATCGCATCTGCAGCAGTCCATCCGAAAAATTTAATAAGTAACGCAGCAATAATCGCTCCGACGGAACCCAATAGATCGCCTAGTACGTGCAGGAAAGCACTTCTTAAATTCAAATTACCTTTCACATCTCCGCCTCTCATTAATATCCAAGCTGATAAAATATTAATAAGCAGACCAAGGACTGCAATAATGAGCATCCCATTACTAGCAATCTCAACTGGTTCTTTAAAACGACGGATTGCTTCAATAAAAATGTATACCGAAATGACAATAAGAACGACACCGTTACATAATGCTGCTAACATTTCGACTCGCTTATACCCGTATGTTTTCGCAGTTGTTGCTGTTTTTTCTCCGAGTTTAAACGCAAGTAAACTTAAAGCTAAAGATACTGCATCACTTAGCATATGCCCCGCGTCAGATAGTAGTGCTAAGCTATTTGTTACAAATCCCCCAACAACTTCTGCAATCATAAAACTTGTTGTTAGTAGGAAGGCAATTAGTAACGCCTTTTTATTTTTTGAATGACCATGATCATGCGAATGTCCCATACTTATACTCCTTTAAGTACAATATCTGTATGTTAGTATGAAACAAACTCCCCGTGTTTATCCCGAATCGACTGATTGTAAACGCCCGCTTCCTCTGTATACACACTTCGCTATTTTTTAAACAATCCCTTTTTCTCAAATAAAACAAGACTACTTCTTTTTTATTTTCATATTGTTTACTAATGAAAGAATTTTTAAGGAGGTTACTTAAATGAAACGTTTATTTCTCTGTATGGAACGTGAACTTGTTGTAGTGAAAGAACACAATGATAACTATGAAACGACTTATCACTTACAAAATATGCAACCTACCTGTATCGCTGTTGATCCATTTCAAAAGAATCGTGTATATTGCGGAACATTTGGACGAGGTCTATGGTTAAGTGACGATAGTGGGGGTTCATGGAGACCAATTGGAGATTCTTATCGTTACTTTGATTTCCCTAAAGAAGATGGTATTTTGCACTCCTCTATCACTTCCATAACAATAAGCTCAAATGAACAAGTTAACGGATATGGTGTCGTTTATGTCGGCACAGAACCAAGCGCCTTATTTCGCTCTGAAAATGGTGGTGAAACGTGGACTGAACTTAAAAATATGAAATCATTATTATCTTCTTATACGTGGGCATTTCCGCCTAGACCTTTTACCCATCACGTACGCTGGATTACAGTTGACCCAAACAACCCTAATACAATACACGTTTCAATCGAAGCTGGTGCTGTTATTCAAAGTAACGATAAAGGGCATACATGGATTGATAAAAAATTCGGTGCTCCTATCGATGCTCATCAATTACTTATGCACCCTGAAGCACCAAATCGCCTTTATGCATCATGTGGTGACGGATTTATGGGCGGACCTGATCGTGCTTATCTTGAGAGTTATAACAATGGAAACAGCTGGATCTCATGTAGTGCAGGACTTGAACATCATTATTTATACAGCATGGCTATTGATCCAGCTGATTGTGATACGATTCTCGTTTCTGCCGCGCCAAGTGCTGATCTCGCTCATCATCGTATCCCTTATGAGTCTTATATTTATCGAAAAACGAAAGATACTCCTTTCCAGCAAGTACAACAAGGACTACCATCTGCAATCGGTACAGTCATTTCGATGTTTGCGACAAACGAAGCCGAACCACATACGTTCTACACGTTAAATAACAATGGCGTCTTTCAATCCAATGATAGCGGCGAATCGTGGGAACAACTAAACATTCCGTGGAAAGATGAGTATAAAACGCAGCATCCGCATGCGTTACTCGTAACTAGTTATTGATGTAAAAAAGACTGCCTAATGGTTTTAGGCAGTCTTTCTTTTATTTCTTTAAGTCGATTACAATATTATCTAACACAATAGCCTGATTGCCTCCCAGTCTTCGAGGTACAAAACGCTCCTTTACTTGTCCTTCAACTATTGTTACCGATTCATAATTTTCAGAAGTGTGGATTCTTAAATTAACGTGAGGTGTTATTATTAACTTAGTAGCGTTCTCATTAAGTTGTTGGAATGTTTTACTCCAATTAAAATTATAAGAATCTTCACCTGAACCTCCATTTCCTTCTCCATAATACTGATTACCTAAATCATCTCTCACTTCTAAATCGACATCTACTCCATCCCATACACCCCTTATCTCTTGAGATACTTCTTGGTTGTAGTATAGAATAAACGAAATTGGTGTTATTTCCATTCTCTCCATATTTACTTTGACACCATCTTTTTCTGTACTACCTCCAATCAATTGCTCTTTATTTTCTATTCCTTTTAGATTAATATTAAAATTCCAATCCCCTTTTATCTCTTCTTCAGTTTCTAAAATGGCTATACTTTGTACAATCCATTCAACATTTACTATAGTTTCTTTACTACCAACTAGATCGCTACTTGTTTTGATTAAACCTGTATATTTTCTATCTGCGACTTTAGTAATTTTATTGCTACCTGATTGGGCACCTGCTCCTTTAATAGTTAAAAAATCCAACGTAATTGGATTCTCGCCTAAATCTCTGTTACTTTCTATAGAATAGTTTATTGATATTGTCTTCCCATCAAAAATCGCATCATTAATCGTTATCTTTATTCCCTTGCTTTCTTTTGTCATATTTAGTACTGTAGCGTATTGTTTATAATTATAATGAGGCTCCATTATCTTCCCTGCGTCAGCTTTAGAGTTTTCATATAACCCTGTTCTACCATTATCTAAAAATCGGAATATGTCACCTACAATTGGCAATCCCCCAGCATATGTAGGAAATCCGATACCGAGTGTTGCAATTGATAATCCTACTAAAATAGATGCAGCAGCGACACCTTTTTTCCAACTTTTCATCTTTTTCTTCGTACGTATCGATTGTTTTACATTTCGTTTTACTTTTTCCTTTTCGATTTCAGAAGTCTCAATTTCTTCTAGTTCTTTTTCATCTATATCAATATCATTTAATAGTTCATAAATGTCTTTCATATTACACTACCTCCAAAACTAATATTCGTAGCATTTTGTTGTAGTTTCTTTTTCCCCCGGTACACTCGATTATCAATTGCTGCCCGAGTTAATCCTAACTTGTCACCTATTTCCTCTGTCTTCATACCAAGTAAATATTTCATAATGAACACCTTTTGATCTAGCGGTTCTAATTGATTAATGAGCTTCAATAATTCTTCCCTATCTTCCATAACGATTAATTCGTCTTCTGCTGATTTTTCTGTACTGATATGAAACTCATCTGAAATGATTTCTACTGTTTTAGTCGATTTCCGGTAATAATCAATTGCTTTAAACTTCGCAATCGCTGCAATCCACTTTTTAAAATCACTCGGCTCTCCATGGAATTTATTTGCGTTATTCCAAATGGAAAGAAATATATCGTTTATACATTCCTCTATGAGTCCATCATTTTGAATGGGAAGTAGAACTTTATGCGTGATCCCCTTTATGAGTGGTAAATATGTATCGACAACGAATTCTAACGCGTCTTCTTTTTGCCGCTGTAATCTTTTTATAAAATTTTTCTCATTTGATTTCATGTAGCGATTCCCCTTATTGTTTTGTAAAAGCTTTTACACCCTATATAACGTCTGAGAAAATTTTTTCTCTCATCTTTTTTATTTTTTGTATGTAATGGAATACTTTCCCTTAGCCATTTTCTCACATAACTATGCATTCAAGGAAAACTTTCTCAAGTCTGTAATTTAATTCATGTAGTACACTATTTATATAGTCACTCTTTAATTTAGTGTACATTTTATTTCATTAATCTATTTTAAAAATTAGGAGATGAGATGTGTATGTGTGGAATTACAGGTTGGGTAGATTGGAAAGAAGACCTTTCAAATCAACATGTTATTTTAAAAAGGATGGCAAATAGTATTCAGCATCGTGGTCCGGATGCTGAAGGATTTTGGTTTTCACCTCATGCGGCCTTTGCACACCGGCGTTTAATTGTAATTGATCCAGAAGGCGGGACACAGCCTAAGACATTTCGTGCTGGTGATTATACGTATGCTCTTACTTATAATGGAGAAATTTATAATTTCCGTGAACTGAGAGAGCAGCTTCAAAAATGTGGGCATGCATTTGAAACCCATTCAGATACAGAAGTACTACTACATGCTTATTTAGAATGGAAAGAAGACTGCGTACGACATTTAAACGGAATTTTCGCTTTTTCCTTATGGGATGATCAGAAGCAACAATTGTTTTTAGCACGAGATCATTTAGGTGTAAAACCACTCTTTTTTACAGAAAGAAATGGCAGTATTATTTTCGGCTCTGAAATTAAAGCATTATTAGCGCATCCATCTGTCCCTGCTGAACTTGATGCGAATGGAATAAATGAAATATTTGGATTAGGCTTATTTCGCACTCCAGGATGTGGCGTCTTTAAACATATTCAAGAAGTACGTGCTGGACATTCTATAACATTTACACGTCATAAAAAAGTAGTTACTAAATATTGGAATTTAGAAAGTAAGTTCCATACAGACTCTATAGAAGATACATCTTCGCATATTTTATCTATTTTACAAGATACAGTAAAAAGACAATTAATTGCCGATGTTCCTCTCGTTTGTATGTTATCAGGCGGATTAGACTCTAGCGGTATTACTGCACTTGCGGGTAAAGAATTTGCTGCTGAAAATAAAACACTTCATACGTATTCTGTTGACTTTGTAAATAGCGCAAAAGATTTCGAACTGACATTTGCTCGCACTGGTTTAGACGCTCCTTGGGTAAAACGCGTTTCTGAACATGTCGGGACAGCGCATCATGATATTATTGTGAATGCTGAAGAATTAGCAAATCACTTATTCGTTCCCCTTCATGCAAAAGATTTACCGAGTGCTGGTGAAATGGAAACTTCACTATATTTACTATTTTGCGAAATGAAAAAAGATGCGACCGTAGCTTTATCCGGCGAATCGGCTGATGAAGTATTCGGTGGATATCCTTGGTTTCATCAAGAAGGACTACTATATGTAGATAAGTTTCCTTGGCTAACAAATTGGAAAAATACATCTCCTCTTCTACTAAATGAAGTAAGTAACCAATGTAATCTAGAAGACTATATTGATACACGATTCCAAGAAGCGATACTTGAAGTACCTACTCTTGAAGGCGAAAGTAAAAAATCCGCGAAACAACGTCAAATGTTTTATTTATTTTTAACAAGATTCCTTCCTTTCTTACTTGACCGTAAAGATCGTATGAGTATGGCTGTTGGATTTGAAGTTCGTGTACCGTTTTGCGATTATAGATTAGTTGAATATTTATGGAATGTTCCTTTCAACATAAAAAGTATTGATAATATTGAAAAAGGCATTTTACGTAGAGCACTACAACCAGCTTTACCTGACGATGTACGCAATAGAAGAAAAAGCGCTTATCCAACTTCACAAGATCCACACTACTTACAAACAATCCGTAATTTAACACTTGATATGTGTAACAATAAAAACAATCCTATTTTCTCACTTATTAACCATTCCATCTTACTTTCAATTGCTGATCAAAGTAATAAAGTGATTAACAATTTTGAAGCAAGAAGTGCCATGGAGTATATGCTACAAGTAAATGAATGGTTGAAAACATATCACATCCATATTGCTTAACAAAAAGGAGTTCAAGGATAAAAACCTTGAACTCCTTTTATATTAATTAGCACATTGTTTATTATCAGTATCAATAGACCATCCAATAATCGTGGCACAGTCTCTACCTTTCCACTGCAGTACATTTGTTAATACGGGCTCAATCTGCAAGCTATTTCCGTCGTGTAATATTTCTACTAAAGATTGATCATCATCAAACCTTCGTTTGTCACACTCTAAAATACCGTCCGTTGCCATTACAATGTGATTCATTCCTTTTTCTAATCCTCTTACACCTGACGTAAAGCAAGGTGTATTTGCTGCAAAAATATTTTTCCTGCCAATATATTCGTAATTTTTCCGTTTATTTAATCGTCCTTTTCCATTTTTCGTTTTCTCAGAATGGAATAAATACGCGAAACAATCACCAACTGATAACCAATATAAAAATTCGCCTTTTCGTAAACAAATTAAGCAAGCGAGTTCCTCATCATCTTGATCACACTTTTTAATAAATAACTCATCTGTAAATAACGCTAATAAGTACATATGTGTATGATGAAAAGCTAAATGTATTGGATAGGAAAATAACTCTTTTAATTTCTCTTTTCTTTCTGAAATCGCTTCTATTATATAATCAATATTTTTTGTTTTGTGGTGTGTATCAAAAATCATAACAAATTCAAATTGTAATTCAGGGTCCCACCAAGCAAGTACCGCATCTCCTCGTTCATATGCATCACTTTCTTGATTTCCCCCATATACGCCGACTGAAAGAGGACCACATTTTTCAACATGTATTTCATCTACATACATCTGTTCATGACTCATCCATTTGAATGTATTCACAACTATCATCCTCTCTCTTGCTAAATGTATACCTTTACACATAGATTACCTTATATTTCAATAAAAATAAACTTTTTCAACATTTTTTATCCAAATAAAAGGATTTTATTTCTAAAACAACGAATATATCTTACTATACGATATAAAAAAGGGGATTTATTATTATGAACAACATTAATCAACATTGGGAGAGCATTTATTATCACTTACGATACGAATACGAGGACAATCTTTCCCACCAAGCAATTCGTATTTTACAAATCGTTTCTCGTGAGAAAGATATAACAATTGGAAAAGTCGCTACTGAGCTTAGCCTTTCTCATAACACAGCATCTGAACATATAAAGCGCCTTATTCAAAAGGGGTTCATCGTTAAAGAGAGAAATAAAAAAGATGAAAGAGTGGTAAACCTTACATTAACAATTGAAGGAATTGAAGTATTAGAAAAACATACTTTACTAGATAAAGAAAAGATAAAAATATTAGAATCACAGTTATCAAAAGAAGAACAACAATTAATTGAAAAAGCATTTTCGTTATTAGCGAAGGAGGCAAAATATGCATTTCCTCGTTAAAGTAATCGTTTCGGCACTTATTATCGGCGTTATCACTGAAGTCGCTAAACACTACAGTACGATAGGTGGCTTTATTGCTGCCCTTCCTCTCGTGAGTTTACTTAGTCTATTTTGGATTTCATTTGAAGGCGGGAATAAACAAGAATTGAGTCAATTTGCTTTAGGGGTATTATATGGATTCCCCGCATCAGCACTACTATTATTTATTGTCTATATTGGTTTAAAAAATTCATTTACACTTAGTACATCTGTCCTACTCGGTATAGGTGTTTGGTGTATCGTTTTTGCTTGTCAAAAATTATTTCAAGCTTAGGAGGAATTAACATTCATAAATTTGTAGAAATAATGGGGCAAAATATAGAAGTACATATAAAAGGAGGTGGTAAACAAACTGTAGTCATTCAAACCGGAATGAGTTGCTCATTTTATGATTGGCTTCCTATTATAAAAAAGCTTTCACAGCACTTTACAGTCGTTTCATACCATCGCCCAGGTTACGGGAAAAGTGAGCTAGGAAATCAACCACGTACAATAAGGCAAGTTACAAAAGAGCTGCATATGTTACTAAACAAACTAGCTATTCAAGAGCCATTTATTCTAATCGGTCATTCCTATGGAGGATTATGTGCACAACATTTTGCGATGTTACATGAAGATAAGCTGCAAGCACTTATTTTAGTTGATTCTACTTCGATGAACTTACACCGTTTAGATGAACTTCATTTACCAATTTCTGATCAAACTGACTCGGATGATATGTGGCTTGAAAAATATAATACATACTCCAAAATGGATGTAGACATGCTTTCTAATAAACTAAAATCTATACTCGCTAACCAATCAAGACAGTACATTGAATTTTCTACCTCTCCTCTGTTATATAAAGCAACAGCTTCTGAACTATATGAGTGGAAAAATTGTGCTCGCTCAATAAAGGAGCTATATAAAACATTAGAAATACCATTAATCGTTATCGGTAGAGATCCTCATTATTCTATTACTCAGTTAACTGAGGGTGGCATGCCAAAAGAGGAAGCAACACAACTTGAAGCAATGTGGCAAGAACTGATCCATGAACAATTACAACTCTCCATACATAGCCAATATATAATTGCCGAACATGCTGGTCACGGAATCGAAATTGATCGGCCTGATATTATTATTGGGGCTGTTCAATCTCTATAAATAAAAAAAGGAAGCAACTAAAGTTGCTTCCTTACTTATCTATTCATAATCTTCTTCATCATCGATTTCTTCGTAATAAGCATTCCCATTACTTACATAAATAGGGCCATTCGCAACATCAATACGTAATACCCATGCCCATGGCACAGCTAAACGCTTATGTATTGCTCGCCAAAAGCTCATTGATTTTCTTTCGTACTCCTGGAACTCCTGAAGTAACTCTTTATAGGAGGAACCGTCTAACTGAATATTTGCTTCTAGCAAACGAGAATGGGCATAGTACTGCAGCTCTAGTTCAGCAGCAATTTCCATTTCTTCTTCTGTTGCCATACCAATAATTGTTCCATCTGCTGGTGCAATTTCATATACGTTGTGAACTTCAATAAGCCCTTCTTTCTCTTTCTCAAACATGTAAACAGCCTCCTTTAACATATAATTTTTATGTTACAAAGTCATACTTCTACAATAACTTCTCTCTTTCCTCTTTTTTTGATAAACTTTTACAAAATATTTAACCGATGACCTGTTTTCTCTATTCTTTCAGCAGAAATGAAACGATTTTTATCAAAATTTAATTTATACACATCAGGCATATGAAGTGTTTTCCAAAACTCCAAATCATATTTCGAATTAAAATAATTCATTAGTAATACCATAATATTTCCATGCGTACCTATTACAATATTCTTACCTTCATATTTTTTTAATATATTTTGTATACATATTACAGCGCGCTTTTGTGCTACAGTATTCGATTCTCCGCCTTCGTATGCAAAACTCCAATCTTTCCACACATTCTGCATAGCATCATTAAAATTTGATACTGGCTCTGTGCTCAATAATCTTTCACGCAAATCTTCTTCAGTTTGTATTGATAATTTATATGTATTCGCAATTCCTTGTACAGTTTGGATTGCTCTTTTGTAAGGACTAGAAATAACAACATCAATATGTTTATCTTTTAATAAATGCGTTACATTTTCTGCATCACAGTGCCCTTTTTCAGATAAAGGTCGTTCCCGTTCTTCTTTTGTATATGTAGAATGGGCATGGCGAACGAAATATATTGTTGTCATTTTTTAACCTCCTTTCTTATTTTCCATCTATATTCAATAATAAGATTGGAAAATCCTGTATTACAAAAGAGCACTTTTCATAAGTGCCCCTTTGTTTACATAATAAAATTATTTCATTATAATTTATTTCTAAACTCTTCATCTGTTATAGCATCTTGAATAAAATAATCTATATTATTTCTCAGTTTTTGATATGAAACTTGATCTTCTATATCGTTAAACATAATGACAATTTCTACTTTATTCCCTTTCTTATCTGTAGTATACAAGCTTTTTGTCAATACGAATGCGGTAGAACCACCTTTTTGACCAGCATATTCGAACTTACTATTTTTAACTGTTCCTTTGAAAATGTTCTCGATCTCTTCTTGCATTGATTTTGGAAAATAATTTCTACTATTTATCTTTTCCATTATACTCATATAATCTTTAGCGTTTGCACCCACTAATCGATCTGACCAAATTCGCTGAAATTCCATATCTACCTTTAATGGGATATCCCGTTTCTTCCATGCTTCTTCATCTTTCATCCATTCATGAATTTGTAACACATGTTTATTATACTCATCCTTTGACATGTTACGTATCATTTCTAATGATTGATTTTCTGGCTCATGAAGCTCATTTTCTACATACCCTCTCATATATAGTGAAGCAGTATACGAAGAGAACTTGTCATGACTAGTAAGCTCTAACTCTTTTATACTTTCATTTACTCTTTCTAATCCAAGCTTATCTAATAAATATGTTGTATTTGCATTAGAACTATAATGAATCATCCCTTTAGCGACTTCTTCTAAAGAAATTTTTCCGTTTTTCACTAATTCTCTCACTTTGGCATCTTCTAACCAGTCAGGATGTGCTCCACCATCAGTGTTTTTAACATAATATTTTTCTAGCTCCTGCAATGAAATTTGTTCATCTTTACTTATTTTCCCTTCTGATACTTGTTTAGCAAATTCAACTGCTATTACGATTTTTGCTGTACTCGCTAAAGGCAATTTTACATTTTCATTTATAGATGTTAGTATTTCCCCATTTTTTCTAATCAGTAATGAACATGTTTTATCACTTTTATGTTCTTTTATGTACTTTAATACGTAATTCGGATCTTCTTTTGACAAGTAGTACTTCATAATAACAAAGAAAGCTATAACGGCTACTATAATGACTCCTGCAACAATTCCTATAATCTTTAATATGTTCACAATATACCTCCTCTAACAAATTTCCTTCTATATCATAATTATACCGAATGAAATTACAAAATTATACAAAACAGATTGACTCTTCCTACACACAAAGAATCATTATTTTATTTCACACTGTATTGTATGGAAAATCTCATGAATATGTCTAACTTTCACATAACAAAAAAACATGCCTTCATTAGGAAAGCACGTTTTGTGATATTCTTCACATTTTTTAGTTAAAAAATAAATGTTTACTTACCATGATGTAACATTAAATCACTAAGTTCTTCTTCAATGTGATTTAATTTCGCAACGCCTTCTTTCCATTTATGAATATAACGTGAAACCCCAACAAAAAACAAAACAATAATTGTGGAAAGAATAATACCATATACGATTGCTACAGTACTCATAGTTACACTTCCTTATAATTAGTAATGTGGTTATTAGTTATATTTTTATTATAAACCTTTTTCTTTTAAAATACTTCGATTTCAACTTTTTGTAACAAAATTGATTTTTCTAACATTTCGTTCGTGAAAATGGCATATTTTTCACAAATTATACAAAACTTCACCATATGTACTATTACCATATGAGTTATATTATTAAATAGAATAAAGGGGATGATATACTATGACGACTTGGTTTATTGTAATGTTAGTTGTATTTGGAGCATTTAAAATTATCGTTTCTAGCCTTCCTAACACTGTTATTGAATCCATTATTAGTCGCTTTGAAACACATCCACAACTGGAAGAAGAGAATGTGACTGTTACAATGAACGGAAATAACTTAGTAGGCGAAAAGAAATCAAAAATTATTCATGATTTTAACGAAGGTTTATTTTTAGATCGCTATTATGCACCGCCACACAATGAGGGTACTCCTTTAATTATCAATGCAAAACGTGGTAAAAAAGATTTCACATTTTATATTTATAGTCATGAAGAGCATGTTGATGTTGTAAAACAATATAAAAAGAAGGTAGTTGCTTATAGTTTACGCTCTAAAAACCTTCAAAATAGTGATATGTTCGTGTCAGCTGACTTAGCTTAATACTCATATATTAGAAAAAGGAATCCACGAAATATGGATTCCTTTTTTCTCATTTACTGAAAAATAAGCTCTGTCTTCAAACTATCTTTCGGTAACAACCAGCCTTTTTTCTCTAAACTCTCCATTAATAATTCCCTTTGCTTTGTCGCAATACTTTCTTCATTTGTTTTAAATGACACTTCTATTACGAAGTCATCTTCTAATTTTCCGGTATTACTTAATGGCCAAATTTCAATATTTGCTTTTATGTTTTCAAACTCTCCTGTATATCGTTGCATTAATACAGGACCGTAAATACGGGAATTCTTTAACATCTCTTCTCCCCAATTTGTATACAACCATTTGTTCATTTTCCCTGGTAATTTTTCTATTAACATTTTTTGAGCAGCTTGTTTATTTGGTAAATCAAGTATTCCATATCCTTTAGCACTGTAACTTTTCTTATTTGAAATGCTTAATGTTTTCTTCTCAAATCCCCAATCTATTTCCGCCTCATAACTATCCGTATTACTATCGAATCCTTCTTTTTTAGCTACTTCTAGTGCATCTTGAATTACACCATTTGGAATAGGATATCTTTTTTTATATGTTAGTTCAAAATCTTTACTAAATTCTTTCTTTCGAATTCTAGCGAACCAACCTTCCTCACTTAAACTTTTATTTGCAGTATCTAAAAATTGCACTTGTATTCTTTCATATTTTGTACCAGCTTGGAAATGTTCTAGCACCTCTTGCTTCATTTCTTTGTTATCACCTAATACTTGTTCTGGCTTCAATAATAACTTTACTTCAAAACTAGGTTTCATTGGACTAGCAGCAAACCCTTCCTTAACGTTATAAAGGAAACAACAAAAGAAAATGCTTACGAATACAAATACTTTTTTCATATACCTATCCCCTTTGCATTTTAAATGACTTCTATACGTTCCATTGCAAGTGAATATACATTTTCATATCCTGCTGTACTTAGCTTCTGTTGTAATCGATCCGTATCCTCTTTCAAAGCGTGCACTAGCACCGTATGTTCTGGTAATAATGTATTTAACATCTTTTTAACGTCTCTTATACTTTGGTGAACTTTATACGAAACTCGATTCACCCTACATGTATTCCTTACATGCTCTTTCATAACTTTTTCTGCAAAACTCCCTTTCGCAATATGCCCAGTAAAAATAACGGCATTCCGCTTTTCATTCCGAAGCTGTTCATAGTATAACTGTGCTCGTTTCGTTTGCATATTCGCATCACTCATTACAACTATTCCGTAACTATTTTGCATACTAATGTCATTATCCATCACTATTATGTTTCTTTTTAAACTCTCCATAATCCATTTAAGTTCTTCATTATTTTTTATCCAATCTTTATATACGAACATCTCTTCAAATCCAGCCAAAATTTCTTTATCTACTATAAGCGGAAATTCTTTATATCGTTCATATAAATACAATACTATATCTTGCGCCCTACCAAGTTGTGGAAGCGGTAATAATGCTATTCCTTTATTTTGCATAACTCGTTCAATTTCTGCACATAGATCGTCTAATCTTTCATTTTGCGAAACATCCTCTGTGTGATAAGCGGCATCTACAATTGCAACTTTTATATTGTGGCCCAATCTCTCAGGTAAATTAGCTCGTAGTATATTAGACTCTGCTGAATAGTCGCCTGAATAAAACACGTATGTATTACACATATCAACTAAAAACCAAACAGCTCCCAATACATGCCCACTATATCCCCATTGAAACCGCAATGTAGGAGTAATTTGTACCCATTCATTTGGATTGCTAATCTCATCAATACATACATAATTTAAATCTTTTATATTTTGGTCGCTATAAGGTAAATTCCACCCTTGCATCACATTATAGTTTCTCCATTTTTCATAATATAACGGCAGTTGCTCCTTCGTATAACGAGTCGTCCAAATTTTTTTCTTATAACCATACTTCGCTAATAAAGGTACACCCATCGTATGATCTTCATGAATATGTGATAAAAATACCGCATCTAAAAATGGAACAGCTTCTCTCTCTATTTTTGGATAACTATCCTCATAAGATCGATTAATACCACAATCAAATACTATTTTCGTCTCTTTATTTTTTACAAAATAGCAGGAGCGACCGTACTCTCCTGCTCCTCCCCATACTTCTACCCTCATCATGCTACCCCTTTTCGCTTTTGCTCCATATGTTGCAGCAGTAATAAGCACATTGTTGTAAGTCCAACAGAAACAACGGCCATCGCCATGCCTATAGATACTTCACCCTGTTCAAATTGAGCAAAAATAAACGTTGCTGACGTTTCTACTGATGGAGGTAATACGAGAAGCGATGCTACTAACTCTCTTATCGAAATTGTAAATGTCATCGCCCATCCAGCAAGAATGCCTGGGATAATAAGAGGCAATATTATTTTTCTAAAAATATAAATATAATTTCCAGAAAAAACACTTCCTGCCTGCATGAGAGAATCATCAATTTGTCCGAGTGATGATTTTACATATTGCACCGTGTAAGGTAAAAACAGAACAACATACGTTACGATAACCATGATTGGTGTATTGTAAATTGACATAGGCATATATGGTGAATTCCAAAATAGAATAAGACCTACAACCATAACGATTCCTGGTACCATATTCGGTAACATACCGCACATATCAAGCCATTTTTCAGAGTTTTTTTTCCCCTTTCGAATCATAAGTGCCAAAAAGACTCCAATCATTACCGCAATAATCGCTGTTACTAGTGAAAAAAGAAAACTATTCCATAAAGCCTCTAATCCCGGAGATCCCATTGTAAACAATGCCTCATAATGGCTTGTTGTAAAGTTATTTACATGTAAACCGTCGCCTCTTAATTTTGACAAAGATGCAATAAGTATAGAAAAGTATGGAATTCCAATTGATACGATTAATAAGCCAATTACATACATCCATGCTACAACACGTGTAAATCTAGACAAAGTATATCTTTTAGATTTCACACCTTTTCCACTAACCATTGCATATGAATACTTTCGATTCAATACATTTTGCATATACCAAATGAGCATACAAGCACTAAGTAATAAAGAAGATAATGCTGTTGCACTACTAAAATCAATAGGCCAACTCGAAATAAATTTATGGATTTCTGATGTTAACACGTGGAATCCTATTCTACGTCCGAATGTAGCCGGTGTTCCAAATTCAGCAATCGTCTTTACGAAAATGAGTAAAGCACCCATTACATAACTTGATACTAATAACGGCAATATTATTTTTCTTAAGCGATAGAAAAAACTTCCGCCATGAACTGCTGCAGCATCTTCTTTACTACTCCCAATCTGAAGTAACGTGTTTTTCAGCATGAAATAAAGGAATGGGAATAAATGCAGACTCATAATTAATACCATACCTCCTAAACTAAAAAACGATGATGAAACTGTCTTTAGCATCGGGAAAAATTGTTCAAAATAGCCGTTAGGTTGCATGAACAAAATCCAGCCCATCGATCCAATATACGGCGGTGTCATAAATGGAATCATAAAAACAATATCTAACTTACTATACTTTCCTACATCTGTTTTGCTCATAATAAATGCCAATGGAAATGCAAATATTGTAGCTCCTATTACAACGAGTACACCTAGAAGCATCGAATTCAGAAAAATTCCAGCTAATCCACCACTCTGCATCACTTCAAAAGGCTTTAAAAAATTCCAACTGCTATTTTCATATACACTAGAAAATAAAATAAGAAAAAGTGGAATGACGATTAACATCGCCACAAGTAATAACGCTACCGTCATTCCAAATTGTCTTACTGATACGAATCGATTTACCATGGAATCACCATCTTATTGAAATACTTTCTTAAATTGTTTTCCTATTTCATCTTGCTCTTTCTCAACTGTTTTCCAATCAATATTTAATACTGGAATCTCTTCTACATTTGGTCTATTTTCAGCTTTTATATCTGTTCTACCCGGCAATAAATACGCTTTAGAAACTTGTTTTTGTACATCATCGGATAACAAATAATCAATAAACTCTTTTGCACCTTCAACATTTTTACTATCCTTCATAATCCCCGCTGCACGTGGGCTAATAACTGTTCCGCTTTTTGGATATACGATATCAACAGGTTCACCCTTTGCTTTTGCGCTATACGTCATATAATCAACACCCGCAATGACCATATCTTTCGCACCTGTTACAACTGGGTCTAACGCTTCCTGGTTTGCTCCTGCTACTGTAACTTCATTTTTCTTAAGCTGCTCAAATAAATTCCATCCATCTTGTCCATTCTTTTTCACGTATCCTGTTACAAAGTCTAAAGCTGAACCTGAAAGTGCTGGATCTGGAAGATTCACTTTCCCTTTCCATTCTCCTTTCGTTATATCGCTCCAATCTTCAGGCGCCGTCTTCACATTTTTTGTATTGTACACAATCCCTAATGCTGAAGCACTATACCCGAAATAATGTCCTTTATCATCTGACCATTCAGAACGCAGCTTATCAGCTTGTTTCGCCTCTTTATAAGCTAACGTTTGACCTTCTTTCTTTAATCCTTCCATCGCTGGTAAGGAAGCGAGTACGACAACGTCAACGACTGGATTTTTCTTTTCAGCTTCCATTCTCGCTAAAATTTTACCAGTTGTCCCTTGAAACATTTCCACCTTTATACCAGTTTTCTTTTCAAAGTCTTTTTGAATTTTTTCTGCTAATCCTTTTGGCCCTGCACTATATACAACAATTTTCTTTTCATTCGTATTTTCACTTTTTGCATCTGCATTACCTGTCTTTGAACTACAACCTGTTACTACAGTAGAAAATAGTAAAGTACATACAAATAAAGACTTAAGCGAACTGAATTTCTTCATACGATTCTCCCCCTATATGATGAATACATTTTTTTGGCACATATAAAGATACTGGTTTCCCGATGCTTAGCTTACTATTGTGATAGGCTGTCCAGATGCCTAAAGTCCCCATATTTACTTTCACTTCATAACGTTCTCCTACATATATAACGTGCTGAATTTCACCTGTATACATTTCGCACACATCATTTTTTGTCCAACTCACATGCTCTGGACGAATCATTTTTTCACCCTCTACAAGCCAATTCGCCTTACCAACAAATTTGGCAACAAATTCATGAGACGGTTTCACATAAATATCTTCCGGTGTTCCTTTTTGTAATACTTCTCCTTGTTTCATGACAATAATTTGGTCTGACATTGACATTGCTTCTGTTTGATCGTGAGTGACATACAGTGCAGTTAAACCAATGGAATGAACGATATCCATAAGCTCTATTCTCATTTCTTCTCGCAAAATTGCATCGAGTGCACTTAGCGGTTCATCAAACAAAATAAAATGAGGTTTTGTTACAATTGCTCTAGCGAATGCGACACGTTGTTGCTGTCCACCAGAAAGTTCATGTGGATACCTTTTCTCCATACCTTGCAGGCGAACTCGCTTTATCGCATCCTCTACTTTTTCTCGTAAATGATTCGTTTGTTTTGTAGCCCTTAAACCAAATGCAACATTTTCAAAAACAGTCATGTGCGGCCATAAAGCAAAATCTTGAAATACCATACCGATATTCCGTTCATGAGGAGATGTCTTTATCTTTTTTGTAGCAGAATACATGCACTGCTCTCCAAAATATATTTCTCCCTTATCTGGGTCTTCAAGTCCTGCTATCATTCTAAGTAAAGTCGTTTTCCCACATCCTGAAGGTCCTAAAAGTGTAGTGAATTCCCCTTGTTTCATTACAATCTGCAATGGCTTTAACGCTTGTGTTTTTCCAAATGTTTTTTCTAATCCACTAATTATAATATCCATCGTTTCACCTCTCTCCCCTCATTCTTAACCTGCTTTCATTCTATATGGAAGATTTATACTGAATGTTAATGTACTGTAAAGATTAAATTAAAAAACTTCTAATAAACTATTTATTTCTATAGATTTTTTCTATAGTTAAAATAAAAAGGCGGCAATTCATAATGAATCTCTTAAAATTAGAAATTGTAGTACTTATTAAGAAATACAAAAAGCTTACAATCGTTGCAGAAAAACTTGGCGTTAAACAACCAACTATTACATTTCATATAAAAAGCTTAGAAGAAGAACTCGGTGTGTCTTTATTCGAATTACGTTCTGGAAGGTATTTCTTAACAGAGGCTGGTGAGGCTTTGCACCATTATGCTTGTAAAATAGATGCACTTATGAAAGAAGCTAGACGTGTCACGCAAGAGTTTAAAGATTTTCATAAAGGTGCTATAACAATCGGCGCTAGTTATGTACCAGCGACTTATCTTTTGCCAGCAGTCGTTCATCAATTTCAATGTGAATTTCCCAATATAAAAATAACACTACTAGTTAAAACAGCCCCTGAAATTCGAATGATGCTACAAAATCACGAAATCGATCTTGGGATAATTTCCGCTGCTCCATTTGATGAACCACTTTTAAAACAAACGAATATAATGCCCGATACACTTGTTCTTGCTTTTTCCAAAGAACATCATTTTTCAAAGAAAGACAATGTATCGTTACAAAATATCAAAAAGGAACGCATACTATTGCATCGTAATCCATCTACAACGAGAGACTTACTTACACAATGGACGTTAGCGCACAACATTACATTCCAATCAGAAATTGAATTAGACTCATTAGAAACGATGAAACAAATTTTAAAATATGGTAATGGAATTGCCTTGATTTCTAAACTGGCTATCGAACAAGAAATACAACGAAATGAGCTATGCTATATACCAATCCCTGAATTTGAATTTCAGCGTAATATTTATACGATTCATCATGAGGACAGATGGAATTCTAAAATCATTTCTTTTTTACTACAGAGCATCACTTCATTTGCAACAAAAAATTAAAAGGCTGTCGTTATGCACGACAGCCTTTTAAACTATAAATCTATTTATTTTTCTTTGCCTCAATTTTTGCTTGCGCCTCTTCAGCCTTATCTAATGCTTCTGATACTTTCTTCTCTTTTTCTTTCACTTCATCTATACTATCGACAGCTTTAATAATTTTATCGATTCCTTCTTCTTCTACCTTTCTACGCTTTGCCACTCTTTCATTTACTTTCTCTTCCACATCTTTTGCTTTTTGAAGCATATTCTCTGCATTTGATGTTACAGCTTTTTCAAGTGCATCGTCTTTTTTCATTTGTAACACTTCATTTGCAATGTCTTTCGCTTCTAAATACTTACCGTCTTTTAATGCTGTTGCTCCGTGATCCATTTTCTCGGCCATTTCTTTATATGATTTCGCTTCATTCCCGGACTTCTCTTTTTCTGCTTTTTCAAACCACATTGCTGCATCACTATATTTTTCATCTTTCAATGATTGCATACCTGTTTCAATATATGTGTCATAATTGCTACATCCAGCCATCACGACTAACAGAAAAAGCATAACAAAACTTAATTTTTTCATGCTGTTGTCTCCTTTTCTTTGCAAGCTCACTTTACTTTAACATACATGAAAAAGAGTTTCAAAAACTAAAATACTAATTTAGTCATTTTTATAATGATAAGTCAAATTTTTATTATTTTCTTATTTTTAAGCGGACACATCTACTTGTTTTTTCGCCATATGTTGCTTTACTCCAACTAATACAACTAACAATAAACCTCCGCCTATTGTCATCATAACAATGCTAGTTGGCAACATATCTAATAGTAGTCCATATACAATCATACCAAGTGGTGCGATTGCAGTCGCAATTGTTTCAAGTAGGCCAAACACACGCCCTAGGTAGCTCGGATCTGTCGTTTTTTGCATATGTACTTGCATTGGAATGTTTACAATCATAATTGCTATACCAGTTAACATCATAAAAGCAATATAGTAAATAAAACTTGCTACTTTTGGAATGATAACTAACAACGGAAAGACTGTACATAAACTTAAACCTGCAAACAAAAACAGTCCAGTATAAATAGAACGAAACGGATTATTCACTTCTTTACGTACTGATAACGCAATTGCACCAATTAACATCCCAACTGCTAACATTCCCTCTACAGTACCGAGTTGCTTTGAAGATAAATGCAATGTATGGACGATAATGTATGGAAGTGCAACTGTTAGACCACACGCAAAAAAGTTTACCCACAATGCTATTTTCATTAAACCATATATTTCACGTTGTCTTTTTACATATAAAAAACCTTCTTTTATACTCGTCAAGAAATGCTCTGTACTCTCAGCCACTTCTTTTTTATATAAATCAAATGCGATAAATAATTGCAAAATAACCGCTAAAAAGAACGTAATACTATTTAACAAAAAGAACGACTGAATTGAAAAGAAACCATATACAACTCCGCCAATAATCGGCCCTAAAATATTTGATAAAGAAGCCGCCGTTTGATTTAAAGCACTCGCTTTTTGAATACGTCCTTCATCTACTAAACTCGGAATAGACGAAGTTAATGCAACGGAATAAAAACTTGCACAAATTGATAATAATGCTGCTGAAATATAAATAAAAAGAAGTGATGGTCCAAATATAGTAGCAAGAATAAACATACTAAGCATCGTTAAACTACTTAATAAATCAGTACCAATGACAAGCCATTTTCGATTCACACGGTCTGCTACAGCACCAGCAATTGGGCCACAGATCATCCTTGGAATTGATCCGCAAACGAGCGTAATTGCAAACCCCATCCCTGAACCAGTAGTCTTTAATACATATAACCCCATTGCGAACGTATAAATACCTGCGCCTAATAAAGACGTCATTTTTCCAATCATCATTAAAATGATATTTCTAGTTGCAATCTTCATTCTTGAATCATGTTGTCCTATACTTATCTCTCCCATTTTTGACTCTCTCCCCTTAAAAGTTAAATTGTGTTAAACTTATTATATAATCAACTTTCCAATTTTCACAACAAAAAGTTAAATACAATTAAACTTATTAAATATAAAGGAGCAATAATATGGCGACTCTCGGTGAAAAAATTAAAGCATTACGAAAAGAAAAAAAGCTTACGCAAACAGCACTGGCAGGTTCGGAACTGACAAAAAGTATGCTTAGTCAAATTGAAAATGGAAAAGCTACACCTTCTATGAAAACATTACAATATATTGCTGAAAAACTTGAATGTGAAATGAGCTTTTTATTAGAAGAAGATGAAGGAGAAATTGTAGAACTCATTCAAAAAATGGAGCTATTAATAAAAGCAAATAAATGCGATGAAGTATACAAGACTTTACTACCTATCGTTCAAACAGAGCTACCTTCTACTTTAAATACAGCTCGCTTATATAAACAGTTCCTAACAGGAGCAGTTATTATGAACGATTATCATATTGAATATTACGTTGAAACTGCTGTTTCTATATTTGAAAAATATACTTTATATCGAGAAAGCACTGAAACGAAACTACTGTTTTACTATATGCTCTTCAAACGTAAAAAATATAAAGAATGTTTACAGATGATTGCTACAATTCGTGATGAATATAAAGCAAAGAATTTAGAAATGGATCTGATTACACATATACAACTATACTTAAAAGAAGCCATTATTTTACTCGCATACGGCAATTATGAAAAATGTGAAAAAGTCATTTTAGATGCACTTGCATTTTCAAAAAAGCATCAAGTGTATTATAAAACAGATGAATTTTACCGGATTTTATCTTACCAAAAAGTCATTACAGCTGATAAAGAACGATATTTATATTACATAAAAAAATCTGAGCAATTTGCCATTTTTACAGAAGATATTCTATCCATCGCAATTATTGATATTTTAAAAGCATACTATTACAACACAATTACTAATGAATATACAATCGCATTAAAACATCTAGAACAATTTCGAGAAAAACTAAAAGATGAACCAATCTTTCAAGACGATGGATTGTATTATCTTGAAAAAGGAAAATCTCTGTATGGTTTAAAACGTTACGAGGAAGCTTTGGAAACATTAAAACGTGCTAATATTCCAGATTATATGAGTCATCCACTTGATCAGTCATGGTTATTAACAGCTGGATCATATCGTGCCCTGTGTCATATAGAACTTCAAGATAAACCAGCTGCTCTGAAAGAAGCAAAAGAAGCAGTTCAAACGATAGATGGTTATCCTGATTCCATCTTCACTTCATTTATTAAAGAAACATTACAAATAATACAAAAACTTTAAGAATGTCTCTAAATGGTATATTATTCCTCTTTTTTAGCAAAGATAATAATGATGGGAGGAATATAAATGAATATACAACGTGCAATAGAGCTTTCTATGTCAGCAGAACAAGCCAATGTCAATTTTCAAGGCATGCCTGTTATGATTCAACACGTCGATGAAAGCAATGAAACCGCCCGCATATATGAAGTAAAAAACCCAGGACGCGAATTAACTGTTCCAGTTAATAGCTTAGAGGAAATATAAGAAATGCCACTTCTCTTTTGAAGTGGCATTTTTCTTATGAATCAAAAATACAACTATTATTTCTTCTAATTTTTTAAGATTATAATAAGAAAATGTAAAATTTATACTATAAACCTATATTTTGTGATAATGTATGATTTGGAAATAAATAAATCTTTATAGATGAATAATATAAAGTTTTTTTCATTTCCTACTCTATACATAAAGGAGGAATTGTATGAGCCTTTCTATATACGAAGGTTTAGGCATTATTTTTTTCGTAATCATTATGACTTACGCCCTTGCACACAAATATTTATGCTCAAAAAAATTACTTATTATTCTATTTCTCATTTGTAATGCTATTTATCTTATTTGGCGAACTTTTTATTCGTTACCAACTATTAATCTCATAAGTATTATCGCTGGTATTATATTGTTAATTACAGAATGGGCTGGTTACTTACAATCTATCGTTTTCAGCATTGTTTCATGGAAGCCATATAAACGGAAAGAAGTACCATTATCCACTTTCGAAAAACTACCTACTGTCGACATATTTATTGCAACTTACAATGAACCGATCGATTTGTTAAAACGTACTGTAGCTGCTTGTACGTTGATTACTTATCCGAAAGAGTTACTAAACATTTATATTTGTGACGATGGGCGCCGTGAAAGTGTAAAGCAACTTGCGGCAGAGTTTTCTGTTCAGCACATAACTCGCACAGAAAATAAGCATGCAAAAGCTGGAAATTTAAATCATGCGATGCTTCATTCAAAAGGTGATATTATCGTAACAATGGATGCTGATATGATACCACGAGCTAACTTTTTAGAGCGAACGATTGGTTATTTTTCTAAAAATAATGTTGTATTCGTACAAGCACCACAAGTTTTTTATAATGCTGATCCTTTCCAATATAATTTGTTTTTTGAAGATAACATCGCCAATGAACAAGATTTCTTTATGCGCCAGTTAGAAGAAGGAAAAGATCGCTTTAATGCTACGATGTATGTTGGTAGTAACGCCCTATTTCGCCGCACCGCTCTTGAAGAAATTGGAGGATTTGCGACTGGAGTTATTACTGAAGATATGGCAACTGGTATGCTACTACAAGCTAACAAATGGGAAACTATATTTGTCAATGAAACACTTGCTGTTGGATTATCCCCAGAAACATTTAGTGATTTATTAAAACAGCGTGACCGCTGGTGTAGAGGGAATATTCAAGTCGTAAAAAAATGGAATCCTTTCACTATAAAAGGATTATCTTTTATGCAGCGTCTTTTATATGCAGATGGAATCCATTATTGGTTTTTCGGTGTTTATAAAATGATATTTTTACTAGCACCGCTATTATTTTTAATATTTGATATTTATAGTTTAGAAATTAATTTCATGCACTTATTCATGTTCTGGGCACCTGCTTTTTTAACATCACAGCTTATTTTCAAAGCTGTTTCTAATAAAAAACGAACAACTACGTGGAGTCATGTGTACGAAGTTGCTATGGCTCCTTATATGGGATTTGCTATTTTATCAGAAACTTTCTTACGTAAAAAATTTCAATTTCATGTGACAAGAAAAGGAGTTCAAAATAATACAAGGCATTTTTTATGGATTGCAAGCGTCCCTCATCTCATATTACTCATTTTAACAATTATTGCACTGATTCGTGCAACACTTATGTTCTTATATCCTGAGCAATATCATATTGAAAGAGAAAGTTTATATATTAATATTTTCTGGGTACTATACAACGGGATAGCTATTGTCACTTCACTATTTGTAGCATTTGAAAGACCGCGTTTTCGAAATTCAGAACGTTTCGTAGTAAATTTACCAGGTACTTTATATGCCGAAGATATGATCATTTCTTGCAATATCCTTGATATTAGTGAAACGGGGGCACGTTTTGAATTAGATTCCTCCATTCCATTTGAAACTTTATCAAGTCTATCTTCCTATACGTTATCTTTTGGCGAGGTAAAAAAGATTCATAGTACAAAAAAATGGATTCAAAGACAAGAAAATTCTGTACAAGTTGGTGTATCATTTGATGATGTATCCCATGAGCAATATTGTAAACTCATTCTTCATTTATTTAGTAAACCGGTTAATGACCGGGTGGAAAAGGTGTACGATAAAGCATTTCTTACACTAGCAATTGCATCTTTCATAAAAAACACAAAAAAAGCACCAAGACAATTTCGCAGACAACATATACGTGAGCAACTGATGTCTCCTGGAACATTGCATATGAATGGGATGCCGATTGAAGCGACTATTATCGACTATAGTACAGGTGGATGCCAAGTACAAACGAACATCCCACTTGTTATTGACCAAATTATACAAGTAACAATGGAGGAACGTAATATTCAAAAGAGAAATGCACAAGTGTGTTGGATTCAAAAAAAAGGTCGTAAAATATATGCTGGATTAAAATTCACAGCGTAAAAAAAGAAAAGAAGCGTAGTGCTTCTTTTCTTTTTTACATGCTAAAATACTTATTAAAAGGGGGAAATTTATATGGAAAATGCTTCACAAAAGGCGAGTCATTATTATGCGGTGATATTCACTTCTAATTTATCAAATGATACAACTGACTATAATACCGTTGCCGAAGAAATGGAGGAACTCGCAAAGCAACAACCTGGATTTTTAGGTGTAGAAAGTGCACGAGGTAATTCTGGGCTCGGAATAACAATTTCTTATTGGGAATCACTTGATGCAATTGAAAATTGGAAAAAGAACGCCTTACATAAAGAAGCGAAAAAAAGAGGTCGTGAGCAATGGTATGAAAACTTCCACCTGCGTATTTGCCTTGTTGAGAAAGAATTTAAGTCTCAAAGAGGCACAATATAACTATGAAGGAAAAATTAGCTCTCGTTATTGTTCATGAAATATATGGTGTGAACGACCATATGCATCACGTTGCCCAGCACTTTACTTCATCTCATATAGACGTATTCTGTCCTAATTTTCTACACTTACAACATGCATTTGATTATCGTGATGAAGAAAAGGCATATGAACATTTTGTAAATCATATTGGATTTGATTATGGAAAAAAGCAAATTGAAGAATTCATTTCTCATCTTTCTAGTAGTTATACACATATTGGACTTATCGGCTTTAGTGTTGGAGCTACCATCTCATGGCTATGTAGTAACAATCCGAAAATAAATTTTATTATCGGATGCTACGGTTCTCGTATACGCGACTATGTTCACATAAAGCCTACATGCGCTACACTACTTATATTCCCTGAAAAAGAAGCTAGTTTTTCAGTATCCTCTTTCATTCACACATTGCAGCAACAGAATAACCCTTTATTAGAAATAAAACAACTACACGGTGAACATGGATTTCTAAATCCGTACACTGAAAAATATAACGGGCACTCTACAAAACAAGCATATAATGTAATAGATTCATTTCTTGTAAAAAACACTCTTATAAAGGAGATGTAAATGACACTTACATTACTCTTACTTATTTTCATATTCATTGCCTTTTTCTCAGTGCTAACTATTATTTTCGTAACCGTAAAAAAGGGGGAGTTTTCCAAACGGCCCTACTTACAATCTATTATCGTTTGCATTTTATTTTTTACAAATTGGATTTTATATTTATCAACTTTTTATGCGTTACTTCCCGAGAAAATTAGTGAGTTCCTATTCCTACCCATTTGGTTTTTCCTTTGTATTTTAGGTTTTATAACTTTCTGGCGCGAATGGAGAAATAATCGTGTATTTTCCATATGTATCGTTCTTCTTTCCTTTATTAGTTTTTTATTTGGGTTATTGTTATTAGTTCTTTCGGGGATGTAATAGAAGAAGGAAGAAAAGCCAACTTTCAACTTTTCTTCCTTCTCTGTTTACCTTTAGCTTTCACTGTCACTGATTCACAAGGTGTATAATATATTTGAGGTGTCGCCTTATCAACAAACATCATAAACGTAACGAAACCGATAATAAAGAAAATAAACAACGTTAACAAAATTGCTCCTATCGTTAAAAGTATCATAACACCACCCCTATATTTTTCATGTTATTACACTTTTCGCTATTATATGAGCGTAATCCTTTTTAGAAAAAGAAACGTAACAAAATAATCACAACCACTCCCGTTAATACTGTACCTAATAAACTACGAGTATATATCGCTACAAGAAATGTTGGAATTGCTGCAATAAGATAATCCCACTGCATCGTCTCATGCATAAATAAAACTTGTGCTAAAAGTGCTGCTAATATCGCAATTGGTATGTAATTTAACCATTTTAAACCCCAGTCTGGAATTTGTAGTTTACTAAATACGAGTAGAGGTAAAATACGTGGCACGAGTGTAACAGCTCCTGCTGCTAGTAAAAGTAATAATACATCTAATCTCATTTCCATTTTTCAATCACCACTCCAATCGTCGCAGCTAGTAATGTTGCGATAATAACCGCTATACTATCTGGCATAAATAGGTGTGAAACGTATGCGATAATAATCGCTACGATTGCAACACTTAAATGAATTGCTAGCTTTGGTTTACTACTTATGAGCTGAAGTACAAATAATCCGATAAACATCGCTGGTAATGCATAATCCATCCCGTATGTATGTGGATCTGGTATCCACTCACCAAATAGCCCACCAATGATAGTAGCAAGAATCCAATTTAAATACGCTGTTACGTTAAGCCCTATCATCCATCTTTCACCTAAATATCCTTTTTGCGGTGCAAGCGCTGCGCTCATTAATAAATGGCGTAAATTAACAAAAAATACAGTGAAAATAATTGCGGAAGCAGGAGCACCGGCTGCATACATACCAGCTAATATAAATTGGGCAGAACCTGCATAAATTAAAGTGGACATGAATGCAATTTCAATGATAGAAAAACCTGCTGTTTTTGCAATTACACCAGCTGCTATACCGATGCTCAAATAACCAAATACAGTTGGTAAACAATCTTTTACTCCTTGCTGAAATGTATCATCGCTCTGCAAAGCTACATGTGCCTGAGCTTTACTCATCCTTATCATCCTCCATTCCTTCTAAAGTTCGTTTTCCTGTTACGACATGAACTAGATCTATATTTTCACGCCATAACGTATCTAACTTATCAGCTCCAAATTCCTTCGTGATTTCTTCAACCATAATATCGTGCCGCACATACTCTGTAGCAACGAGAACTAGCGCTGGGTCATACGTTGTAACGGCCCATGAAGTGCTATCATTTGAGAAGTTCGCAATTAATACTTCCTCTCCATCACGAGCAATAACAGTTAAATGACCACCCATTCTCTTTTCAACAACGTGGGGCGTCATATAATTATGGTGAAATGTCGCTCCTATTTTTGTTTCTGGAGCTCCAAATAAGATTGAAAATATATGTACGCCTTCCTCTTCCTTTTGATGAATGTATGGCTCAATTTCATGCACTTGATCTTCCCATACAGAAATCCATAACTCTTTCTTTGCCCTATTAATTATATTGCATATCTCTTTTAAAACACGATCATTTGAGCGAATATGCGAAATTACATCAATCTGTCTTTCTTGTTCTAAACCATTTAATTTCTCATCTAAAAATTCAAAGGACTTTTCAAAGTCTTTTCGCATTCGATTCATTAATTCGGTAGCTGGTACTGGTACATATTTCACTGGTTCAGAAGGTACAATATGCACCGCTCCTTTATCCATTAACTTACCGAGTACCTCGTAAATCATAGAACGAGGTACTCCTGTTTGTTTACTCACTTCATAGCCTGTTACTGGGGAATGTTTTAACAATCCAATATACGCTTTACATTCATACTGGGAAAATCCCAATTTTTGTAATTCCTTTATAATTTCATCCATCGGTAACCCCTCACAATCTAAATCGCCCTTACTTCAAAACGACGATTTTGCTTTCCTTTACTTTTTACTTTATCAATAACAAGTGTTCCTATTTCACTCGTATTTTTCACATGTGTGCCTCCACAAGCTTGTTCGTCTAAATTTTCAATTGTAACAATGCGGATTTCTTGGATAGTAGTTGGCAGGAGATTTATTGCTGTTTTAATCATTCCTACAGCATTTTCTGCTTCTTCGCGGCTCATATAACGAGTGGAAATTTCTTTATTTTGCTTAATAAGTTTATTCACTTCCTCAACAATTTCTTCTACTTCCACGCTCGATAACTCTTGTAACTCATTAAAATCGATACGTGCTTTATCAGGATAAATTTGATTTCCAGTGCATAGAGCTCCATACTTTTCATAAACAACAGCTCCGATAAGATGCAGTAAAGAGTGATGACGCATTAAATTATGACGTCTTTCCCAATTTATCTCTAATTTAACTGGACCTAACTTTACTTGAGCTTCATCTTTTATATAGTGAACTATTTCTCCTTGCTCCTTCTTTACTTTTTCAACTTCAAATACAGACCCATCTTGTACAATGACACCCGTATCACATTCCTGTCCTCCACCAGTTGGATAAAAAACTGTTTCTTTTACAAATACTTTATTCCCTTCTACTCTTATCACTTCTGTTTCGCAACTCGTTTTGTATGCATCTTCTAAATATAATGCCGTTGTCATACTCTCACCTCTTTAGTAGTTATAGTTATACCTACTAATATAAAAAAGAAGCTCCGTAAAGTCAATTGATAATTCTGAAATTTAAAATTAATAAAAGACTCCTTTATTAGGAGTCCACTATCTCAATATTTCATTCGCTTCTTTTTCATAAATTTTATCAAATGACGTCATAACGCGCTGTGATGCTTGAATCATCTTTTGATCTGTCATAAGATCTGCCATCTCTTTCGTCATATCAACATTCGAATTTTCTAGCATATGATTTTTTACTATTCCTGTTCCGTTCGGTAAATTAGCAATGTTTCCTTCTGTTAGTGTAAAGCTTTTGTTTTCACGTTGCACGAGACGTGCATTCGTTTCTGCATCTACTGTTTTTGTTTGTAACTGTGCAATTACTATTCTCTTAATATCTGGTTTTTGCAAAGTTCCATCGTTAACTTCTCTATAAATTTCTCCATTATTAGATACGAAGAATTCAACATTTTCTGGAATACGAATACGCTCATTATTAACATCCATCACATAAGCACCTGAAGATGTTTGTAAATAACGATCACTATTTAATGTGAAACTACCATCTCTCGTTAAAAACGTTTCATCATTTTTAGAAGTAACGAAAAATGATGTTGTGCCGGCCGCGCCGTCATCTAAAAAGAAATCTGTAGCGCTATTTGTCATTTGTATATTTCCTTGTACTAAATTCACATGCGTTGCAGCTGGTACTACAGCGTAATCGACCGAACCGATATTTGTTACTGCCCCATCTCCGCGGCGATATGTGTCTTGTACATCAAATACTTTAGACGTCATATTTTCTGCTTTAAATCCTGTCGTTTGAGCATTTGCAACGTTATTCGAATGAACATTAATGCGCTGCATGTAATTCATCATGCCCATAGAACCTATATAAAGACCGTTCATATTCGTTTGAATAAGGCAAGCGCCTTATTCTTCACCTCTTTTCTACGATGTTTGTAACATTTGTTTTGCTAAATGTTCAGCTGTAGCGATATGTATATTTTTCTTTATGTCTTGGCCATCTGTCATTAATACAATAGGAGCTGATGATACTGCTGGAATTTTCAACAATTCGCCACTACTTGCTGTTTCATCAAATTTCGTAAACACAATACCATCTATATGAATATCTTTAAAGTTTGTAATGATTTCAATCATATCTTTACTTTTCATAGAAGCTGATAACGTTAAACAAATATAATCTGGTTCTACTTGTCCCATCGTTTCAATCATTTCTTCCACTGTTTCTGACGTACGGTAATTTTTTCCGGCTGTATCAATTAAAATATAATCGACGCGTGCTTCTTCTTTAAAATACGTAAGCGCTCTTGTCATTGCAGCTTCATCACGCACAGCAATTACTTCAGATCCAATTGTCTTTACGTTATCTTGCAATTGCTGCACTGTCCCTATGCGCGAATGATCGGTCGTTATAAAACCAACTGTTTTTTTCTTACCGTGAAATTGCCATGCCATTTTCGCCAGTGTCGTCGTTTTACCAACGCCAGTTGGACCTATTAATGCAATTGTTTGTACTTCTTTTTCAAAGACGTTTTCCGTATTAAAATGAGATTTCATATCTTCCAATATGTACCTGATAACTTCTTCTTCCGTAATCATCGTTGCATTTTCAAACTTTATTTTTAACTTTTCAGCATATGCATGAATGAAATATTGTTCCACATCGTTTTGTTCTAGCATCCGAATTACTTTTTGAATAATAAACGGTACAGATTCTTGATTTTCTTTCTTTGGAGCTACTTCTTCTTTCTTTACTGGAACGACTTGTTTCACAACTTTTTTCTTTTTCGTTACTTCCGTTTCTTTCATCGGTTTCACAACGACGATTCCTTTTTCAAACAGCTTTAATAGTTTCTCTTTTTTTCTTGCCCATTCTTCACTATTTCCTGTTTGCATCGCCGCGTATGACATAGAAGTCGTTACGTTTTCTAAATTGTGCAGTACTGATTGAATTCCATTCGCCTTCACAATTTGTTCTGAAGGATCATTCACAACATCCATTAACTGTTCATGAAATTGAGCTGTACCTTCATTCACTTCTTCCTGTTTTTCTTCTGGAAATGCAACTAACATTTCATAATCCTTTTTCCAAAAAAACGGTATATTTCGTTTTACACTTTCATCGACAACGTAATAATAATCTGTACCATATTGGTCAAATAACTTTCGATACAATTCATTTTTCGAAGCTGCTTTTATTCGCATTAACGCTTCTTTCTTTTCTGTACTTTCCATTACTTCACCCCCTACTATTCAATATAGGCAATTTGATCCACAACAATTTCTGGTGCTAATTCGCTAATACAAAGTACTTGTGCTTCCACTTGATAACGTTCTAGCAGTCTTACAATCGCAAATCTAAAATCTTTTCTACGTGTTAATAACACTGGTTCTCTTCCCATTAAACGTGCTTGTTTAAAGACGCGCTGCACTTGCTCAACGACACGTGTCTCTAAATCTAAATCCCAGTTTAATAAGTAACCTTGATATGAATTATTCACAACATCAGCATCTAACTCAATTGAATCAGAGAAGAGCGCTGCATATATTTTTCCGTCCGGATTTTTCGCATTTTCACAAATAACTTTTGAAATACATTCACGAACAAATGATGTTACACCATCCACGTGGTTTTGATAAATTTCTTTGCCGTCAATAATACCTTCAATAATTGTTGGTAAATCACGAATAGAAATACCTTCTTTTAGAAGTTGTTTAATAACATTTTGAACGAGTGATAAATCAATTTCTTTTTTCTTAATCTCTTCTAATAGAACGCCATTATCATTTTCAAGCGAGTTAATTAAGTCTTTTACATGTTGGCGCTGAATTAATTCGTGAAGATTACGTCTAACGACAACATCTAAATGTGTAATTAATATGCTAAGTGGCTCTAACACTTGATAGCCTTTCATTTGTGCATCTTGCACCATATGCTCTAAAATCCAATATCCATCTTCACCGAAAATTGGATCTTTCGCTGGCTCTGCATCTAAATCAGCCATTACATTTGGTGTTTTCAGTGCTAATAAATAACCTGATTTTAAAACACCTTCAGCCGCCTTCGCACCTTTAATTCGAATAATGTAACGTCCGCGTGGCCTAAAGCTCGTATTATCTTTAAAGTTAATTCCAGGAACATTAATACCAAGGTCAGTAATAATTGACTTCCTCATAAGAACAACTTTATCACGGGCTGTTTCCCCGTTAATTTTCTGCTTTACAAGTGCTGCTAAATCTAAACCGAGTTCTACTATAATTGGATATTTGTCCGTAAATACTCCGAATGAATCTTCCACTTGTTGCAGTTGCTCATCTTCGCCTTGGATCATTTCTATTTCTTTTTGAAGCTCGTCTTCTTTTTCTTTCTTTATTCGATTTTTATTACGAATTCCTAAGAAGATAATTGTTCCGCCAACGAGTGCGAATGGTAGAAACGGTAGCGGAGTAAAAATACCCATTGCGATAAATAAACCACCGAGCGCATATACAACGACTTCATGCGCTAATAACTCTTTAAAGATACCTTCTGTTACTGTATCCGGTGAACCGTCAAATACACGCGTTACGATAATACCAGTTGAAATCGCAAGCATAAGCGATCCAATTTGGTTTACGATTCCGTCACCGACAGTTAACTGTGTATAATGAAGAGCCGCATCCGCAAAGCTCATCCCTTGCTGCATCATTCCGACAATTAAACCGAAAATAATGTTTACGAATAAAATGACAATCCCGAAAATAACGTCCCCTTTAATGAACTTTCCGGCACCATCCATCGCCCCGTAAAACTCTGTTTCCATATTTAATTTTTTTCGTTTTGCTTGTGCATCTTTTTCTGAAATAATACGCTGGTTTAAATCAGCATCGATAGACATTTGTTTCCCTGGTAAAGAATCAAGTGTAAAACGAGCTGCAACTTCAGCTGTACGAGACGCACCGTTTGCAACAATAAACTGGAATATGATTAATACTGTAAAAATAACGATACCAATTAATAAGTTTCCGCCAATTACGAACTGGCCGAACTCTTCAATAACATGACCTGCATTTCCATCTGTCAAAATCGCTCGCGTCGTCGAAACGTTAATCGATACGCGGAAAATCCCGATTAATAACAGCATCGTTGGAAATGACTTTAATTCATCCCACTCGTTAATACTTGTCGCTCGCATATAAATAAGCACTGACATACTTAGTAGAAAAACGATAATAATATCAAGTATAAATGGTGGAAGTGGAATTAAGAGCGCCACTACGAATGACGCTGCTAAAAAGATAGAAAAATAGGTTCTTGCAGAATCTATCTTAAACAAAGAGATCTCCTCCAAACGCGCTATTATACTTCAAGTTCATTCGTCTGAATTAAATAGCGCATAACTTCAATTACAGCTACATATAAATCTTCTGGAATCGCCATATCTTCCTCGACTTGATAATATAAAGAACGAGCAAGCGGACGGTTTTCCACCATTGGTATTTCTTGTTCACGGGCAAGCGTTCGTATATATAACGCGAGCTCATCTTCCCCTTTTGCAACGACAATTGGTGCTGCATCAACGTGTTTATTGTAACGAAGTACGACCGAAATATGAGTCGGGTTGTTTACAATAAACGTTGCGCCATCCATCTTCTTCGCAATTGTTCCTTGCAAGATTGCATGCATAAAGTTTTTTCGTTTCCCTTTTACTTGCGGGTCCCCTTCATTATCTTTATGCTCCCTTTTTACTTCTTCTTTTTTCATCTTAATATCTTGCTCGTACTCCCATTTTTGATAAATGAAATCAATAATAGAAAGAACGATTAAAATAATTAAAATTGCTAAGAAAATAAATTTAATTTGCCTAATAATTTCAGTAAGTGATGCAGTCCAGTTAAATCCAATCATGCTCACGATTTTCTCTAAATTCTTTTTAAAAAGAACGTAAGCGACGTAACCGATTAATCCCATATAAAACAGTGATTTCAAAATATCTACTAAACTTTTACGACTAAACAGTCTCGTGAAATAGTTTTTCGGATTAATACGTGATGCTTTCGGTTTAATGACTTTAGAAGAAAATAGGAACCCGACTTGAATCATATAATTGAATAAATGAAAAGCGTATACGAGTATTAATATCGGAGCCGATACTTTCAGTAATAAAATCCCCATTAAATAAAAATACTCGGTTGAATCTGTATTTTTTCCAATTTGATCAAACAGCACCGCTACGGAATTCGCAATCTCATACCCTAGCCAATCTCCGAAGAAATAAACGACAACTGCTAATACGAGAATGGAAAATAAATTATTTAAATCTTTACTCCGGGCAATATTCCCTTCTTCACGCGATTTTTTACGCTTCTGCGGGGTGGCCTTTTCTGTTTTATTATCCTTTGCCATGCGCGTCCCCCTACTTCGTTAAGAAAAAGTTAAATAGTTTCGTATACTCTTCAAGTAATACATCCGTCATATTTTTAAACACATAACCGAGCATCGGTACACTCATCGCAATAAACAAAATACCGCACGTAATTTTAATTACGTATGCATTCATAAAAACGTTTAATTGCGGAGCGTTTTTTGCAATTAAAATTAGAACAAAGTTAATGATGAATAAACTTCCCATAAGCGGAAGAGCAATTTCAACCGCTGATGTGATCGCAAATAATAGCGTTGCGAGTAGACTATCTAAAAAACTAGTCGTCAGCAATTTTGAAATCGCCTCTGTATATTGAAACGACTTTAAAATCGTGGCAACGAAATAATTAATGCCGCCAAGTGAAATAAAAATAATGAGAAAAAATATATCAAAAATGGTTGATAGTAAAGTAGACTGTGAGCCCGCATTTACATCAAACAAACTTGCTTGTGATAAACCGATATCAAAGTCTAAAATATGCCCGGCCATTTTTGGAATGTTCCACAGCATTTCTACAATTTTTGAAAGTGATAATCCAATTACAATTTGCGTTCCTGCATAAGCTGCAACGTCCCAAACTGTCTTGATGTGAGAGACATCCACTTGATCAGCCACTGTAATTGAAAGAGCAAGTCCAACTGTAACCTTCGCCATTGCTGGAATGGATCGTCCTGAGAAAAACGGTAAAAAATATAAAAATGAAGTAATGCGGCAAAACGCAAAAAACGTTGCCGCCCATAATTCCATATTCATTTCAGTTCACCTATCTTAGTACGAACGCAATAGCGATGGGATTTTATCAAATAAATCTAAAATAAGTGTCGTTAACTCTTGGAACATCCACGGACCTAAAATGATAATAACGAGGACAATACTCGCCATTTTCGGTAAAAACGTCAGCGTTTGCTCTTGAATTTGCATCATCGCCATAATGACAGCGATGATAATAACGACAATCATACTTACGCCGGCAACCGGCATTAAAATCATAACCCCTTTATAAAAAAAGGTTTGAAAAATATCTATAATTGGTGACGTATTCATTTATATGACTCCTATCACATAGCATCAAACGCTTCAGGCGACCGTTTTAAACATAATGTCGACGATTTTTGTATATCCACCTAAATATACGAAAACGAGTATTTTAAACGGTAAACTTAAAATCATCGGCGGTACCATCATCATCCCGAGGTACATTAAAAGTGTACTAATAATCAAATCTATAAATACAAACGCTAAATAAATGAACATCCCTGTTAGTAAACCTTTTTGAATTTGCGTTAACGTAAAGGATGGTACGAGCGTAAATAGTGAAAGATCTTTCAAATCTTTCGGCAACTCTTCTCCGCGTACTTTCAGCATCATTTTTAAATCATGCTTATACGTATGCTTTGACATATATTCTTTCATAATAGGAGCTGTCGTTTCCGCAGCTTGACTTACTGTTATTTTCTCTTTCGTCATCGGATCCCACACATCACTCTTCAGTTGCCCGAGTACAGGCTGCATCGTAAAGAGTGATAAAAATAATGCAAGTCCAACAAGCACTTGGTTTGGTGGTAAATTCATTACCCCAAGTCCTTGACGTGTAATCCCTAGAACGATCATAAAATAAGTAAAATGTGTAAATAATAGAACGATAGAAGAAGATAATGATAAAAGGGTAACGAGCGCAAATAGTTGTACACTTGAATTACTCGTAAACTCTTTTCCATTTTCGAAATTAATAAAACCGTTCGGGGCTGCATACGCTGGATTTACAAAAATAATTGAAAAAACGATAGAAAATACGAAAATAACGGCTAATAATGATAACTGTTTCTTTATTCTCATGATGGATCCTCTACTTTTTTCGTTTCACTCTTCACCGCGTCTTCTAGTGCTTGTTGAAACTGATTTCCTGTTCCGGTTAATTGCACAGACTGCACACCGTTATTACTAATAACAGTGAACACTTGCTTTCCGTCCACTTCAAATAAAAAGGCACTCGTTTGATGATTTAAATACACACCGTCTTTTACTTGAATATGGCCATTTTCACCCTGCTTAAAAAACTGCTGTTTGCGCGTCTTTTTCGTCATATAATATGCACCGTAGCCGAGCGCACCAAACAGTAAAACGACTTGAAATAAGGTCGTCATATACGACATATGACTCCTCCTCTACTCTTTATCTTGCATTTGACTTTGCGCTTTCATAAGCGCCGCTTGTTTCTTATCAGCTTCAATTTCAGAAATGATAATACCGAATTTCTCGTCCATTACGATTGCTTCACCGATGCCGACTTTCATATTACTTAAATACACATCTACTTTATGTCCTAAGTTTTTCTCTACTTCCAGAACATCGCCAACTTTTAACTGCTTTACATCACCAAGTGTAATAGATGACTTTCCAAGCTTTACACCAAGTTCAATCGAAATATCTGAAACAGTATCGATATGTGCTTTACCTGCTTCATTTCGCTTTCCTGCAAAATCTTCTAATCCCATTAATGACACGGGAGATACTTCATGCTTCATATGGACCCTCCTACTCTACAAAACTTTTAAATAGGAGCGCCTTACGCGTTCCATCTTTTCCAATAAAACAATTAAATTTATGCTTTCCATCTACATAACCAAGTAATTCATCCGAAACTTTCGTATGAAGCGGAATAATATCGCCTTCTTCAATTTGTTCAATCTCACTCATTGTCATTTTCTGCTCACCAATTGCAACGTGAACAGGTTTGTACACTTGATTTACTTTCATTTCCACTTCAGACGTATACTTTTTACGCTTGTCTGAAGAATGTTCGACAATATTTTCAGACGTTAACTTATCCATAATTTCTTCAACAGATAAGAATGGAATTCCGATACGCACCGTCGTATTCCAAAAATCTGTTTTCATATTTACGTTAAGTAATGAAATGATATCGCTCGCTGTCGTAATCTTTAATGCATTCGGATCTGTTTCCGTCGTTACAAATTTCGGTTCAATCGCAACAACACTTTCAAATGATTGCTCTAAATTTTTACAAAGAAGCAAGAATATATTATCAAGCGTTAAAAACTCAAATGCTGTTAACGGTCTGCGCATCGTAAAGTTACGCTTACTATCTCCGCCAAGCCAACATTCATGAATATAAATAACGAATGCTAAATCAATCTCAATAACAATTTCTCCAAGCTCTGGTAAACCGAGATCAATTACACAATATAAATAATAATCTTTCGGCATTTTCTCCACATACTCACTCGTAAATGGAACTTGCTCAACCGTTGAAGGCTCTAGTTCAATTGGAATACGCATACGCGCTGATAACGTCTGTGACGTCTGTTTTCCAAAAGTAGAAGCAATCGCTTGCAAACTACGTAAATGCTCAACACCGAACTTCTCTGGTCTATTAAAATCATACTCTTGAAATTTCTCTTGCTTTCCTGCTTCTTGTGCGAAAGCTGGCATTTCCTCGCCTTCATTTACCGCCTTCAGCAGGGCATCAATTTGCTCTTGGCTTAATTTTTCGCCACTCATGACAATCCCCTTCCCTACCTTTTCAATTCAACGATTTCAACGTACATCTTTCCATTCTTCGTCAAAATCTTTCCGGTTCCAATCTCTTCATTCTCAAGCATAAGACGCACCGTATTTTTCGTTGAATTTTCAAGACGATACAATGTACCTTTCGTAATATGAAGCAGATCTTCAATTTTCTTTTTCGTATTTCCGATTTCAAAATAAATTGTTAACGGAATATCATCTTGTAATTTCAAATCTAGCCAACTCCCATATCATGTTCACGAAAATTTCATGTTCTCTCTATATATGAAACTTCTTATTTTGAAACGTCGATATTTAATATTTTTTTAATATATCCTTGCGTTTCTTTAAATGGCGGTACGCCTCCGTACTTTCTCACATTACCAGGACCAGCATTATAAGAAGCAAGTGCCAATACTAAGTCGCCGTTATTTTTCTTTAAATAACCGCTTAACTCTTTCACGCCACCTTCAATACTTTCAGCTGGTGAAAAGGGATTCTTCACACCCATCTCCTTCACATTCGCTGGCATAAGCTGCATAAGTCCCATCGCACCGGCATGTGACACCGTTTTCGGATTAAAATTAGACTCTACTTCAATCATTTTTTGAATTAACGTTTTCGGAATTCCATATGTACGACTTACACGATCAATAATATCCTCATACTTCCCTTTATTGGAAGAACGTATTTTTTGAATATTATACTTCTTCGTTAATTCCCACGTATCAGCAGCCTCATTTTTCGTTTCTGGGAAACGTCGTTCAAACTCTTTTTGCGCAACTTGCACTTCATCTGCTTTCTTCGTTTCAGCCTTTTCTTCAGGCTTACTCGCTTCCTCTACTTTATTAATAGTTTCTACGGGTTTATTAACAACCGCTTCTATTTTCGTAGATTGTACCGGCTGACTCATATCTTCTATGTTTGCCGGCTGCGTAGTAGCCTTCGTCTCCTTCGCAGGTTCACTCTGCAACTTCTCTTGAAAACGACTACTAACGAATGCTTGTGGACTACTTAGCTTTTGCTGAATTTGCCCTTTCTTATATGCAAGCACTTCTTTTACTATATTTCCAACTATCATAATATCACCTTTTCGGTAAACAAAGATAATCTAATATTAGAGTTTTTTTTTAAAGTTTGCAATAATCCTTTTAATAATTATGTAATAAAAAAATGAATATATTGTTAAACTGTTATTTTTTTATATTTATTAATTCGAATTTTTAGTTGACACCCGTTGTGGCAAGGATTACAATAAATCTCGAAATTGATTTTTTCGCATATTACCGTTTTTCAATTTGCAGAAAAGTCAATATAAAAAAATGGGGGTTTCTTAACATGAGAATTAATACAAACATTAACAGCATGCGTACTCAAGAGTACATGCGCCAAAACCAAGCAAAAATGAGTAACGCTATGGACCGTTTATCAAGCGGTAAACGTATCAACAACGCTTCTGACGATGCAGCAGGTCTTGCAATCGCAACTCGTATGCGTGCACGTGAAAGCGGATTAGGAGTTGCTGCTAACAACACACAAGACGGTATGTCTTTAATCCGTACAGCTGACTCAGCTTTAAACTCTGTATCTAACATCTTACTTCGTATGCGTGACATCGCTAACCAATCTGCGAACGGTACGAACACTGGCGATAACCAAAAAGCATTAGATAAAGAATTTTCTGCATTAAAAGAACAAATCGATTACATTTCTAAAAACACAGAGTTTAATGATAAGAAATTATTAAATGGCGAAAACACTTCAATTGCTATTCAAACTCTTGACAGTGCTGACACAGCTAAACAGATTAACATTAACCTAGCTGATACTTCTACTTCTTCGCTATTAATTGATAAATTAAGTATCTCTGGTGCTGGTGCTGGTAAAGCTTTAGTTGGTGTTGACGCAGGTGACATTACTAAGGCAACTACTGAACAAAAAGCATTGTCTGCTCTTGCTGTTGGTGCATCTACAACTGATATGGATACTGCTGTAGGTAAGTTCAAAACAGAATTTGACAAAGTTAAGGACGGCCTGACTGCTGAGGATGCTGAAAAAGTTACAGCTGCAATTGAGAAATACTCAAATAGTAAGACTCTTGAAAACGCTAATGCAATTGGAGACCTTTATAAAACTATGACACCTGCTGATAGCGCTAAAGTTACTAGTGCTACTGGAACTACTGGTAAAGCATTAATTGATTTAAATACTACTTCTGGTGCATCTGCTACTGATAGACAAACAGCTGTAGATAATTTCAAAAAAGACTTTGATTTAATCAAAGGTGGTCTAAACCCACAAGATGCAGCTAAAGTTACAGCAGCTCTTGATAAATTCAATAAAGCTGACGGTTCTGGAAATACTTTGGAGAACGCACAAGAAATCGGTAAAGTATTTGCAGAAGTTGCAGCAGGTTCTACAAAATCTAATGCTTCAGATGCAATTAAATCGATTGATAAAGCCCTTGAAACAATTGCATCTAACCGTGCAACTCTAGGTGCTACATTAAACCGCCTTGACTTTAACGTAAACAACCTGAAGAGCCAATCTTCTTCTATGGCTTCAGCTGCTTCTCAAATCGAAGACGCTGACATGGCGAAAGAAATGTCTGAAATGACTAAGTTCAAAATCTTGAACGAAGCTGGTATCAGCATGCTTTCTCAAGCAAACCAAACTCCACAAATGGTTTCTAAATTATTACAATAAGCCATTTGAGTTAGTTTCCTGAATAAACCTCTCTGCTTGCGGAGAGGTTTATTTTTTCTATATAGATAGATTATTTATAAAAGATTTCTTTTTTTATGTGGAAGAGAGCATCTGCGGCGCATAGAAGCGGTTAGTGCTTATCTTGATCCCCTCTTATTCTAAAACACAAATAGCAAATAAGCATAAGTCTTTTTTTCTTTTCATAACCGTTTATTAGCTTTAGAACACTAACTATATTAATCTATAAGGAGTGTCTATTATGCGTATTGGTACGAATTTTTTGAGTATGAACGCTAGGCAATCGCTATACGAGAATGAAAAACGTATGAATGTTGCGATGGAACATTTGGCTACTGGTAAGAAGTTAAACCATGCTTCTGATAATCCAGCTAATATTGCGATTGTGACTCGTATGCATGCGAGAGCAAGTGGTATGCGCGTGGCGATTCGTAATAATGAGGATGCGATATCGATGCTTCGCACAGCCGAAGCTGCCCTTCAAACTGTGACGAATATTTTACAGCGTATGCGTGATTTAGCCGTTCAATCCGCAAACGGTACAAATTCAAATAAAAACCGTGATTCACTTAATAAAGAGTTTCAATCTTTAACAGAACAAATTGGCTATATTGGCGAGACGACTGAGTTTAATGATTTATCCGTATTTGACGGTCAAAACCGCCCAGTTACATTAGACGATATCGGTCATACAATAAATATGACGAAACATATTCCCCCTTCCCCTACACAACATGACATCAAGATTTCAACAGAACAAGAAGCAAGAGCTGCAATTCGTAAAATTGAAGAGGCTTTACAAAATGTATCACTTCATCGTGCCGACCTTGGCTCTATGATAAATCGTTTACAGTTCAATATTGAAAATTTAAATAGCCAAAGTATGGCGTTAACAGATGCTGCATCTCGAATTGAAGATGCGGATATGGCGCAGGAAATGAGCGATTTTTTAAAGTTTAAATTGTTAACTGAAGTTGCACTTAGTATGGTTTCACAAGCAAATCAAATACCGCAAATGGTTTCTAAACTACTACAATCGTAAAAGTTCATCTTCCATCTTTGGAACGATTCCATACAAAATAAAAGGGAAATACATATAAACTATGTATTTCCCTTTTATTTTGTACCCAAATTTTTTTACTGTGTTACGGTCATAACTTGTCCACTACGATCAACCATAATTTTCATTTTACCGTCTTGTGCATTATATAGCCCGAGTTTATGTAATTCCATTTTACAATCTTGTACGAAAGTTGGTAATTTACGAATTTGATCGATATCAGAACTTGTAATGAAATGAATTAAAAGCTGCGTCATACCTTTAATATCTTGTACAAGCTCTTCTTTCTCTCGTTTTAGCCTTTCATTTTCTAGTTGTAACGACTGCAATTCGCCTTCTAGACTACGTGTATTCTTTGCTTCTCTAGAACGCCCTGCTGCCATGCTAGAAAGCTTATAAATACCTTCCATAAACTGATGTAGTTCGTCTTCTTTCCTTTCACTACATTGATTAATTGTTTCAAAGTTATCAACGATACCAGATATAACTGTTACAAGATTTTTTTCATCCTCTTTATGCTGGATTTCTTCTTTTAATTCGTACTCGTTTTCTTGTTTTCTTGCAACGATTGTCTCTTTTACTGGTATATATTTTCGCTTTCGTCCCGGTTTTTGTTTTTCAATATTTTCAAATGGTATTTCACGTTTTTTCAATTTATAATACGTATTTTGCAATTGACTTTCTGTTTTTGGAAAAAGATTTAGTTCATTTTTACTTACGTATTTTGAAATATTTAAAATGTTTAAACCGTGACGTTGACAAAATTGATACACTTCATACAGTAGCTCTAGTTCAGACTTCAGCCATGTAATTGCTGATTTTTCATATGCTCGCATCCCGCCATTTTTTTCTATATCTATTTGAAATAATACCATTCTATTATGTAAATCAACTAACTCTTCATACTTTATTTGGAATTCTTTTTCTATTTTTTTTAATTCCGCTTCTAGTTGCATATCGTTCATTTTATTATTTGACATGTTTTGTAAAAGACCTAATACATTAATTGCTGTGTGGTGATACATAATCTGTGCCACTCCCCCTCATCCTTTCACAATTCTCATCTGACTCCCATGTCTTTTAAGAAAATAGCAATTTTTACATATCCATATTATAACAGTTCGAAATTATCTGTCAAATAATAAACATACAAAAATGTATAGAAAGTATAAAAATTTGGAAAATGTTTTTTATTAATATGCAAAATTGCATATTAATTACATTTAATTATATTATATGGTATTTTGGATGTTTTTTCACCGAAAAAATTTGCGTTACCACGAAATATTACTAAAATAACAATCGAAAATACGTTTGCTTATATTTTTAAATCAAAAATCTCTAAATAAAGATTATTCACACATACAGCGACAAACACCCAAGAAACCTTTCATTTTTCTACCAGCTTAAAGTATAGAATACTAAAAAGGAATTAGCCATATGTAGCATTGGCTAATTCCTTCCTCTCTCTAACAGAATAGAGTTATAAACCCAGTCTTCAAATCCTCAATCGAAGTCTCACTTCTTCTTACCTAAAACTACTTCATACCTCTGAACTCACATCGCATGAGACTCTATTAAGCACTGAAAACTTCCTTACATAAGTAGTTCCTCTATTCCTACTAAATAGAAAAATGTTATACGCCAGCTCTTCTACTTACCTATAACCACTCCATATCTCTGGTCTCAACATCGCATAGGGCTCTATTAAGCACTGACCGCTCAACACTTAGCTAGAGCTTCTATTCCGGCTAAAAAGAAGCTTTTAAAGCACTAACTTATCAACTAAACCAATTAGCTCTTGAATATCTGGCTTACTTACTTGGGCATTTGCTCCTACAGCTTCACCTTTATGGAATAATTCATTTGTAATTAATGAAGAGAAAATAATGACTGGTAAACGATTCATTACTTCACTATCCTTAACAACTTTCGTTAAATGATGTCCATCCATTTTTGGCATTTCAATATCCGTAATTAGCAAGTGAATATGCTCAAACATTTTTTCGCCTTGCTCTTTCGCTAATTTTTCAATTTGCGCTAACGCTTCTGCACCATTGCTGAAGAAGTTCATTTTTGTATATCCAGCTGATGATAATGTTTCTTCTAATATTTGGCGAAGCATCGCTGAATCTTCTGCAATGTAAATTACTTTTTCAGCTCGATCTGTTTTTTGTTCTAATCCTGCAATTGATTTATTGTCATAACCAGTGCCGCTAATTTCACATACAATTTTTTCATAATCTAATAGTAAGATGATTTTTCCATCTAGTTTTACAATACCAGATGTCGTTTCTTCTAGTCCCATAGATAATGAAGCTGGTTCATCAATTTGTTCCCACGAAATACGTTGAATACGATGCACTTCATCAACGCGGAAAATAACTTTCATTTGGTTTAATTCTGAGATGATAAATTTCGTTTGATCAAGTGGCTTTGTTGACTTTAAATTAAGAGCCATTGCCAAGTTAATAACAGGTAAAATTTCACCACGTACTTGAACAACACCTTCAACTGCATGATGAGATTCTGGCACAGTTGTAACAGGGAATGGATTAATGATTTCACGTACTTTCATAACATTAATACTAAATAGGTTTTCACCAACAGTATACGTAACAATCTCTAATTCATTTGTTCCGCTTTCTAATAAAATACTTTGTGCTTGTGACATAAAGGTGTCGCTCCCCTTCCATTAATTCCGTATATCTAATTATTAAGCTTTATAAAAGAGAAAAAGTCAACTACCTATATAAAAAATATAGATAGTCGAACGATTCATTTTATTAAAAAACAATTAATCTTGTATAAACGAAGCAAGTGCTTCTAATAACACTTCTTGCGCTCCTACAATTTCTGTCGGCATTGCTTCCCATTTTTTCGAAAGCTCCGTCTCTACTCGTATTCTCAGCTCAGAATTCATTTCTGCTAGCACATATTCTTTCGTTGCTATATCAACATCAAGTAGCGCGAGTGCATATAATTCCGGGTCATTTATTTTTTCGAATAATCGTTTTAATACTACCGGTGCTATATGTTTTAATTTTTCAATATGAATTTCCTTATCCGAAAATAGTAACTCATATTGAATAAACGTAACATTTTCTTTAATCACTTTAAAATAACAATTATTTTTTTTATCATTCACAAAATAACCGTTTGGATCTGCGATAATACTTGCTACTTTACGAATTAAGTCTGGCAAACTATTCGCCGCCATTACAGTCCGCTGCTCAACCTCACTCGGCGAAATGAATGTAACGCGATACTTATTTTGCGCCATCCTCCTCACCTCTCCTTTTATAAAAATCTATCGTCACATACTATCCAAAAGGCACTGACCTACTATGAAATGATTATCTCAGTACGCCTCCATAGCTCTATTCTTACAACTAGGAGCTCTTCTGGACCATAACTGTTTATCCACACTAAACTTTGCTTACCTCTTCTTATACTACCCTAGTAACTCTCCATACCTCTGTCCTTACACACCAGTCGGGTCCCTATTAGGCACTAACCGCTCCAAAACAACGCTGGGTCCTCTCGTCAACCCTAAAAAGAGCTTTTAAGATCTTTTTAAGAACTTTTCAATAACTCTATGTTATTAAACCAAAACGCTATCTGCTGATCCGTAATATTTGGCAACATAACAAAAAACTCACGACACTTCATCTCATCCTTAAACAGTTGATACTTCCAAACACTATCGCTACCAACACTTATGAAATAAAACTCATGGATACGGCCAATGATTGCTTGTTTTTCGCCAAATGAATACGGAGGCACTTGCTTAATTTCAAATTGATCTGGTAAATATACATGCTCTTCTCGTTCTATTTTTAATACTTGCTCGGCAAGTTCACGTTTATTTTCGAAAAAAGGCAATTGTAAAATTCGCTCTTGTCTTGTCATACGAATAAAAAACCCTTTCTACTCCATTACATTTTTTCCATGCGATATATTATCGAATTAAGTTTACAACTTCATTTAATACTTCATCTGAAACTTTAATTACTTTCGCATTTCCTTGGAATCCGCGTTGGTATAACATTAAGTCAACAAATTCTACAGATAAATCTACGTTTGCACCTTCTTGTGCACTACCACGTACTTTTCCTGCTCCATTTTGTCCAGATGCACCAAGAGCTAAAATACCCGTCGTATTCGTCGCTGTATAGTTACCATTACCAGTTTTCATTAGTCCGCCTTCGTTCGGGAACATCGCAACAGCTAATTGGCCAGCAGCTTTCATGCTTCCATCAGAATATTTTACCATCACATATCCACCATCAGCAATGAAGCAATCTTTAACAGTCGCCGCCGCTCTACCATCTACGCCTGTTACTGATAATGTTTTATCTGTTGGATGATTCGTTAAATTACTTAAGTCTAGTTTTATATTGCCGCCATTAAATGGAATATTAGCTGCTTGCTCTTTCGGACTTGGATTTCCAACAGCATCAAATGCCATATTACCGCCTGCACCTTCAACATCCTTAAACCCTTCTTTTTTCGAATCATTGCGCATCTGTACTTTATATGAATAATTATGTTCGCTCGTTTGTGTAAACTCCACACGCATCGTCCAAGTGTTACCAGCATTATCATATATAGGTATCTCTTGTGAGATTGCTTTTGCATCAGCTGGAATATTCCCTCCAACTACACCTTTTGATGTTCGAATACCACCAATTGCCGTTCCCATTGGAATTTGCAACGGTCCTGGAATTCCAGATAAATCAACTTCACCAGTTGCCTCATTTGCAGGGTATGCAAATACGCATTGACCTTCAGTATTCGTAATATAGTAATCTGAAGATATCCCAAACGTACCTTTACGAGTAAATTCCATATTTCCGCCTTTTGAATCACCTACAACGAAGAAACCATTACCTTCCATTGCTGCTTGTGTTTTACCACCTGTTAACGTAATTGTACCATCACTATAATCGGTAACCGTTCCGCTCAATTTTACACCGTTACCGATACTTTTTGGGTTTGTTCCAGCATATTTATCATCGGCTTTTGCACCAATCGAATTGTTATATAGTAAATCATCAAACATTGCTTTTTGTTTTTTATAACCTACTGTTTGTGCATTGGCAATATTATTTGAAGTTACACTTAATGCATTTTGTGTTGCATTCATCCCTGTAATACTTGTATATAACGCTTTAATCATAACGTATGGACACTCCTTATGAATTTGTAGTTTTTACTTCTTCAGTTACTTTTTGATCGTCTTTCTTTGCGTCTTCTGGATTCGTTTCCCCAATCGGTTTATCAGACACTCTCTCAACGAAACGAAGAGAGACAACTTTATTATTAATAACGAGCTGTACATCGTTATTTTCCGCAAGACGAACCGTTTCTACTTGACCGGTTACTTTGTTTCCGTCACCGTCAACACCTCTTACGTATTTCCCTAAAAACTTCATTCCACCATCAAGTGCTGTTGAATACATCGTTGATTGCAGCTTATCTACTGCTTTCGTCATATTCTGTACTTGTTCCATAAGAGATAACTGCGCTGTCTGATTCATCATTTGATTCATATCCATCGCATTAAATGGATCTTGATGTTGGAAACTTGATAAAAACAATTTTAAGAAATCATCTTTCCCCATTACCCCAGGAGTCTTTTGCGCTCCTGCTGAAACTCCATTACTTTGTTGCACTGGCGATTGTACACCATTAACAGGTACATTACTTTTTTGCGCTCCTGCTTGTAACGGAATATGATTTGTACTCGTTGTATTTAATCCAACTGTTGGCACGCTTTATTCCTCCAATAATCCCGCAAATTCTGTTGATTGTTGTTTTTCATGATTTGTATTTGCTAATTTCTGTTTTTGCCTTTGCTCTTGTTCTCGCTGTTCTTTGCGATTTTCATCTTTATCTGAATAGCTAATTTGAATATTGATTTCTTTTTCTTTTAACTTTAATCTCAATTCATCAAAAATGATTTCAACACGTTTTTTCGCATCGTGTTTTTCCATTTCTACGTGAACGTCAATTTGATCTCCGTGTTTTTTCATAAACACTGTTAATGTACCAAGTTTTTCTGGATTTAACTGGAATAAAACACGTTCTTGTTTCACTACAAATTTTTGCAGCGCTTCTACTTGCGCTTCCATTTTCTTTCCTAAGTCAGGTAATGAAACTTTCTCAGCACCACTATTTGATTTCCCTATTTGTTCGGTACTCGTCGTTTTATTTAATAATTCTGCACCTGCAGAGCTCGAATCGTTTAATGCATCAACTTCTGGCAACTCTACCTTTGCATCATCGCTCTCAAGTTTCGGAAGATCTACCTCTTTAAACTCTTCTTGTTCCTTTGCAATATTACAAGTTTCTGTTTCTACAACCTTCAATGCTTGCATCGTTTGCTCTGGCATCTTCATTTTGTCTAATACCATTTGCATTGTATCTTCTAAACATATAGCATTTTTGATATTCATATTTGAAAGAAGTTCTTGTAATTGTTGTAATTCAGCTGCAGGTAATTCATTAAGTTTAATATTGCCATATTCTTTATATAGCTCTTGTATTTTTTGTATGTATTGATATAACAATTCCGGCTGCACATGTAATTGCTCAATTGCAACCATTTGCTCAGATACAGCTAATAACAACTGTTCTGTCTCTTTTTTTTCTTCTTTCTTTACAATAGGTTCTTCTTCCGTTACCGATTTTTTAGAAAGAATATAATCTTTTCTCTCTTCTTTTGGTGCTTCTTCTCGTTTCGTTTTCTCCGTTTGCGGCTGTTTTTTATTTTCCATTCTCATCGTACGATCGAATGAAGAATCTTCATTTTTTGATTGTACTTCTAGCCCTTTTTCTTTTTGCGGAGGTAAACTTTGTTGCACCGGTAATACAGACTGTATCACTACATTCACCTCATCCATTCATACACATTTTCAAATCCAGAAGCATTTTTTCTTCCAGCTTTTCTTGTGCTTTCGCAAGCTTTTTGCAATCTTCTTGATACATCTCATCAATGACACGTTCTTTTTCTTTTACTTGCTCTAAAAGGCTTTCATTTTTTTGAATAAAACCTTCCGTTTTTTTAATTTTTCGATTCCATTCTTCTATTCTTTCAGGTGAAAACGTATGTGAAGAAAGCATGCCAGCCATAATACGTTGCCCAGTTTGTACGACTTTACTACGCGATTTCACAACATATAAATCATATTCTTTTTTTTGTTCTATTTTTCTTTTTTCAGCTGTTAATTCATACACTTCTTTTAAAATATGTTCTTTTTCTTGGTTTATTTGCAATTTTATTGTGTCGTACTGCTGTTTATCCACCTGTTTTCATAGCCCCTTTCTATTATAACGTTCTCTTTTTCTATTATATAGTTTTTTTCCAAAAAAATCTGTGAAATATTAAAAAACAAAAAAATAAGACCTCTTGGGCAGAGGCCTTATACTATATGCTGTATCGCTTCAACGATATCATCAAATTGGAAACTATCCGATCGACCTTGCTTTAAAAATGTATTTATACCTTCTACTTTATTTTTACATTCAAAAATATAAGCATTTTCTTCATTTTCTTGAATCGTTCCTAGCTTAAAATACAATTCATTTTCTTTATAAATTGATAAAATCTTTCTCATTTCATTTGCAAGTTGCCAATGATGTGGCGAAACAATTTCTTCCATAATCCTACTTACTGAATCTAATACTGAAATTGCAGGATAATGACTAAGCGTTGCAAGCTCACGCTTTAATACGATATGTCCATCTAAAATACCACGTGCTAAATCTGGTACAGGACCATTTAAATCATCCCCATCAACAAGCACCGTATAAATACCTGTTATAGATCCCTTTTGTGTTTTTCCGGACCGCTCTAACAACTTCTTCATATAACTTTCCATTAACAGTGTTTTACCACCAATCGGTAACTCTTTAACAGCAATATCAACACTTCTTCGTGCATCGGCAAAACGAGTAACAGAGTCCATCATAAGTAATACGTTATTACCTTGATCACGGAAGTATTCAGCAATAGACGTTGCGAGTTTCGCTGCACGAAGTTGCATAAGATGACTTTCATCTGACGTCGCTACAACAACGACGCTTTTTCGCATACCTTCCTCGCCTAACCCTTTTCGAATAAAGTCTTTTACTTCCCGGCCACGTTCCCCTACTAAACTAATAACGTTTATATCAGCTTTTGCATTTTTTGCTATCATTCCAAGTAAAGTTGATTTACCAACACCTGACCCAGCAAAAATACCAATCTTTTGACCGATACCAATTGTTAGCATAGAATCAATTGATTTTATTCCTGTTTCAAATACATCGGTAATCTCTTCACGTTCAAATGCATGTATAGGTGGTGCATCTAGTTTTATTTTCTGTAATGGAATGTTTTCAGCTTCCTCATTTAACACTTCACCATTTGCACTTAACACTTTTCCGAGCAAGTGATTACCACGTGGTACAACAACATCTTCTGAAACTAATGTCACTGAATCTCCATAACATACTTTTTCTGTCTGTTCAAATGGAAGAAGCATATTATTTTCCTTTTCAATGGCAATCACTTCACATAAGACGTTATGTTCTCCAACGAAGCAAACATCACCAATCTTCGCTTTCGGCCCTTTTGCTACGAAAAACTGTTCTTGTACACTATGAACTTTGCCTACTTTCGTATACAGCGGTGTTTCAATGAACTTATTCCATTTTTCGTTCTCATTCATTAACAGGCGGCTCATACATTTTGCTCCTCAAATAACTTCTCTTCTTCCCATTTCTGACGAAGTTTCGCAAATATAGGTGCAAATTTAAATTCAAAGAACTCTTTCTCTTCTTCCAGAACAAATTCACCAAACTGCAGGGAGAAATCATATTTCCATTCTACTAATTGTAGTAACCAATATTCTTTCGTATTTTCCTTCTCTTCTTGAATACGTTCAAACGTTTCTGGATGTACGGTAATGATTAATTTTTCAAACGAAGTAGGCAATGTTTGCACGATGCCAGTTAAAATAGGTAACACATCAAGCAATCGTGAATCTACCGCTTGATTCACGATTTTTTCTGCTAGATGAAATGATTGATCCCATAATAACTCTGTCCATTCATATGCTGTTTCTTGTTGTTCTTTTTGAAATTGCACACGGGCTGCTTCCATCTGTTCCATTTGTTCATGAATATGCATTTGAAATTGTTCTTTATCTTGTAATAACTGCTGACGCTCTCGTTCTAGCATTTGCTTCTCTTGCCTTAGCTGATTCATTTCCATATGTAATGATTCTTGCTGGGCGCGAATCTCTGCATGATCAGCTTGTAATTCTTCCTCTTCTATTTGAACTGAAGCTGGTTTTGGAAATTGTAATTCATACGTTTCTTCAGAAAAAGAAACAGAATTCTTCGGAATTCTGTTTTTAAATAAGGACATCCTCTTCACCTCTTTGAACGATAATTCTTCCTTCTTTCTCTAGCTTTTTCACTGTACCAGTGATCGTTTGCTGTGCTTTTTCAGCATCCGTCATCTTAAGTGGTCCTAAGCCATCTAATTCTTCTAGAATCATCTCTTTACGGTTTGAAGACATACATGTAAATAATTTCTCTTTAATTTCTTCTTTTGCAATTTTAAGTGCTTTCGCAAGAACACCGTTATCTGTAATTTCTTCTAATACACGGCGAAGCGCAAGATCTTCAAGACCAAGTAAGTCTTCAAAGACAAACATATTTTCTTTAATTTTCTCAGATAACTCATAATCGACTTCATCCAGCTTTTGAAAGACTGTTTTTTCAACACCTCGTGAAACGTTATTTAAAATGTTTACGATTGTTTTCAAGCCATCAGTTTTATTAATTGCACTAAATGCCATATTATTTAATTTCGTTTTTAACAACTCACCAATTTGATTAATTAATTCACCATCAACTTGTTCTAGTTTCGCTATACCCATTACCGTTTCAACGCGCTTATGATCTGGCAATCTCTCAATTAATTGAGACGCAAGTTGCGGTTTAATATAAGAAGCGATAATTGCAATTGTTTGTGGTGACTCATCATTAAGCACTGTAAGAAGTGGCTCTAAATCTGTAAGTGAATTTAAGAACTCAAACGGATTATCTTTGTTATACCAAAGATCTTCCAATAATTTTTCCAGTTCGTCTTCTGGCATGTTTTTAAATATGCGACGAATGTATTCTTTATCTGGAGTGACTAAGTTCAATTCTTTTACATTTAGTTCATATAAGAACTCTCCTAGTACATTTTCTAACGTTTCTGGTTTGTATACACGAAACTTTGCGATTTCACGAAGTAATACTTCTTTTTCCTCAGCTGTCATATATTCAATGACTTTTGCTGCCACCCCTTCTTCTAATGTACGAATAAGGATGGCAGCTTTTTCTTTGGAGGAGATTTCATCTAACATCGTTGTTCCTCCCTTACTGTCCGTTTAACCATTTTTTAATTACTTTTGCAGTACCTTCTACATGTTCTTTCGTAGCATCCTGCACTTGTTCATCTAACGTAGGTTCTTTCGGTTCTTCTGGTTCAGGTTTTGGCTCTGGCACTATTTTTTCTTCAGGAATTTCCAAGATACTTTCATTACTTGCAGCAATTTCCTCTTCTGCTAAGTATTCTTCATATTCCTCTTCTTCTTTCTTTCTCTTACGTCTTGCTAATAAGAACCATACTAGACCACCGATTGCTAATAAGCCAGCTGTAATTCCACCGAATAACCACCAGTTCATACCACTTTTTTCTGGCTCTTTCTCTTTTTCGGCTTTCGGCTGATCGAACTGAACAGTTACAACGTTAACTTGACCATTTATAAAGTTACCGTTCGGATCAGCTTGAAGTCCTGCCGCTGTTCCGATTGCTTCTTTAAAAGTCGTCATATCAATTCTACGTTTTACTAACGTATCATTATCTACCCATACAACAACATTCGTTTTCGTTAATTCTGGGTGTTTCTTAATTGTTTCAACTGTTTTATCTATTTCATAGTTTTCGATTTTGTTGCCATTTTTATTATCGTAGACAACTTTACCATTTTGATTATTGTTCGTACCGTAGTTTGGCACTTCACCGTTAGCTGTAATACCAGCACCTTGCTTCGTATCTGCCCCTTCTTGCGCAGTAGAGCTTTCCTCTTGCTCTTGTTTACTACGAAGTACACCTTTATCACCATACTTTTCTGACTGACGTGTAACTTCATCGTAGTTTACAGATACTTTCGTATTCACTTTATATTCATTCGGTTTAAACATCGTCATTAACGTTGCATCAATATCTTGCTTTAATTTACCTTCAAGTTGGTGCTGCATCTCTACTTCTTTCTCGTAAGAAGAGGAACTACTAGAATGTGCTTCATCTGTACCTTTTGAGATAACACCTTTTTTACTATCAATAACACTTACTTCTTCTGCCTTCACACCAGGAACTGCTGCACTAATCATTTGCTGTATACCCGCAACTTGATCAGCTGTTAACAATTGTCCACGCTTCACTCCAACCGTAATCGCCGCTGTTCCTTTTGCTTTTTCTTCATCAAAAATTGTCTCTTTTTCAGGCAATGTAATTTGAACATTTGCCGTTTCAACTGTCGCAAAATTTCTTACAATATCTTGCTCCAATTGCTTCTTCGTACCGACAATTTGCTTCATTTTTTTATCTTGCTCACTTGAACCGAGCGAGCTTTCTAATAAAATTTCCTCACCGCTTTTAGAATTAAACGGTAAGCCCATCCCATTCATTTCTTTTCGAACCCATGGAGCATCATTCTTTTGCACACGAATCGAACCATCGGTCGCTAATTGATAATCGACACCTAACTTCGATAATTCTGCTGTAATCTCTTGTTTATCTGTATCATTTAAATTTTGATATACAACAACATATTTATCTGGCAAGGTGAAGTATAAAAGTGCTCCTGTTACAATCGCTAAAAGCGCAGCACCAATTACTAACTTATGCCACGTTTTTAACGATTGGATAACATTTTTCATCTTTTCCATTTAAACACACCCGTCCACTTTCCTAAATTTGCATATTAATTAGTGACTTATAATTTTCAATAAGATTATCACGTACGAGAGCAGCTGTTTTCATTTGAGACTCAGCTTTCTTTTGCTGAATTAAAACGTCATGTGTTTCTCCTACCCCTTTAGTTAGTAAATCATATACTGCTGTTTGCGCATTGTTTTGCGTTTGATTCATATCTTCCAATAAATCAATAAACTTTTTCCCCTCAACTACAGATGTTTGAGAAGTTTTCGGTGCACCAATTGACTGAATTGCTCCAAATGGTTGTGTATGTAACATTGGTTGAATTTTCATATTACTATCTTCCCCCTTATCCTCGGCCGATTTCTAAATCTTTATCAAGCATTTTTTTATTCGCATTTAATACACTCGTATTCGCTTCATACATTTTTTGAGCAACCATTACATTCGTCATTTCAGCAGTTACATCAATATTGGGATAACGTACATATCCTTCTTCATTTGCGTGCGGATGCGTCGGATCATACACTAAATTTTCCGTTTTGTCTGCTTCAATACTTTTTATTTTTACTCCATTAGTAGGAGCCCCATCTAGCATACTTGCAAAACTATTGTTTGATTCTAGCACCACACTACGACGCTCATATAAATCTGCCCCCGGAGCCGCCGTCGTATTTGCATTTACAATATTGTTAGAAGTAACTTCCATCCACTTTCTCGCTGTCGTTAGTCCTGAGCCACTTGCATTAATTGCCTGAAACATCCGTTGTCTCTCCTTCTACTTTTAACGTCCGCGTGCCGCTTGGTTAATTGCATATTGTGTATTAATTGCGTTAACTGAAATACCATATAACTGATTTGCTTTCATTAAATCTAGCATTTCTGTCGTTACATCCACACTATTTCCGTCTTTATTCGTTTGCATTGATTTTGTTTGAATCTTTGCATATGTATTTTTCGTATTTACTGTCGGTAAGTGCATTTCATTCGTTTGATATAAATCTGGATTGCTCTTTAAATCAGCCGCATTATTTTTATATAAGGCACTACTTTTATTCATCTGCTCAGCAAATGTTACATCTTGTGCTTTATAGCCAGGTGTATTCGCATTTGCAATATTACTAGAAACAGTATTTCGTTTCGTCACTAAATAATTCATATAATGGCTTACATCACTCACTAAATCTGGCATATTCCACACCCTTCCTTTTCTAACGTAATGATCCACTGATAGAAGTTTCACTTCATTATTTATTTTCTTATATGCGTTTATTAAAATATTTACTATTATGTACCCTTACATATTTTATTCCATTTTTTCATTGTTGTCTTTAGAAAAATACAAAAATATAAAAAAGAATGCAAAAAACTGTATACACATAGTAATCTATAGAACATTTCAATATATAAACTATAAACTAAATTCCATTTTTCTATTATTTGGATTACTATTATTTTTTCATCACAGTCATAAAATGAAACCTCAATCAGCGGAGTTCTTTATGTAAACGAAGGAATAGACCCCCTTTTAAAAGGGGAATCTGTTTCCAAACGTTATTATTAATATTTACCGTAAAATGAATTAGCCTTCATTCGCCCATCATTTGTCATAATCATTTCTTCCAAAATCTTTTGCTTATCCCGAATATGCTGAGCTGCCTTAATAATGAACGGGCTTACTTCTGCTGCAACTTGCGCACGCGTTTCTTCATCCAATGTCATCATCCAGCGATTTAACATCTCACTCTTTTCAGCAAACTCTCTGTCTGACACTTGCAATTCACCGATTTCATTAAAACAGCTGACAAACGTCCGATAAATATCATTGTTCATTTTCAAGTGCTCCGCGGTAACCGTCTATTAAATCTTGTAACACTTTCACAATTGCATCAATATCTTTCGCTTCACGCGTTACTTTCATCGTTTGAATTTGAATGCTAATCCAATCATATAAACCATAGAGACTATCATATAAATCTTTCGTAATTTCAGGATTTAATTGAAGCTTTAGCTCTTCAAAAATACGTTCTAATTTTTCAAGAAGTGCGTCCCCTTCTTGAAGTTTAAAAGTATGTAAAAGTTCTTCTAAATTACGAAACTCTACAATACATCTTTCATAAATAAAAATTGTATTTTTAATCGGATTACTCGTCATAATATCATTTTGCATATAACGTTGCCATGCTTGCATACGATCACTTCCTCAACTTTCATTAATCATCACTTTTTTGTTTTGTCATTGCTTTAATTGTTTTTAGTTGGCTATCAAGCGCCGCCAATGTACTCTCTAGCTTTTGATACTTCTTCACGATTTCATCTTGCTTTTGCAAGTTTTGCGTCTCAATATCTTTAATCTTTTTATCTAAATCACTTACACGTGAGTCAATGTTTTTAACTCTCTCGCCGACTACACCTTTATCACCGAATAGTTTATCAAGCGGTTCTTCCATCATTTTTCCTAAACCGTTAGAACTAAAGAAAAATTGCTTCGCTGCATCGGGTTTTTCTTTTAATGCTTGTGTTAATTTTTCATCATTAACTTCCATCGTTCCATCTTGCTTTAATTGAATACCAAATGTGAATAAATAATTACCATCTTGAGAAAATGTTACGACATTGTTCATTGCCTGACGTACACTTTGCATAATAGCTTGACCTTGGAAAGCTCCACCTTTTCCAGCAAAGATATCTACTGTAGAAACAGCTTTATTATAATCAGCTACCATTTTTTTAATAACATTCGATGCATCTGTTACGTTTGAGTCATTTACTGTAAATTTTAGATCTATACCTTTTGCTTTTGGATCTGTTGTTGTACCAGCATCTGGCGCTCCTTCTACTTTCGGCTCAGTTACCTTTAACAACTCAATTTTCACACCAGGAAGAGCTTCAATTGTATTAGTAGAACCTTCCCCTTTGATACCATTAATAGTATACATAGCATTTTGTGCTTCATTGATTGTATTGAGCGCTGTGCCATCCGCCTTAGCTAAACCCATATCTTGAAATAGTGTAGATGTGTTCGCCTCAAACTTAATCTGTCCATCTGTTCCCTCTTTTTTCGAGGTCATGAAAATTTTATTTCCAAGTGTATAAGCTGATACGCCATAATCTCCATCATTAATCTTATTAATTAAATCTTTATATGTCATATCAGTTGTTACTTTTAGTTCTTTACCACCTAGTTTTAATGTTTCATCTTTAGGAAGCTTTGCATTTATATCTTTAATTTCATTTGAAGCTATTTGATGACGCTGTGCAAGCTGTGTAATCGTCATATTAAAAGTTCCTGCAATCGCACCACCATCAGCTTTTACATTAATATAACCGTCTTGTGTTGTCGTTACTTTTTTCTCATTTCCTTTAAAAGCCGCTAAGTTTTTAAAAGTTTGTGTAAAAGAACTAAATTCTGATTTTAAACTTGTATATAGTAGTTTATCATTTGTAAGGTCATTCTTTTCTTTCGTATATGGTGTTTTCTTCATATCTAAAGCATTCATTTCTAATTCGACGAAGTTAGAAGTATCGATCATATTATTTCCGAGGTTCCAAATTTGTTGTCTACCACCAATACCTGTCATCGTTGTTCCTGCCATTTTTCTCACTCCTTATAGATTACATGTAGTCTAAAATACTCGTTTTACTCATCGTACTAACCGCTTTAAGCGTCGCTTCATATGTTGCATTTATATATGCCAAGTCAGAAATTGCGACCGCTAAATCAACATCCTCAATTTCTTTACGGTTTTCTTGAAGCGCTAAGTTTTGCTCACTTAAAATTGTTTTAAACGTCTCCATTGTGTTCATTGTTGAACCAACTTCAGTCGTACGGTTAATGATGCCATCTAAGTTTTTCTTGTTTTCTCCTAATAACGGTTGTAACGCTTTTTGGTCACCTTTTTGCATCGCTTCGCTCATCTGTTTTAACGTTTTTATTACCGGGGATAACAATGCTTCTCCATTACGGAATGCTTTTAATTCATAACCATCATTTAGTTGCCAGTTCACATCATTTTTTCCGCCCTGGTACGTACCATCTTCTGTAAATGGTGACTTTTCTGCACTATCACCACCGAAAATATAACGACCTTGCTCTTTCGTATTCGCTAAATATACAACTTGTTTTAAAATTTGATCAATCTCTGCACCGATGGCTTTCAATTCTTTTTCACCATTTGGCTCATTTAATGCCTGTACCGTTAATTGATCTGCTCTCGTTAAAGATTTAAAAATACCTTGTAAAGTATTTTCAGTTTGTGTTAATACATTTTTTGAGTCAGCTAAATCTTTCTGCATTTGTTCAATATTCGCCAATGAATGTTGAATCGCAAATGATTTACTCGCTGCTAGTGGATCTTCACTCATAAGAAGATTTTTCTTCCCTGAAGTTACTTGGTTTCTATGGTATTGTTGTTGCACATTCAAATCCATTAACTGATTCTTTGCCCAGTTTGCATTTTGAAATGTAGATACTCTCATTTCTATCTCCTCCTTATATATTTCCAATCAATTATTATCACTTATCGAATAATCGAAAATAGACTATCAAACACTTCATTCATTGTAGTAATAGCTTTAGAGTTTGCGACGAAATATTTTTGGAAGGCCATTAAATTTACCATTTCCTCTTCCATATTTACACCTTCAACGCTCATTTTTTCTTGTTGAATACCTTCTAGTAAGTCGCCATGAATTTTTTGATAACCATTTACTGCACTTTTATCAGATGCAACACGAACTATAAATTGATCTAATGCTTGTTTATAAGAAAGACCTTCTTTATAATCGTCCTCTGTAACTGCTGCTAGTTTATTTGCTGTTTCAGCAGATATTTTCATTTTCGAAATATCTTTTTGGAATTCTGGATTTAACTTCATATCTTTCGCATGATCTCCAACGAAGAAATCTTTTCCCATCACTGTATTCACTTGATTTTTCACTGAACTCATTAAGTCTTCGAGATTTTTTTTATAATCAACAATCTTTGCTTTCGTATCAATCGCTGACTTTATCGCTCCGCTAGTTACAGAGATTTCTGAACCGTAAATCTCAACTGACATTGGGTCTTTTTCTTTATTTAATTGAAGTGGATATGTATCTTGTCCATTTACTGTTAAAATACCATTCATTCTAACACTCGCAATATTAGGATTCATAGATTCATAAGATACTTCGATGTTTGCATACTTAGACATCTCTGTAACGATGCGATCTCGTTCGTCTAAAAGTTGATTCGGCACTTGTGTACCCGCTTGTCCAATTTTATGATTCGCTTCTGCTAAACTAGCAGCAAGACGATTAAATTCATTAACATGCGCTTCAATATCTTCTGCTGTCTGTGCTTCCACTGTATCTAAGTTTTTCGCAAGACGATTCACTTGACTTGTGAACTTCCCAGTTTCAGAAATTAATGTATCATAGTAGTTTGGTTGCTCTGGATTTTTTGCTACTTCACGAAAGGCATTAAAGAAACCGTCCATTAAACTAGATAATGAATTCTTCCCTGTCGTTCCAACCATAGACTCTACACGTGATAAAGTTGAATTCATGTAGTTATAGTAAGAGAGCTGAGATAATTGATCATTAAACTGCTTCGTTTTTACCTCATCAGTAATACGGTCAACACCTAGCGTTTGTACACCGTAACCAATTCTCTGTTCTGGCGTATGACCATTGCTTGCTCCAACAGATCCGTAATTCACCATTTGACGAACATAACCCGGTGTATGAATGTTAGACAAGTTTTGTTTCGTTGTTTGTAACCCCATTTGAGCCGCTAACATGCCCGATAGCGGTGTATTATAATCAGATAATCTCATAAAGCTTCACTTCTCCTTTACAATAGTTCGTTCATAAAGATTTGCGAATTATTGTTTCGCTCTAAATTATATTCAGAAACAGAATCCACAATACTTTCTGTAGTTTTTAATAGTACGTTTAAGTAATATTGATTTTTCAAAAGAAGCATTTTTACATTCTCTTCTAATTCAGTTACGTTTTTTTGTAATTCTTCCATTTTTTCAATTTCTTCTTGAGAAAAATACGAAAATAACGCACTTACACGAAACGATTCAACCCCTTGTTCTTTACAGAACTGAACAACCATTTCTTCTAATGAGCTTGATAACCCTTTTAAACCATCAATGTACTGCAATTGCTCTACTTGCAATTTTTGAACTGCATTTACATTTTTATTTTTTAAATTCTCATATATTTGCTCTCCAAGCGCTTGAATATTTTCATACGCTTTTTGAATAATAACGAGTTTTTCATATAATTGTATGTACATATAGCTTCCTTCCTTTTACAAGACTAAATTCACAATTAAACCATGGATTTCTCCAATTTGATTTAACATTTCTAAATGTCCTGTTTTCGTATTAATTAAATTCATAACATCTTCTAATTCATTCAATCCCATTTCTGCCTGTTTCACAATCGTCATTTTCTGTGAATATCCGTAACGCGGGTGACGAGACATGACATCTTTATACTGCAATACATTATCCACGTAAAAATTCAAAAATGATTTTACTGTATTTTTGTATTCCATTACATTATCAAGCGTTAATTCCATTTCAATTTTCTCTTTAATTTCTCCAATATTATCGACAAACGCTTCCATTTGTTCTAGTAATTTATCTTTTTTCGGATCTGCATGCAAATTATCCGAAAATGCAAGTCCTGTTCTGACATTTGCTTCTTTCGGCATTTGAGTAGCAGGCGGTATATGCGATAAAATTGGATTATGCGAGATAGAACGTAGCATATATATCACCTATTTATTTTTTTATTTCTTCCTAAACTTAATCGTAAAATCCAGTTATTTATAATTATACTCTGAACAGTAATATTTTGCAGTTATTTTTTATAAAAGATATGTTACAATTTAGCATGAGGTGGCACAATTCTATGAATATTTTCCTTTGTGGTTCAAATCAATTAACAGCATTAGATCAAGAAGAAATTAAAAAATTTTTAACTGACTATGCTCACAAACATAAAATTTACATATTATGTTATAAATCTATTGAAAATGAGGTTCTTCGTTTTTTCGTTGAGAATGAAAGACTCGCTCAAAATTTATGCCTTTACACGCTGCAACCATTGCAAGCAATTACAGATGAATTTCAAGAAGTCGTTGATTACTTAAAAAAACACGGAGCCGAATATGTTGCTTTTGATCATCCTTCTGACTCCATTTACCGATCAGATTATATGTTTTTTGTTAAACAAATTATTGAAGACACTGATTTAGTTCTCTGTTTTTATAATGGTGACAAACATACATCTGTCATCCCTGTCGATGTTGCAAAAGAAGCAGGTATTGATGCTGTCATTTATGATTTACCAGGATTACATGAAAAGCAAATGAAAAAAAGCTTTGAACAAAAAATTCGTATGATGTAAAGGGGGAGGCACAATACCATTATTGTGCCCATTGTAAATATGATAATTGAACAAGATTATGATCATTTTATCGCGAGTTTTAAACAACAATTCAATATGGACATCGCTTCATATAAACAAGATAGAATGCGCCGTAGAATCGATGCTTTCATTTCGAGAAAAGGCTTCGAAAACTACACTAATTTTTTAAACAAATTACGCGCTGATCAAAATTTATTTTTAAATTTTATTGACTATATTACAATTAACGTTTCAGAGTTTTTTAGAAATAAAGAACGATGGCAAACTTTAGAGTCAAAAGCACTACCAAAATTACTCGAACAAAATAGCGGAAAATTAAAGGTATGGAGTGCCGCTTGCGCTGCTGGTGAAGAACCATATACACTCTCTTTAATTTTATCAAAGCATCTAGCTCCATTTCGTTTTGAAATTCAAGCAACAGATCTTGATTTTCATATTTTAGAAACTGCAAAACGCGGTCAATATACAGAACGTTCGTTAAAGGAATTACCTAATGATTTGAAAGAACGTCATTTCACAAAAGAGAATGATTTATATTCATTGCATCAAAACATTAAACAAAACGTCTCGTTTAAACAACATGACCTTTTAATGCAGTCATTCGATACAAATTATGATTTGATTATTTGTCGCAATGTAATGATATATTTCACAGAAGAAGCAAGAGTAAAACTTTACGAAAAATTTAGTCGTTCTTTACGAAAAGGCGGTGTACTATTTGTTGGTAGTACGGAACAAATTTTAACACCCGAGCGTTACAATCTTCAGCGATTTGATACATTCTTCTACGAAAAAATATAAAAGAGGTCGTCACAATGGAGTGACGACCTTTTTACATAACTCGAATTAAAATAATACCGACAATCCATATGAAGAGAAAAAGAAACGTCATAGACCATTTATGTTCTTGCATCGTTTGTTTCAACGCCTGTGACAATTGTGTCATGTTCATTTCCGCAAGCGCTCTCCATACACTTACATCCCGATCTTTAGCAATGCGGTCTGTAACGCTAATTAAAATCGTTTCGTTAGACAATTTTGTTATATAAGCAGTAATTACCGTTACCATCAAATTTATATTTCCTTCTGAAGAATCACTTTCCACTCTAGAGATGAGTGCACTTACATCTAGTAAAGGAATATGTACTTTTCTACCAAATGATAGTTGCACTTCAGCGAAATCATATGTTCCATCTAACAAAGGAAGTTCTTTTATATGCGCCTGCTTAATAAGTCCTTGTAGGCTTCTAATTACTTGTTCAAACACTTTTTCTGATTGCTTTCCTTCTTGAGATAATGTATGTAACTTTTTAAAAAGTTGTAACACTGTATCCATCTCTTTAGAAAGCATTTCCTTCATAATCTTTCCATCACTTAAACTTGCAAGTAAAATACCTATTTCATTATTTTTCGAAATAATTTTAGACTGTCCAGTAAACACTAAATTGCTACGCTTTCGTTCTTTCTGGATTTCATGCTCCGAAATAGCTGCAGGCTGTTTTAATGGTTGTAGCGTCTTATCTTCAATTGTCGTACGTTTAATCTCCATTTAAGCGCCTCCACTACTATGAAATAATTAGCCCCATTCTTTATTACTCTTTAAAACTAAAAACAGTACGAACAAACCTGACATGATAGTAAACAAATCAGAAGCTTGTACTCCCTGTTCACCTTTTTCTTCTTTCTTGTCTTTCGGTTCTTCTTTTTGTTCTTTCTTTTTAGAGGCAACTTGTTTGTTATTTTTCTCTTTTTGGTCCTTCGCCTTATGTACTTCCTTGTTGTCTTCGAACGGCTCTTTTATAACGTAAGTAAATTCCTCTTTCTCTTTCAACGGTTCTTTTATAAACTTATTTACTTTCTCATCTTGCTTCGGAATTTGAACAACTGGCAATTTTTCTTCTGGACGCGGGTTTTTGACTTTCAAATCTTCTTGCTTCTCATTTTCTTTCTTATCTTCTAATTCATTTTCTAGTTTATTATCTAATTTATCTTCTTTCTCTTTCTCTGCTATCTTTTTATCATCTTCGTTTTTTGGCGCCAAAACAGAAATGGTATATTCACTTTCTTCAACAAGTTTATTACCTGCTGCATCTATTATCTCTACAAGTAATTCGTATGGCCCAGCCGGCAATGCTTCTGTTATTTCAAATACTTTTTGCCAATCCATATCATGCTTGTTGTAGTCTAATAAAAACGAAAGCTCTTTATTTTCTTTCCCTTTTAATGTAACGCGCACTTCTTTTACAACCGATTCTATATCTGACGCTTTTACTCGTAGATGTATAGAATCTCCCTGTTTTCGTTCAACTAAGTTCTCTTTTACTTCATCAATAGTAACTTTCTGTAACTTTGGCAATTCTTTATCTATAGTTGGCGTTTCATTTTTAATACGAATGAGCGGGACTTTCACTTCATTTTTTACAATCTCTTCTTTCTCATTCTCTTTGTAACTTTGAACGAGCTGAAGATTCCAATCACCTTGCAAATCAAAATCCCCTGCTTTATAGTTAGCAACCCAGCTCTTCGTTTCTTCATCATACTCAAAAGATAGTATTCTTTCTTGCGCATATTGCTCGCCATTTTTTTGTAACTGCAATATACCTTTCATGCTTTGAATGTTTTTCCCATTTGGTTCTACAGCAATTCGCACTTCTTCGCCAACTTTAAGCTCCGGCTTATTTACTGTAATAATTCCCTGTTCTGTTTCTATCTTTCTTTCATTCAATTGTTTATTTACTACTTCTTGTTGTTCTGCTTCTTTTTGTTTCTCTTCATCTTGTTTCGTTTCCACTTGCTCTGAAGATTTTTGAGATTCCTTATTTTCTTCTTGTACATTCACTTCATTTATTTTTTGATCTGGCTCAATTTGTTCCTCAGCCTGACTTTGCAAGGGGAAGAACAAGTACACATGTATGCATAGCCAACTCATTAGAAAAAACTTTACGTTTTTCATCTACTAGTTCAAACTCCTATTTCAATGCCTTATAGTGATTTCGTCACTTTTACTCCGAAAAATCCATCTACATTTACAAGTTCACCATACGCCACTAATACATCATTTACATAAATACGAATCGGTTCATCAATATCCTCATCTAGTACAACTGCTTCATTTTCTTGTAAACTTAATATATCTTGAATCGTTTTCACTGTACTTCCAAATACAAATTTCACATTCATTTCTACATTTTGTAGAATGGACGTGTCCATATATACTGGTTCCATTTGTTTTACTTCTTTAAATTCAATAGGTTGCACAACTGGTTCTACAATTTTTTCTTCTTCAATTTCTTCTGTGGCAATCTCTTCTTCTTCCACCATCGGATACAGAAGTCGCCTTACCATTTCTTTCGCTTCGGAAATTGGCAAAATTTGATACATCTTCGATTGAAGCAGATCGCCAATTTCAAGATTGAACGTAATTTGAACGAGTTCGTCCACTTCCATTGACTCTCCCAAATATTCCATTTCTTCTTTTAATGTTACAAATTTAACATTTGGAGGCGTCATGTCCATTTTTTCTTGAAACATTTCTGACATCGCCGTAGCAGCATGACCCATCATTTGGTTCATAATTTCTTTAATACCGCTCAGTTCTAATTCAGTAAGCTCTTTTTCTGGGTCAACTTCCCCTGTTCCCATCATCATTAAATCTACCATTGTTAAGGCAACATCTTTCGTAAATACGAATACATTCTCATTCTTTAGCCCTTCAACAAAGTCGACATTTAAAATAACAAATGGTACTGGTACTCCATCATAATGACGAACATTGATTGCTTCCACATTTGGTGTACTAATTGTAACTGGTTGATTTAAAAGCGTTGACAATACTGTTGAAGCGGAACCAATTGAAATATTTGCAATTTCACCAAGAACATCTTTCTCTTCTTGTGTTAAATGCTCTTTTTCAACTTGTTCTTCTACAATCTCAGTTTCCACTACTTCTGCTGGTTCGTCTGTTTCTTCTACTCCACCAGATAATTGCATTAATTTATTTACCATTTGTTTCGCATGCTCAACTGAAACAATTTGTACAAGTTTAGAGTTTACAAGATTATCTATCTTTAAATCAAACGATACTTTAACAATCGTATGATTCCCATCGATTTCAGAGATTTTCTCCATTTCTTCTGATAACTTTACAACTTTAATCGTCGGCGGAGACATATCTACTGTATCTTGGAAGAATTCCGACATAGATGTAGCTGCGAATCCCATCATTTGATTCATCGCTTCTTGTACAGCACTTAGCTCTAATTCACCAAGTTCTTTTCCGTCCTCCACTTCACCTGTTCCCATCATCATTAAATCAGCAATGGACAATGCAACATCTTGCTTAAGAACAAGAAGGTTTTCCATATCTAATCCTTTTGTAAAATGAATGTTTAATACAACATGTGGAACTTCGACATCTCTTGAATCATATAAATCTACCAACTCTATACGAGGAGCAGTAATGCTTACTTGCCTATTTAAAATTGTTGATAATACAGTCGAAGCTGAACCAAATGATATATTTGCAATTTCGCCAAGAATATCGCATTCTTGGGGCGTTAAATGCTCATTTTCTTTTTCTAGCACAATCGTGCTCGTATCCCCTTTTGTGTGTTGCTCAGGCATTTTCCCTGCCTCCTCATTTCTGTTTTTCTATCAAATAATATAAACTCTTATTTTATTTTAGCAAAATTATTATATAAAACGTTAATATGTATGTATTCCCATTATTAGATTCGTAACGATTAGCCAAAAAGCTCCCCAATTGTATACAAGTGGGGAGCTTTCCTTCATTCCTATTATAAACCTTCTGGGTTTAAAATGAGGACCACTCGTCCATCACCGAGAATCGTCGCACCAGAGAAATAGTTAGAACTCTCTGCAAAGAAGTCACCTAATGACTTTAAGACTATTTCTCTTTGACCGATAATTGTGTTTACAATAAGTCCATAGCTGCGATGTGTGTTACGAACAATTAACACAGGAACCATTTGACCATCATATGACGCAAACGCCTCATCTACTGTTTTTTCACCAAATACAGTACTTAAATGTTTCACTTCAATAATTTGATTACGATAATTTAACACATCTTTTCCTTGTAAGGATTGGATGTCTTCTCTCTTAATTCGAATCGCTTCAACGATATTTCCAAGAGGTAAAGCATAACGCTTATCATTCGTTTGAATAAGCATAGATTGAATAATAGATAACGTTAATGGAAGTTCAATTCTAAATGTACTTCCCTTTCCTTCCTCAGAATCAATAATTAAATGCCCACCTAAACTATGAATCGTATGTTTTACAACATCTAATCCAACACCGCGTCCAGAAAGATCTGATACAACTTCAGCTGTACTAAATCCTGGTTGGAAAATAAGATCAAACACTTCACGATCTGTTAATCTATTCGCATCCGCTTCAGTTACAACGCCATTTTTAATCGCTTTTTCTAATACTTTCCCTTTATTAATACCGTTTCCATCATCCGTAATTTGAATAACGACATGATTTCCACTATGAAAGGCTTCTAATTTAATCGTACCTGTCTCATTTTTACCTGCATCACGTCGTTTTTCAACAGTTTCTACACCGTGATCGATTGCATTTCGAATTAAATGAACGAGCGGATCACCGATTTCATCAATAACAATTTTATCTACTTCAGTATCTTCACCTGTAATTTGTAAATCGATTTTTTTCCCTAAATCTTTGGCTAACATACGTACCATACGTGGGAAACGATTGAATACAGTTTCAATCGGCACCATACGCATATTTAATAGTACATTTTGAATATCTTTTGAAATATCGCCTAATCGATTTAAATGTTCAATTAGCTCCTTGTTTTGAATCGTTTGAGCCAATTCATCAATGCGCCCACGTTCAATTACACTTTCTTCAAACATATTCATTAATCTTTCGATTTTCTCTAATTGAACACGAATTGAACGATTCTCCACTTTAGCATTTTTCGTTTTTGTAGTACTTTTAGCCGGCATAGCACTTGAAGGTTGATTCGTTGCCTCTACCGGTGATTTTACTTGCGTAACCACAGCTGGTTGTAGCTTTTCTTCTACTTGCACAACTTCTTGTGTAACGACTTTTTTAGAAGCTACTTCCTTCGATATAGGTTCTCCTTGCTTTACTTCCACTTTCTCAATTTCAGAAACATGAAGTACTACTTGTTTCAATTCTTCTATACTACAATCCGTATCCATAAATACTGTAAATTCAAATCCGAAAGCATCTGCTTCAATTTCTTCAATACTCGGAGCTGTTTTTTGTATATTCCCTACATTTTGCAATGCTTCAATACACATAATGGCACGTACTGCTTTTAAAATTGCCTGCTGTTCAACTGTTATATGCACTTCATGCGAAACTGCATCATCGTTGTCTATATGATTTTGCTCTATATGTTCCGTAGGAGTTTCTACATTGCCGTTCAATAATGCTTCTAATTTCTGTTTAGTTGAGACTACATCAATATTGCCCATTCCACCTTGTTGCACATCTGCAACCATCTTCTCCAAATTATCAATGCACTCAAAAATTACATCAATAATATCCGCATTTACAACTATATTTCCATGACGAATTTCATCTAACACATTTTCCATCTTATGCGTTAAATCAGCCATCTCCGTAAATTCCATGCTCGCAGACATACCTTTGAATGTATGAGCGGATCGGAATATTTCTCCTACAACATCCATATCAGCAGGATTTTGTTCTAACACTAGCACATTTTCATTTAGCGACTGTAAATGTTCTTCTGACTCTTCGAAAAATATATTTAATAGATCTGTTTGCATTTTTATCCCCTACCTGTCTAACAAACATTTCATTTATGTATAACAATTTAGTGTTTTACAATGAGAAAAAAGGGGGCCACACGTCGATCCGCTATCACTGTTTTGATTCCTTGTGGCACCCCTTCTATATTAACTATTTGCTACTTTTGTTAAAGCTTCAATTACACGATCCGCTTGGAATGGCTTTACAATAAAGTCTTTTGCCCCGCCCTTAATTGCATCTAATACCATACCTTGTTGTCCCATTGCAGAACAAATAACAACCTTTGCACTTGAATCAATTTTAATAATTTCTTTTAATGCTTCAAGCCCATCCATTTCTGGCATAGTAATATCTAATGTTACAATATCAGGTTGAAGTTCTTTATACTTTTGAATTGCTTCTACCCCATTCTCTGCTTCGCCGATAACTTCAAATTCAGCATTACTTTTTAATAAGTTTTTAATCATCGTTCGCATAAACATCGCATCATCTACTACTAAAATTTTATGTGCCATTCTTTTTAATTCTCTCCTTCTATGTATAAATATATCTTAATATTTCACCTTATCATTCTCACTCATTATACAAAATAAAATGATAAAATTTAATATTTTTTTAAAAGAATTTTCGTATTTTTAGTATTTTATTATTAAAATAATAATATACTACTCTTTTATATAAATAACAACGCGACGGTTTTTTTCCCAGTTTTGCGGTGAATCATTTGGTACAATTGGCTTTGTGTCTGCATATCCTACCGCAGCTAGCCTTTTATCGTCCACATTATACACTTCAATTAAATGGTGAATCATATTTGCCGCTCGTGCTGAAGATAACTCCCAGTTAGAGGGGAATTTCTCGTTATGAATAGGTCTACTATCTGTATGTCCCTCTACAACAATGGGGTTAGGTACGGATTGAAAAAATCCAACTAATTGACTTATTATCCCTTTCGCTTCGGGCTTAACGTTCGCATCGCCTGTATCAAATATTAAATTATCTACTATAACGACGCTTACCCCTGTATCCTCTCGATATACATTCACTTGACTAATACCGTTATTATCTACATACGCTTTTAACTTCTTATATAATTCATCCATTCTCTTTTTTGAAATCATTTTTTCATCATTTTTTTCATGTGAAATATCCGGTATTGTATTTTCCATTACTTTTGCATCTACTTGCCCCGTATCACTAAACTTTTCAAGCATCTTTGACAATTTTACTGCATCTTGCTTTGATGTAGCAACTAGTAATACAAAGAAAGTTAATAATAACATCGTTAAATCTGTAAAAGTCGTCATCCAACGAGGCGATCCCTTTTGCGGTCCTTTACTCATCATACCACTCCTTGAAATATTAGGCTGCTCCTTTTACCTTTTTTACCTTTGTTTCGTATACATATGTATCCAGTTTCAACTTTAATTTAGAAGGGATTTGTCCACGATACAATTCTGAAATTGCTTCTATTACAAACTTCTTCTCTGTATATAAATCTTCAATACCACGATATACTTTTTCCGCAAGAGGGATTGCAATCATATTCGCAAGTACAGACCCATATAATGTCGTTAACATCGCAACTGCCATTCCTGTACCAATTTGCGATGTATCTTGTAAGTTTTGGAGCATAATGATAAGACCGATTAACGTACCAATCATTCCCCAAGCTGGAGCAAAATCACCAATTTTATCTAATAATGCTGCTCCTTTTCTTAACTCATACACTTCCGTTTCAATATCTTTCAATAACACTTCTTTTAATTCATCTTCATCGTAACCGCTTAACATTAATCGAATTCCTTTTTGAATAAAAGGATTGTCTACTTGCTCCCCATCTACCTCTAAAGAAAGTAAGCCGTGCTTTTTAGACTTTTTCGAAAAATCGACAAACAAATCCGTTAACTGTTCTAAATCTTCTTCTCTTCTATGTAAAACAGTAAAAATGCTTTTCGTATATTTTTTTATTTCTCCAAATCGATATGCCACAACAATTGTCGCTGTAGTTCCCCCTATGACAATTAAAATAGATGAAACATCTAAAAAGTTTTTGAAAGCTTTTATTCCACCGCCGCCAAGCATAATTGCCGCTATCACTATAATGAAACCTACTATAATGCCCACTGGGCTAGAAATATCAAACTTCCTTTTTCTTCTTTGTGGTCTAGCTAATACTTGATTTTTCTCTCCCATATTTCTGCCCTTTCCTTTCCATTTTTATATAACATTTTTTTATTTTAATAATACGTTTTCACATATAACATGTATTATACGCTTATCATCTGTTTATCGCAATATACTCATGAAATTGACACATTTCATTTCTATATTAGAATTATGGTATGAATAAATGAGGAGGATGACGATGGAACACAACATTTTACAAGTCATTGCATTAGCAGAAAAACTAAAATATGAAATGCGACATAGCTGGCTTTCCAACGGGCGTCAAGAAAGTGTTGCCGAACATACATGGCGTATGTCTCTAATGGCCATTTTAGTTGAACCTTATTTGGATCAAAAAGTAAGTATTGAGAAATTACTTAAAATGGTTATTATTCACGACCTAGTCGAAGCCGAAGCTGGTGATATTCCTGCTTTTGATACAATGAATAGTCACGAATTACAGCTACAAAAACAAAAAAATGAACTAGAGGCTATTTTAAATATTAAACAAACGTTAACAGGTTCTCTCGGCGAGGAATTATATGACTTATGGATGGAGTTTGAAGCGAAAGAAACGTACGAAGCAAAAGTTGCTAATGCACTCGATAAACTTGAGGTGAAAATCCAACATAACGAAGCTGATATTGATACGTGGCTACCAATTGAACATAAAATGACGTTCCAAGTAGCAAAGCATACAAACTTTGATTCTTTCCTATCTAAATTACAAAAAATTATTGAACAAGATGGAGAAAAGAAGTTAATTGCTGCCGGCATTGATGTTGAGGCATGCAAGCAATAATGAAATAAGACACTCAACAAGAGTGTCTTATTTCATTATTGTTGATATAGCCTGCTTATAAATAAGCTGTTGTTTTCCATCCACTAAGATTAAAACTGTAAATTTATCCACTCCAACAACTTCTCCTACTATTCTAACGCCACTCTTTAAGAAAATTGTAACTGTACCTTTTTCTTCTTTTATTTGTTTATACAATTCTTCCTGTAAATGTTCCAATTACTGTCCTCCCCTTTCTGTTAAACATCTTAATATAAAAAACTATAAATTCTTTATTTATGCACTTTGTCTTTTATATTCATAAACTTATTAATTAGTATATCTAAATCTCGGCTGAATAACAAAACTTTATCATGATCCAATCCGTGCCTCGCAACAAGTTGAATTAACTCTTTCTTTTTGTTTTCTATTTTATTTTGTAATTGTCCCATCTCCATCTCTATACTAAAACTCCCTTTTCCCATAATATTACTTGTAAAATTATAGTACATATTCTCTCATAAAAAAATAAAAAAATGGTTTTTTTTACAATTTTTTATTTTTCTATGCCTAAATTACGGATTACGTAAAGATTTATTTACAAATCACTAACATACAATCCTAATGAATCTACAGGCATTTGTCTAATTATAAATGAGACTGGCTCGTTTTCTATACAAAAAACATACTGTATATAGTAGTCCATGAACCATATAGATTAACTTACTAAAAAGGAGGAAAACATATGAGTTATGGTGGAAGTTGCGCTGGTTTCGGCGGTGGATTTGCTTTGCTTATCGTACTATTCATCCTTCTAATCATCATCGGATGTAGCTGTTGGGGTGGCGGTGGATACGGATATTAATATATCCTATCCTTGACAAATGAACGAAAAACTATAGAAAAACAGCTCATATTTGAGCTGTTTTTTCATTCCATTATTCCATTTACGCATCTCTTATTCAGTTATCGATGTTTTTTACAGGAGGGCTGTTAGAAATTCTTTCTCCTCAAATGATTGGCTGTTTATTAGCTACATGCTGTATTTTTGTAAGTTTTATATGGCTGTTCTTGTTTTATCGCGGGGATCTCAGTGAATAATTTAATGATAATCAATACATTTTGATCCCATTCCTTATTTGTTTCCCCATAATAAAATTGTTTAAAAATACAAGTCAGATTTTTTAATTAAAGAGCCTTATATGGCAACACTATTTGAGAAAAAACTAGATATTTATGTTAAAATACAAATAAGTTTGTGAAACATTGCACTTAAATAATAGACTTTAACTAGTTAAACTTGATTAAATAGGAGGGCTGTTTTGAGTATCACATTCATTTTCATATGTATTATATTAGTGGCTTCTATTCTGCAAGCAAGTACAGGTTTTGGCTTTTCCATAATGGCAACCCCTTTCTTACTTATGTTATTTCTACCACAAGAAGCTATACAAATAAACATTATTTTATCTTTAATTATCTCCATTTCACTCATTTGGAAAATAAGAATGGACGTTGATTTTGTTCTACTGAAAAGGTTTATTTTTGGAAGTATAGTTGGTGTTCCTTTTGGCATTTTAATTTTCATTTCCGTTAACATAAACACTTTTAAATTAGCAGTTAGCATCCTACTCTTACTATTAACATTGTTGCTAATATGCAACGTTAAGGTTAGATCAACACAATCTAGAGATTTCATAGTTGGCGGATTATCTGGTCTTTTAACGACAAGTATCGGTATGCCAGGTCCACCCCTGTTACTTTATTTTACAGGAACTAATACTGAAAAAGAGAAGTTAAGAGCAACTACATTAGCTTTTTATCTGTTTATATATTTCATTAGTCTAGTAACTCAAATACTCTTTACTGGCACAAACAAAACCATTTGGGAATCAAGTTTTTATGCCATTCCAATTGTATTTTTAGGTTTGTTTATAGGTCAAATTATTTTTAAATGGCTTAATCAACGGATTTTTAAAATATTTACGTACATTCTTTTAAGTTGTACAGGGGGTTATCTTCTTATTGAAAGTTTGAACTTGTTATAGAAGATGCTTTAGATCGTGCAATAACAGATATGTTCAAACGAAATTATTGCTGTATTTTCCGGCGGGGTATTCCATATCAAAACTTAAATAACTTTATTGACAGTTTACAATTAGCAATAATCTTTCTTTCATAAGGAAAGTATTTCAAATCAATTACTAAATAAAACGATAAAAAGCGGCTATTATGCCGCTTTTACTTACTATTGGCATTTCATTCTCATTTTCTATCACTTTTGTAAAAGATTATTAATTTTTATTTCTATGTATATGATAACAAACAAAATACCTAAGTTCAGAAAGAATAAACAACTTTCTGGCCTTAGGTATTTCTCCTCCAAAAAAGGCAAACCTATACGTCAGGTTTTCCTTCTTACTCACTTCTTATTTAATCCTTTTTCACTTAAAAACTCTTTCATATGCATTCTTTTTTCTTTAGACATAAATGAACTCATGGATTCCGTCCATGTTACGCTTTTCTTATTTGATGATCTTTCTTTATAATACGCGTTCATCGTTTCATCATATTCGTTTAGTAATTCATCATATTTTTGTTCATCATATCCATTTTCATGAAGAACTGCTGCTACTGGTAAACGTGGTTTAACTCCATGTTCTTCATCTGGTACACCGACTGTCATTCCAAATACAGGATATACTTTATCCGGTAAATGAAGCAATTCGCTCACTTCTCTCGGATTATTGCGAATACCACCAATATAACAAATACCGTATCCTAATGATTCTGCCGCTAATGCTAAGTTTTGCGCAAAAAGTGAAGCATCTACCGTCGCAACGATAAAGTCTTCTACTCCCTCATGCTTTATCTCTGTACTATGTTTTTCACATGCAATTTCAAGTCGTTTTAAATCTGCACAACAAACAAAAAATGCTGCACAGTCCTTCACATGGCGATTTCCGGATAGCTCTGCTAGTTTAGCCTTTAATTGCTGATTTGTTACATATATAACAGAATACGCCTGTACAAAATGTGATGAAGCTGCATGTTGCGCAGCATGCACCATCTTTTCTACTACATCTTTCGGAATTGATTCTTCTTTATATTTACGAACTGAAACATGTTGCTCCATCTTATGTATGATCTCATTCATGAAAATCACTCCTTTTTTCTCTTCATAATGAAAAATTAACATATTTTTTTCAATTTTCACAACTTATAAGCACAAAAAGAGCAATTCTTTTTGAATTGCCCTTTTTTAAAACGTTTATCAATACGGTAAATGAAATTATACTTATCTTATTACGCCGTTTTCAAAACTTTAATACCTTTTACGATATTCCAAATGAAGTAGTAAATCCCTACAAGAATGAACACTGCATATGTGATAGCCATTCCAATTCCAGCACCATCAGATTGATTGAACTCTAAACCGTACATGCCTGATACTGCTAATCCTCCAAATAAGATTGCGTATGGGAAAACATGTGACCAAAATGCTTTTTTCGCGTGATACTTCACTTCATCTTCTGCAACAAAGTACACGATAATTGGTAGTACAAATGGTGCAAAAAAGATACTAAAATAACATAACGAAGATAAAATATTATTTCCTTTCATCCGATTCACCTCTAAATATTTTTTGTTACCTTCATTATGTCAGGAAATCATTCTAGAAACTATCGCTTTACCTTTCACGAACGTGACATATTTGTAAGATTTTCCTCAAACTAAATCCCGTCTGAGTTTCAGACGGGATCACTTTCACTATATTCGATTCATAAACCAATACTGTGTAATTGCTAAATATTCTCGTACATTCGATGGAATGATGATTGGTTTCGGTGTTTTTGCCGGAAGACCTTCTAATTGTAAACCTTGTTTGGCCGCTATTTTTTTCGCTCTAAACATGTGAAAATCGTTTGTTACGATCATACCTTTTTTCATATCGGCTGGAATTAACGGTTTTGAGAATGTAATATTCTCATCTGTACTCGTAGATTTGTCCTCCATTATAATGCGGTCTTCTACGATGTTTTGTTTTATTAATCCTTGTTTCATTGCTAATGCTTCTGAAATGTCTTCACCTTTTCCTTGTCCTCCAGATACGATAGCGATTGTTTTCTCATGTGATTTTAAATATTCAGCTGCTTTATCAATACGATATTGCAATGAATAAGATGGTTTCGTCCCATTTACTTTCGATCCTAGTACAATTATGTAATCAGCATCGTAGGTTGCATTCATATGCCCATGCTTATAAATGTGATATTGTAAAAACCCCGCATACACGGCGCAAATCATTATAACACCTAAAATGCCCTTCATTATTTTCTTCTTTCTCATATTCATATACTCCTATTTTCTTTTACTTCCTTCATGATAATATCCATTTATTTGTTTGTATACAGACAAATTCCAATAAACCCTAATTTATCCTCTGAAAGGTAATATTTATATTACTTTCGGGAATAGTAAGTACAACTTTACACGAAGGAGTGTCTCTATTGCTTCTCTTTTTATGTAACGTGTCGTTCTTTTTCATCTTATTTTTACTATCGCTTAAGTTACTCGGTAAATCCGCGTTAGCACAACTAACTCCTCATGATTTTGGGGCTATAATTTTTTTATCTTATTTAGCTTTCCAGGCCATACCCGTCTCTGGTGCTTTACAAGCATTTCTCGGTATGGTTGTTATCACATGTTTACATTTACTCCTTACAAAATTAAGCCTATTCAACAAACTAAATCGTTTTATTCTCGGACACCCTATCATTTTAATTAAACATGGTGATATTATTTTTGAGAACTTACAAAAAAGTAGATACCCCATTGCAGAATTGCTTTCTAATCTTCGCGTTGCAGGATATCCAAGTGTTCATGAAATTGAATACGCTATTTTAGAAGCGAACGGCGCTATTAGTATTTTACCAAAAAGAGAACTTGTACCATTAACTCCAAAAGATTTAAACATAGAAGTTAAGTATGCTGGATTACCAATTGCACTTATCGTCGATTCACAAATTCAATATGATAACTTAAAGTTAATACATAAAGATGAAAAATGGTTATATAAAGAATTAAAAGAAAAAGGAATTACAAATATTAAAAACGTTGCCTTTGCTTCTGTTCAAGAAACGGATGGATCTTTTGCGATTAGTTTAAAGGAATAAGAAAATCCCCTTAATTGCTTAAGGGGATTTTCTTCATCATATCGCTTCTTTCTCTCCTGCCATATTTAATGGCACAGGATGTTTCATACGATTCATCGTAAATACGATAACCGCTGTCATTACTTCTGCAACTGGCATAACGAGCCAAATTCCATTTATACCAAATAATTTCGGCATAATCCATAACAATGGAATAATAAATAGTAATCCTCGGCTCATTATAATAAGTACTGATTTCTTCGTTTGTCGCACTGATTGGAAGTACTCTCCATACACAATGTTATAACCTAAAAATACGTATTGGATAAAGAATAAACTAATACCTGTTAAGGTTAACTCCAATAATTCTGGAGATTGAACATCAAATAAACCAATGATATATTTCCCAAAGAATAATCCGACAATTATCGCAAAGCCTCCGAGGACAACAGCAATTTTCACAGCAAACTTCAATCCTTCACGAAGTCTCTCTGATAAATTTGCCCCGTAATGGAAACTAGCAATTGGCTGTAATGCTGCTCCAACACCAAAGAATAATAGTAATGTCATTGCATGAATACTATTCACCATCGCATAGGAAGCTACTCCTACTTCTCCTGCATATTGGACAAATGCGATATTAAAACCAATCGTTACGATTGCAACCGTACTTTCTGCTGTAAAACTTGGGAAACCAATCACCATAATTTGTTTGACAGTATCCCATTCAAAATGAAATTTCGTCCACTTTAAAATACTACTTTTTCTAAAGAAATGGGTTAATAATACAAGGAAACCAATCGCTGCCGAAAGAATAGTCGCTGAGGCAGCACCTGTTACGCCCCATCCAAAGATAAAAATAAAGATATAGTCAAACACTATATTTAATACAGCCGTTACAACAAGACCAGCCATTGCTAAATTAGGATTTCCATCATTTCGTATAAATGTACTTAAAATATTTTCTAAAACGTATATCATTCCAAATGTTAATAATACGTGTAAATAGTCTAACGCATATGGTAAAATTACTTCATTTGCACCAAATAAGTATGCTAAATCTTCTATTCTCCATAAGCAAATCGCTGCTAAAACACCTACGATAACAACTGCTACCGTCATTGATTGAGTAAAAATAGACCTCGCTCTCTCTCGTTTATTTTCACCTAATGCAATGGAATATAACGTTGCCCCGCCCATTCCAATCCATAATGAAATAGAGAAGAAAATCGAAAAGGCTGGAATAGCCACGTTCACTCCTGCTAAACCGTTCGCCCCAACTCCTCTACTAATCATAACCGCATCAATTACAATATTCACTGACATTAATACCATTCCGAGGACGGCTGGTATTAAATAAGAAATAAATAAACTTTTAATTGGTTTTTCTCTTAATTTTTCTGTTGCTTCCATACTCTAATATGCTCCTTTTTTTCAACTCTCTTTTCTTAGTTTAAACCTTCAAGTAACTTTAAGGTCAATAGAGAATTAAAAAATAGGTGACTTAATTATCGCGTTTGATGCTCATTTGTAATTATACGAGTCCTATAACTTATTGCTTTGTTTTTTCATTATAGGAATTTGAATTTCTGTTACTTGCTCCTCAGGATCTTCTGTTACAGACCAATCAATCAATCCAATCTCAATCGAATCTCCATGTACTTCGTAACCTTCTTTATCAATGTATGTAAGTAACTCCTTGTACGTTGCATCTGTTTCTTCATACGGTCCATGATGATAAGAACAAGCATATAAACCTTCTTTAATTTCATCTGAAGTATGCACTTCATACGGCATATAATCCAAAAGAATAAATACACTGCTATATGCTTGAAACTCATTTTGCATTAACCCTTTTTTCGCAACAGTTACACCAATATCTCCAGAAAATAAGCTATCATCCATTTGCCTCATATTTTTTTGCAACGAATGAATGTAGTACTCAAACATATCATCCGTCGTATTCGGGGCAACCGCAATAGCTGTTATTTTTCGCTGCGGGATCTCTTTTATTACCATTTGTTCAGCTTTTGCTTTTGTTGCTTCCTTAATTAAATGAATTCTATGCTCCATTTTCGCCAAAGCATACTCAATTTCTCTTTGTTTCTTCAGCATCATCTCTTGTTGTTTTTCCAGTAAATTGAGTGCGTATGCTGGATTTCTTTCATCAATATATTTCTTAATTTCCTTTAACGGAATATTTAACTGGCGTAAAAATTTAATCGTATCTAACAGTGAAAATTGATCGATTGTATAATAACGATAATTCGTTTGAGGATCAACAATGGACGGATGAAAAATTCCTTTTTCATCATAATACCTTAATGTAGATTCTGCGATATTATGCATTTTTGCCATTTCTCCAATTGTAAAACGTTTATTTAATAACATGTTTCCTTCTCCAATTCATTAAAAATGTTGCCTTATTTCTTCTTATTATATAGCCATTCCCTTCATACCTAAATCAAATTCCATCATGAAAATCTGCTATTTTTTCATTGATTTTTAATAAATTTTATTATATATTAATTACATGTTCAAATTACGAGTTCAAAAGAACTTGTAATCAGACCCTTTTTGTTTAATGGGTTTTACATATTTTCATTAGGCAAATTCCGAGAAATCGTATGATAAAACTAAAAATGACGAGGAGAGGATCAGATGGAATTCGAATTTTTCTTTCAAATTGCACTTATTTTATTAAGTACAAAACTTGCTGGTGATCTTAGTGTTAGATTAGGTCAACCTTCTGTGCTAGGTAAATTAATTGTCGGTATCGTTATCGGCCCAGCTATATTAGGTTGGATTGAAAATTCAGAGCTTCTAACACAATTAAGTAATGTCGGTGTTATTCTTTTAATGTTTATGGCAGGACTTGAAACAGACTTAGATGAATTAAACGCAAATCGCAATTCTTCTTTAGCAGTTGCACTCGGGGGTATCATTCTTCCATTCGTAGGTGGTTACGTTTCCGGTCTTGTTATGGGAATGGAACAAGGAAACGCTGTATTCTTAGGGTTACTTCTGTGCGCGACAAGTGTTAGTATTTCCGTTCAAACACTTCGTGATTTAGGTAAAATGAAAACACGTGAGAGTACGACGATGCTTGGAGCCGCTGTATTTGATGATATTCTTGTTGTTATTTTATTAGCATTCGCAATGAGCTTCTTAGGCACTGATGATGTTAACTTAACAATGATTATCTTGAAGAAAGTAGTATTCTTCGCTTCTATTATTTTAATTGGATGGAAAGGTGTACCAGCGATCATGCGTTGGTTATCACCACTACGCGTATCTGAGTCTATCGTGAGCGCAGCTCTTATCATCTGTTTCTCATTCGCATATTTCGGCGAATTATTAGGAATTGCTGGTATTATTGGTGCTTTCGCTGCTGGTATTGCAATTTCTCAAACAAACTACAAACATGAAGTAGAAAAGAAAGTAGAACCAATTGCTTACGCTATGTTCGTTCCAGTATTCTTCGTTAGTATCGGTATGAATATTACATTTGACGGTATTGGCAATCAAATTTGGTTCATCCTAGCATTAACAGTAATCGCTGTATTAACAAAACTAATTGGTTGTGGTGTTGGTGCAAGCATGACTGGATTTGATGCAAAGTCTTCTGCAATTATCGGTTCTGGTATGGTTTCTCGTGGTGAAGTTGCACTTATCATCGCAGGAACAGGACTCTCTTCAGGTCTATTAGCACAAGATTACTTTACAGCAATCGTTATTGTCGTTATTTTAACTACAATGATTACACCACCAATGTTAAAATACACTTTTGGTGCTAAAGATAAAGCAATGAATGAAAGCAAGTAAATAAGTTTACTATAATAAAAGGAGATTGCTATCTTATAAAATAGCAATCTCCTTTTTGTTTTATCTTTAAACAATCTCGTGCTTTTTTAACCATTTTTCAAAAATAGTTCGAGCTTCTTCATCATCGATATCATTACTAAATGAATACACCTTAATGCCATAATCATCTATATATTCGCCTAGTTTCATTTCCTCCACTTTCTTATAAAAACCGTCTGCCTCATAGTGCGGAATATAAGCATCCCAAACTGGTTCATTTATTCTTTTGTACGCTGTCACTTCCAAATCATATCCATCTTCATAATATCCGATGTGATAATGTTGACTAGGATCATATTTCTCCATAAAAAACTCCTCCTACTAAACAAAAGCGAGCTGTAATCTACAGCTCGCTTCATTCATTAAATGCGTTCCATCGCTGTCTTCAACGTTCCAACAACAAAAGCGATTTCTTCACTCGAAATAACAAGCGGTGGTGCTAATGTTAAGACGTTATTGTATCCTGCTGTTGTCATACCGTTTCGCCCTATAATTAACCCTTTTTCTTTACAAGCATTTACAACACTTGCAATTTTGTCGTTATCAATTGGCTCTTTCGTCTCTTTATCATTTACTAGCTCAATTCCAACTAGTAAACCTTTTCCTCTAATATCCCCAACAAGTGGATGCTCTCCAATTTCTTCTTTTAATTGCTCTAATAAAAGCGAGCCCATTTGTGCAGAGCGCTCAACTAAATTTTCATTTTCTATAATTTCTAAGTTTTTAAGTGCTAATGCACAAGCCGCTGGATTTCCACCAAATGTATTAATATGACGGAAGAATTCATATTCTCCCTTCCCTTTAAATGCTTCATATATTTCTTTTTTCACAGCTGTTGCTGATAACGGTAAATATGCGCTCGTAATCCCTTTTGCCATCATAATGATATCTGGCTTCACATCATAATTCATAAATCCAAATGCTTTTCCTGTACGTCCGAAACCACAAATCACTTCATCGCTTATGAGCAAGGCACCGTGTTTTTGACACGTCTCATGAACAGCTTTCATATAGTCTTGTGGTGGCATTAAAATGCCTCCACCCGTAATAATTGGTTCCATAATAAAAGCTGCAATCGTTTCACTTAATTCCCATGTCATAACGCGATCTACTTCTTTCACACATTCTACATCATAAATGTTCTCTCTTTCTATTCCAGGCATACGATAGCAATCTGGCGGCGTTACATGTAAAAAGCCTGAAGCAAATGGCTCATATTGATATCTACGCTGTGCTTGTCCCGTCGCTGCCATCGTTGCCATTGTATTTCCATGATACCCGCGGTAACGTGACATAAATTTATAACGATGTGCTTCACCTTTTTGCGCATAGTATTGCCTTGCTATTTTAAAAGCTGTTTCGTTCGCTTCCGAACCACTATTAGAGAAGAAAATAACATACTCTCCTCCAAGCCACTCATTTAATTTTTCTGCAAGCTTTATAGCCGGTTCATGCGATTGTGACATCGGAAAGTATGATAATGTTTGTAATTGCTTATAAGCTGCCTCTGCGAGCTCTTTTCTGCCGTATCCACTATTCACACACCAAAGACCACTCATACCATCTAAATATCTTTTCCCTTGTATATCTTCAACCCAGCACCCTTCTGCTTTTGCCCCTACCATTGTATTATTTGGACTAAAGGGACGCATTCCGTGCCAAACATATTGCTCATCTTTTGCTAATAATTCATCAGTCTGTTTCGTTTTCATCATTTCTTCCACCTTCCATAACAACTTATTTTTCACAAAAGCTGCGCTGGTGCCATGATGATTTAAATTTCTCCCTGCTTATTTTCATTCCACAAAATTAAGACAAATCCTACTTACAAAGCAGTATTATTTACAATAAAATGACAAAAGAAAAAGGAGCTTTTCTTATTATCGAAAAGCCCCTCTTTTTTAATGTGAAGACGCATCACTAATACCATGACCAGTATTAGATTTCACAAGAATTTCATCAAACTTCGCCGCATCTTCTTTCTTACTAGATAAAATGGTCCCTAAATACGCTGCAAGGAATCCGAGCGGGATCGAAATAATTCCAGGTGTCGTATATGGGAATATCGCTTCTCCAACAAATATAGCTTTTCCAGCTACAGGATTCCAAACATTCGGACTTAACGCTACGAGAACAATAGCTGATACGAGACCAACAATCATACCAGAGATGGCACCCGCTGTATTGAAACGCTTCCAATATATTGTGAATAATATAACTGGTAAGTTTGCACTCGCTGCAACTGCAAATGCTAATGAAACTAAAAATGCTACGTTCAATGTTTGAGCAAATAACGCTAGTATAATGGATAATACCGCTACTCCAATAGACGCATAGCGAGCCATTGAAACTTGCTCTTTTTCCGTTGATTTCCCCTTGCGAATAATTTCATTATAAAAATCATGTGCAAAGGCTGACGCTGCTGTTAATACAAGGCCTGCCACTACAGCTAAAATCGTTGCAAAAGCAATGGCTGATACGAAAGCAAATAAGAAATCTCCACCTAACGCTTTCGCTAATAAAGGTGCTGCCATATTACCAGCAGGATTTGCTTTAATAATTGCCTCATTCCCTACAAATGCCGCTGCCCCAAATCCTAAGAAAATTGTCATAATATAAAATGCGCCAATTAACCACGTCGCGTATACTACAGATTGACGTGCTGTTTTTGCATCACGAACTGTAAAGAAGCGAACAAGAATATGTGGTAATCCAGCTGTACCAAGAACTAGTCCTAAATTTAAAGATAGCGTATCAAGGCCATCTTTATACTTTACTCCTGGGTTTAAAAACGAGTCTTTTAACGGTGTAGCTGTCTTCATTTGTGCGAACATTTCAGTCACACTAAAATTAAATTTTGCGAAAACGATAACAGAAATAATAAATGTACCAGCCATAAGTAATACAGCCTTTACAATTTGAACCCAGCTCGTCGCAGTCATTCCGCCAAAAATAACGTACACTGTCATTAATGTACCAACGATTAAAACAGATGTCGTATATTCGATTCCTAATAATAATTTAATAAGTGCACCAGCCCCAACTAATTGTGCAATCATATAAAAAATCGAAATCGTCATCGTATTAAGCGCTGCAACTCCGCGAACTTTTTTCGCATCAAAACGCGCTGCAATCATATCTGCTAACGTGTACTTTCCTAAATTTCGAAGCGGCTCTGCAACTAAGTATAATACAACTAAGTATGCAACTAAAAAACCGATGCTATAAAAGAACCCATCAAACCCAGTTAACGCGATCGCCCCAGCTATACCAAGAAAGGACGCAGCAGACATATAATCTCCCGCAATAGCCAGACCATTTTGCCAACCAGTTAATCCCCCTCCAGCCGTATAAAACTCACTCGCATTTTTCGTTTTCTTCGATGCAAAATAAGTTATGACGAGTGTACCAAGTACGATGATTAAAAATAGTGCAAAAGCGGTTACATTCAAAGTCATCCCCTCCCTTTTTGCATATCTTGCAGAATGTTTTGTGAGATTTTATCAAAGGATTCCGCTTTTTTGCTGTAAATCATACATAATGACCACGTCATAATAAATTGAGCAAATGCAAATACCCATGCCCACGTAACATCACCGAATGCCGGTGTATTGAGTACCTTTGAATACGATGTTAATATAGGTAACGCAATAAAAAAACTTAAAAAGAAAATACTCATTGGAACGATGAACTTCTTTTTCGTATTTAATAGCAATTGAAATTCTTCTGACTGAACAACCTCTGTATAATTCACCTCATTTTGCAACTTACGTGCTGACGTATCATCTCGTTTCATTAACCGATCCCCTCTCTTACTTGAAATGCACTTCCCCCTTGCATACCTAAAGACTAAATTTTATAAATATTCAGAAACTTATACTTATTGTAGACAATCCGTGCATTCATGCAAAGATTTTTTGATAGACATTTTTCGGCAATTTCCCCTAAATTTTTAATATACTTTTTCAACATAAAGTGACACCTTACTTATTTTTTCCTCATTAAGACAAAAGCAGTGCTTAACGCACTACTTTTGTCTTTTTTTCCTTTTCTAAATTACGAGCTGTTTCGCTTAACTCAACCTCTTTTCCGTCTTTAAGTGTTCCAAATATAAAATCGAATACTGGATTTGAAACACCGAACCAAAACTTTTCGTTTTTATAATGGTGTAATATATGTTGTTTTTTTAACCATCTTCCAAACTTAGTGACGGGACGAATCGGTCTATGGGCAATATAATGTTTCCATTCGTAAACGAGTAGCATAATAATCATTCCGATTCCAAATGAAAGTGTAATAGTAACACTTTTTGTAATACCATATGCTATAAGCAAATATATAGTAAAACTAGGTATACTAAACCAAACAGGTAAAAACAAAAGTTTTAAATCATCTGGATATACGTGGTGATCATAATGCAATCTTCTTAACATTTTTAATAGAAATGTGTTTTTAGGTGGCTTTATATGGAATAAAAAACGATGTGTCATATATTCATTAAGTGTATAGAAAGCAATCCCAACCATACATGCTAACATACCAAACCACGTAAAAAATTGCATTTTTAAAATAATAATGAAAATAAATAGAATGCTATACATAATAACGATATCATGTTGTAAAAAGAACTCTTTCCCCACTTTCTTCATCTTGTTTCCCCCTTTTCCAAAAAAACAGCCGCAACATATCGTTACGACTATTTCTTTTCTATTCTTATTCTATTCACTTTACAAATTTGCCTGCTGTTCTATTGTCGAGAAAAAATTGTTTGGTCCAAATATATTTTGCTTCGGAATAATATGTTCCACTGCAAACACTGTTACTTCTCCTCTTTGCACTTCTCCAATAATAAGCCCCAATATTTCATGATTTACTGCAAACGTCGGTTGCTTTGTTTGTAACAATCTTGCTGCATTATGAAATACCGTTTCATATAGTGGATCTCTATCAGTAATTTCTTTTCGGATTTTTGGCGCTAACGTAATTATAATTTCTTTTCCTTCAATAGTGGTTCGATACATAAAAATCTCCCCTTCAATCTTATGTGAACAACTGTAAAGCTTTGTATGCAAAATGTATAGAGTAACATACTAAAATAATACCTGCTCCGGCTGTTATGTAGCCAAGCGCTTTTGGTTTTAATAAAGTTCTTCCAAAATGTACAGAAAAAGCAATATTTAAATTCCATAAAATAATACCAGCAATAATGCAAAGACTGTATAAAAAAGCTTCTTGTTTCGTTACCTTCGTAAGTAATGAGCTAAGTGTACTTCCGTATATACCAAACCAAAAAACAAGATTTAATGGATTGGATATCGCAATTAAAAATCCTGCCATAAACGATTGCTTAAGGCCACCTACCTCTTCTTTTTTATATTCCATATTCGAGTGGAAAATTCCTTGTTTTACACTTTGAAATCCTAAATAAAATAACAAGAAAAAACCCGTGCAATACATGAAGGCTTGTACATATGTATACATAAACACAGAAGATAAACCGAAATAAATGAGAAGCATAAATAAAACATCTGCAGTCATTCCGCCAATTCCAACAACCCAAGCGTGCCAAAACCCACGTTCGATTCCTCGTTTTAACATTTCAATATTAATTGGCCCTACTGGCGCAGCCAATGATATACCTAATACGATTTGCTGTATAATTGCTCCAAACATCGCTCTATCCTTTCTACTCTCTTTACTACTAGTTAATGATGTAATTAAAAAAATAGACTAGCTTTCATAATAAAATACCCTTTTTTATCCAAAATATACAAAAGAACCATCTAGGTGATGGCTCTTACTTTTCTATCCTATGAAGAAAAGGACATTTCCCTTTTATTAGCTCTACATCGTCTCCTATGAAATATTGTTTCCATTCGCGATGCTCTGGGTCACCATAATGACTAATGTTAGGATGTTTCGGCAATTGATCCCACTTTTCAACTCGCTCACGGACCATTTGTCTTGAATATGCTCCTTTAGGATGATCTCCCTCTAATCCATCAAAAATAGTGCGTGGCTGAAACCCAATAACGAGTGAATTCCCTAAATATCTAGTTTTTCGTTTTTTATAAGCTGGCGCATTTCCAAATGCGAATATTGGCTCACCACCAAATGAAAATTCCCATAAATAATGGTCTGGATCTTCAGGAATTTGCTTTGGCCATGCTTGATTATCGTTTTCATGTAAATACTGTAACACTTTCCAAAAGGAATCACGGTAATATTCGAGTGATTGTTCTTCACATTCCGGTTCTACAAAAAGGAAAAAGCCCCTTCTTACAATCGGCCTCTCTTTCATTAACTCTAAAAAAGATAACATTGTATGTGGCAAATGACTCCAATCATTATGAGAAAGAAATGAATAACGAAGTTCATTCTTTTTCAAAGCTGTTAAACCGAAATAACATGGAAAAGTTGGTTCTAACACGACACTTGAAAAAATCTCAAATTCTTTTGCAACCCAATCCGGTATATCGGTTCTCGTTCTCATTCCTTCATTGTCTAATAAGTAAGACTTATTCATTCTTTCACCTCATTATGTATAGCATTCAATTAAGAATATTACATACTCGGTCTGTCCTATACCTATTTAAAAATTTGACTGAAAAATTATTTAAAAATACAAAAAAATAAAATCGCTTACTTGACTAAATTCTCCCAATTCGTGTATATTTAAATTAATCATTTAGCAGAATATTCAAGAATATAGCATTTTTAGTTTATATTATTTTTTTAAATGAATTTCACTAAATGAAAATAGTAAACGCTTTTAGGAGGAATTGTAACATGCAAGGAAAAGTAAAATGGTTTAACAACGAAAAAGGTTTTGGATTTATCGAAATGGAAGGCGCTGACGATGTATTCGTACATTTCTCTGCTATTCAAGGAGACGGCTACAAAGCTTTAGAAGAAGGTCAAGAAGTATCTTTCGATATTACTGAAGGTAACCGCGGACCTCAAGCTGCTAACGTAGTAAAACTTTAATCCAACATATAACAGGAGGTTACCTTACTTGGTAACCTCCTTTGTTATTCCTTTGTATATTTCCGTTTTACAGAGCAAAAACTATGTGAAATGCGCACTATACAAAGGAGGAATTATTAATGGGATCAGAAGTAAATGATTTTGAAGAAGTGAAATTCCGTGTAGAAACAGCACAAAAAATGGTAGGATCAGCAACAATTTCAATGGATCCAGATACATTAGAGCATGCTACTACTGCTGTAGAAGCCGCTCGCTCTCAGCTTGAAATTATGAAGTCTGTTGCAACAGATTTAGATGAGCCGTTTCTGATGAATGAGGAAAAAAAATTAAGTCAATGCGAGCATCAATTAAATGAAGCGAAGCACTAAAAAACATCCAGAGAATTTTCTCTGGATGTTTTTTCATGACAGCTGTTCTCCATACTTTTTCAACGTTTCTCCAACTGTACATTGCCTGATACAAAATGAATGAGCGTAATACTTACTATTCGTCTTTCGATTATGTTCTCGCAAAAAACACCCTTCACAATACGTTTCTAATAAGTCATTTACCTCTGTAATGAGTTGCTTTTTATCCACCTTTGCACCTCTCTATTCGGTTATTTCTTTATGACTATCAATAACTGTTCCTTCTAATGCTTGCGTAGCTAATTGATGTGCTTCTTTATTTTGTTTTCTAGATATCGGCTCACATACAAGTTTTAATTTCATTTGCTTCGCCTTTTGTTCAATTTGATCTAAATAATGATTTAAATGTTCATCATAACAAGGCCATTCTCCGGCTAATTGCTGCAGTACCACTTGTGAGTCTCCGCGAAGTGTAACTGCTTCATACTTAATCCCTAGTTCCTCGAGTATATTCATACCGTATAATAATGATGCATATTCCGCTTCATTATTATCATATATACCTTCTATATATGCATTGCGGCGAATGCGGTAGTTTGTATTTCCTTTTTTATAATACACACATATACCAACGCCAGCCTCTTTCGTTTGTACATCATACCCCCCATCAAAATAAACGTGTATTTCTTGAGGCTCTTCCTCCACTTGTTTACTCAGCTTTTTCATTTCCTTTAATGACCATTCGGCATCCATTTCATCGTAAAATAGTAGTTCTTTCACCCTACCCGTTTTCTCAAAATCCTCTGCAAATTGAAGTACTTCTTCTATGTTCATATAATCTGTCGTTAATTCCGTCTGCAAACCGCGCTTTGTTTTATACAACCAATGAATTTTATATTTCATACTAGATTCCCCTTATATAAGACTTCTTATATGTAGCCAGCTAATGAAAGCCTCACTTTATTTTATTATATTGTATCAATAGTCACAGCATTATATTCAATGTGATTACATACAAAAAGAGCTATCCCTATAGGAATAACTCTTTCATCTATTGCATAAATCTTTCAAATTGTACTCGCTTGTTAATCCAGTACATTACAGGCATACCAATCGCCATGACAACAAATTCACCAACTGCACATGTCAACCAAGACAACATAAATGGTAAACCCAATGCAAGATGAAGTTCAATTGCAATCATAAACATTGTAATTGTAAAGATAACTGTATTAAAAATCATACGAGCCCAAACACCTTTAATAAATCGCATAGAAATAATCGTTGCAACTAATGCAAGAATAGATTGCCCTACTCCAAATACTAAATCGTAAGCGATCATAGGTGAGAAAAAGAGATTCGTTAAAAATACACCTAATATAATTCCGTAAATTGCTTTCTTATTAAATACAACAAGATGATTAAACATCTCTGAAATACGAAACTGTACATTCGTAAAGCCAAATGGCTGAATAAGCATAGAAACAGCAATATATAATGCCGCTAAAATACCATTACCGACTAAAGTTCTAATATTCATGACAAAATCTCCTTAGTTTTTTTACGTGGGATGGTTTCGAACCACGTTATTCGTTTTTTTAGCAACAAGATTATATTTTACGTGGTAGCCCCTCTTTCGTCAATAGATTCCTATCGTGAACTACCTTTTTTCTTTTAGACAACGTATAATAAAACATATGAAAGTTTTAGGAGGTTTCACTTCATGACAGCAACAATTCAAAATGAAAAAGTGATCGTTTCCATTTCTGACAAAGGTGCAGAATTACAAAGCGTTCGCTTAAAAGAAGATAACACTGAATACTTATGGCAAGGCGATTCTACTTATTGGGGGCGCCGCGCACCAATTTTATTTCCAATTGTCGGCCGATTAGTAGATAATACATACTACGTAGACGGTAAACCATATTCATTAACACAACACGGTTTCGCTCGTGATCTTACATTCTCTGTAAAAGAACAAAGTGAAACGAAAATCACTTATATTGTTACTAGTAATGAAGAAACATTAAAAAAATACCCATACGAATTCGAATTACTCGTTTCTTATGAGCTAGACGGACAAAGTGTTCATGTAACATATGAAGTAAATAATCCTTCTTCAAAAGAGATGTTCTTCTCAATCGGAGCACATCCTGGTTTCAACTTCCCGTTATTAGATGGCGAATCATTTACAGATTATCATTTATCCTTTAATGGTTCTGAACGCATAGAAACAAGCGTATTAGAAGGACCTTACCTTTCAAGCAAAAAACAATTAATCGCTGAAAATACGAATGAATTACCACTTACATACGATTTATTTAAAAATGATGCACTTATTTTTGAAAATATGAACACGGATGAAATCTCTATTCGTTCTCATAAACATAATAAATTTGTAAAAGTAGAATTTGACGGATTCCCATTTGTCGGCGTATGGACACCAGGCGAGAATGCACCTTTCTTATGTATTGAACCTTGGTACGGAATTGCCGATGAAGTAACTCCAGCAAAAGATTTCAAGGAAAAAAAAGGAATTCAATCTTTACAAGCGAATGAAACATTTACATGTCGTTATAGCATTACAATCGGCTAATTACTCTATCCCCTACTTCAAAGAAACATATAAGTAGGGGATCACCTTATCATTTGGAGGTTTCTCATTTTGATTGAAGTATATATTGATGGTGCATCAAAAGGAAATCCTGGTCCTTCTGGTGCGGGAGTATTTATTAAAGGGGTTCAACCAGCTGTACAATTATCATTACCCCTCGGGACAATGTCCAATCATGAAGCAGAATACCACGCTTTACTTGCGGCATTAAAATATTGCACGGAGCATAATTATAACATTGTCTCTTTTCGTACAGATTCGCAACTTGTCGAGCGAGCTGTCGAAAAAGAATACGCAAAAAATAAAATGTTTGCACCTTTATTAGAAGAAGCACTGCAGTACATAAAAAATTTCGACCTCTTTTTTATTAAGTGGATTCCAAGTAGTCAAAATAAAGTTGCTGATGAGTTAGCTAGAAAGGCTATCTTACAAAATTAACGGAGGTATGAGTGTGAAAAAAGATTGGATTGCTCCTCTTGCTTTATTATTTGTCTCTTTTATTTGGGGAGCTACGTTTGTTGTCGTTCAAAATGCTATGTCTTTCGTTGGTCCATTTACTTTTAATGGTATTCGCTTTTTATTCGCCGGAATTATTTTATTATTCGTTCAAATGATTTTCGCAAAAAAAACTTCAAAACAAGATATAAAACAGAGTAGCTTTGCTGGATTAATCGTTGGATTCTTTTTATGTGTTGGCTATGTGTTACAAACATTCGGCTTACTTTATACAACTTCTTCAAAAGCAGGATTCTTAACAGGGCTTAGTATCGTTATGGTACCTATTTTGTCTTTTATCTTTTTAAAACAAAAAGCTACTATTTTTATCGTAATGGGCATTGCTGTAGCAACAGCAGGTTTATACTTATTAACAGCTGGTGATTCATTTCAATTAAACATTGGAGATATACTCGTTCTCGGTTGCGCGGTTGCTTTCGCTGCTCATATTCTTGTTAATGGCTTCTTCTCTAAGAAAATATCACCTTTATTGTTAAGTACGTCGCAAGTGTTAGCTGTCGGTATGTTTTCTTCTATTTGCGCCTTTTTGTTTGAAGATTGGGAAAAATTACTTTCAGCAGCACTATGGACGAATTCTTCCTTTTTATTCGCCCTATTTCTAACTTCTCTATTCGCAACATCCATTGCTTTTTTCATTCAAACATCAGCGCAAAAACATACGTCTCCAACGAGAGTAGCCATTATTTTCGCAATGGAGCCCGTTTTCGCTGCCTTAACAGGCGTTCTCGTTGCAAACGAACAACTTTCTATTTCCGCTATTATCGGATGCCTCTGTATTTTCCTAGGCATGGTGTTTGTTGAATTACCTTCCAAAACAAAAAAAGAAGCGCAGGCTGCGTGAAGTTACGCTTGTAACTTCCGCATAAAAGCCTTAGCGCTTTTTTTATCTGTAATCTCTTCTTCTTTCAATCGTTCTAATAACGCAACAAAATAACTCCCATCAAACTGTAACTGATGTTTAATTGTCGCTTCTATTGCCGCGTTCACAATTCCATCAGATGCACCCGTATATCCTTGTCCGAACATAATAAACCCTTGTGCTTCCTCTGATAGTTTAAATCCTTTCGTATGTAAGAATGAAAGATAATCTTCTACTGTTTGCATGCTATTCCCACCTACTCAAAAATTCTCCATCTCCTATCATACATGTTTTTACAAGCTATGAGAATGAAATTTATATGACAACTTTGTAAATCTATCCGAAGTAGACGATAGAGGATTTCCTTACAATATAAAAGAATATGTAACTGGTAACTTATTTTATATTAAAGGGGATAGGGATATAAAATGAAACAAGCACTATTAATTATTGATGCGCAACAAGAGTTAATGGATGGAAATGAAAAAGAAAATGCAGTTTTTCGTAAAACCGAGTTACTATCCACACTAAATACAGCTGTGCAGAAAGCAATCGATGCAAATGCCCTTATTGTTTTCGTAAGAGATATCGATGTTGCTTCTGGTAGCGGTGAGGGATTTGAAGTACATAATGAAATTCAAGTACCTCAGTCTGCAATCCTTATTAATAAAGCAGCAACGAACGCATTCTATGGCACTTCTTTACTTGAACTTTTAAAAGAAGAGAAGATTGGTCATATCGTTATCGGTGGATGTAAAACAGAGCATTGTATCGACACCGCAGTTAGAACTGCGACTGTACAAGGATGTGACGTTACATTAATTAAAAATGGTCATTCCACAACTGATTCTAACGTATTATCTGCAGAGCAAATTATTGCTCATCATAATAAAATTCTACATGGACATTATAATGTGGATCATTTTTCAGTTGTTAGGGATGTCGAGGAAGACCTTTTTGTACCTATTCATGATCAATATCGTGATTAACGAAAAAGAATCCTTCATTCAGAAGGATTCTTTTTTATCCAAAAATTTGCGCTGCAATGCTATATAACTCATTATTCCTTTTTAATAATTGATCGCTATTTTTCATCATAATTGGTGGTGTATTAACCTTTTGAAAGCCAACAGCCTCTAATTCATTCATAAAATCGTTTTTCCCCTCTGGTACATCAATTCTTAATTTACCATGATGTTCACTTGCTAAATAATGTACAATTCGCATCGCCATTTCATCATTTTTAGCAACGACTGGTCCTATTATTTTATTTTCTGGTGTTTGTACGCTTAAACCATATGCTAGTACATGTTGTTCCTTATCCTTTACAACGATACACTGTTCACTTTGCATAATTCTTTTCGTTAAAAACTCTTTTCTATTTGTTCCAAACGCATATTCATCTAATTTTATTAGTTCTTCTAAATCACACTCTTGATAATTCATTATATAATCTTCATTTTCTATACAATAATCATTCACATTGTACGAGTTACATATGTATTTAGAAACATAGCTTACTGCTCTAAATCCTAATTTTTCATATAAAAATTCCCCCTCATCTGTAGCAATAAGCATAATGGCAGTTTGAGCCAATACGCTCTTCATGCATGCATTCGTTATCGTCTTTCCAATCCCGCGTCCCTTATAATTCGGATGTACAATGACCATTCCGATAGATGCTAATTTCTCTTCATATAATATTATTGCCGCACTAGCAATGAGTTCCTCCCTCTCATTCCACACACCGTATACAATACCTGAGCTAAAAATAGTCTCAATTTCTTCCCTGTTATAATCCCACCCAATATAAGAAGATAACGCTACAATGTCCTCTATTTTTTCTTTCCTAAGACGTTCTACCCTCATTTCTAATTCAATCATAATCCATCCCCTTATCTAGACATTTAAATCATTATTATCAAATCAACTTGTACATGTTTCCCTTTATTTGTCACACACATATCCTATTTTGACCAAGACTATATTGGAAATGAGGTGACAACATGCCCATTACGAATCGATTTTCTACCACCACTAACGGCGCACTCGCTATTACAGGAAATACTTTAGGATTAAGTAAAATTAGTAATCAAAACCGTGCTGGTACAATCGGAGCAATTGGTGCATTCGCAACTACAAATACTGCTTTACAAGTACCTACTTTTCCTGCTGGTACAACGTTAAACTATACACAAAATAGTTCTACCGCTCTTTTAAATATACCTGCTGGTAGTACGATTCTTTACGCAGAACTCGTTTGGGGTGGAAACTATTTATCTCGTGATCAAAACATTACGAGTGTATTAGGAAACCCGGTTTCTTTTACAACACCTGTTTCAACATACTTGATTACTCCTTCAGCTGTTACAGCTTCAAATCAAACTTTCGTTTCAAATTCTATTACATTTGGCTTTTACACTCGTTCAGCAGACGTAACAACCCTTATTCAAGCTGGAGGCTCTGGTTCTTATACTACGGGAGCTGTCCCTGGACTTGTAGATCCTATAGATGCTTCTAATGGAACAATTAATTCAGCTGGATGGACGCTTATCGTCGCTTATCAAAACGGGACATTACCAGCAAGAAACTTAACAATTTACGTAGCTGGAAACCGTGTTTCTGCTGATACTGGTAGTGCAGATGTAGCTGTTTCTGGATTCTTAACACCTTCAGGAGGACCTGTAAGCGGGAGATTATTTTTAAGTTCTATTGAAGGAGATGCAGATATAACAGGGGATCAAGCGCTATTTGGACCAAATTTCAGTTCATTAAATGCTTTATCTGGGCCAAATAATGCTGTAAATAACTTCTTCGGTTCTCAAGTGAATAATGCTGCAGGAAACTTAGATACAACTGGGACATTTGGAACGCGCAATCAAAGTGCCGCTACAAGCACAAATATCTCCGCAGGCCGGCAAGGTTGGGACATTACTTCTATTGATATTTCTCCTTATTTAACAAATTCTCAAGTGTCCGCCGCAATCCGTTTAACGACTAACGGAGACGCTTATATGTTGAATACAGTCGGTTTACAAATCAACATAAATTCACCTAATATTCAAGCAACGAAAAGCGTAAATAAAAGTGTTGCGGCAATTGGAGACGTTCTCACTTATACAGTTACTATCCCTAACACCGGACTTCTTCCTGCCAATAACGTTATTTTTACAGACATCCTCCCTAACGGTACTTCCTTTATACCTGGCACTGTAACAATAGATAATGTCCCACAAACGAACGCAAATCCGGCCGCTGGTATATCTCTCGGAACCATTAATAATGGTGCTTCTCGTACAGTAACTTTCCAAGCTACTGTCGTTTCTCTTCCAAGTCAAAATCCTATCTCTAACACTGCTAATATTACATTTCAATATACACCAATCGCCGGAGGAACAACCTTTAACGGTCTTGCAACAAGCAACTCTGCTGGAACACAAGTTAACCTCGCAGATATTAATGGCACAAAATCAGTCAACAAACTTTTTACAGATATTGGTGAAACGTTAACTTACAGTATTGCCTTAGCTAATATAGGAAATATCGCGGCAACGAACGTTATATATACGGATCCGATTCCTAGCAAGACTACTTTCATTCCAGGGAGTGTAACTGTTAACGGGGTTACTCAAGCTGGCGCAAATCCCGCTACTGGTATATCAATTGGATCTATTGCTGCTAATTCTACGACTACGGTTTCATTTCAAGTATTCGTTCCTTCTATCCCGCAAACAAATCCAATATTAAATAGTGGTACAACAACTTATCAATACATTCCTGTGCCAAATCAACCGGCAGTAAGCGGGACTGATACGACGAATATTGTCTCCACTCAAGTGAATAATGCTACTGTAACAATGACGAAAGCAGTAGACAAAAATTTTGCAGATATTGGTGATACACTAACGTACACTGTTTCCTTTACAGGTACAGGTAATACGAATGTGAATAACGTTATTTTTACAGATGTCATTCCTACTGGAACAACTTTTGTTCTCAACAGTTTAACAATAGATGGTACGACACAAGTTGGAGCAAATCCCGCTACTGGTGTGAATATAGGATCTATTCCAACTGGCACAACAAAAAATGTTTCATTTCAAGTAGTAGTAAATACAATTCCAGCGTCGAATGTCATATCTAATGCTTCAAGCGCTTCTTATCAATATACCGTCAATCCTAGCCAATCACCCGTTACAAAAAACATTTCTTCTAATCTTGTTTCTACTCAAATTAACAATGCGAATTTAACAGTAACAAAATCAACAAATAAACAATTTGCTACAATTGGCGAAACAATCAGTTATACAATTCTTATTACAAACAGTGGAAATACAGCTGCAACTAACGTGCAACTAACAGATCCACTACCAAATGGAACGATATTAACTCCTGGTACTGTAACACTAAACGGTGTTTTACAAAATGTAGATTCTCTCATTGCTTTACCTATAGGAACAATTCCTGGCGGAGCTACTTTTACTCTTTCTTTCCAAGTAACAGTCATCAATATTACTGCCCAAAATCCTATCATTAATAATGCATTCGCTTCTTACCTATATACTGTAAATCCAAGTGTGCCACCAACTTCAAAAACAACAAATTCTAATTCTGTTACATCAACAATTAGAATAGCAAACCTTCAGGCTACTAAGTCTGTAGATAAAACATTTGCGGAAGTTGGAGATGTTTTAACTTATACCTTTTCTCTTACAAACGATGGAAATGTTGCGGCGAACAATGTAGTACTATCCGATTCAATCGCGAATGGTACTGTCTTTATACCAAACAGTGTTACGATTAACAATGTTACTCAACCAGGCGTTACACCAGCTAGCATCAATATCGATAGTATCAATGCTAATACTACAATTACAGCTTCATTCCAAGTATTAATAACTAGCATCCCAAATCCAAACCCTATTTCAAATAGCGCTTCTATTTCCTATAACTTTATCGTGGATCCTAATGCTTCCCCTGTAAGTAAGAACACAACTTCAAACACTACATTCACTCAAGTAAATGACGCAAATGTCGTTTCAACCAAAGCAGTGGATCGAGCGTTTGCTACTGTTGGGGATGTATTAACTTATACCGTTACTTTGGCAAATGCAGGAAGTGTTTCCGCTGATGGTCCTACTTTTGTTGATACGAATCCAGACGGTACTACCTTTATCCCAAATACTTTCCTTATTAATGGTGTACTCCAAAATAACGTCGATCCAAATGTCGGTGTTCCGTTACCTTCTATTCCTGCTAACGGCTCACTTACCGTCTCTTATCAAGTAACTGTCACCTCTTTACCAACACAAAATCCAACAATAAATTCATCTAGTACACAGTATAGCTTTATTTTGAACCCAGGAGATCCACCAACGATAGAAACATCTTTAAGTAATACTGTAAGTACACAAATTAATTTAGCAAATGTAATTATTTTCAAGGATGTAGATTTAACTATCGCTGATGTTGGGCAACCAATCACATATACAATTGCCTTAGCTAACCCAGGAAATACTCCAGCAGATAATGTAGTCGTTACCGATATACTTCCACCTGGTACGACTCTCGTACCAAATAGTATTTTTATAGGGGGTGCTTTACAGCTAGGTGCGGATCCAAGTGCCGGCCTTCAAGTTGGTACGATTCCAGCAGGCGGCATTACAACAATTGTTTTCCAAATTAGTGCAAATAGTTTACCTTCACCAAATCCAGTTCAAAACAGTGCTGCACTTCAATATAGCTTTATCGCAGATCCAAATTTACCTGCTGTTGTCAGGAACGCTATTAGCAATATCGTAGCTACACAAATTAATACTGCTAATATTGTCGCTACGAAACTAACAAGTACAAATTTCGCTGATGTTGGCGATGTCATAACTTATGCAACAATTTTAACGAATAGCGGCAATATCCCCGCCTCTAATGTAACGTTTACAGATATCATTCCAGCTGGTACCACCTTTCTTCCTAATACTGTAACGATTAACGGTGTCCCTATAGCTAATGCAAATCCTGCTAACGGCATTTTAATTGGTACAATTGGAGCAAATTCATCACGTACTGTTGCATTCCAGGTTTTTGTACCAACTATTCCTAGTCCAAATCCGCTTACGAATCAATCGAGCACTACATTCCAATACATGTACGATCCATCCAAACCAGTTGTAATGCAGATCGTGGCCTCTAACACTGTACAGACAATTATTAATAATGCAACGATTACCGCTGCAAAATCTGCAGATAAACAGTTTGCGAACGTAAATGATATTATTACGTACACGACTACTTTAACGAATAACGGGAACACACTTGCATCAAATATAGTCTTTACCGATGCAATTCCAAGCGGGACATCTTTTATTCCAAATAGTGTAACAGTAAACGGGAATATACTGCCTAATGTAAATCCAACGAATGGAATAGCAATTGATCCTATAAATCCGAATGCAAATACGATAATTTCGTTCCAGGTGCAAGTAAACTCCATCCCGAATCCGAATCCAATCCCGAACCAAAGTAACACAACGTACCAATATATCGTAGACCCGAACTTACCTCCAGCATCCGCCAATGCATCAAGTAATGTAATAACAACTCAAATTAACAACGCTACGATTATCGCTACGAAATCAGTAAACATACCGAATGCTGCAATTGGAGATATCGTTACTTATACGATTGCAGTTACGAACACAGGAAATATCCCTGCTAGTGCTACAGTTTTAACGGATGGACTTGGACCAGGTGCATCCTTCATCCCCAATTCCGTTACGATCAATAACATTTCCCAACCTGGATTAGACCCTTCATTAGGTATTCATTTAGACGATATTTCACCAGGAGGCACTACTTTCATTACATTCCAAGTGAAAATTCTCGCTATTCCACCTAGTGGAACTTTAACGAATAATGCTCTTGTAAACTACGAATATGCAGTGAATCCAACTGAAACACCAGCTGTTGGTAGTACCGTTACAAACACGACAGTTACACCGATTATTGACGCTACTTTAGTAATAAATAAAAATGCTAGTACAACTTTCGCAACAATTGGAGATACGATTACATTCACCTCAGTTGTTACAAATACAGGAAATACTACCGCTAATAACATTGTTTTTACAGATTCCATTCCAAATGGTACCGCCTTTGTCCCAAATAGCTTTAAGATAAATGGTGTAACAATCCCGAATGCAAATCCACAAAACGGTATTACTATTGGTAACTTGAATTCAAATGCATCGGTTACACTTAGTTTTCAAGTGAATATTACAACTCTTCCAAATCCTAATCCCATTCCGAATCAATCATCGCTTCAATATAGCTTTATTGTTGATATAAATGAGTCGCCTGTTTCACGAACAGTTCAATCCAATACAACTTTTACACAAGTAAATACTGCGTCCGTTATCGCAACAAAAACTGCAAGCAGTGCTTTTGCTGCTGTTGGAGATACAATTACGTATACAACTACGCTCATTAATAGCGGAAATACTACCGCAAACACACCTGTTTTTATCGATATATTACCACCTGAACTTTCATTCGTTCCTGATAGCGTACAAATTAACACTATCCCACAACTTGGATTTAGACCAGATAGCGGGATTTCTTTAGACGCAATTCCGGTTGGAGGAACGACAATAGTTAGTTTTCAAGCGATCGTCGGCTCAATACCAGCTACAAATCCAACTTTAAATCAATCTAGTACGACATACTCTATCATTGTTGATCCTAACCAGCCACCAGTGACAGAAACAGCTACTAGTAATCCAACTTTAGTGCAAATTAATGAAGCAATTATCCAAGCAACGAAAAGTGTGGATCGACTATTTTCTGACATCGCACCTGGAAATTCATTTTTAACGTATACAGTTTTATTAGAAAACATAGGAAACACGACTGCTACGAATATCATGTTTACAGATTCGATTCCAAATAATACAGTATTCATAGAAGATAGCGTTCGAGTAGGCGGGGTTTTATTACCTGGAGTAAATCCAGCAAACGGGATACCAATTGGGGATATTATTGCAGGAGATTTTATAAACGTTACCTTCCGCGTGCAAGTAGTTAGTATTCCAAATCCTATTTTTACAATCGGACCTGGAGGGCCAAATTCACCAGTTGTAAACGGTGCTTTCATTGATTATCAATTTATGACAGGACCTAATTTACCACTTGTTTCACGAAGTACGACATCTAATTCTGTTTCGACACAAATAAATTCTGGGGAAGTTGTGGCAATCAAATCTGTAGATAAAACTTTCGCTACGATTGGCGATACAATTTCTTATACAATTACATTAAGTAATCCTGGAAATGTCACTTCACAAAATATAATTTTTACGGATATTTTACCTGAAGGAACAACATTTATTTCCGGAACTTTAACAAATGATTCTGGTACACAGCAAATTGGAAATCCTGGGAACGGAATACAGATTGGAAATATAAATCCAAGTGGAACGACTGTTATTACTCTCAATGTTCTTGTTACAAATATTCCAAGTATAAATCCAATTTCTAATTTTAGTTCCGTACAATTTGAACATGTAGTTGATCCTAGCCAACCTTCTGTATTACAAACAACTATATCAAATACGGTTTCAACGACCATTAATAGCGCAATATTAACTACAACAAAAACTGTTGATAAATCGGTTATTTCCGTCGGGGATACACTTACGTATACAACGACTATTACGAATACAGGAAATACACCAGCTACAAATGTAACTTTTACAAGTACCATTCCAGCTAGTACTACATTTATACCAAATTCAGTTACAATAAATGGAATTCAGCAGTCTGGTGTGCAACCAGCACTTGGAGTAAACATACCAAATATTGCTCCTGGTGAAACAGTAACCATTACTTTCCAAGTAAATGTTCTTTCTGTTCCCCCTTCAAGTTCAATTATGGGGAATGATACCATTTTATATTCTTATACTGTCGATCCAAACGGAACTCCTGTTACAACTTCTACTTCAACGAATATCGTTACAAACCCTGTATTAGATGCTATCATAACGATGATTAAATCCGTCGATCAAACACTTGTAACACTAGGTGATACCATTACCTATACGACCATTTTAACGAATAGTGGTAATACAAACGCTACAGATATTGCTTTCATTGACCTTATACCAGATGGAACAACGTTTATTACTGATAGCGTTACAATAGATGATATCAAGCAAATTGGACTCAATCCTAATACCGGTATAACGATTGGATCAATTGCTCCTAACAGCTCAATATCTATAGCATTTCAAGTTACTGCTACTTCTACACCAGCCCAAAATCCTATTGCCAATTCCGCTACTGCTTCTTACACATTTATCGCTGATCCTAATGCCCCTATTGTTTCAAGGACGGTTACTTCAAACACAGTGTTCACTACGATTAATACAGCTACCATTCTTTCATTAAAACAAGTCGATAAATCCTTTAGTCGTATTGGAGACACACTCACTTATACTGTCGCTTTAACAAACAATGGAAACTCATCCGCACAAAATGTTATATTCACAGATACCGTACCGAACGGAACAGCATTTATTGCAGACACATTTTCTATTAATGGAATTCCTCAAAGTGGCGCAAATCCAGTGAACGGTGTAAATATCGGAACTATAACAGCTGGGACTACAGTAACAATTTCGTTCCAAGTTACTGTAACGTCATTACCAACGGAAAACCCCATTGTAAATTTCTCATCAACATCGTACCAATTAGTCTCACCGCCTGATGTAGAAACTTCAATTAGCAATCCTGTTTCAACGCAAATTAAAGAAGCACTATTATCCATGACGAAAAATGAAAGTGTATCGTTTGCAGGTATCGGGCAAACTGCTTTTTACACTACTTCTATTTCAAATATAGGGAATACAGATGCAGCCAACATTGTATTCAAAGATGTATTACCAAGTGGAATCACATTTGTTCCTAACACATTAACTGTCGATGGTGTTTTGCAACCTGACGCGAATCCGAATAACGGTGTATTACTTGCAGCACTTCCACCAAATGAAATATATAGTATCACCTTTCAAGTTACAGTGAACAGCATTCCACCTATTAATCCAGCACCAAATACTGCATCAACGACATATGAGTTTACTGTTGATCCTGTTAATCCTCCAGTATTAAGTGCGGCTACTTCCAACACTACGCTTCTTCAAATAAACAACGCAAATATTATAAGTACAAAAACAACAGATCATACTTTTGCGGATGTTGGTAATACAATAACATTTACACTTAACCTCCCGAATACAGGAAATGTGACTGCAACTGATGTTACCGTTATCGATATACTTGATAGCAATTTAACTTTTGTTCCAAACAGTTTCACGGTTAATGGGCAAACCATTCCAAATGCTGATTTATCTACTGGTGTAAATATCGGTTCAATTAACGGTGGTACTGCAGCCATTATCACATTCCAAGCTACCGTTACAACCCTACCAATCAACAACCCTATTTCTAATTCAGCTCTTACCACTTATCGTTATATTGTTAATCCCGACCAGCCGTTCATTTCAACTTCTAATCAATCTAATACAACGACAACACAAATTAATAGCGCTATCCTTACTGCACAAAAAAATTCAAATGTATCAACGGTAGATATTGGGCAAGATATTATCTACTCCGTTACGATTACAAATAGCGGAAATGTTAGTGCGACGAATGTTATTTTTACCGATATGATTCCAGACGGAACTTCCTTTGAACCGAATAGTTTTACACTCAATGGAACTACTATCCCAAATGCAGACCTAATTACAGGCGTTCCAATTGGTGATATCGCGCCAAACCAGTCTGCCATCGTAGCTTTTCATATTAGTGCCGATGAAATTCCGCCTATAAATCCAATTACTAATCAAGCTAGCGTTAATTTCCAACATATCGTCAATCCAGCTAACCCTCCAGTTTCAAAAAACATTACTTCAAATAGTGTTACAACAACAATTGAAAGTGCTATTTTAACTACCACTAAAATTGGAGATAAAGCTTTTGCAACGATTGGTGATACGATTACGTATACAACTACGATCACGAATACTGGAAATATTCCTGCCAATAACGTTATTTTCTCAGACCCGATACCATTGTGGACACAATTTGTTGCAGGATCAGTTATTGTTGATGGCACTCCGTTACCATCCGCTTCTATCATTGACGGTATTGGCATAAATACGATCATTCCAAATCAAACTGTAACAATTGTATTCCAAGTTCAAATTGTAAGTAACCCAACAACATTCACACCAGAGCTCCAAAACTTAGGATTTGTAAACTTCCAATATAACGTAGGAAATGCATTACAGGCTCAACCTGGAAATGTGGAAACGAACGTCTTCGTTACTTCTATTAATTCAGCAATCCTTTCAGCTGTAAAAACTGCTAATACTGCCTTTGCGAATATTGGCGATACGATCACTTATACAGTTTTAATTCAAAATAGCGGTAATACAAACGCTACGAATGTAAATTTCTCAGATACGATTCCAGCAGGAACAACTTTTGTAGAAAATAGTTTTACTGTAAATGGAAGTACCATTCCAGGGGCAGATCCAAATAACGGAGTTAATATCGGAACAGTTAGCGTGAGTAGCTCCTTAACTGTTACTTTCCAAGTCATAGTTACATCAACCCCACCTTCAAATCCGATTACAAACGTAGCATCTATTCAATACGCTTTCATCGTTGATCCGGCCTCTCCTCCTGTTACAGGCACGATAAATTCTAATAGCGCTTCAACACAAATTAATAACGCAACTGTTACAACTGTCTTACAAGCAAATCGTTCAATTGTATCTATCGAGGAAGTAATTACGTATACAGCAACATTAACGAATACTGGAAACTTCCCTGCAAACTCTGTATTACTCATTAATGGCATTCCTGAGGGCGCATTATTTGTTCCAAATAGTGTTACGCTAAATGGAATTTCACTTCCTGATGCAAGTCCAACTCTCGGTATTCCAGTTGGTATTATCGCGCCAGGTGATTCTGCTACTATTACGTTCCAATTTGTCGCTAGTTCTATTCCACCGCAAGGAGCAATTATCAATCAAGCCATTACAAGTTACACGTATATCGTCGATCCAAATCAACCTCCAGTTACAGCAACATCCTCGTCTAATACAGTTAATACAGCTGTTGTTGATGCATCGTTATCCGTAATTAAAAGTACAGATTCTCTCGTACAATCTACTGACGGTACAATCACTTACACAGTAGTCGTTCAAAATAACGGAAATACTACTGCAAATACAGTTACTTTAATAGACTTGGTCCCAGAAGGAACCGCATTTATTCCGAATAGTGTTACCATTAATGGCGTTTCTGTTCCAGGTACCGATCCTAACATAGGAATACCATTAAACTCCGTTTCACCTTCAGAAATCGTCACCGTCACATTTCAAGTTATCGTTCAATTCATTCCAAACGTGAATCCTATTTCTAATACAGCCCGTATTGACTATACTTTTATCGCTGATCCAACTGCTCCTATCATCTCTCGAACAATTACGTCCAATCCAGTTTTCACACAAATTTCGGACGCGACTATTCTTTCTTTAAAAGCAGTCAATGCACAACAAGCAACAACAGGAGATATTTTGACTTATACGATAACACTAGAAAATACCGGAAATATTCCAGCTACAAATCTCATATTTTCAGATACTCTTCCGGAAGGTACTACATTCGTAGAAAATAGTTTTACACTTAATGGAACAGCTATGCTTGGTGCCAATCCAAATGCTGGTGTTACTTTACCTACCTTATCAGCAAACGCTACTCACCTTATTTCTTTCCAAATTCTTATTAACGATCCATTCTCGCAAGAATCAATTACAAATCAATCCAACACAACTTATACAATTCAGCCAGACCCAGGGCAACCGCCTATTACTGAAACATCTACTAGTAATATCGTCATTACAAATTTCGTGCAAGCACAATTGGTAATTACAAAAACATCCAATCCAACAACTGTAGATATTGGCGGAACTATACTTTATATTTCTGAAGTGAAAAATATCGGTAATGTTGACGCAATAAATATTATTTTCACAGACTCTATTCCAGCTGGGACTACATTTGTTCCCGATAGTGTCACAATTAACGGCGTCCTGCAGCCAGGTGTAAATCCTGAAAATGGAATACCGATTGGAACCATTCCTGCTAACAGTTCCAAAACGATACTATTTCAAGTGCAAACAAATAATCCACCTACTGAAACCGAAATTGCAAATCAATCTTCAGCAATTTACCAATATGTAAGCATTCCTACAGCCCCACCAGTAAATCGCTCTGCAAATTCTAACATTGTTACAACATCACTTCAAAATGCAAATATTATTTCTGTTAAAAGCGCGGATGTAACTTTCGTATCAATCGGGCAAATGATTACCTACACAAATACACTACAAAATATAGGAACCGTTCCAGCTAACAATACCGTGTTCGTTGATAATATTCCAGAAGGTACTATATTCATTGAAGATAGCTTAACAATAAATAATGTAATTCAGCCTGGCGTGAATCCTGAAAACGGAGTAACTCTCGGCACGATACAACCAAATGAAACAATCACTATTTCATTCCAAGTACAACTTACAAATATACCAGAGGGCAATGCAGTCATTAATATTTCAGACACTTCGTACGAATACCAAATTGATCCTAGTTCTCCTATTATTCAGCGCATATCGTTATCAAATGCAGTAAATACTGAAGTGCGGACGGCAAATGTTAGTGCAATTAAATCCGCTAACAGATCTATTACACGCATAGGTCAAATCATCACATATACAATCGCAGTTACAAACGCTGGTACAGTACCTATTACAAATACTCTCCTCATTGACGCAATTGCCGCTGGCACCACATTCGTTCCAAATAGCATACTTGTAGATGGCATACCAAGGCCTAATGAAAATCCAATTACCGGTATCAATCTTGATATAATTCTTCCAAATAACACGATTATTGTTACTTTTCAAGTAAGCGTAGTCTCTATACCGCCACAAAATAACATTAATAATATCGCTGTCATTCACTATGAGTATCGACCAGACCCAAGCGCCCCACCAATTTCAGAAACGACCTCTTCCAATAGTACAAATATACAATTTATTGATGCTATTCTTATTGCTACAAAATCTGCTAATACTGTATTAGCTAACATTGATGAAACCATTGAATATACAGTATCCATTCAAAATAACGGATCCACTACAACTAACTCCATCTTTTTTACTGATATTATAGAAGATGGAACGGTATTTATTCCGGGAAGTGTAACAGTTAACAACACTGTACTTCCTGCAGCAGATCCGAATATCGGCTTTTCCATTCCTAATATCGCATCAGGTCAAATAGCTACAATAACATTCCAAGTTTCAGTTACGAATTTACCTGCTGTAAATCCAACACCTAATACTGCAAACATCGTCTACGACTTTATTTTCAATCCTGACTTTGCACCAATTCAAAAATCGACTACTTCCAATACTACTTTCGTTCAAATTAATGATGCTGATATCGTTTCACTTAAAACTGTTGATTTGACCTCTGTAACGATTGGTGACATTTTAACTTATACAACAACTTTAACGAATACGGGGAATACGGATGCAACTGCTGTTGTATTTACAGACAATATACCTGATGGAACAACCTTTATTGACAGTAGCGTTTTAGTAAATAACATTCCTCAGCTTAATGCCAATCCAAGTGCTGGTATACTTGTAGGAACGATTGCTCCTAACACTTCTATCCCAGTCACATTTTCTGTTACTGTCGCAGCTCTTCCAGCCAGCGGCTATGTTCAAAATCAATCAACTTCTCGTTATACAATTACTGGCGAGGAACAACTATCGACTAGTAATATTACTTTCACTGAAGTTATTTCTGCTAATGTAATTGCGACAAAAACAACACCTATCCAATATGCTGACCTACAAACAATCATCCCTTATACAATTTCCATTATAAATAAAGGAAATATACAAATAGAAAACCTTATTGTTACAGATAGCATCCCAGGAAATACGAACTTTATAGAGAATAGTGTTATTGTGAACGGAAACGCTCGTCCAAATGACAATCCACTTAACGGTATACAAATTGATAACATTCCGCCTAATACGAGAGCAACTGTTCTATTCCAAGTACGGGTCACCTCGATTCCACAAACCAATCCTATCTCTAACACGAGTACAATTGAATATGAATACACGTTACCAGATCGACCACCTATTACGGAAACCATTATTTCATCAGCTGCAGCAACAGAAATTAATCATGCGAATTTGAATAGTAATAAAACTGTTGATCTTGCATTTGCAACGGTTGGTGATACGTTAACGTATACGATTACACTAAATCAAACCGGTAATGTTGCAGTAAATGATGTAATTATTCAAGATATTATTCCTCAAGGTACTACGTTTATAGAAAATAGCGTCATTGTAAACGGAGAAATCCTTCCAGGAGTGAATCCAGTAAGCGGCATACCAATTGGTACTATACCTATTGGTGGAGACGCAATAGTTTCATTCCAAGTAACTGTAACTTCTATCCCAACACCAAATGAACTCAACAACAATGCAATTACTACCTTTAACTATATAGTCAACCCAAATAACGCACCTGTTACGAATACAACTACAACAAATACTGTCACTACAACTGTCCAAAATGATAATGTCGTTGCGATAAAGGTTGTTGATTTCACGAGCGCCTTGCCTGGTCAAACTTTAACGTACACCATTACTATTACGAATAATGGTAATATCACTATTGAAGATCTTCTTCTAGTAGACACGGCACCAGTAGATACGACATTCGTTATTGGTAGTGTTACGATTAACGGAATCAATCAGCCTAATGAGAACCCTGAAAATGGTATTACGTTAGGAAATCTTGCTCCTAATGAATCTGTTATTATTACGTTCCAAGTGAAAATTTCTTCTTCTACTCTTCAATCTAGAATCAATAACGATGCGACTATTTCCTATACGTCTATTGTCGGTCCAACCGAACCACCTATTACGATTAGAAGGCAAATAAATACTGTTACAAAACAAACAAATATTGTTACAACGATAATCATTAATCCAATAGTTCGCATTGAGAAAACAGCAGACAAATCTATCGTCATTATAGGAGATGTTATTACATTCACATTAGAGGCATTTAATGATTCTCCAATTCCTACATTAAGTACTTCCGTTTTAGATATGATTCCAGCTGGTACAACATTAATAGAAAACAGTGTAACAATTAACGGTATTCCCGTTCCAAACATTCGACCAGATACTGGTATTAATATCGGCTCTTTACCCGCAGATTCAGTAGCAACTATAACATTTCAAGTTCTCGTAACTTCTATTCCTTCAAACAGTACAATTATAAATTCTGCAACAGTTACCGCTGCTTTTCAATTGACACCACAGGATCCAATTGTTACTTTCATTGTTAATTCAAATATCGTTCGTATACCAGTTCAATTTGTAACTGCAACAGTCACGAAAAACGCTTCCGTCAGCTCAGTTTATTTAAATCAATATTTTGATTATATGGTACGTGTTACAAATACTTCCGAAATTTCACTCTCAAATATTTCTTTACAAGATACCATTCCAGCAGGTTTACAATTTATAAACGGCACTGTCTTTATTAACGGTGAACGCTCTCCACTAGCGAATCCGAATATCGGTTTCCTAGTCGCTACTAATTTGGAACCAAACGAAACAATTATCGTGTCATTCACAGTACAAGTAATAAGCCCACCTGTTAATAAAGAATTTAAAAATACGGCCAATATTTCGTTACAACTTCAAGTATCGCCTACCGACCCACCAATTACAGTAACCGTTACAAGTAACGAAAACATCGTCACCTTTGTTCCAGAAAATCCAGATGAAACACTTCCAAATTTAAATTGCTTCTTTGACGGTGAACACTTCATTCGCATTACTCCTCGAAATGTACGAAATTACCTTTGGACTTGGATTTGGTGGAAGTAATTTAAACAAAAAAGAGATTGTAGTTTGGTTGAAACCAAATTACAATCTCTTTTTCATTACCTATATCCCACTACGTTGTAACTTGTCTAAGAATATACACTTAAACACCCTCTCAAGTTATTTTAGTCGTAATAAGTTGACCAGCTTCATTAATAGTAACTTTCCATTTCGCTCCACTAGCAGTCTTCATGATTATACCTTTACTTGCCTCTATTTCAATATCTCCAAACATTCTGCCACCAGTTGTCGCTAACCAAGCATTCCCGTTTTCCAGAGAAGATCTTGCAAAGATACGATTAATTCGAAAACGCTTATGATCTTGAGAATAACCACTTAATGTAATTCTTACTTTATATAGTTGATTCGCCTTCATATTCGATATAATTGTATCGCCTACATTTAATGGAACATCCGATGCGATAACCCAATTTCCAGTTGCGCTTAATGCATATTCAATTTTAATTTTTTTTGGACTCTCTCCCCATCCAAAATACATTCCGAAACAATTTAACATTTGTATTGGTTTTTTCGTAAAATCCAGTTCAATAACAACTGGATTACTATCTGGAACGTCAATATAGTTTACACTTTGTTCATCTATTAAATTAAAGCAATTTGCTAGATTTCCACCGTACGGTACTTTCCCACTTACTTGCTTAACAATATACTTTTGCTGAGCATTTACTAATATATCATCTTGATTGCCTATTAAGTGAGGTTTATTTAACGTAATCGGTAACTGAATTCGAAGAGATTCTTCATAGGTAGACTTACAAACATTATATTGCCCTTTATCTACAATAGTTGTCGAAAGCAGATTTGAAAAAAGGTAGTTACGATGAGAATTAGAAGAAAATTCAATGACAATTTGTTCACTACTCATCCGGTACGTATCCCAGATCATACAATCAAATGTATTATACGCACCTGAGCAACGAATTACTTTTTTCGTTTGTTGTCTACATTGTACTTGAATATCATGAAACGTATTTCCTGAACTTTCATTTGGTAAATCACTATTTCCATCTACTTCAATCCCATACACACATCCATCAATAAATATAGATTGAAATACATTGGCGTTAATCCAACAAGGTGTATTGATATCATTTATATATTCTGTCTTCAAATGTATTGCAGTTTGAAAGTTTTTAATTTGAATAAATTTAACTTGAAAGAAACTAATAAAATCCCATGCCTTTTGACAATAAAAATGTATAGCTTTTCCTTTATACGATGGGGTTGCATTTACTATATTTATATTTGATATAACAGATTGATTAGGTACTTCGATTTGTTGTGAACCAGAAACATAAATAACAACAGATTGAAACAATGGATTTATAACTTGAAGAGTACCACCAACTATCGAAGCGTTACTTTGTAGCTCAAATGCATTAAAATCTCCATCAATTTGCAGCGTTACGGTAGGATCTAACTCTAATCTTACGTTTGATTTAATAACAATCGGCTTTACAATTTTGTACGTATTTACCCCGGTAATTCTAACCGTCGAAATTCGATTCGCTACACAATAATCAATAGCTTGCTGAATTGCTAATGAGCTATCATTTCCCGAGTTTGGAACTGCGCCAAAACAATTAATGTGAACGCTACTTTCTGGCACACAATCTTCTTGGGAAGAAATATATTGTGACAAAATAAATTCACTCCTCATATTACCTTTTTCATATAATATGTGAGTTGTCTCTTAAAAGTTTCTATAATAAAAAAAACAAACGACCTACCCGGTCATTTGTTTAATTCATATATATTTTTCGTTTCCTCTATCATTTTAGTTAACGAGAAATACATCATTGCTTTCTCTCGTGCTTTTAGTCTAATAGCAATTACCTTTTCTTCATTCCCTTGTAGTTCCTCAAGCGCACTTGCGAATTCATATTCGCAATATTCAGATATCAAAACACCTGATTCTCCATCTATTACTGCTTCATGTATTCCACCAACATCTATTGAAACTATTGGTGTCCCTGTAGCCATTGCTTCAATTACTACCATTGGAAACACTTCACGAAAAGATAATAAAAGTAAGGCATCCATATTCCCTATAAACTCATGCGGCTCAGAAATATTTCCTAGCATCTTTACACTCTGTTGCAATCCATATTTTTCTATTTCTTTCATAATCGGTTCTTTCTCTGGTCCATCACCAGCAATATAAAACATAAAATCATTTCTCTTTTTCAACACATTTGCAATTTTGACAAATAGTAGATGGTTTTTCTCTTTGGATAATCTAGCTAATATCCCTATTTTATATGTAGATTCTTTCTTTTTCTGCTGGAATAAAAACTTTTCAATATCGACACCGTTATAAATTGTATTTATTTTTTCTTCTGCTACATGAATTGAAATTAAATTATTCTTTTCAAACTCACTTACTGTAATAATATTGTTTACATATTTATTCATGAAATAACGAAAAAGCGTTGGCATTTTCTTTTCTAATATCGTTACATTATGTTTCGTATAAACAATTTTCATCTTTTTTTTAATAAACTTTTGAAGTAGCAAAGCATATAATACCATTCGCAAACTATTTGCATGAATAAGTTCTATCTTTCGTTTACAAATTTCGTTTCGTAAATAATAAATATTCCTCAAATGATTCCATCGACTAAGTAAGATGAAATTTTCTTTTCTAGTAAGAGATTCATATAGTTCTCCATCACCTGCAGCTGTATAAATCTTAAAATCCTCATAACGCAAATTACTTTCCAATTTACAGAAATAGCTCTCGGCTCCGCCAGTTATCAATTTATCTGTCATCAACAGTATATTCATAATTGCGTCTTCCCAACTACATTGATTTTATTTTTTTTATAAGCATGATAAGCATACTTGCTGAAATAGTAAAAAATTTGTACCGAATTCAGTCTTTCTTGTTCCCTTAACAATTTCCAATACCGGAAAGCTGCTCTAATTTTATTTCTAGAAACAGAATTTGTAACAATTCTATATTTTGCTAACACTTGCTGTATCCCTTTTGCTTCATACCCTTTATGTAATAAGTTCAGCCATAACGCTGTATCTTCCGGCTGTATACTAGGCATTTCTACATACGGAATTTTTTCACGATCAATCATCACTGTTAAACACCCGATAATTGTATTTCCTACTAAATAATGATAGTCAACAGATTTTGGTACACTCACTTCGCAATTTAGTTCATTACCATTTTCATCAATTAAACTATACGACGCATATGAAAAAGCAATATTCATTTCTTCCATAAATAACAATTGTGTCTTCAATTTATGCGGCAACCATATATCATCACTATCTAAAAAGGCAATATACCTTCCTCTTGCCTCTTGGATCGCTAAATTCCGAGCTTTAGCAGCACCAACATTTTCTTTTAATGATAATAATCTAATTCGTGAGTCTCCTTCTATTATCTCTTTAATTTTTTCCGCAGATTGGTCGGTTGAACCGTCATCAACGATAATCATTTCCCAGTTTTCATACGATTGATTCTGTACAGATAAAATTGTCTCACCTATAAATCGTATACTATTATAAGAAGGTGTTATTACAGAAACGTAAGGCGGCTCGTTATGTGCTGATAGACATTTTACCATCTATCTTTCCCCTTCCTTCATATATTGAAATATACTTCACAACAACTGCTAAAAATAAAAAGAACGCTTCGTTAATAATGAGTGACAATGACATCATCTGAAATAAAAATGCAATCATAGTCAATAGAAGGTATGGTTTTTCACGAAACAAAGTATGCTGCGCTAGCTTGAATATTAATATGAATAAAAACGCGCTATATAGAAGAAAACCAATTGTACCCGATTCAGACAAAATTTCTAAAAATGTATTGTGTACATACAATTTTTCATTAAATTGATACTCATAATAATTCGAAAAGTTAAAAGCACCGATTCCGATATATGGATTGGATAAATAATATTTAAAAGCAGCTTCCCATAATGTAAATCTACCACTTCCATTATCATGGAAAAAATCAGAGATTCGTTTATTTAATATGTCATCTAATTGCCCCCCCATTACACTATTCGATAAACTAAAAATAACTACACTAAACAATACTAAACTCATAATTATTTTTATTTTTTTAGCGAAACTAGACATACATATATATACAAAAACGACAAGCACAAGCGCTAATATACCACCCCTTGAAAAGGTTAATAGACTCGTCGTAACACATAAAATTAACCCTAGGATGTTAGTGATATTTTGTAAATTAGTCATATAGTACATAAAAAATATTGTATTATAGAAAATAAAAATGTTAGGATCATCTAGCAATCCAATTAACCGTGGATATCCTCTATCAACTAATAAACCAGCAAAAATTTCTCTCTCTTCTCCACCGTATAAACTAAAGTATTGTAAACCGATTATATAGAGTATTAGACTTACAATATTAAATACTACTCCTACATAAGCAATAGATGATTCAAGTACCACTATTTCAGTATTCCCCAATAAATTCCTCATTATAAAATAGCATCCTAAAACGAGTAGCACGCCAAAAATCATACGAATACTAGCATTTAAATACATAGAAAGAATTCCACTTAAACAATAAATGAAATAAAACAGTAAAAATATAACTTCATGAAAATATAACTTTTGAATATGAAAGTTTTTAATTGTTAAACAAAAATATATGACTAAAAAAATCATATATATTTTCAATGAAAATCCAATATATAAATTGTATTTACTTAACATAACAAATAATATTAGAAGAATAATCCATCCCATCGATACTTTCATACTATTTTCCATAGGCTATATCCCCTGTTTCGTAATATAATCCTTTTTGCGTATTTTTCTTATAAAAGAAAGAAGAAGTTTTTTTAGCTCATAATCATATAGGAATATGGCAGCTACTACAATTAGTATATTAAGAACAAGCGCAATTAAATGATATGTATGCAATATATATTGCACTCCAATAAAGGTTACACCAAAATAAATTGTATACGGCATTACAATTTGGAATACAATTTTTTTCTTCACTACACTTACCGCTATATATCCCACTAAAGCGACAATTTCAAATAAAACCATAGCGTATGCCGCTCCTATCACTCCACCAAGACTACTAAAGCTATAAAGCATAACCCCACCTATCACCAATGCTACACACTGCACAACAGTTCTCTTATTTTGGCATCCACTCGTCGTTAAACCGTCAGCAATGGCAATATTTAAACTTTGTAGCACAATAAGAAATGATAATATTTGGAGTGGTTCTACTGCATTGCTCCATTCTTCATGAAAAAATATAGAAATAAAGTATGGTGCTAAATGATATAAACCAATCGTCATACATATTCCTACAATCGCCATTGATTTAATTTGAAGCAAATTTAATTTCGTATGCGCTTCTAAATTATTCTGGTTATAATGCTTAAAGAGCACTGGAAAAAATGCACCTGCAATTACCCCTGGTACTTGATATAAAGCTGCCGGCATCCGGTACGCCACTGCAAAAACACCTACCATACTTAATGGCAATGTATAGTTAAGCAAGATAGGCGCTAATTGTGGCGTACTCATTATTAAAAAACCGCTAATAATAAAGGGAGTTAATTGCCAAAATAACGCTTTATGAATTACGACTTTCATATTCATTTTTGTCTTTCTTCTCATGATATATATACTGAATACACCACCGATCATATACCCAAAAGCATATAAGCGAGCTGTTACATACACCGGTAACTCTCCGAAAATACAAAAACATGTAATTATAATGACAACTGATGCTGATACAACTTTTATGAGCGCTATATACTTCATTCGTTCCGTCAGTTGAAAATAGGCAACCCCTATGTTTTGCCAAGTTAATCCTATTAACATGAAAAACATTACGTTTATCATCATATAAATTAAATTTTTATCCGCATACATATAATGAATAGCAATATAACCGATGATAGAAATAAAAATAAGTAGAATCATCCTTATTTTTATATACGATGATAAAATCTGCTCTAAATCTGCTCCATCCTTTGCCCCTTCTCGAAGAAACGTATTACTAAGTCCTAAGTCTGTAAAAAATAACATAACAAACGTCACTGCTATGGCAACACTAAACATCCCATAATGTTGTGTGTTAAAAAAGTTTGCTAAAACAATTAAACTGACGGCCTGAAGAAGGTTAGCTAAAATCGTACTATAAAATAGATGGATAATATTGTTTAGAATAGATCTACCCATACCAGTTCTCCTTTGCAAGTAACCTACTTACATATGTTGTTTGTTTACATATATATTTATCTTGCACCATTACCATTCAATACAATTAAAACGGTTTTACATAAAATACGGATGTCCATCCGAAATGTTTTCATTTCAATATACTCCATATCCAGCCTCAACTTTTCCTTTGGATCAAGATTATACCCTCCATTTATTTGTGCCCATCCTGTTAATCCTGGTTTTACTATTAAACGTTCCTTAAACTCTGGAATATACGCATCAAACTCATTATAAAAAAACTCTCTCTCTGGTCTAGGGCCTACAAAAGACATATCTCCTCTTAAAATATTTAAAAGTTGCGGTAATTCATCAATTCTCGTTTTTCTTATAAACAATCCAACTTTTGTAATTCTTTGATCATGTTCTTTTGCCCATTGTGGTCCGTTCATTTCAGCATCCTTTACCATCGACCTTAATTTAAATACATTAAACTTCTTCCCGTTTATACCTAAACGTTCTTGAAAGTAAAATGGAGCACCTGATGTTTCTAAAGTAATCATAATACAAAAGAACAACATAATTGGTATTGTTAATAGTAACAATATGATTGAAAATATAATATCAAACAAGCGTTTTACACTTCGATTCAATATACTAGGCTTTTCTTGAGCCGGAATCGTATACAACTTGGCTTGATTTGTTTCACGAATCATGGATCGTTACCCCCACATTCAAGAATATAAAATTATACCTATTAATTCACATTCTTTCCTCTTTATATCCGCTATTACTTTTTGCACTGTACGTAGTGAATCTTTTCGCTTTTTAACTGCTAAGACCACTCCATCGCATTTCCCTGCAATAATGTGCGTAGCAGGAAGATCAAATACTTCAGAAGAATAAAAGAAAATGTAATCAAAATCTTCTTTCCACTTAGCAATCGCATTATCAAATTCATCCATAGCAACTAAGGGGGTCCCTGTGTGTACTGTTTTTTTTGCAGGAATACAATATAAGTATTTAGACAAATTACTAGAAAAAGATTCATAATTGCAGGGGGAAGAGCTTATTATATCGTTTACTGTTATCATGTGATCACTTTGTAATAATACATGTAATTTAGGATCAGAAAAATTCACATCAATAAGTAACACCTTTTTCTTCATTTCCGCAAACACTAGACCCATATTTACTATAAGCGAGGCAACAACCCCTCTGTCCTTCGTTGAACTAACTGTGAACAGTTGTTTTCCAGATTTTTTTAGCTCGTGATACACCGTATAAAACTGTTCTTTCATCAGATCATCATGCAGATCGAATGGCAGCTGTTTCTTTGTCCTAAACATCAACATGTTCACCTCGATATATAGATGATTGTTTATCAACCTCTGTAGGTTTCTTTTTTCTATTCGGTTTCATATTTATGTGACCAATAACAGAGACTGTTGTTATTTTCTCTAAATCTTGTTCCGTGTATATACGTTCATCAAAATAATCTCGAAATACAGCTAAACCTACCCCAACAAAAAAACTAACAATTAAAGAAATAGGAATGATTAGTTGAAATTTTGGAAACAATTTTTCAGCCTGTTCCTGTAACTCAGGATCCGTCAACACTTTCACACCTTGTACATTTGTGTACTGTTGAAAACTTTGTTGTGATTGCTCTGCCAATGTCTTTACAATGTCTTTCACGACTTTCGGATTGGAATCTTTTACTGTAACAGTTACAATTTGTGAGTTATCCGTATTCACAACCGAGATTTTTTGTGCTAATTCATGACTTGATTGCTCTAATTTCAAAGTTTTTTTGACTGTTGAAATAATTAATGGGCTTTTTAAAATATCAACATACGATGTTACTAGTTGCTTATTTTCTTGTGTTTTATTTGTTGAATTTTCCTTATTAAACTCATCTAAATTCCCAACAAGAATTTGCGTTGAATATTGATATGACGGCTTTAGAACATACATTGAGATAAGAACTAAAGAAGCGGTTAAACAACACATCGTTAAAATAATCGTTACGAATCTTCTTTTCAATAATTGTTGAAAATCTTTTATACTCATTTCTTGCTTCAATTATTTCACCGCCCTTTTCTGAATAACATCCTGCAAGTCACTCTTTACAGATAACTCTCTCTTCTTTCTGTCCACTTGTTTTGTTACATAGTTTCCGACTCTGAATGCAAACTTTTCTACATATACATACGAAAGTATTGCAAGTATAAACGAAAAAACAAGTGAAAAAATTAAAATAATAGGCAATGGTAATATTTCATGGAGCATGTATATAAGGGAGAACAACGATATAATATGGTATAAATAAAGACTGTAAGAAATCTTCCCCAAATATAACAAGTATTTATTACGTAGCAAGGACGACAAAGTTGATATTGACAAACTTAATATGACAAATAGACTTGCACTTATCGCCACTACGTAGTCTCGAAATATAAAATTATTGAGCACTTTAATTTCTCCAATAAGTCCTTCATACATAAAAAGTAAAATCGCAAATAAAAACCATGCAATTTTCGTGTTTTTAGTACAATTACTATAAAAAACTATTAAATTGTTTTTATACTTCGCAACTAGTGCTCCTAGTAAAAACAGCACCGTGTAATGCACTGTTAATGCATAGCTTGTCAATGTTAAGCCCGAACGAAACAAAAATAATATTACAACAGAACATATACTTAAACTAAACAATAATAGTAATGAACACCTCAACGTTTTTCGTAAACAAATCATCAAAATTAACGGAAAAATTATTGATATTCGCATTTCATGGACAAGTGACCAAATCACACCGTTATATGCATCTGTATTGTATTTCCCAACCAATAAAATATGTTGCGCTATTAAGCTTGAAGAGCTTTCAATCGTCCATGAGCGATTAAACCATTCACTTAAATAAGAAATACCATATTCACTAATTGTAGCCTGGCATATAATAGCTATAATTAGTGCTACAATATAGGGAATATATATTCTGCATATACGTTTTAAAAGGTATGCCCCATAACTACTATAGTTTTTTTGAATAGATTCGTACAAAACAAATCCGCTCAAAACAAAAAAGATAATAACAGATTCGTTACCACTACTAAAAATAAGACGAGCAGGCGTTTCTTTTAATAGGTACACAACAAATGGTTTATTATCTCCATAACTGTAATTTTGAAATGCTAAAAAAATCATTAAATGATGACCGATCATTACTATTAATGAAGAAATCCCTCTTATAGAATCCAATTCCTCGTATCTCTTCATCTTTTTACATCAACTCCTAATGAAATGATAATAATCATTTCAAAGCGACATCTTTATTCATATTCCTCTCCTTTCTTTTCATTCCAATTTTTCATATTAAAATGATTTTATAGTATAAATTTGAGTGTATTGTAACATTTTTTGTAATATTATGAATAGCGAATCCTAAAAATTGGTATATACCAATTTCAACCTCGAAAAATGAGTAATATTGATAGAAAAACACTATAAAAATATCTTGCATATTTACAAAATTAAAGAGCCGAATAGCGTTTTTTCAATATAAAATAAAAAAGATAGCCTACATAGGCTATCTTTTTTATTTTATTTAATTACTGGCACCACTATATGCTACATGTCGTTTCTCAATTCTCTCTTCAATTTCTTTCATATTTTCTTTATTATTTAATAGTGATTGTTTATTTTCAATTAATAATTGTTTAAAAGATTTTCTCACTTTTTTTCTCATTTTCATTGTCCTCCTTGGGGGATGGTTTATATAAAAGATAAAGAATTATCTGTGTGTTCTTATAATAATTGATTGTTGTGAATTCTATTTGAACTTCATATGAAAATTCTATTTATTTTCTGACAACTTTGTGAACACGCAAAAAGAGACTATCTAAAACTATATTGAAATTAATTTACTTCATTATATTTTGTCGAAACATTTATATATTTAAAATTGAGTTCGACATAATTTTATTTACTATAATACTGTTTACAAAAACAAAAAGAAGGTGTTACCAAGTCAAAGTTCGACTTATGCAACATCCCTCTTTCCAAGCTATTTATAGCATATTTATTAATATTTCAGGTCTTCCCCAATTCATTTCTTCACAAACAAATCTAATTTTTTCTGCATCCATTGTGTGTAATCCTTCTTCTAGTGAACATGAAATTGGAACTTCACAGTGAATTTGGGCTAATTGTAACGAAATATTTAAGTTCTCTAAATCACTTTCAATCTTCGTACGCTGCGCTTTTGTTAATGATTCTACATTTTCTAGTACAGCGGATACTGTTCCGTGCTCTTGAATAAGCTTATACGCTGTTTTTTCACCGATACCTTTTACACCTGGATAATTATCACTTGTATCTCCCATGAAAGCTTTTGCATGGACGATTTGCCACGGCTCTACACCTTTTTCTTCCATGATTTTCTCCGGTGTGTAATATTCGTAATTTCCAATTCCTTTACGCAGAAGCATAACTGTAACGTTCTTATCAACAAGTTGAAGTAAATCTGTATCACCTGTTAAAATATAAACTTCAGCTTCATTGCAGTATTGTTTTGCAAGCGTACCGATACAATCATCCGCTTCGTAGCCTTTCATACCGATAACTGGAATGGATAATTTCGCAGTCATTTCTTGCACTAAATCGAATTGAGGAATTAATTCTTCTGGTGGCGCTGCACGATTTGCTTTATAATTCGAGAACGATTCTGTTCTAAATGTCGTACTTCCCATATCCCAGCATGTAACGATATGTGTTGGTTCGATCGCTTGCGTAGCTGTTAATAAGTGTTTCATATAACCATGAATTCCGTTGGTAGGGGTTCCATCTTGTCGTTTCATAAATTGTCCGTAGACACTTGTTGCGTAAAAAGCACGAAATAATAGTGCCATACCATCAACTAATAATACTTTTTTCATAATTCCTCTCCTATTAAAAAAATAATAACCTTACGTTATCACGTAAGGTTATATAAATAGATTACCATTCTACGTTTTTGCTCAACTTTGTCTATTATACATTGTTTTTGTATATTTAGCATCATTAACACATTAAGACGTTCTACTACAACAAGTATGCAATATGCCTGAATACGTATTTTTCCCAGTAGAAACAACGACAGCTTTTGCATTTCCACTAACGATATACGAACCTTTAAAACATACATTTTCAAGCTCAAGTGGATTATAATCTTTCATCCGTTTTAATGGAATAAATCGTTTACGTTCAAGGTGATAGCAGCTCTCAAACTTCTCTATATTCGCTTCGTTTCCCGTTAACACAGACTCATTCACTAATAAGTCATCTGCATAAATAATACGTACATCAGCTGGCACAGCATCTCCAGCCGAAAGAAAAATCATATCTCCAGGTACAAGTTCTCGCACTGGTATCTCCATCATTTTCAGTTCACTATTTAGCCCTGTACTACTAGAACATTCTACTCTAGATACAGTAATCGTTTCACGTTGTAATTCATCACACACACGTTGTTTTGAAAAACCTGGAATCATGCCACCAAGCTTCATCATGACTTCTGTAAGAAGTGCTCTTTTGGAAGTTAGTTCATTTCGGCCATATACTTGAATACGTTTTTGTGCCTCTTTCATTGATAGTCCGTCTCTTGTTGTTTTAAAATATGCAAATACAGATTTGACATCTCTTGTTGCAATTTCAATTAATAAATCTTTATTTTTTTGGAGCATTGTTTGTTCTTTTATTGATTTTTTACTTAGTTTATATGACGTGTTACCCACAGTTTTGTTTGCATATAACATATTATCGTCTCCTCCTTTACAACATAGGAAGAAACGCTTTGTTTCTCAATTTATCCACTTTACTGTGAAAGTGTCTCGCGCTTTATAAACGCTACATCGTGATAAATATAGAGGGAGGAACAAATCGTTTCCTGCCTACATCATATATTTTTGATTTGAAGTATATGGGTAACGGAACCGAGTCAGAATTTGACATGCTCCTCACCTCCTCGTTTAATTTTATAGTTTATACTATGAAATTACTCATAGCTTGGTAACAAAAAAGACCCCTACCCTTAAGAGAGTAGCGGCCATTACATACACAAATAAACGATTTCTAATATGATTAGAAATCTACGGACCTCTCCCTCACCGAGTTTTAGCACTGTATAGCATAGGTACATTACCAGCTACGTTAAGAAAAACCTTAATTCGATCATTCCTGTTGACCCATTGGCGTCTCTCGACATTTTTGGGCAGTAGCATTTCTCTATACAGGAGCCTCACCTAACAGAGACTTATTTTCATTACATTGAAAATGTTACTCTTATTTAAAATAGATGTCAACCGTAGCCTACAATTTTTTCAAAAGGTATGGCAAACTAACATATATAAAGTGAAACTTTAATCAGTGGGGGGGTGTTTATCCCCACTGTTTATTAGCCCTCACCAATCGGGCTGTCCTGTAAATAGCGGGATAAAATAAAAAACTTTACGTTTAAACGTAAAGTTTTTAATAAGTTATACAACCAGCAATTACAATCCCAATTGAAAGCGATAAAAACATAAGAAAAAGACCGACTGCTTGATTATCTTCTTCGAGACTTTTGTTTATATTAAAGCGTGGTGTAAGCCACTCAGCTAAATAAAAGACAATAATTTGAGCCAAAATCCCAATTGCCCCCCACGAAATCATATCAAGAAGTGAAATTGAATTAGCTGCTGTCGAATATAAAACAATAGCTAACCCAAGTAATCGTCCTCCAAGCACATAGCTTACCGCCTTATTCCCTTGAGCCATTAACTTAAATTCCTTAACTTTCGTTGTCACTTCCATCAAGAACAGACCAATACATAAAAGTCCGAGTGTTACTGCTAAATATAATAAAAAATTAATCATTTTTCCTCCTCCTTTTTATACCTACCGGTAAATAGTACGATTCATTTCCTGTAATCTTTTCTCCCGCGCGAATACCGATACTACTCGCTTTTCCAGCAATTAAAAAAGAACCAAACACATACGACAGTTTCTCCATCCCTTTTTCTGTTTCCAAGAATACGACTGGAAGTTCTGTATACTTTTGAAATATTGGCAGTGACGTTTTATATGTTTGATGTGCATTTTGAAGCATAATATTTTCATCCTTATCGCGAATCGTAATTGTATCTCCTTCTCTACCAAATGAAGGTTTTTGAACGAAAGAACCTTTTCCTAAAAATAAATCTGGTTCTAAATATGTAGGTAACATATATTCTTTAATCCACTGTTGTTCCTCGTTTGTATAAAAGGCCTCTTCTTCTGCTAACCCCCAAATAAGACACTGAATTGATTTTGGCTGAAGTAAAAATGCTGACAAAGGATTTATTATAAAAAGCTTTCCGGCTTTTACAAGTTGCAGCAGTTCCACACCTACCAAATCTCCTGTTTCAGAATCTTGATCCTCAATTAAATCTTCTATCGGATATGTTTGGCGATATAAAACGTCAATCTTCGCCCCATCTTTATCGATTAGAGCATCTTTTGTAATTCTAAGTTCTGACATTGGCACTACTTTATTTTCAACATGGCATAACTGACTCAAATACATAGTCGTATTCCAATCCTCAATATGTTCATGATGTGCTGTAAAAACAACATTTGGATTGTCTAATCCCTTTGTCGCTTCCATTACAGCTTTCGTAACACCAGAAGATAGTAATCGTTCTTGATCCGAGTTTGGATCATCATAACCTAGATTTTCACATACTTTCCCATTCATTTGAAAACATTCCACAATAAAAGTTGGTGTATCACTATTAAACTCAAGCATTTTGATTTGGTTATCCTCTGTTACAGCAAAATCAAATCGCGAAATTACAGATTCAGGATAAAGCCCTTTCATTCTAATGAAAGATAAGCTCACAGGAGGAAAACCAAGCTCAAGAAGCTGTTCGTCACTTAAATTACGCAAAAGTCTAGCAGTCTTAAAAAATATTTTTCCCATTCGTTCAGTCGCCAATCGTAATTGTTCCAAAGTCTGATTTGTTATAGAAAAAACATGAAACAAACTATACTCACATTCATATAAATCCGACCAAAAATTTGGATATTTCAAATAAAACTCTTTTCGATCCCTTATGTATTGCGACATATTTTAGCCCCCAAATCCTCCCTTTGAACCGCTTCCAATTCCACCTTTAAATTCAGCAGACGATTGATACGATTTAAACGCCGATGAATTTTTAAAAGAGGATTTATTTTGATAGTATCGCCCACCATAGAAATAATGCCCACGATAACCTGAACTACTATCATCACACTGCCATACCCCAAGTTCATCATCCCAATCCCAATCAGAACAACTATTATCATTCGGTTTTGGGGGAAGATCTTGTGCGCAACCAAATAAAGTGCCAGTCATTAAAGACGTTACGACACCACCTACTAGCCATTTCGTTTTTGTCACTTTCGCACTCCCCTTTTTAATTTCTATTCCTATTATATAGGATAGCATGATAAAGTAGAAGAAAAAGGAAGAAGAGGGATAAAATGCGCTTAGAATATCGACTTAATGATGAAACGAAAGGGTATCCTGCTTTATGGAACTACGCCAATATTTCTAATTCTGAAATTATCGCACGCATGACTTGTGAATATTTTATTAAAGAGAAAAATACTTATGTTGTTACTGCAACTTCGGTTGATCCAGACGGAACAGCAGTTATTTATATTCAAAAAGAAGTTTTCGCAAATGACCCTTCAGACCCTACATACTCCCACATCGGATTTGAAATTAGAGAACTAAGTGAAACGAGTTCAAACATAGTAGATAGTCAAGATGTATGGAAATATGAAGAAATTTTACCATCTCTTCATTCAGATATTATATATATTCAACGAGACGGCATGTCTATGGAATTCTCCTTGGATTCTAGAGAGATTGATGAAGACAGAAAGTGCTACATTTATTACGGAAACTTCACAGGTGAATCAAGATAATATTGATATATCTATACAACAAAAAAACCTTACGTATAAAACGTAAGGTTTTTATATAGCCCCACATATGCCGTTCTCTCTAGATGTCCATAAACCTGCTCTCACAGGTGGATGCTCTCACAAATGTTTGTAACTTCCTTCTTAAAAAGATGGCATGTTAGCTACATTTAAATATTGAACTTCCATATTAAACTTATTGGTTTAAGACATGCATAAGCTACGTACACCGTAGGAATTAGATATAAGGTTAGTTGAAATAAGACCCCCGCACGTGCCGCTCCTCGTAAATGTCCAAAAACCCGCTACTCGCAGGTGGATGCCCTCACAGTTACCGTACATCTTCCTCCACAAGGAAGGCTTGATGATGGTCGCTAAATATTGAGCTTCCGTATAACTAACATCGGTTTTAGACATAAATAAGTTACGCACACCGCAGGATGTATTATTTACTTGTCGTTATATTATCACATTGTTTCTAATGTGTAAAATACAAATTTTTTCGAGCAATCTCTTGCTTGTGACCTTATTTTAATACAAATTATTTTTGCATGCAAGTGATTAATCTTCTTCTTTTGCAATTTGATTTTCTGGATAAGAAATCCAATCACTCCAGCTACCTACATACAATTTAACATTTTGGAATCCAGCCAATTTTAACGCAATGATATTTGGACATGCCGTAACACCAGAACCACAATATACAATGGTTTCCTTATCTTTCGACAGATTTTGGAATCGTTCTTGTTGCTCAGCTTCATTCTTAAATTGTCCTGATTGCAACATTCCATCTTTCCAAAAATAGTTTGCTGCTGTCGGAATATGACCTGCTTTATGATCGACAAGTTCCTCTACACCAGCATAACGTTTTGGCTCTCTTGAATCAATTAATGTAACATCTGCACCTGCCTGGATATTCTCTCTTACTGTTTCCATCGATACAAGCATATGATCTTGTATGTTTGTTTTGAATGTTCTTCGTATAACAACAGGAATTTCCGTTGTTGTCGGTAGTCCATTCTCTTTCCAAGCCGGGAAACCACCATCTAATATATATACTTTCTCATGTCCTACATAGTTACATAACCACCATAAACGAGCAGCATTTGCACCGGCTTGACTATCATACGCAATTACTGTCGTATGTTCATCAATACCAGCCTCCGAAAGCTTGTCTGCAAACTCCTCAATATTTGGTAAAGGATGGCGGCCACCATGTTCTGCTATAGGACTTGATAAATCTAAATTCAAATCAAAATATAAAGCATGAGGAATATGTCCTTCTTCATACTCTTCTCTACCCCAATTAGGATTCGCTAAATCAAAACGACAATCGATTATACGGACATTCTCATCTTCTATATGCTCACGTAACCATTCGACTGTAACTATCATCTTTAACGACCTTCTTTCTCTTTCAAACGACTTACATACTCCATAACCATTTCTTCTGTAACATATTTACGCTCTAGTGTAACACCATTTTTTGCAAGATCATTAATTTGCTTCGTTACAACATTAATGACATCAACCGAAAATTCTTTCCCATTTGACGCAAGAGATACAGCAGCTTCAATAGCTGCTTCACGCTGTGCATCTAATTGTAAACATGCTTTTACACTTTCATTTTGTTTACGAGAATGTGCTGTAATTGCTTTATGTACTTCCATCTTCTCTTCCCCCTAAATAGTTATACGTTTTTATTCAATTCCATTGCAAGCCGGATCATATCACGACATACAATCCCATTTTCAATAATCTCTTCTTCATAATGCTTCGAAAAGTAATCAAAATCAATAGAAAAAATACGAAATCCACATTTTTGATATAAAGCAAGTTGTGAAACACTAGAATTGCCTGTACCAACTTCAAGTTTTGACATACCATATCCTTTAGCAGTTTCTACAGCATGCCTTAATAGCTTCTTCCCAATCCCTTTTCCTTGTAAATGCTCTGCAACCGCAATATTCATGATTTCCATCGTCTTTGGCCTTGTTTCCAAAAGAACATATACACCGATAACGCTCCCCCCCTGCTTAGCTACATATGTTAATCCTCTTTGTACATATGTAGCTATTTGCCGTTCACTTGGATCAGCAAGTAGCAATAAAGACTTCGGTATAGCCTCTTTTGGAATACGTTCTATTACAACAGACATAAAAAATTCCCCCTTCTCTATTGTTCTAAACCCTCCTTGTCTACCATAAGTAATAGAAAGGAGGGATTCACCATGGACAACAATGAGAAAAAATGCAACGTCATCTCTATTGATGGAAAGAAGAAGAAAAGCGACACGTATTCCTATCCAAAATTAGTAGTTGAAAACAAAACATATGAATTTTCTTCATTCGTCTTATGCGGTGAAACACCAGATGGCAGACGACTCGTTCTTACTCATATGATTTCTACCGATGAATTTGCTGGATTTGTAAAATCTTTAGATACTGTACTGCAAAAGAAAATTGAACGAATCTTTTTCTCATAACGACTATATAACATAAATTTCTTTTTCAATCTCTACTAACTGCTTTTGCAATTGTTCTTTACTTTGTTCATATAGAGATACATCGATCGTTTCAGCCAATGCAAACAATATACTTTCATAATAGTTCATCACATCTTGCTGCATCACTTTTTGGAATAAGTTCCACTTCATATCCCACTCTTGCTTATAATGATGAACAAATAAATCTTTTTCATCAGCTACATAGTTTGATACGAGCGGTTCTAATACAGATTTAGCGTCTTCTTGCATAAAAGCTTTGTCATTCTTTTCAAAAAAGCTTTTCTCATTTTTAAAATGTGCCAGTGCTTTTTTGAAATCTTTTATTTCAACTGAAGGGAACGGTTCTTTATGTGTAATATCTTTATATTCATACTCCACTGTTCCATTCATAGAAATTGATTCATTTTCCACTTTACAGTTCACTACAATTTCGTCCTTTGCACGCTTCATCGCTTCGTCTATCCATTTTTCAAGGCGTAATGATGTCGCACGCATTTCTTGCAATAAATCATGCTGAATAAATGCTACTAATTCCATAACACACTGTTGCAATTGTGTTTTCACATTTCCATCCGTTCGAAGTGAAGCCGGATTAATAAATTCAGTAAACACATCGTTATAGCGTAGGAATAGGCGCTGTTGCACGTAATAAAGCAACTCTTTCACTTCATTTTGCATCGCCTGTTCTTCAGCAAGTACACTATATGATGAAATGATATGAAGTAGTTGATCACGCTCTGCTTCATATTTTTTCGTTTGCTTCTCTTTCTCTTCATTCCCCTGCTTTGCACCCTTTATCATGTTTACTAAAAGCTGATCTGCCCCTTGCAAAGCACCGTATAGAGCATGCACAGAAACAAGCATTAAATCTCTCATCATAAAGGACGTAAATGATTCCTCAAACTTAGTAATCCCAGAGTTTTGTAAAATACCATACTTCTCTTTTTCAACATTCTTTCCTTGTTTCTCTTCAAGCGCACATAAACTTGAAATTGCAAATAAACGCGGATTTCTAATACCGTATTGCAGTAGCTGATCTGCGATATAACCTTTTACCATTTCAAGTTCTTCTTCAGACTCTGCTAAATCCGCCGCATTAATTAAGAAGAACATTTTATCAAGGGCAAAAGTATCCTTTACACGACCAAGTTGAATTAAAAATTCACGGTCAGCACGAGAGAATACATGGTTATAATATGTAACAAATAAAATAGCATCTGCGTTTTTAATATACTGGAATGCAACATCCGTATGGCGAGCATTAATAGAATCCGCTCCAGGTGTGTCTACAAGCGCTACTCCCTGCCTTGTTAAAGCACAATCATAATAAAGTTCCATATACTCAACGAAGCATGATTTCTCTTCATTCGCTACATAATCAGAGAACTCTTCTAATGTAACTTGTACTTGTTCTCCTAAATAAGTAGAAACTGCATCATACCCTTTTTGTACCGCTCGTAAAAAGCTAAATGTTGTTTTTTGCTTCCCAGTTGGTGAAGGATATTTCATAACTTTATCAATTTGTGCTAACGCTTCATCTAACGTAGCAATCTCATAATGAAACAGCTTATAAACAGCTTTCATATCTTCTAATAACGCTTGCTTTGATTTAAACTGAACAATTACTGTTCCATGTGATTTTTCCTCTGTAACCGGCAAAATTTGATTAATCGTTGCCGTCGTCGGGTTTGGTGATACAGGAAGTACTTTGTCACCGAGTAAGGCATTGGCAAATGATGATTTCCCAGCACTAAATGCCCCGAATAACGCTACTGTAAATTGTTTTGTTTCCACACGTCTTCTTTTCTCTATTACCTCTTGCTGTACATGTTTCAACGCTGGTAATGGCTCTAATATCGTTTCGGCTTTTTTCACTTTCTCTAATATACGTTGAATATTTAAAGCTGCCGTTCCTTTTAGCTCTTCCTCATGAACCGCTACGTTATCGTTTACGATTTCCTGTTCTTGTAGTGTAAATTTCTCACTAACAATTTGTGTCTCCCTTTGCAATATCTCATCTATTTGCAACCCTTCAGGCGTAGCAACATGATCGTGCCAAACATTTCGTAAATAGTCTTCATATGCCTCCAAATTGTTACTGTATTGTAATTGTGTTTCTTTCGCCGTTTGCAACATCGTATATGTTTCAATCTCTTCTTCAATACGAGCAACTGCTTCCCTCACCTTTTGCTTCAAAACGACCGCACTTTTATCAAAAATTTGCTGTGCTTTTATAAAATAACGTTTCTTCAGTTCATTCGCTACATCCGCTGTATAAAGAAGTAAGTAATCACCTGTGAAACCTGCACCTTGTTTAATTACTTCGGCCAACATTTCTGGTCCGAAAGCAATTTCTAACCCATATATGTCTTTCCCAATTTCCTCCGTGAACAATCCTTCTTCTTTTAAGAAGGCTACAATAAATTCCTTCACATGAAAATCAAGTTGCGTTTCAACAGTTTTTTGAAGGGCAGAATAAAACGCCTCTACACGTCTTTGTTTTTCTTGCTCCGTCTTTCCTTTCGAAAATAGCAAACCGACCTTAAATTTTGTTAATTTCGTTTCTAAATATGCATTTGCCAATTCTCTCATTTCAAATGGCATTAAATAAGCATTATCTAATATAGCTTGTAAACCTTTTATAAATTCGTTTCTCACATGAGATTCTTTACTTGCCTCACGATTTTTCGCTTCCGTTAGCTCTTCCTTCTTTTCAACTACCTCTGAAATAGAAAGTGGTGATGCTAACTCTTCCTCATATTTCAAAAGAGCTTTTTCATTTTCAGAAACAATAAACGAGAAATGTTCCCCCATTAAATATTCTGTTTCTCGCTCCATTCCAGTCCTTACACACTGCTCTTTTTCCTTCATAATAGAAGTAATTAACGCTTCTAAGCTTCTAATTTCATTATGTGGATGGTTCATCATTCGTAATGACGTATAATAAACACCATCTACTTCAATATCCCAGTTAGAGAATGATTGTTTTACACTATCTTTATAATTCTCAAACGATAATTCATTTTCTTTATGTTTATCTATTTGATTTACAACGAGATAAACCGTTTTATTACGTTGTTTCAATTCTTTAACAAATTGTAAATTCACTTCCGATTGGACGTGATTATAATCCATCATATAAAAAATGACATCTGCCAGATGAAGTGTCGATTCTGTCGCTAATTGATGGGCATCATCTGTTGAATCGATCCCTGGTGTATCAACTAACATAACCCCTTCAGGAATTGGCGCGTCGTTTCGATAAATATGAACACCAATTACTTCATCGCCGTCTTTACAAATTTGTTTTAATTCTTCTGCTGAATATGCACCGTCATATTCGTACTGCTCTCCAGATTTAACCGTTACAACAACACGATCCATTCCTTTTTCAATTTTGACAACGTTAGCGCTTGTCGGAATTGGACTTGTCGGTAACAACTGCGCTTTATATAGATGATTCATCATCGTTGATTTCCCTGCAGAGAAGTGACCGCAGAACGCTATCATAAGCTGTTCTTGTTTATATTTTTGAATTACCTCAAACAACTTTAAACTATTCTCTGCATCGCCGTGTTTTTGCCACTCTTCATAAAAACAAACAAGTTTTTTCATACCGTTTGTCTGTACTATGTTTGTCATCCCCTTGTTCCCCTTTATCCAAGATGTATATACTTTTCCCCGCTATTTGCGAGCTCATAACCAGTGAGAGTTACACCTACCCAATGATTACAGTTTCACTTTACTATCATACTAAATTTTCAGCATATTCTCATTAAAAATAAAAAATCCCTTTCATTCTTTTTACAAATGAAAGGGATTTTATGTCATATCACTCATTTTGCTGTTCCTACTCCATTTAAAACATACTTCGCAATAACTGCATATACAGCGACTGTACCTGCTACTAATGCATATACCATACTTACGCACCAACCTTTTTTGATAATGATTATCACTTTTGAATACAGTGTATCATTAAAGAGAATCATTATCAACACTTTTCATAAAGAAAGCTCCTTATAAGAAGGAGCTTTACCGCCTGTTTTGAAGAAGGTTAAAACTTGTTGTGCAATCTTATTATATCTCATCCTACATAACTTAACAGTTTAAAAAAATGGAAATATCCCCTATCCCCTCCATCTTACATTTTGTATAATAAAAGGGAATTACTTAACAAGGAGGAAAAAAATGACACAAAATCTCACACAAGGCGAGAGGATACACTCCATTGATATTATTAGAGGAATAGCTGTACTAGGTATTTTTCTTGTGAATTGGCCTGTTATCGCCGGGGTTGACTCACGTGATCTTTCAGGAATTTACGAAGGGATAGACAGCTACATTCGCCTATTTTACGATATGTTTATTCAAACGAAATTTTATACAATTTTTTCGTTTTTATTCGGATTAGGTTTTTATATTTTTATGAGTCGTGCTGAAGCGAAAACAGATCATCCGAAAATTTTATTTGTTCGCCGCTTACTTATTTTATTATTATTCGGTTTCTTACATTACGTTCTTTTATGGGACGGAGACATTTTACATACTTATGCGATTGCTGGATTTTTCTTATTTTTATTTTATAAGAGAGAACCTCGTACTATTTTAATATGGGCTATCGTTTTATTGAGTATTTTTCAGTTTTTCATGCTAATCGTAGGTATTATGATTGCATTCGTTCCAAAGGCAGAATTAGGATTCTCCTTACCTATCATGCCACTTGAAGACTGGGTGTCACAAATCCAAAATCGTTTCCATGCATTTTATGCTGATGGAATTGGACTCAACGTATTCATGCTCCCAGAAACAGTTGGGCTGTTTTTACTTGGTTTATACGCCGGCAAAAAGGATATTTTCCGCCGCGCGAAAGAGTTAGATCCAAAGCTTAAAAAATGGCAAATTATTATGTTCATTTTAACATTACCAATGTGGTTCTTCATGGTCCGTTACTTCTTATCAAAACCATTTTATGAACCAATTTATATGCAGGTCTTTACAATGTTTAGCGGAAAGACATTGTTCATCTTCTACATTGTCACGTTAATGCGTTTATTACAAAAAGAAAAATGGCAAACAGTATTACGTCCATTCCAATACGTTGGACGAATGGCATTAACAAATTACATCTCGCATACAATTGTTATATTGCTTGTATTCGGGCTATTATTTAAAAATGATTATCCTTCTCCATTATGGGTTGGACCAATATTCTGCATTAGTTTCTACACGTTACAAATCTTTATTAGCCGCTGGTGGCTTTCATATTACCAATACGGGCCACTTGAGTACATTTGGCGTCTTGGTACTTACGGGAAAATGATGCCACTTAAAAAGAAAAGCAAGGTCTCATAACGAGACCTTGCTTTTTTACGCTTCTCTTACTGCATTTTGCATAGATACTGGCTCTTCTTCTACTTTCACTTTGCGCTGCGGCACCATATTAAATACGATATTTAAAAGTACTGCTGACGCACTTCCAAGTACAATTCCGTTATCTGTTAAAATACGAATGCTTTCTGGAAGTTGTGAAAATAATGTAGGAACGACTGTTACGCCAAGCCCAATTCCAACAGAACATGCAACGATTAATAAGTTTTCTTGTTTACCAAAATCAACGCTACTTAACATTTTAATACCATATGCCATAACCATACCGAACATCGCTAACATCGCACCACCCAGTACTGATTTCGGAATAATTGTTGTAATAGCTGCGATTTTAGGAATGAAACCAAGAACGATTAACATACCACCACACGTGTAAATAATAACGCGATTTCTTACTCCAGTTAATTGAACAAGTCCTACGTTTTGAGAGTATGTTGTATATGGGAATGCGTTGAAAATGCCACCTAACACCATCGCTAATCCTTCTGCACGATAGCCTTTTGTTAATTCTTTTTCACCGATTTTTTTATTGCAAATATCAGATAATGCAAAGTATACACCCGTTGCTTCTACAATCCCTACACAAGCAACAAGAATCATCGTAATAATTGGTGTTAATTCAAAGGTTGGTGTACCAAAGTAAAATGGTTGAATACCGTGGAACCAATCAGCCTCTCCAACCGCTTGCAAACTTACTTTCCCCATAAACGCTGCAACGATAGTACCGAACAACAAACCTAATAGAATAGAAATGGAACGGATAAATCCATCAAAGAAACGATACATAACGATGATGAATAATAACACTCCAAATGCTAACGCTAAGTTTTCAAGACTTCCGAAATCTTTGCTTCCTACTCCACCAGCCATATCATTAATAGCAGCTGGAACAAGTGTAACTCCAATTACTGTAACTACAGATCCTGTTACAACAGGTGGAAACAGTTTTACAAGTTTTCCAAATAATTTCGCAAAAATAACAACAAATAACCCAGCAGCAATAATTGCTCCATAAATTGAAGACACACCGTATTGTTTTCCAATCGCAATCATCGGTCCAACCGCTGTAAATGTACAACCAAGTACAACGGGAAGTCCTATACCAAAAAAGCGATTTGATAATGCTTGTAAAATTGTCGCAACGCCGCACATTAATAAATCAATTGAGACTAAATATGTTAACTCTTTTTGATTTAAACCAAGTCCGCCGCCCACAATAAGCGGAACGATAATTGCTCCAGCATACATTGCAAGCATATGCTGCATACCAAGCGATGCAATTTTAAATGGATGCTGCTTCATCGTTTATTTCACCTCCGCAGTTTCTTGCTGTACAAATGTAACTGTGCCGTTATCAAATGATGCAATTTCTGCTAGTGATTCAACACGAACTCCTTGTTCACGAAGCTTCTTTCCTCCATCTTGAAATGCTTTTTCAATAACAATCCCAATTCCTGCAATACTGGCTCCTGCTTGCTCTACTAAACTCATTAACCCTAAAGCAGCCTGACCGTTTGCTAAAAAGTCATCGATAATTAAAACGCGATCACTTTCATCAATATGATTTCGAGATAATGAAATTTCATTCGTTTCTTGTTTCGTAAATGAATATACGTTTGCAACGTACATATTATCTTGTAACGTTAACGATTTACGTTTTCTTGCAAAAATTACTTTTACACCAAGCTCTAATGCAGCCATAACAGCTGGTGCAATGCCTGAAGATTCAATCGTCACGATCTTTGTAATGTTCTCTTCTTTAAAACGTTTAGCAAATTCTTTTCCGATTTCTTGCATAAGTACTGGGTCAATTTGATGGTTTAAAAAAGCATCTACCTTTAATACGTCACCAGATAAAACCTTTCCTTCGTTCAAAATCTTTTCTTGTAATACTTTCATGTTTGTTCCCCCTCTTATGCAATAAAAAAACTCCAAAAGCCGCCACCACTCGTTACAAGTGAGAGACGCGCTTTTGGAGTTTCGCAAAAAAGAATGCTAAACAAGCAAATATATTCGTCCTCACTCATAGTCAAAGTATTTACGGTACTTCGGTAGAAACTTGCAGGCCATATCCCCGCGATTATATGAGTGTAGCTAACTATTTATTTTATAGATGGATTATAACGCACTTTTTATACTTTGAAAAGTATTTATTAACAAAACACGTACAAATTTTATCAAAATATCATTTTCGTTCGAGTTTTGTAAACTCTTACATATTATTTCAAAGCGCCGTTAAAACGATTGGCCCATCTTTTGTAATCGCAATTGTATGCTCATATTGCGCTGATAATTTCCCGTCCATCGTTCTTGCAGCCCATCCATTTAAATCTACTTTCGAATATCGCATACCTACATTTACAATTGGCTCAATTGTAATTACCATTCCTTCTTGCAGCTCAGGCCCTTGTCCTTGTTTCCCAAAATGAAAAATTGCTGGTTCTTCATGAATCTCTTTACCGATTCCATGTCCCGTAAAGTCTCTTGCGACAGAAAAACCTTCATTTGTTACATAATTTTCAATTGCATAGCCAATGTCTCCTACATGATTACCAATTACCGCCTGATCAATCCCTTTATACAAAGCATTCTCAGCTACTAACAACAACTTTTCTGCTTCATCAGAAACATTTCCAACTCTATACGTCCAAGCAGAATCTGAAAGACCACCATTTAAGTTTACTACCGTGTCAATTGTTACAATATCGCCCTCAGTTAAAGGTACATCCACCGGAAACCCATGGCACATTTCATCGTTTATAGATGCACATATCGCATATGGATACCCGTTATATCCTTTCTGCTGAGATATTGCACCATGCTTTTCTAAATATGCTTCAACAAACGTATTAATTTCTTTTGTCGTAATACCTGGTTTCATCATTTTTGCAATTTCCCTATGACATGAAGCAAGTAACTTCCCGGATTCGTGCATCAAATCTATTTCATTTTTCGTTTTAATTGTAACCATGCTTACCTCTACCTTCCTTGCTAAACTTACTATTTGCTACTAATACAAATCCTCTTCCAAAACTTCCAATTATAAAAGCTAACATCATTTCTTCTATTTTCCGAATGTAAATTTTTATTTAATTCGTTTTTACATATTACATCTAGTATTTTTTGTTGATGTTTACTTATAAACAAAGTATAGTAACACTATACTATTAAAAGGAGGATTGTTAAAGATGATGCATGCAGGAAGACTACGTCAGCAAACTTTGAACAATAAGTAACTTAATATGTTCAAAGGCTCTGTTTTCATAAAGCAGAGTAAACGGGATTAGTCTGCACATTTTTAATAATCTTCAACGGAAGAATACACTTTCCATATGAAGAAAGGCAGATATACATCTGTCTTTTTTTCGTATATTTTTTTGATACAAAAAGAGACGTTTTTTCATTATATCCTCGTTTACTCTTAACCACAGACAGAAGCCCGTCTGTGGTTTTTTTATGATTACATTTTCTTATATCTTGCTACTTCAATCATATGGATGTAGTTAGAAACAATTCGTAACAGAAAACGTATGAAAACATTGAAATCTAAATAAACATTTGGAGGAAATCAAAATGAATACACTTAAAGTGAAACAATTAGCAAATAAGGAAGGACTAAATATATTAGAAGATTCAATAGAAATCAATGAATCTGGCGTTGACTTTCAAGTAGCACACGTCAAAGAACAAAACGGGGATAAATGGATACTACGAATTCCTCATAGACGAGAATCTATGAGACATGCTCTACGTGAAAAAGAAGCATTAGAAATCATGAAAAAACATGCAGAATTCCAAGTTCCTGATTGGTCTATATTTTCTGAGGAACTAATTGCTTATAAACAACTAAGTGGCGTTCCTGCCGCTACTATCGATATAGAACAACAAGGTTATATATGGACCTTTAACGAAAAGGATGTACCAACTGAATACTATATTTCCTTAGGAAAAGTTTTAGCGAATTTACACTCATTACCTCAGCAAAAATTTAATAGTATAGGTGTTGAAATTCTTACTGCTAATGAATTAAGAACTTCTATGAAACAAAGGATGAATCGAGTGAAGGAACAATACCACATCAATCAAAACTTATGGGATCGTTGGCAAGCATGGCTAGCTGAAGACTCTTTTTGGCCATCTCACGTAGGAGTAAAGCATGGGGATATCCATCCAGGTCATATCCTGATTGATAATAAAAATAAGGTAACTGGCTTAATCGATTGGACAGAAGTAGGGATAGGTGATGTATCTATAGATTTCACATCGCATTATCTACTCTTTGGAAAGGATGGACTAACAAAGTTAATTCACTCTTATGATAACGCTGGCGGTAAAACTTGGTCAAGAATGGATGAACATATTATCGAACTTCTAACAACGAGTAGTATTACTGTTGCTGAATACGCTCAAGTGTCAGGTTTGAAAGACATGCATGAAATAGCTGTACACATGCTATCAACTGAAAGTTAATGAAGTTGCAAAAAACAGAAGAACCCTCTTCTGTTTTTTGTTATTTTTCACATATATAATTCATTTTCAAAAACTCAAAACAACTACCATTCGTCTTCTGTATAAACGTTCCAACTGCTTCAAATCCTGCCCTTTTATATACTTTAATAGCTCTTTTATTAAATGTCGCTACTGATAACGTTATATAATTGCATCCGTATTTTTCTTTAATAAAAGCTAGTCCAGCATTTACGAACTGTAAACCAAATCCATTTCCAGTTATATCAGGTTTCATTCCAAGACCTATATCAACCGTTCCATTATTTATTTTACAAATAGTAAAAAAACCAACGAGAATGCCATTTTCCTTCACTGAAAATGTATGATTCCCTCTACTCTCATCATGTAAAAATCCAGCTAAATCTTCTTCATCTGCCTCTATATCGTAAAAGGAATATTCCCCTTTATAATGCCAGTTATATGCAATCTCTTCCGCCTCTTCTTGCGTCATTACTGTATATGTATAAACCATCTTCTATCCCCCTATAAAAAAAAGCTGCAAGTAAGCAGCTCTTTTTTTACAACTCATAAATTTCTTTATACTTCGCTTCTAAATAATCTGCTAAGTAATTTGCATTTAACCCTTCGCCTGTTACATCTTCTAAAATTTCAAGTGGCTTTTTCGTTTTACCATATTGGTGAATATGTTCAGTTAGCCATTCACGAATTGGCGTTACGTTTCCTTCTTCTAATAATGCATCAAAGTTCGGAATATCTTTTAACATTCTTTGCTTAAACTGCGCTGCGTACATATAACCAAGCGCATAAGATGGGAAGTATCCAAATGAACCACCAGCCCAGTGAACATCTTGCAATACACCTTGTGCATTGTTTTCCGGACGAATTCCTAAATATGCTTCCATCTTATCATTCCAAGCCGCTGGCAAATCTTTCACTTGTAATGTACCATCAAATAATTCTTTCTCAAGCTCATAACGAACCATAACGTGAAGCGGATATGTGAGCTCATCTGCTTCTATACGAATGAACGATGGCTTCGATTCGTTAATCGCATCATAAAACTCATCTACTGATATATCATTGAATTGACCATTGCTATACTCTTTTAATAAATCATAATTTTTCTTCCAGAATGATTTATTACGACCGATAAAGTTCTCAAAGAATAACGATTGTGACTCATGAATACCCATAGATGTTCCACTACATAGCGGTGTACCTTCAAATTTTTCTGCAATATTTTGTTCATATACAGCATGACCACATTCATGAATTGTTCCAAACACAGCCATACGGAAATCCTTTTCGTCATAGCGTGTCGTAATACGAACATCCCCTCTATTTAATGTAATCTCGAAAGGATGCACCGTTTCATCAAGACGACCTGCTTCAAAGTCATAATTCAACTGCTTTAATAGCTCTAATGTAAAGTTCTTTTGTTTTTCTTTTGAAAAATGTTCTGATAAAGCACTTGTCTTTAATCTCTTTTGTGACTCCGATATTTCTTTTACAAGCGGAACGATACGCTCACGAAGTTGACCAAATACGTGATCTAACACTTCTACTGTAATACCCGGCTCATACATATCTAATAATGTATTATATTTGTATGTTTCGTAACCCCAATATGTAATAAATTTCTTTTTAAATTCAACTATTTGTTCTAAATACGGACGGAACATTTCGAAATCAGATTTTTCGCGGGCTTCTTCCCACACACTTTCCGCTTTCGCTTCTAATTTCACATACGCTTCATATTCAGCTTGTGGAATTTTTTTATTTCTATCATATTCTTTACGACACTCTTCAACCATTTTCTTCGTCGTTTCAGAAAGTTTGTCTTCACTTATTAAAGCTTCAAGCTCTGTTAAATAATTTCCCATCTCATCTGAAGTCGACATAGCAAACACTTCTGATGAAAGCATACCAATTACTTCTGAACGCTGGTCCACACCTTTTTTAGGCGCACCTGTTCTTAAGTCCCAAAACATTAAGCTTAATGCTTCTCCGTAATTTTGTATCTTCTTCACATATGTTAAAAATTGTTTTTCTACTTCATATGTAGCTACTGTCATCGTATAAAAACCTCCCTTTTCTACCTCAAACTTAATTCGACATGAAAATCTAAATTCCTTTTATAATAGAAAAAAAGCTTGGCAAGCGCCAAGCTTTCTCCTTATAATTCTTTACCTTCTACCGGTAGTACGTTTTTCACCGCTTCTATCACTTTCTCATCTTCTGTATCAGATAAGAAGATTGAAATAGCACCTTTATCGTCACTCGTACGAATTAAACGACCGATGCCTTGACGAAGACGTAAAATCATATATGGCACATCTACATCCCAGAACGGATCATTAACATGTTTACGCTTCGCTTCAAACACCGGATCGTTTGGAGGGAATGGTAATGACCAAATGATAACATGTGATAATGATGAACCAGGAATGTCTAAACCTTCCCATAAATGAACGGCACAAAGTACAGTCTCTTCTTCATTTTGGAAGCGAGAAACGAGCTGACTAATTTCTTGATCCCCTTCATATAGGAACGGAACTGACATTTGTTCTTTACTTACATATTCTTTAAACGCTGCAAGCTCTTGCGTTGTACGGAATAATACAAGTGTACGTCCATTTGTTTTTTGTATATTTTCAAGTGTATATTGACACTTTCTTTCCCATTCATTTTCTTTCGTATGCGATAGTAAGTTTACTGCCATTTGCTCCTCATAATCAAACGGTGAGGCAACTGAGAATGATAAGTAATCTTTTACCCCTAAGCTATTTGCTGTAAACGCGAATGAATCGTTATTAGATAATGTAGCAGACGAGAAGATATACGGGATTTTCTTCGAGAATACTTTCTCTTGTAACACTTCTTCAACTGCACGTGGCATAATGACTAACGTGAAGGCTCCATCACCTTCTTCGCCCCATGTAATTACATTTTTCTCGTGCATGAACAGACGAAGTGAATGTTCTAACACATCTAAATGTTCATCAACGATATTTAAATCATACGTATTTACTGTATGCATTTCACTTTCAAATACTAATGCATCACCGACTTCACCAATTTTCGCATAAAGTCGTTTTGCTTCAGCTGTTACTTTTTCTGTCACAGTAATTTCTAAACGATCCGAACCGGCAATTTCCTTTTTATTTTCTTGTAACACATCAAAGAATCGCTCTGTTTGCCAAATTGTTTCTTCTACTAAATGTGCAAACTCTTCACGAATATCATTTTGTAATAATCTCGTTAATAGTTGCTCCATCATCGTTTGCTTTAAACGGTATGTTAAAGCTTTTTGAGCTGCATATTCTACAAGATGTCCTTCATCGAATACAACGCAGCTACTTTCTGGTAATAACGGAATTTGCCCTTCACGCTTACGAGCATCGTACGTCCAAATATGATCCATATAGAAATCTTGAGAACAAATAATTAAATCTGCTGCTTTACGATAATGTTCACGAGAAAGAGTTTGTCCACAACGATGACGAGAATCACAAGTAAAGCAATCTTGGAAGTAATCCCAATTTACTTTTGACCATTCTTCGTCATTTAAAAGTGGAAATTCTTTTCTGTCACCATAGTGCGTAAAGTTTTGCATCGTACCATGATCGAATACAAACTGTGGTAACTCGTAATATACGTCTTCAATTACTTCTGGAGCTCGTCCACTCATAACATCTTCAAGTTTACGTAAGCATAAATAATTATCCATTGATTTTGCAAGCCTTACATCAACAGATAGCCCTAATGCTTCAGATAACTTAGCAATGTCCCCTTCTTCTTTCACAAGCTGCTCAATTAACGTTTCATCTGCACAAGCAATAATAGCTGGTTTCCCAGTATAACGCGCATAACAAATTGCATATAGAAGATATACAATTGTTTTCCCTGTTCCTACACCCGCTTCTGCGAACATTACTTTCTTTTCTTGGAAAGCACGCTCTAATTGAAACGCCATAAAAATTTGTTCATCACGCTCTTCAAATCCTTTTTCTGGAAGGATGTCGTAAAACACATCTCCAATCCACTCATTCAACTTATCATAAAAATTATCTTGTTTTCCTACTTCAAATGGTAATCTCTTCTCAGTAAACATCCTTAGCCTCCAACCAAAAAGTTTTTCTATAAAAAGATATAGCAACCGCTACTCATTTGTATGCAGTCACTTTCCCCTGTTACAATACATAGAAATGCACGAAAAAAAATTTTCCTTTCGAAAAAGGAAAATTTTCTTCTATATTAATGACTTTAAATACCGTTTATCAATCGCTGTTTCATGTGAAAGAGCTGACAAATATTCTTCTTGTGCTTTTTGTATTTCATCTACAATCACACCTTGGCTATCCACTTCTTTTCCGAGCTCATCATACGTACGGTGAATAGCTTTTTGAATCATTGATAATTGGAAACTATCCATATTAGTTCCTCCTTTACGCATTACATAATAGCCAGTATATGCGTGCTAGAGGAGTTTTATACTATGAATTACGCGGTGGACGTTTTCCGAAGTATTGGTAGTAATCTGTACGGATAAATCCGTTAAATAGTTTACGTTTCTTCGATGCATCTTTTCCGTAACACTTCTCAAATGCTTCGTAACTTGTTAATACATATGCTGACCATGTATCTAACGGACGGAATACTTGTCCCATTTCTTTGTACAATTGTTCAACAAGTGCTTTTTCACTTAAACGTTCTCCGTATGGAGGATTCGTTACAACGTAGCCATAATCCTCTTTTGTTGTGAAATCTTTTACTTGCATTTGTTTAAATGTAATTAAATCGCCTAAGCCTACTTCTTCTGCGTTATCTTGAGCAACTCGAATCATACGATGATCAATATCTGATCCAATGATTTGTAATCGTTGATCATAGTTCGCTAAATCTTCAGCTTCTTGACGAGCTTCACGCCAGTTTTGTTTACCTACCCAGCCCCACTCGTCAGATGCGAAACCACGGTTAAATCCTGGCGCAATGTTTTGTCCAATTAATGCTGCTTCAATCGGAATTGTACCTGATCCACAGAATGGATCAACAAATGGACGATCTGGCTTCCAGTTTGTTAATTTAATTAAAGACGCAGCTAATGTTTCTTTTAACGGAGCTTCCCCTTGATCCATACGGTATCCACGTTTATGAAGTCCAACACCACTCGCATCAATTGTTAATGTTGCAATATCCTTGAGCATTGCAATCTCGATACGGAATAATGGACCATCTTCTTCAAACCAAGTTGTACGTTTATATGTTGTTTTTAATTTTTCAACGACAGCTTTTTTAACGATACGTTGGCAATCCGAAACACTGAATAATTCAGATTTTAAAGATTTACCGATAACAGGGAATTCGCCATTCTCTGGAATATAATCTCCCCAGTTTAATGCTTTCGTTTTTTCAAATAGCTCATCAAATGTTGTTGCTTTAAATTCGCCAACTTTAATTTTTACACGGTCCGCAGTACGTAACCATAAATTCGTGCGACAAATCGCCTTTTCATCTGCTTCAAATGTTACTTTGCTGTTTTCTACTTGACATTCATAACCAAGATCGCGAACTTCTCGGGCAACTAACGCTTCAATACCCATTGCCGCTGTTGCAATTAAAGTAACTTTTCCCATTTGCATTCACCTCTTATGTATATTCAAACAATAATTAATAGCAATTGGTCCTATTAATCATTACATTTTACGAAAAATTTTCTCATTAACCATTTTAACTCATACTTTATAACTTCATACAAATAAAAAGCCCTCCTCTAACAAAGGAGAGCTGAGTTATTTCATAGTTGGTTCATAACGTTCTGTAAGCCATGTTCTGTTCCTTTGTACTACAAACGGCCCACGCCTCGTACTCCGGTGGCAATCATCTATCTACAGGTTATAAAACCTGTCCTTTCCCATCGTTCATTTCCTTGGAAAAGATTCCCCTACCATTATTTGGGTTTCTCGCTCGTGGGGTTTACCTCGTTCCACTCCTATCATTTCTTCAAGGACTTCGTCACTGTGGCACTTTAAAGGTAGTCAAACCATATCCGAAAGGACTTAGGTTTTTTCCCTGCCGTTAAACCAGCCTTACAGCCAGAATACCCTAGCTTATGAATTGGCTAGGCACGAACACTACAGCCATCTCAGGCCGTGCGAGCATGGACTTTCCTCTACAACGTTGGCGTTGCAGCGATTACCCAAACGTTATGACATCCATTAGTATAGTGGAAACAAAAAGATTTTGCAACGTTTTTTTCTATGTAAAATGCTTAAACCTTTTCCCACCTTACATCATTCGTATAACTTACTTCCAAATACAGCTTTTTCTAAGTTAGATAAGCGTTTTAAAATATCCGTATTCGTGTTGTTATAAACTGGTTGTGCAACTGGTGTTTGTACAGGTTGTTGTGGAACTTGCGTTACAGCTAGTTTTTGTTCCTCTAATTCACGCTTTAAACGAGCATTTTGTTGCTTTAATTGCTCAAACTCTTTGTGGAAAGCTTCATAGTCTTTAATGATCATATCAAGAAACTTGTCTACTTCTTCTTGCTGATAACCTCTCATACCTGTTTTAAATTCTTTTTCTAAAATATCTTTCGCTGTTAATTTAATTTTATCCGAAATCATTTTCTTCACCTCAAATTTTTACCAAAACTTTCATTAACTAAATTTTTTCAGAAACAATGCTTTTTGTCAATCATATATACGAGTACTATATTACATATTACTCTGCATTATTCCACTGTTCCTCTTCTATTATATCTTGTAAATCAGAAAAAAGAATGAAATAACTGTGATAATTTTCTATTTCCCCTTTTTTCTTTGCTGATTCTACAATATATTTGGGACTTCCTGGTTTTTCTTCATCGTATACCGCTAAAAGCGCATCACTTTTTTCAATAAAAAATTGATTTTTTAATTTAAATTGCTCTGGGCTTTCATACTTCCGTTTCGTGATACTATCAACATGGTCTGCTTGAGAAAGAATAAATTCGTAATATTCACGATTATCTTCTTTCCAATTTTCTTCTTGTTCTAAAAACGGAGTGAATACCCCTAATTTTAAATCTGGATATTCTACTTGCATTTCAAAAACAACTTCAGCAGCCCATAATTCTACACCTAATTGGCCGCTTATTATAACCCACTCTAAACCATCTTCTACAAAAGTGAGTAATTTACGGTGTAATGCTTTCTTTATACACTCCACTCCTGGATGATCATTTTTAAATATTCCAAGTTCAAATGGCTTATATCCTGTTACTGAAATAACTTTCATATCAACACTCCAATTACAAAAAAAGAACTAGCATTTCGCTAGTTCTAACATATCATTTACTTTTTAAATATTCCACCAACGTTTGGTCCGATATTTGGACCTACTGGTGATACATTGTTTGGTAAAAACGGTGATACATTTGGTCCTGGTCCAAACGGTGATACATTCGGTCCCGGCCCAAATGGAGATATTTGATGACCGTGGTGATGATGATGATGATGATGACCATGACCACACGGTCCACATCCGCCGCCGAATCCTGGGTCGATTGGGTCCACAACATTTACATTTGAATTTGTTTGTGGGAAGAAGTTTTGGTTTTTAATTTGTTGATGATGTACATGTGTTGTATGTGTTGGGAAAATGTGTGGCACCACCGTTGTTGAAAAAGAGTGTGTTACGCATTGTTTCGTCGGATGAATGACAGGAGCAGTCGTACAAATAGGTCCTGTAGGCTTATGCCCTCCAAAGCAAGGATGACAATGATGCATAGTTTTTTCTCTCCTCTCTCGTTAAAAAAATCTGATTACACTTTACAGTATGAGAAAAGAGAGAAAGCCGTTTGTTATATATACCCATTTATTACAAGGAAATTTGTCTAGTCCTTTATTTCATCTACATTGTTTTTATAGACAATCCTTCAACATTACTTACCAAAAAAGCCTCCAACTTGCTTTACAATACCTGTCACTTGATTCATCGCATTCATCATTTGTCCAGCTGTATTCATCATTTTATTTACATCATAGTTACCATCTGATGTTTTAAATTGAGAAACAAAACTAGAAAACTGACTTGGCTGTTGTTGCTTTTGCTTACCCTGCGTCGGATACGGTTGTTTTGGTGGATAAAACATCGCTTGTTGATTAGCATACGGCGATGGTGGTGGTGGCATATAATATTGCGAATTCATATAAGGCTGCTGCTGTTGTTGATTCATGTATGGTTGCTGAGCTTGTGGTTGTTGAGCTTGATTCACATAAGGTTGCTGCTGTTGTGGTTGTTGAGCTTGATTCATAAAGGACACTTCAAACGGTTGATAATAATTTTGATTTCCATAATAAGGCTCAAAAGGATACATATTATACCGTAAATATGTATCCGTATTATATTGGTACATATTTTGCTGTACATATGGATTCGTTTGCTGATATACGTTAGGTTGTTGAAACATGCATTCTCTCCTCCTTCACATAAGTTTCTACATATATAATATGTACCTATAAAATAATATGTGTGATGGAGTATCTGTCTATTTTTGTCGGAAGTTTAAATTTTTAAAAAATTAAAAAAGAAAACCCTTCCATGCTATGATAATGAAGAAGAAGATTCTCATGGGGGAGGAATCAACATGGTATTAGGGGATTTAAAACAAGCGTTTTCTCAAAAAAAGGGGTATTGCACAGAGAATGTAAATGAATTATTAGACTTTGCGAGACATTGGTATCTCGAAGGAAAAATATGCATATCAGATTATCGAACATTAATAAAAGAATTAGAAATAAACGGCGCAACAAAACCCACAACAATGACAGAAGCATAAAAATAACAAGAGGGCTCTCCCTCTTGTTATTTACATTGCTCAACTATATTTTGCAAAGTATACGAAATGGCTTGGTGTGTTTCAAAGAATCGTTTACCTTTACCTTTATTTACAAAGCATTGTAACACATTCGTTTGTAAATTATCGTATACTTGATCAATTTGCTGTACATGTATATATTTTGGCTTTTCTTCTTTAATCCACGTATAAGCTAATTCTTTCCACTTCTTTAATTCCTCATCTACCATATCTACAAACGGTTTCATATCCTTATAAAAGTCGTATTCGGTTAGTTCTCTCTTTTTTACATTCGCTTCATTATTATACTGCATGAGTTTTTCTGAAGACTGTATTAACGCTTCATTCTTCATTACTTTCCCACCTTATTATGCACTCACTACGACGTTTTGAAATGTCTTTACCCAATTCCCTTTCTCTTCGTGATGCACTAATTTATTTTCCATATGTTCAATATGCATTTCTGTTATTTCTATCTTATTGCATATTTTTTCACTCGCATCCTTTAATGCATGATTCATTCTAATCCCTATATTCATTTCCAGCAAATCGAGAGAACTTAACATTTGATCCATTTTTTTCATTACATCTTCCTTTTGAACCATCGCCATATACAAAACGCCTCCTTCTTTGCTTTTCCTTTGTCATGTATTTTCGCCGAATGATTCACCACTCCTGCCCACATGACAAAACTAGTTGTTATTCGTCAAAGAAATCATTTCGTATGTCATTTATAGAAATGGTAACAATACAAAAAGGAGGTGTATTACAATGGCAAAGAACAAAAATGAAAAAAAGAAAAACCAAAACAAACAACAAAATAAACCCGAGACTGGCAATCCAAAGCTAGATGGTCCAAACTTCCCTGCTACATAAAGCGAGACTTTATTACGAACAGTTAAATTTCAAGTCACCCTTAATCTCCTACTAGCATTACGTTTTGAGATTAAAGTTGTAGCACACATAGCAGGATTGTTTCAAATTAAGAAGTCCCGTCTTCAAAATGGAAGACGGGACTTCTTTTTTATTATATCATGAACTCATCCATCCTTTTAGCAAAACGATTTACGATAGATAGCCTATAGATTTGTTCTCTCTTTCTTCTATACCATTCTGTTATATTAACTTCCCCTTTAGGTTCTTCAAGTACAAATAGCACATTCATTTTCATATTTGCACAAAACCAATCTCTCATTTTTATTTCTTCATGTAAAATAACAGGATAAATATCTCTAAGTGTTGGCGTATAAGACTTTCGAGTTTCCTTTGCGTAAACTTCATAATCTTCTCTAGACCCAGTATGTGTAGTTTGCAATGCAAACTTATAAAACGAACCATTATAAATTGGATGAAACAATAACCATGCTAATTTTTTTCCTAGTTCTATACGCTGTTGTAACGTTTCAAATTGATAAACCGAAAATCCATACATTCTCCCTTCAATTGTTGGGAAGATAACTGCACTAATATGAAATCTTTCTTGTACTTTAAAAAGTGCAGTATGGAATACATGTTTTTTAAAATATGTGTTCTCAATGACTGGTTTTTGAATTTTATTTTGTTCATTTATAATAAGCGCTGTCATAAGCCTATTTATATCTCTTCTTTCCCAGAAAAATAGCCATTCTTTTTCCATAAAAATTGATACGCTGAAATATTGCAACAAATGAAAGAGAGGTGCACGTCTCTTCTTACTTTCCTCATACAATAATAGCTGTGGAAATGCATCTAAAAAAATAATCCAATTAGCCTGTTCGTACAGAATAAATAAATGTTTTTTTACCGTTTTAGGTAAAACAGTAGCATAATATCTCCCTTCTAAATCAGTCATATTCCAGCCCGCATTTCTCGAAACCATACTCGCTAAAAAGGCCCACCTGATTTCACTATTTCTTAAATAATATTCTTGATAAGATTGTGTTCGAGAAATATTGTCCACATTAGCTATTTCTGTTTTCTTTTTAATATTGCGAATGATTGCTCTTTCTTCCTCTGTACAAAACTTTTTTTCTCGATTTTGTTTAATTTTCATATAATCATTCCATGTAAACATAAATAAGTCATCATACCTTTCATCAAAAAGGTCACATCTTTTTTCATTTTTTGATATAATCACCTTTGTAAGTAATTCTTAGCAAGTTGGGAGTGGACACACTATGACCATTCGTTACCCAAATGGAAAAAGGTATAATCAAGCTTCACAACCTCAAAAAACACCTATAAAAACACATACTTATAGTAATAGAGGTATGTCCCTTGAAGAGGAATTGAATGAAACAAATCAATATTACTTAACCCATAATATTGCATGTGTACATAAAAAGCCTACACCTCTTCAAATTGTAAAAGTAGATTACCCCGCTCGAAGTGCTGCAGTGGTAAAAGAAGCGTATTTTAAACAACCTTCTACAACAGATTACAACGGTGTATACAAAGGGAAATACATCGATTTTGAAGCAAAGGAAACAAAAAATAAAACTAGTTTCCCACTTCAAAACTTCCACCTTCATCAAATTGAACATATGAAGCAAGTGGTTGCTCATAATGGAATTGCATTTGTTATTATTAAATTTACACTTTTTGATGAATTTTATTTACTAGATGCAAAACATATTATTGCATTTTGGAATCGTCAAAATACTGGTGGACGCAAGTCGATTACGAAAGAAGAAATAGAAGAGCATGGATCCTTATTATCATGCGGTTATCACCCTCGGATTGACTATATCCGTGTACTAGACATGGTTTATTTTTCGTGATAGAGTCATCACTAAGGCTCTTTTTTCGACTTTTGGGGGAGAGAATGAAAGGTAGGAGAAAGTATAATGTCAGATAATTATCGTTCTCGTACAGAACGAAATCATGTGAAAAATCAAGAGAAAAAAACACATAAAGAAGAAAAACCAAAGAAAAAAGGCTCCTTTTTCAAGAAATTCCTTATAGGTTGTCTACTTCTTGGTATCGTTGGTCTTGTAGCCGGCGTTTCCGCTTTCTTTGTTATGGTAAAGGACGCTCCAAAATTAGACAAATCCAAACTTGTTAATCCTTTATCAACAAAGTTTCTTGATAAAAACGGAAATTTCTTCTATGAATACGGTGCTGAAAAACGAACACATGTTACTTATGATCAAATTCCAAAAGTAGTTGAAAATGCATTCCTTGCAACTGAGGATTCGCGTTTCTATGATCATAATGGAATTGATTTTAAACGAACTACAAAAGCAGTTATGGAAAATGTCACTGGTGGTTTCGGTTCCCAAGGTGGTAGTACGATTACACAGCAAGTCGTTAAAAACTACTTTCTAACGATGGATAAAACCGCTAAGAGAAAAGTACAAGAATGGTACTTATCTTACAAATTAGAGCAACAATACTCTAAACATGAGATTTTAGAAATGTACTTAAATAAGATTAATTTAGGTAACCGTTCATACGGTATTGCGACAGCAGCGCAAAAATATTATGGTAAAGATTTAAAAGACTTGCAATTACATGAAGCTGCTATGCTCGCTGGTTTACCCCAAGGTCCAAACATTTATGATCCAACCAAAAAGGAAAATGTTGAACGAGCAACAAATCGTCGTAATGTCGTATTGTCATTAATGAATCGACATGGTTATATAACAAAAGAAGAAATGAATAATGCAGTTAAAATCCCAGTAACAGAGGGCCTTCAACCGTCTTCAGAAATAACTGAGATGAAGTATCAAGCATTTTTAGATGCAGTTGTAAAAGAAGTTGAAAAAGAATATCCTGATGTAAATATCGGTTCAGATGGTTTAACGATTCATACAACACTTGATCAAGATGCTCAAGATTATGCTGAAAAAATTATGGATGGCAATCTTATTAAGTATCCAAACGATCAATTCCAAGGATCATTCGTATTTATGGATACACAATCTGGAGAAGTTCGAGCAATTGGTGCTGGACGTAAAGAAAATAAGTCCACTTTCAAAGGTCATAATATGGCAACTGATTTAAAACGCCAAGTTGGTTCAACAATGAAACCAATTTTCGACTACGGTCCAGCGATTGAGAATCTTCAGTGGTCTACTTATCATCAATTAAATGACTCTGAATATACTTATTCTGATGGCACAAAGATTAAAAATGCTACAGGGAGTTTTAAAGGTGACGTTTCACTTCGTGAAGCATTGAAGAAGTCATTAAACATCCCGGCTTTAAAGACAGCTCAAACAGTTGGACTTAATAAATCAAAAGAGTTTGCTGAAGGTTTAGGCATGACATTTGAAAATGGAGTACATGAATCTACTGCAATTGGTAGTAACGATAGTTCTCCCTTAGCAGTAGCAGGTGCATATGCAACCTTTGGTAATAGTGGTAACTACAATAAACCACACTTCGTAAAAGAAGTAACCTTCCCGGACGGGAAAAAGAAAAGCTTTAAACCGAAAGAACAACGTGCTATGCAAGACTATACAGCTTACATGGTAACTGACGTTCTTCGTGACGTAGTAAAACCTGGTTCTGGTGGTACAGGACCAACAGCATATGTTTCAGGTGTTGACGTAGCGGGTAAAACTGGAACGCAAAACTTTGATGCAAAAGATTTAAAGAAATACGGCATTCCAGCTGATGCAAACAGAGATAGCTGGTTCGCTGGATATACACCACAATATACGATGGCTGTATGGACGGGTTACGTAAAGAACGGTCCAGAAAACTACATTAGTGATCGTTATACTAAAATTGCACAGCAAATGTTCCAAGTAATGATGAGCAAATTCGCTACAGATAAATCACGCTTTGAACGTCCTTCTTCTGTTCAAGAAATAAACGGAGAATTATATGTAAAAGGTGCGAAAAAAGATGCAATTAAACAAATTAAAGTAGATGCCCCTAGTGGTCTGAATGTCACTTTTGATGGCGCTAGCACAGTTACACTAAACTGGTCTGGACCAGCAGAAGTTGATGCATATGCAGCCAGCTATAAAGCAACTGACGGTTCAAGTGGCAGCCTATCAGTAAGTGGTACGACAGCTACTCTTGGTGGTATTAAACCAGGTGTTACTTATAGCTTCTCTGTAGTAGCGAAAAAAGGCACTGGCACAAGCCCAGCAGTTGGTGCATCCTTCACTGCGCCTGGCGGAACTCCAGATGCGAAAAAAGCTGAAGAAGAGGCTAAGAAAAAGGCCGATGAAGAAGCTAAGAAAAAAGCTGATGAAGAAGCCCAGAAAAAGGCTAATGAAGATAAAGTAAAACAAGACGAAGCTAAGAAAAAGGCTGAAGAAGAGGCTAAAAAACAACAAGAACAGCAACAAGAACAACAACGTAAACAGCAAGAAGAAGCTCAGAAGAAAGCTGATGAGGAAGCTAGAAGGAAAGCTGAAGAAGAAGCTAAGAAACAAGCTGAAGAAGAAGCTCAGAAGAAAGCTGAAGAAGAGGCCAAGAAAAAAGCTGAAGAAGAAGCTAAGAAACAACAAGAACAGCAACACCAAAATACCGGAGGAGATACACCTCACGCAGACGGTGCTGTTGTAACAACAGAGTCCTAATATACAAAAAAAGAAGTCCGTTTCTCTTAACGAGAAGCGGACTTCTTTTTTGTTATCATTTTCTTTACATACAGCTTTTCTATTTCGATATACAACTGCGCTAATTGAATATAAGAATGATAATTACTCGGTTTCTTTATAATGAATGAATATCTTTCCATAAAATTAACAGGTTGTACTTTTAATTTATTCGTATTTATTTGCATTTCATTCAAACTATGAACAGGTTGTTCATTTAGCCAATAGACAACCGATAACAAGTGAGCTGCAAAAAGAATCATTGGTCCCTCAGCCTCTTGCTTATTTCTATTTCGAAACAGTATAGCAATGTCTTCATGCTTATTTTTCCATACATTCAACATCGCTGGAATACTGTTTTCAATTTCCTTCCATGGCTCATACTGTCTTTCAATATCAAATATAAAGTAAGTATTTTGTATTATCTCTTCAAAAGAATTGTCTGTATGATACTTAATTAAATTTACACTTTCTTCAAAAAATGGTAAACAGTGAAATTCTTTCGGTATTTCTATAACTCGCTCCATCCTTTATTTCACCTTCATTCGCTTCTTTCCTTCACGACATACTTCTAACAGTCTGCACTCCTCACATTGCGGTCGTTGTGCTTTACAGTGATAACGTCCAAAGAAAATCATACGATGATGTGTAACTCCCCACTCATCCATCGGTACTTTTTTCATTAATGTTTTTTCTACTTCTAACACAGAGTCTTTCCATCTACACATAGCTAATCGTTTACTCACTCGCTCCACATGTGTATCAACAGCAATTGCCGGAATTCCAAACGCTACGGAAACTACAACATTCGCTGTTTTCCTTCCTACACCTGGTAATTTCGTAAGTTCATCTCGATCGCTCGGTACTTCTCCATTATAGTCATCTAATAACATTCGGCATAATTTTTGAATGTTTTTTGCTTTATTTCTATACAATCCGATAGAGCGTATATCTTGTTGTAATTCTTCTAGAGAAACACTTAAATAATCTTCTGGTGTTTTATATTTTTGAAATAAATTTCTTGTCACTTTATTTACAAGTACATCCGTACATTGTGCAGATAACGCCACCGCGATTACAAGTTCAAATGGATTATCATGAACCAATTCACAATGTGCTTCTGGATACATATCCGCCATTGTGTCTAAACAATAACGGATTTGCGTTTTGTTAAGCATATTTTTCCTCCTATATTACTGCTCCAACCAATTATAAAAAGGCACTTTTCCAGTAAATTTCGTCTCTTGTTTTGTCATTTGTTGTGTTCTTTGTTGATTCGCTCTAAATTTTTGACCTTGATTTTGAGCCTGATCTACCGTTTTAATTCCATTCTTTTTCCACTCAAATAAAATACGATCAATATATCGGAAATTTAGTTTTCCACTCATTACAGCTTCTCTAAGAGCCGCTTGAATTAAATTTGGATGATGTTGATCTTGGTCCTCCCACATTCCTAACGTTTCACATTCGAACGGCGAAAGTGGTCTTCCAAATTCTTTTTCAAATACTGTATATAAATTTACTTGCAGCTGTTTTTTTTCTTTTTGCTCTTCCTCTATTGATTCATCCATTAAGAAATGTAATATTTTTTCCCATAACGGTTGTAAAGAATAACTTTCGCACATCATCGCTTCTGATCTTTGTCCACCTTCTAGTGATAAAAACCCTTTTTGAATCAATACTTGAATTACTTCCATACATTTCATTTCCGTTATCGTCATCCGTTCAGAAATCTCTGAAGGAGTCGGAAACGAATTACCTGATTCTAAAAATGTGTGTACATGAAGTACCACCATAAATTCCGTCTCATTTAAACCTAATTTTTTATAATGCATCATAAGCAATTTTGGAATTGCAATGCTTCCCTGCTCAAACCACTGTAACATTATTTTCTTTTTCATCACCAAACACCTCGCTCTCTAGTATAACACACCTTTAGCTATTTCTTTTTGCCACAATTCGTCAAAAAAACCTCCCCATTAATAGGGAGGTTTTTTATATTACATGAATGAAATATAAAATTAAGCTTGCACTTTACTTTTCATAAATGTATGGATGCGCTCTAATGCTTTCTCTACTTGTTCAAGAGATGTCGCATATGATAAACGAACATTATTTGGAGCCCCAAATCCTGTACCGGGTACAAGAGCCACTTTTTCCTCTTCTAATAGAGCTTTTGCCCACTCATCAACTGTTGCATATCCTGATAAAGCTACAGCTTCTTTTACGTTAGGGAATAAGTAAAATGCACCTTGCGGTTTAATACAAGTAAAGCCAGGGATTTGAATTAATTTATCATAAATGATGTTTAATCTCTCTTCAAAGGCTTGACGCATTGTTTCTACAGGTTCTTGTGAGCCTGCATATGCCGCAATTGCGCCGTATTGAGCGATTGAAGTAGGGTTTGACGTACTATGACTCGCTAAGTTCGTCATCGCTTTAATAAGCTGCTTATTCCCTGCTGCATATCCAATACGCCATCCTGTCATAGAATGAGATTTAGATACACCATTAATAATAAGTGTTTGTTCTTTTAATGCATTAGAAAGCTGGGCAATTGAAGTATATTCTACGCCACCATAAATTAATTTTTCATAAATTTCATCAGAAACGATTAAAATATCATGTTCTAAACACACTTCTCCAAGCTGTTGTAATTCTTCTTTGCTATAAATCATTCCTGTTGGATTGCTCGGTGAATTAATAATAACCGCTTTCGTTTTCTCTGTAATTGCCTCACGCAGCTGCTTTGCTGTAATTTTGTACTCATTGTCTTCTAAACCTTCTACATAAACCGGCTTACCGCCAGCAAGCTTCACTTGCTCTGGATAGCTTACCCAGTAAGGAGTTGGGATGATAACTTCATCTCCCTCATCAAGTAATACTTGGAATAATGTATATAATGCATGCTTTGCACCATTACATACAATAATTTCAGATGGATCATACGCAATACCTTGATCGCGAGTAAACTTTTTCACAATTTCTTGTTTTAACGATTGTAATCCACCTGTTGGTGTATACTTCGTATGCCCTTCTAACATCGCTTTATGTGCAGCATCCATAATATGCTCTGGTGTATTAAAGTCAGGTTCCCCTGCCCCTAATGCAATTACATCATGACCCTCTGCTTTTAATGCTTGTGCCTTTGCTGTAATTTCTAAAGTTGAAGACGGTGTTAAAGCAGCTACTCGCTTTGCTAATTTCATTTGTAGTTCCCCCTACATCTATTTTTCAATGCTATATCGTCTTAAAAATTTTCCATCTTTAAATTCAAGATAGTAATAGCTATAACGATTGTCATCATCAATATATGTAACTTCCCATAGTGGTACATCATTTTCAAAGCCTAATTTCACTTTCATAATCTCTTTCGGCTTACTTTTTGATTCCTTACTTTCATTGCCGACTTGCTCTATTGTTCTTTGTATAGCCTCTTTTTCAGAAATACCTTCGCTCTTTTTCCTTACTACAGTATCCCCTTTTTTCTCAGGCACCCAAACGATAAGTTGTTCTCCCTTTTCATCTGTACCTTGCACGACTATATATGCAGATTTTCCATTGTAATAATCAACAGATTTGACCTTTGTAAGCTTTGCTTTTTCTTTAGCAATTTCTACAAATTTCGACTCTTTGGGAATTTTCTTTCCCATCGCTTTATTATAAACATACGCCCCATATATTCCGCTAGCAACGATAACAATAATGATTGCAAAGATCCACTTTTTCATTGTATCACTACGTTCTGTAAATCGTAAATACAGCTGTTTCTTTATCTTTTTCGTCTAATGCTAGTCCGAACATGAGGTCCTGCTCTTTTAACGTACGATTCAAACTATCAACAATTTTATACAAATCAGACGAATATTTAATACGTGTCGTTGATAGTACTTCGATTTTCTTCTCCATGAAAAAACTCCTCCGTTACACAAAAATTTCTAATTATAGAAGAACGCAATGCGGTTACAATAAGAGTACATTCTTTACAACCCCTGCTTCATCACCCATCTATTATAGCAGGACATGTACAGCAAAAAAAGGTTTCAAGTCGAAAACCAACACATTTTGTATACAAGAAGTAAGAAAAATAAAATTCCTCCTACCCACATTTTTTACGCCCGAAGTTTATAAATACTTCAGGCGTATTTTTCTTCCATTTTTATTCATTTGGTGGTTCTTCTAATTGTACTAATAATTCTTCTAATGGTCCTTCATAAAGAGGTACGTTAGGAATCGATTGTAGAAATCGTTTTCCATAAGAAGAACTCGTCAAACGACGATCTAACACTACTACCGTTCCTGTGTCTGTATTCGTTCGAATTAAACGGCCAAATCCTTGTTTGAAACGTAATATTGCTTGTGGGAGCACTAATTTAGCGAATACATCTTCACCTTGATTTTTTAGCCACTCACCTTTCGCTTCCATCATCGGCTGATGAGGAGGTGTAAATGGTAGACGGACTATAACAAGACAACTTAAGGCATCTCCTGGAATATCTATTCCTTCCCAGAAACTGCTCGTCCCTAATAAAATTGATTTGTCGAACTCTTGAAACTTTCGAATTAAACGGCTTCTACTTCTATTATTCACACTTTGTGTGAGTAATAAATAACCCTCTAATTCATCATTATTTTTTAAATTCGCATACGCTTCTTTTAACATTTCATACGAAGTGAATAAAACGAGCATTCTGCCTTTTGTGGTTTTCGCTATCTTTGCAATATGTTCCGATACAGATTCAATATATCGTTCATTACTTACTTGCTTAATAAAAGGTACATCCGTTGAAACCATTAATTTCATCTGTTCATCATAACGAAATGGTGACGGAACCTTTAAAGTATTTGGAGCGAAATCATGTAAACCAAGTTCCTCTTTTATATAATCAAACGTATCGTTAATTGTTAGTGTTGCAGATGTAAAAATAACACTCTTTTTTTCTGTTAAAAATTCATCCGCAAATCTTTCACCAATATGAACAGGCTGTGCATATAGAACTGTTGAATGAATCGTCCCTTTCGTTTCAGTCTCCATCCAAGTTACATACGAATTCTTTTCTAATATGAGTAATTGTAATGATTCTGCCATCTTTCTCAGCAACTCAATTAAATGCATAAATTCACCTGTTACAACATGCATCTCCCATTCTAACTTACTTTGCAATATATTCACTTGCTTCTCAAGAGCAGTTACTACCCTTCTTAATTCATATATAAAACGATTTGTTAATTCGACAATACTATCCCACAACTTACCTTTTTCTAGTTCTGGGTTATACCTATAGATGAGCGGCATATTATTCGTTCCTTGTTCTTGCTTTGTTTGTTTAAATATAAAAGTACGTAACATTTGGAAGAGTTCATCCGCATCAAACTTAAGTTCCTTCAAACTATAACTTATCATACGGAAAGTTGAACGAGATGCTTGCTCTGATTTTTTCATCATTTTATATACTTTGGAGAGTACATCTTCTGTTTCTAGCGTCCCAAGACGAGATATAACCAATTGAAAATACATACAAGAGAACTGTTCACCCAATGTTCTACTCGCAGCTTCTTCAATATGGTGAGCTTCATCAAAAATAATATGTTCGCATGAAGCAAACAACGGTTCTTCACTTGAAAAATCTTGAAATAATAACGCATGATTTGTAATAACGATATCTGCAAATAAAGCTTTATTCTTCGCTCGCTGGTAAAAACAACGACTATACCAATTACTTTGCATACCGCCTGGACTATACGCATCGCTACAAATCCGATTCCAAAGTAACTTTCCACCCTCAGGAATATTTAATTCGTCTCGATCACCTGTTTCAGTTTGCAATAGCCAAACTAAAATCTTCGCCTTCGTAAGTGCCATATCATAATTTTTTTCTTCCTCTTGCAAAGCATACTCAAATTTATGTAAGCATAAATAATGCTTTCTTCCTTTTAGAAGAGCTACCTCAAATGAAAATGGCATTATTTTTTGTAATAACGGAATTTCTTTTTCTAATATTTGTTGTTGGAGTTGTACCGTTTGTGTACTTATAATGACAGGTTCTTCTTTTCTCTTTGCAAAATAAAGACTAGGAAGCAAATAAGCAAGAGTCTTTCCTGTTCCTGTACCGGCTTCAATTAGTGAAAAACGAGAATCTCTTAACGCCGTATATATCTCTTTCATCATCAATTGTTGACTTTCTCTTCTTTCAAACTTTGGCATATGTGATTCCAATTTATCCATCGTTTTATTCAAGAAAGCATCAAACTTTGATGAACACGTTTCTCCAAGGTTTAAGGAATAGTTCCGCTTTTTCAGCGCAATATTTCGATGTATTTCATACTCCGCTATATCTTCTTTACCGTGCATTACTTTCTTTAAAATATTTTCAGAAAGCACATCAGCTATATCACTTTGGAACACATCGCTTAATTCATAAAGCGATTGCAACGTGACAAGTGGTAACTTTTCAATTTCATTTAAAAATTGTAAAAATAATTCCGCTGTTGCAAGAGCATCACTATCCGCACGATGTGGTTGATCGTGCTCTAGTTCATGCTTCTTAGCTAAATCACGTAATTTATAACTATCGGCTGTCGGCAAAAGAATTTGAGCCAATTCAACCGTGTCGATTTTCGGACAATGTATTTCTGTATATCCAGCTTGCCTTAATTCTTCATTTAAAAAATTCCAATCAAAGTGAACATTATGCGCAACGAAAGCCGCACCTTGTAATAGCTCAACAATCATCGGGGCTACATCTTGAAATAACGGGGCTTGTTTTACAAGACTTTCATCAATCCCTGTTAATTCTGTAATAAATGGTGGGATCTCTCTCTTTGGATTAACAAAAGACGAAAAAATCTCCAATATCTCTCCATCTTCTACTACAACAGCTGCAATTTGGGTAATTTTATCCTTCCCATCTTTCCAGGAGTTCCCTGTCGTCTCTAAATCAACAACGACATAACGCTTACTCATATATGTAACACCTCAATTTCTTACCTTTCAAACAACAATAATTTATATAATGTTACTATACCACGTTTTATCTCATCTTAATGAAAAGATGCACAAAAAAGCTATCTCCGCAATGGAGATAGCTTTTCTACTTATAATATCGTACCCGCTTTTTCAGCACCTAACATTTCAATAATTTGATTATTATCGTCTAGTACTGCAATTTTTGGTTCTTGTTTATGAATCTCTTCTTCCGTAACTAGCCCATAACAAATAATAATTACTTTGTCCCCTGGTTGTACAAGCCTTGCCGCAGCACCGTTTAAACAAACAACACCACTACCGCGTTCCCCTTTAATAACGTATGTCTCTAAGCGAGCACCATTATTATTATTTACAATTTGGACTTTTTCGTTTTCTACAATATTTACCGCATCCATTAAGTCTTCATCAATTGTAATACTACCTACATAATTTAAATTTGCCTCCGTTACAGTTGCACGATGTAACTTTGCTCTCATCATTGTGCGAAACATAGATGCTCCCCCTTATTTAACCGTTAATGTTATATTGTCAATTAATCTTACATTTTCAAACTTAACTGCAATAGCTAAAATGATCCTTCCTTCGACTTTCTCTACCATTGTTAATGACGGATATGCATATAAATCCACATAATCTACAGTGCCTTTCGTATGCGTCTCAATATACTCTTTCACAAGATTTGTAATGATTTCCGGATTACGTTCACCTGCCTCAATTCTTTCTTTCGCTATACATAGGCTTCGGTATAAATGAAGAGCTTCTTCACGTTCATCTTGTGATAGGTACACGTTACGAGAACTTTTCGCTAAACCATCTTCTTCCCTTACAATATCAACTGGTACGATTGTAACTGGAATATTGAAATCAGTTACAAATCCTTCAATGACAGCAACTTGTTGAGCATCTTTCATACCGAAATAAGCACGCATTGGCAGCGTAATATTAAATAGTTTCATTAGTACAGTTGCAACACCAGCAAAATGACCAGGTCTTTGTTTGCCACATAATACATCGGTACGCTTTACAACTTCAACTGTTGTCGTTTGTTCTGCTGGATACATTTCTTCTACACTCGGATAAAATAAATAATCTACACCGTTTTCTTTTGCTACATTTTCATCTCTATCAATATCACGAGGATATCGATCTAAATCTTCATTTGGGCCAAATTGTAGTGGGTTTACAAATACACTTAAAACTACAATTTCATTTTCTTCTCTTGCCTTACGTAATAAAGTAGCATGGCCTTCATGTAAATAACCCATTGTTGGAACAAAACCAATACTCTTTCCACTTGCACGAAGTTCGTTTGTAATTTGCTGCATCTCTTGCACTGTAGTTACGATTTTCATTATTGTTTTCCTCCGTATAACGCTAAGCATTCTTCCTCTTTCATTGTGAACGAATGTTTTTCTTCAGGAAATTTCCTTGTCTTTACTTCAGTAACATATTGTGAAATCCCGCGTACAATCTCCTCTTGAACAGACGTATATTGCTTCACAAATTTCGGAACACGATTTACGCCGTATGAGATAAGATCATGATAAACAAGCACTTGCCCATCTACTTTTTGTCCTGCACCAATCCCAATTGTCGGTATTGTTAGTTGCTCTGAAATAAGTTCTGCTAGCTGCATTGGTACACATTCTAACACAAGCGCTATTGCACCAGCTTCTTCACATTTCTTTGCATCTTCTATTAATTTTTTTGCACTCTCCGCATCTTTTCCTTGCACTTTATATCCACCCAACACTCCTACAGATTGAGGGGTTAAACCTAAATGCGCTACAACAGGAATTCCTGCGTTCGTCAAATATTGAATCGTCGATATAACTTCTCCAGCACCTTCTACCTTCAGTGCGTGTGCCCCGCTCTCTTGAACGATGCGGCGTGCATTCACCATCGTTTCTTGTAATGATACGTGATACGACATAAATGGCATATCAGTTACAATAAACGTCTCTTTCGCTCCACGGCGTACAGCTTTCGTATGATGAATCATATCCTCTACTGTTACAGGTACTGTTGAATCGTATCCGAGTACAACCATTCCAAGAGAATCTCCAACTAGAATCATATCAACTTCAGCTTCTTCTGCTAATTTAGCAGATGGATAATCATACGCCGTTAGCATTGTAATCGGCTCACCTTGCTCTTTCATCTTCAAAAAATCTGTTTTTGTTTTCAAAAACTACTCCTCCTTTATGCAGGAGAGAGGAGATGGCCGAAATCATATAAAAAACCCCTCTGGCCATAAAAGGGCAGAAGGGTTGTGTGTTAGTCGGCATTATTCATCCCTCTGTCCCAGTCCGTTATTGGATCAAGGCAGAATCCAAGTTATTATTTTTCGTATGACTTCGAATCATGGTGCAGTTCGCTCTGATACTGCCCACATTCGAACTAATTATAGCAAACCACAAAAAGGAATTACTACATTTTTTTGAAAAAATAATTTTTTATTCTTATTACGGTATATGAAATTTAATACGAGAGTATATATGCTATACAGTTTTTATGGATAATTCAATCCTGAAAAGATACATGTTTTTCAACGCATGTTAAAAAAAGTCCAAGTTAATTTTTTCTGTAATCCATTTAACTGTATAGTATAACTCTTAAACTAATGATGCAGGTTAATTGAAGAAAGCACTTAAAAAAGGAGAATTGCAGATGTCTATGAACAGGTGGTTATTTCGATTCAGCAGTTTGCTTGTAATGATTGTATGGTGGATGTCTTTAGGATCCTCCCAAGTATTTGCCTCAGTTCATGTCGTAACACAACCCACCGATTTAACGAAAGTGATTGAGGTTGAACTAAATGATGATTACTTTAATCCAAATGTCATCACGATTCCGCTTGAAGGATCAACAACATTACTATTGAAAAATAAAGGTAAAAACGAGCACACCTTTACAGTGAAAAAACTCGGTATTGACGTCGTAGTCCAGTCAGGAAAAGAAAAGAATATTACCGTGAAACCTAAAAATACTGGTACATATGAATTAATATGTCGATACCATCTTCTTAAAGGAATGACAGGCAAAGTAATCGTCAAATAACATGCCAGGTCAACTCGACGGAAGCTATTTTGAAATGAACTTTAAATATGAAAAGAATTTATTATCATGTTACAAATTCAACTCAAAACTATTGAAATAAAAAGAAGTTCCAAAAGAGGAACTTCTTTTACTTAATTTCGATATCTGCAGAATGAATATGATGTACTTTTCCTTCATGGTCTTCTAGAAGCAATACACCATCCTCTGTAATTCCTTTTGCTACACCCGTAATCGTCTCTCTCATTGTTCGAGCGGTAATTTCTTTCCCGATGCTCACAGCGTAACTTTCCCAAAGAATTTTAATGACAGAGAAACCATTTTGTAAATACTCTTCATATAATTTTTCTAGTTGTAAATAGATTTGTTGCATAAGTTCTGCACGAACAATCGGCTTACCTGATTCAATCGCTAATGAAGTAGCAATGTGCTGAATTTCTTCATCAAAATGTTCTTGCTTTTGATTCGCATTAATACCGATGCCCATAATGACAGCATTAATTTTATCAGGATCCGCTTGCATTTCTGTTAATATACCTACAGCCTTTTTACCTTGAATTAAAATATCATTTGGCCATTTTATTCCTACGTTTACACCTGTACATTTTTCAATTGCCTGTGCAACACTAACAGCCGCTAACAAAGTAAGTTGCGGTGCATGATGAACTGGGATTGATGGGCGTAAAATAATACTCATCCAAATCCCTGTTCCTTTTGGTGAATGCCATTTTCTGCTTAAACGACCTCTTCCCGCTGTTTGTTCTTCTGCTACAACGACAGTTCCTTCTTCTGCACCTTCATAAGCAAGTTTTGCTGCAATGTGCTGCGTTGATTCAACAGTTTCTTCAAAATACACTGTTCTACCAATTCGCTTCGTTTGTAGCCCTAACTGAATTTCATTAGCAGTCACTTTGTCTGGCTTACTTGCAATTCGGTAACCTAATCGGCGCACAGCTTCAAGTTCATATCCCTCACTCCGGAGATCCTCCATATGTTTCCACACAGCAGTTCTTGAACAACCAAGTTTATCACTAATTGTTTGGCCGGATACAAACTCGCCATCCGCTTCAGAAAAAACTTGCAATAACTGCTTTCTTATAGTAGATTGCATCCTTGCAGCCACTCCCTTATACGCTCTTTCTCATTAACTACGTTTCCTTGTACGATTGCTTCTTCGATTTTCTGAAGCATTTCAGCAACCCACGGACCAGGCTTTTTGTTTGCCCAGTTTAATAAATCATTACCAGTCACATTCATTTCTTGACGCTCCTGGATTGGCAATGCATGAAACATTGATTGTACTCGTTCAACAGATGTAGGATCATAGCTTTCAATCATCGCTTCATATACTCTCTCTGCCATTTCAGCGATATGAATTCCCGTTTTATAAAGAAGGACTGTATCCCAATCCTTCTCCTTTCTAGTACGAATTGCCAATAAAACTGCAACAATATCTTTTATTTTTTTATTCGAAAACTTCCATTGACGTAAAAAGACAGATGGATGTTCTTCTCCGATACAATATAAGAAAAATGCCCACGCCTCAATATCCGTTTCGAAAGAATCCCATTTATACTGCGTAGCTTTTAACAGTCTCTCTTCTGACATTTGTAAATATGGCAAATGAGAAAATAGCTTCGTCTCTACTAATTCTTTGAGACCTTTCACACAATATGTACCAGTTAACAGTTTCTCAAACTCTACTGTAATACGCTCAATTGCTATATGTTCTAGCAAATGCCCATGCGTTTCAATCGCTTGCTTCGTTTTCATTTCTAATGAAAAACCTAACGTGCTTACAAACCGAATACCACGCATCATTCGCAGGGCATCTTCTTGAAAACGATCCGCAGCATTTCCAACTGTCACAATTTCTCTCTGTTGAATGGCTTCCTGTCCAGCAAATAAATCAACCATTTTGCCTTCTTCTGTCATAGCAATTGCATTCATCGTGAAATCACGACGTTTTAAATCCTCTTCTAATGAACGAACAAATTGAACACTACTAGGTCTTCGAAAATCTTCATATTCGCTTTCTGTTCGAAAAGTAGTTACCTCATAAGGCTCACCATTTTCTACAACAATTACAGTTCCATGCTCAAGACCAACAGGAACATTTCTTGGGAATATAGCCATCACTTCTTCTGGTAGAGCGGATGTCGCAATATCAATATCTCCAATCGGCCTATCGATAATAAGATCTCGTACGCTCCCACCAACAAAGTAAGCCTCATGTCCTTGTTGCTTTAATGTCTCAATAATAGAACTAGCTTTTTTAAATCTTTCCATTTTTGTCATCCCTTAGTACGTCATAGTAAATCGTTTCATATTGTGAAACAATTTTTTCTGAGCGAAATTGCTCATAAACACTTTCTCTTGCTCGCTCTCCCATATTACGGTGAAGTTCCTCGTCCTTTAATAGCTGAATAGCTTGATTTGCCACTCCTGTTGTATCGCCAACTTCACATAAATATCCTGTTTCCCCGTGTTGAATAACCTCTGGAATACCTCCAACCCGCGTTCCGATACAAGGTACACCACACGCCATTGCTTCTAATAAAACAAGACCAAAACTTTCCTTCTCTGATAGAAGCAACATTAAATCACTCATCGCGAGTAGTTCTGCAACATTATCTTGCTTCCCTAAGAATAAAACGCGATCTTCAATATGTAAATTTTTCACTATCTGTAAAATCGTACAGAATTCTGGTCCGTCTCCAACAAGAAGCAACTTCGCATCTACTTCTTTAACAATTTTAGCAAATGCCTGAACAACATCCTGCACACGTTTCACTTTACGGAAATTCGAAATATGAATAAGTACTTTTTCACTCTCACTTATACCATATTCTTTCTTTAATTGAGACATATTACGCTTGAAATATACACGTTCGTCTATAAAGTTATATACCGTTTGAATTTCTTTACTTGGTTTTACAAGCTCATGTGTTTCATTAATTAATGAATGCGAGACAGCAGTGACAACATCTGATTGCTCAATACCAAAACGAATTAAATTATTTAACGAAGGGTCGGAACCTAACACAGTAATATCTGTTCCATGTAAGGTTGTAACAATTTTAATACGCTCTCCGATCATTTGTTTTGCTAAATATGCACAAATTGCATGTGGTATTGCGTAATGCACATGTAAAATGTCTAAGTTTTCTCTTTGTGCAACCTCGGCCATTTTACTTGCTAACGCTAAATCGTATGGTGGATATTGAAATACAGAGTATTGATTTACCGTCACTTCATGAAAATAAATGTTTGGATATACTTTATTTAACCGGAATGGTAAACCCGATGTAATAAAGTGAATTTCATGCCCACGTTCCGCCAATTGCTTTCCTAATTCTGTTCCAACAACTCCAGAACCACCTACAGAAGGATAACATGTAATACCTATTTTTAATTTCATTTACATCCCCCTAATAAATCAGCATGTAATAAAACCGGTTTCTTACTCATAAATCCCTCGGCATACAAGACTCCAACTTCTTTTCCAAACATCTTCTCACGAGCGATCACAGTTTCAACGTAACCTTCTGTTAACGGTGTCTTAACACCATCGCTCCCTGTTGAAAACTGACTTTCATACGCTTCTAATGCTTCCACCTTTATAGAGAGGTACTCACTTATATCTATACAAAAATTCGGTTTATGAAAACCATTAATCATATAATTATAAAAAGACTCCACACGATGTGGTGAAAGTTCCGGCATATATTTACGGATTCCTGCTGAAAAAATAGCCTCTTCCACAAGCTTTGCACAATTTGCATGATCTGGATGGCGATCTTCATAGTACGGCGCAAAAACTAGTTTTGGTTTATATGTACGGATCACCTTGACAATTTCACGTATATACTCTTCTTTCATATACAAACCACGGTCTGGCATCGCTAAATTCAGCCTCGTTTTTACTCCCATTATACGAGCTGCGACCTTCGCTTCTTCTTTTCTCAACTCTATCGTTCCATTTGAAGAAAGATCAGCTTCTGTTAAATCACAAATACCTACTTCATACCCTTGCTTTGTATATTTAGCGATGGTACCAGCCATGCCGATTTCAACATCATCGGCATGAGCACCAAACGCTAATATATGTAATCCACTCATAATTGTTCCCCTCATTTTCTTAACTTACGATAATCTAAATCTCCTCGCTCTAATGCGTGCATTAACATTTCAGCACTTGCCATATTCGTTGCAAGTGGAATCGCATATACATCACATAAACGAAGCAATGCATTCACATCCGGTTCATGCGGCTGTGCTGTTAATGGATCGCGGAAGAAAATCACCATATCTAAATCGTTCTTTGCAATCATTGCACCAATTTCTTGATCTCCACCAAGAGGGCCAGATTGATATCTTGTTACAACTAATCCAGTCGCTTCCATAATACGAAGCCCTGTCGTTCCTGTTGCAAATAATTCATGTTGTTCAAAAATTGGTTTATATGCGTATGCAAACGAAACCATATCATTTTTCTTTTTGTCATGTGCGATTAAGGCAATTTTCATCCGTTGTCTCCCCTTTAGTCGATAATATTTTCTAAACCGTACACAAGATGATCAAGGTTCATTACTGTCTCAATTGATAGTTTTACACCTGACATAAATGATGCACGATTGAATGAATCATGACGAACTGTTAACATTTGTCCATCTCCACCGAACATTACTTCTTGGTGTGCAATAAGCCCTGGCAAACGTACACTATGAATGTGAATACCGTCTACATTTGCACCACGTGCACCTGCTAGTTGCTCTACTTCATTTGGATGACCTTGCTGCTTTGATTCACGATTTTGACGAATTAACTCTACCGTTTTTACAGCTGTACCAGATGGTGCGTCTAATTTTTGATCATGATGTAATTCAATTACCTCAACATCTTGGAAATATTTCGCTGCCATTTGTGAGAATTTCATCATAAGAACTGCACCAATTGCAAAGTTTGGAGCAATAATTGTTCCTACTGCTTTTTCTTTTGCATTCTCTGTTAAACGTGCCAATTCTTCTTCTGTAAATCCAGTTGTACCAATAACCGAACGAAGTCCACGCTCAACTGCAAGTGTAACGTGTTGTTTCCCCACTTCTGGTGTTGTTAAATCTAACAACACATCTGCTTCTACTTCATCTAAACAAGTATGTAAATCAGCGTAAATCGGTGCATGTAATGCTGGCATGCCAGGTAAATCAGAAATCTTCTCACCACCATGCTTATAATCCACTGCTGCTACTAAATTAAAATGTTCCGTTCTTTCCATAAGAAGAACTGCTTCATGTCCCATACGTCCTCTTGGTCCGGCGATAATTACTTTAATTTCTTTCATTATTCTTTCTCTCCCTCATCAATACGTGTCCAGCGATCTTTATCACGTGTATTAAATTTATTCATTACAATGTTATGTGCTGTCTCTAAATCAATATTTAAACTATTTGCCATACAAATCATAACAAATAATACATCTCCAAGCTCTTCTTCAATACTTCTTTCTTTTTCAGTTGTTTTCTTCGGTTTCTCACCATAATAATGATTTACCTCTCTTGCAAGCTCTCCCATTTCTTCCGTTAAACGAGCCATCATTGCAAGCGGACTGAAATAACCTTCTTTAAACTGACCAATATATGCATCTACTTCTTTCTGCATATCTTTCATCGTTTTTGCTTCCATACTATTCACCTCTAATCCTTCCTCTTTCATGTTAGCCAATTCATCGCGATTTGACAAATATTATTCCCCGCCAAACACCTATTTGCGACCCATTTTTGGATAGACTATAATAAAGTGAAACTTCTTTTGCGTTTTTTTGCAAAAGATTAGTTGAACTAATCGGGTTCCTACGGCTGGTTCGCCTTTCTTCAGAGCTTTATCTCCTACCAGCCGTTGGTACGGGGTAAAGTGAAACTTCTTTTGCGTTTTTTGTGCAAAAGATTAGCCCGTACTAATCGGGTTCCTACGGCTGGTTCGCCTTTCTTCAGAGCTTTATCTCCTACCAGCCGTTGGTACGGGGTAAAGTGAAACTTCTTTTGCGATTTTTGGCAAAAGATTAGCCCGTACTAATCGGGTTCCTACGGCTGGTTCGCCTTTCTTCAGAGCTTTATCTCCTACCAGCCGTTGGTACGGGGTAAAGTGAAACTTCTTTTGCGATTTTTGCAAAAGATTAGCCCGTACCAATCGGGTTCCTACGGCTGGTTTGCCCCTCTTCTTTGCTTCATCTCCTATCAGCCGTTGGTGCAGGTTCTTACTATTTTCACTAGCAATTAGAAATTACTTATTATTATGGTTTACCGTTTCAGCGGAGCAATGCAATCATTACATAATTAGGGGGATTTCTATATGACATCAAAATTGAAGATGCGAAATATTATTTTTATTTTAATTGGTTCCGCTATATTTTCTTTCGGTATTGTCAATATCAATATTGAAAATCACCTTGCAGAGGGTGGCTTTACTGGTATTACACTATTATTGTATTTTTTATTTAAGTTTGATCCTTCCTACTCAAACTTAATTTTAAATATCCCTATATTTTTTATTGGTTGGAGGTTACTTGGCAGAGCGACATTTTTATATACATTAATTGGCACCTTTAGCGTATCTTTATTTCTATGGATTTTCCAGCGTTACGAAGTACTCAACTTACATTTAAACTTGCAAAATGATATGACACTCGCAGCTTTATTCGCCGGGGCATTTATCGGTATCGGCCTTGGAATAATATTTAAATATGGCGGGACTACTGGCGGTGTAGATATTATCGCACGACTAGCTCACAAATATGTTGGCTGGAGTATGGGGAAAACAATGTTTATGTTTGATGCTGTCGTTATCGTCGTCTCTATTCTTACCTATTTATCATACCGCGAGGGCATGTATACGCTAGTTGCTGTTTTTATCGGGGCTAAAGTCATTGATTTTATGCAAGAAGGAGCTTATGCTGCCAAAGGAGCGACTATTATTTCAGAGAAAAACGATGAAATTGCTGCCAAAATTTTATCTGAAATGGAGCGCGGAGCAACCTTTTTAAAAGCTGTTGGATCGTATACAAAAGTGGAACGTAACGTATTGTATTGCGTTGTTGCTAAAAATGAAATCGTGAAATTAAAAAATATCATTACTTCTGTAGATCCTCATGCTTTTGTCGCTGTAAGTGATGTACATGATGTAGTTGGTGAAGGATTTACGTTAGATGAAAATAAAAACCCTTTACATAATTAAATGTAACTAGAAAAGCGCCTTAGCTTTTCTAGTTTTTTATTACAAGTCTTTTAAGCTTCTCTAAATCCTCATAAATAAGCTCCAATAAACCCCGATTATAAAAAATGGAAGCTGGATGAAAAGTCGGAAAAACTTCGTATTCTTTCTCTGACCATGTAAACTCTGCACTTTGCATATCCTTTAATTTTTGAATGGGCTGTTTTAATAATTGCCCGTGTACATCTGTGATTTTTTTATTTTTTCCTGTTAAACGTTGAAGACCGATATTTCCAAGCGTGACGATAAGCTTCGGATTTATTTTCTCTAATTCATAATCTAACAAAGGCGCATGGGCAACTATTTCTCCCTGATTTGGCGTTCTATTATATTTTTTTTGCATGACTTCACCATTTCGTTCTTTTTTCTCTCGCCATTTATAAGGTCTACTCCGAACAGCGCTCGTAATATATACTTCTTCCCTTGTAACATCAATACGCTCTAAAAAATCCATTAATTGTTTCCCCGCCCTCCCGCTAAACGGAATCCCATTATGAATTTCTGTTTCACCAGGCGCTTCTCCTAATAACATAAATTTGGGATTTTCAGGACCTTGTCCACTTAAAAAACCTTCTAGTTGATAAGGAGCACTGCGCTCTTGCACTTGTTTTACTAAATGGTCTGGATATTTCATTTCCCCCCACCGCCTTTCCGCATTACTTCTATTATTTCTATTTGCAATACATTATATAATTCAATCCATACAACAAAAAAAGACTATCAAAATTGATAGTCTTTAGTCGTCGCTACGCTGCATACCAGTATACATTAATACGAGACGTAATAATTCAAATACCGCTACAGCTGCAGCTGCTACATATGTTAATGCTGCCGCATTTAATACTTTACGAGCTTGCCCATATTCATCTGTTGATACAATACCTAGCGCTTCAATTTGTTGCATTGCGCGCTTTGACGCATCAAACTCAACTGGCAATGTAACGAGCTGGAACACAACACCTGCTGCCATTAAAATGATACCTAATAACAACAAACCAGACATTTGTGCAAATATACCGATTAGAACGAAAATCCAAGACATATTCGAACCAAAGTTTGCAACTGGCACTAACGAATGACGAACGCGCATAAATTTATAATCTTTTGCATCTTGAATTGCGTGTCCTACTTCGTGTGCTGCAACTGCTGTACCAGCAACTGAATGTCCATAATAGTTATCTGTTGATAATCGAACCGTCTTAGCGGTTGGATCATAATGGTCTGATAAATGACCTGGTGTTTCTTCTACAGCTACGTTGTATAATCCATTTTCATCTAAAATTTTTCGAGCCACTTCCGCTCCTGTCATACCTGATGTTGAATAAACTTGTGAATACTTGCTATAGGCACTACGTACTCTTGACTGTGCATACAACGGTATGATCATTATGATCGCGAAGTAAATTAAATAAAACATCATGAACCTCCATTGAAGTTTTAATTATAGTACTTCTCATTCTATTTTCTTCTGCCACTATTGTCAATGAATAAACCTTACAATCCATATCTTTATTTATTGCATTATCTATTTTTAGAATGTACATTACTTTTTCTTTTTTCTCTCTCTCCTTTATACTTTCTCCATCCAACATAAGTTAATGTGAATAAAATAAGTCCCCCAGTAATTGTCATAAACCAAATGAGAGAGGGTGCAATTTCATCTTTTTTTACTGTGTGAAATATCTTTTGCAAATCCCCTTTAATAATCCCTAATTGCATTTGGCCGCCTTTCGTTTTTAACATAACGTTACGAAATTCATCTAAATAAGATAAATGAACATTTACACGCTGAACCTCGTTTTCTGGCAAAGCAATCATTAAGCTTGGATAAATAATATTGAATTCATTTAAAAACGTATTTAACGTTTGTTGAAACTGCCCAGCATCTTCTTTTTCCATCGCTTTTTCCATTTGAGAAAAGGCATCCATTACTTTCCTTTCTCTTTCCATCCAAAGTGGTTGATATTTCGATACTTGTGCATCAACAGCAAGTTGTAATGCCAGCACATTATCAATTTTAGCTTGCTTACCTAAACCTTCTTCAGAGAGCGATTGTTGCGCCTTATCGTAAGCTAAAGAAATAACTCTAACTTGATCTGGTGTTACTTCCTGCTTCTTTTCATTCCCCTTTATTAAAAACTGCTCCGAGAAATGTTGTAATACTTGTACCGCTTTTTCATCTTCATTACGCTTCACTAACTGTAAAGAATCGTCTAACAACCCTGTTAGCTCATTCCACTCTTCAGCATATATACGTAACGGAAACATTATAATTAGAAATGCTATCAATCCAATTAATGTTCTCTTCATCCCGGTCCCCCCTATAACTACTAGTACAAAATATGTTAATTTGGACAAGAATAGAACAGAACTAGACCGAAAAATATATTATCATTTTACAAAGAAAAAAATTCTCTTTAAGCAGAGAATTTTTTCTGTGACATCCTTTTCTTTTTTACGAAATATCTATATAAACTGTAACAAAGTATACTACCACCTAAAATGAATAATAAAATAGCACACGCAGCATGCATAAAGAACTCTTCTGGTAACATTAATATAATTGGATCCTTTTCAGGATCAAAAACCCAATAATCATTACTAAATAAAAGCTTATGGAATAATACAAAACTCTTTTCAAAATTAATAGCAATTGGTAACATAAGCGCTATCGGAAAAATGATTGTTAAAATCGATCCGTGCAGTAAAAACTTTTCATTTTTCTTTTTTAATAAATAAATTCCGCCTATCACTGCAATCATAATTGTCGCATACATCACATATTGAATGTTTACTAAAATATTTTTAACATCTACAAAATGAATACGGCCATTTGTAGACATACCTAATGTTGGCAAATGTAATGCTCCGTCATAAAACGGGGATAAATATGTAATAAGCACATCGTAATTTCTTTTAATTTCATCCTTCGTCATATCCGCTAAATCAGGAATATTTAAAAAATCAATTTCAAAATAATACAGCCATTTTCCATATACAACTGCCATTGTTGAGAGTGCAAAAATAGAAAATGCTATGCTATATGAAACAACTAAAGTAATCAATCGATCCAATATTTTTGTACCACTCTTATTTTTCTCCATGTTCTCCCCCCTAAAATGTTCTAACCATCATAAAGAAAATTGTTTCCTTTGCTCACTTAAACAACAATAATATGTAATACATAATACAGCAATGCTTAACCAAAACGTAAAATAACCAATTTCCTCTACAAACAAATGCATAATTCCATATCGCGGCATTTGCCAAAATAAATAATCAATTGCATCGTTATGCAACGTCCACACAGCTGCTACTATAAAATGCCATTTTTTTATACGATAAAATGGGGCATATAAAAATCCTTGTACTGCCATCGCAAAGTGCGAAAGCATTAACATGTAGCCCATAAGGCCAATAGGCCCTTTTACGTAAATCATAATCCCGTTTACAACAACAGCCCAAATACCATATTTTATTAAAGTTACAATCGCTAACGCTTCTATTAATCCCCAGTTTCTCTTTGCCAAAAAAGCAATTAAAACAAAGACAAAAAAGAGACTCGCCATAGGACTATCTGGTACAAACGGCCAAAATATAGGTGACGTTTCTTTCAATTGATTTCCGTACCATATAAATCCGTAAATTGTACCTAATATGTTAACAATTAATAAAAATAATAATACCGAGCGTTGTCTTAACATTGCATACAAGTACACCAATCCGTATGTCCAACACCTTTCAAGCAAAGTAATTCATTCATTAAATCCTACTCTATTATAACAAACTTCATCCAACTAAATAGAAAAGCTGACTACAAATTTTGTAGTCAGCTTTTTATTATTTTTTATTATACTTTGCAATGAATTCCGAAAGCTTCTTCAGTTCCTCATCCGTACCTTTAAATACACCTTTAGGCATTGAACCTTTTCCCTCTTTCGCAATTTTAGCAATTTCTTCTGGCTTTAAAGTTAAGTTTTGCAGTGCCGGTGCTGCTGCCCCGCCCTGTAAATTGTCACCATGACATGTTAAACAAGTATTTTTTTGCATTAATTTATAGCCATCATCATTTTTATCAACTGGCGCTGTTTTTACAATTGCTCCTTGTTTTTTTGCAGCTTCCCAGTCGTGGTGTGCTACAGATTCCCAAGTTAAAAAAATAATCGATGCAATTGCTAAAAGCATAAATCCAGTTGCCACAGGACGCTTCAATGGACGTCTTTCTGGACCTCGATCAAGAAATGGAGCTAACAGTAATGCTCCAAACGCAATCCCTGGCATAATAAATGCTCCAATTACAGTAAATGAACCGGAAGCATAAGAATACTTTAATAACTGATACAAGAATAAGAAATACCAATCTGGAAGTGGTATATATCCAGCATCAGTTGGGTCCGCCATTCTCTCAAGCGGCGACGGATGCGCCACTGTTAAACATAAATAACCGATTAAAAAAACTGCACCAACCATCCATTCTTTTAACAAGAAGTTCGGCCAAAATGCTTCTGTTTTCCCTGGGTATTCAGAATAGTCTTTTGGAATATTTGGTTTCCGAGCTACTGGTACCCGAGAATCTCCTACAAACTTCATCCCTTTGCCGCGATGCATAATCTCCCTCCTTTAGTTCTTTCCCCTTTAATTTAGCAATCTCTTATAGTGGACCGGAAATACCTTGTTTGCGAATCATGATGAAGTGGAAGGCCATTAAACCTAGAAGTGCTGCTGGTAAGAAGAAGACGTGAATAGCAAAGAAGCGAGTTAATGTTTGAGCGCCAACAATTTCGGAATGACCAGCGAGTAATGTTTTAATATAAGGACCAATGAGCGGTGTTTGCTCTGCAATTTGAATCCCTACTTTTGTAGCAAATAAAGCTTTCATATCCCACGGCAATAAATATCCGGTAAAACCAAGACCTAACATAACAAAGAAAATAAGAACACCAACAATCCAGTTTAACTCACGGGGCTTTTTATACGCACCTTGGAAGAAAACTCTGAGTGTATGTAAAAACATCATTACAATTACGAGACTAGCACCCCAGTGGTGCATACCACGAACAATTTGCCCATAAGCAACTTCATTTTGTAAATAGTAAACTGATTCCCAAGCATTTTTAATATCAGGCACATAATACATCGTCAAAAACATTCCAGATAAAATTTGAATTACAGTAACGAAAAAGGTAAGTCCTCCAAAGCAATAGACGAATGCAGAAAAGTGATGTGCCGGGTTTACATGTTCAGGTACTTCATGATCAGCGATATCACGCCATATTGGTGTAATATCCAATCTTTCATCCACCCAATCATAAATTTTATTTAACATCTACTTTGCACCCCCTCTTGGCTTCGCTTTTCCTAGATACAGCGTTCCATCTTTCACTTTAGACTCGTACACATCAAGCGGAGCAAGGGGTGGCGTACCTTTAATGTTAATCCCATCTTTTGTATAACGCCCCCCGTGACATGGGCAAAAGAATTGATTCGGATGTGCTTTGTCCGAATTCCAGTTAACTGTACATCCTAAATGTTTACATACTGGAGAGAACGCAACAATGTCTCCGCTTTCATCTTTATGAACCCAAGCCGATTTTGGTTCTTCAGACTTGTACCAACCATCAACCTGCTTCACTTTAAAATCGAAACGCTTCGGCTCTGTTGTAATATCCTTTACTTGCGCAACAGCAACCATATCTGTTCCCGCTTCTTTTCTTAACACCGGATCAAGCGCAAATCGCGTCATCGGCATTAAAATACCGGCAGCCATAAAGCCTCCTACCCCTGTGAGTGTGTAATTTAAAAATTGTCTTCTTGACACGCGATGTTCTTTGTCGCTCACGAAAATTTCCCCCCTCTATCAGAAATTGTCCCCTCGTGATAAATTATATAAAAAATAAAAACTAGGACACTATCATGATATAATACGCTCATGCACAGGTCAATATCATACTACTCATAATAATAAGAACTTTCTGTTTATTGCGAGTTTCCCCATTTCTCTTCCAACATCACCATTATATTTTTTATATGCGCATGAATAACTTCTCTTTTTGCTTGATCACTAAATTGTTCTAACGCTAATGAAGGAAACCAAAATAAATCTCCCTGTAACTCTTGCATATCCTCTTTCCATGAAAAATCACTTGTAACATAAGCAATATGCTTAAAACCTTCACTTCGTAAATGATTTGTCCATTCTTGCAAACGACCTTTTTCATTCTTTTGACTTTCTACCAAATACGTAAACGCAGGCAGTAAAAGCACTCTTCCTTTATACTCTCTTTCCAATTCCGTGCTCAATAATTCGATAAATTCACCTTGTTCTACAATCATTTTCATTTCTTTTGCTGCTGAAATTGATAACAGCGGTATTACTCCTGTATCAACATACTCTCTTGCTTGCTCAAACTGTTCTACATCTTTTACAATCCACTTCAAATCCCTTCCCTCCTTCACTTACAAATGACAGAACTTTCACTTTATATATATTAAACCACACTAAAAGAGGTAAAAAAAGAAAAACTACCTAATATAGGTAGTTTTTCTTAATAAAAGTCTGAAATTTGTAAAAATTAATTAATCCAAATAAATTCTATAAAGTCTTTAACTCTGCCGTTAATCTATGAAACGCTTCCTTATCTTGCTTATCTAACGCTTCATCAATTTGTTTCAAAAGGCGTTCTCTCCTAAACGAAAATACACTTTCTTCCAAAAACCTTTCTGCAAGTAAACGATCTTTTTCATTTACTTCAATATGCTTTGGTAGATATGGATTTTCTTCTAATACAGCTACATAATTCGCATTTTGAAACGATGATTTAAAGTTGAGTTGAATATAAATATCCTCATCTCGATTTAAACGAATATCATGAAACGATTTTTCAGCATCTGTTGTCATAACATTTTGTTTAAAAAAGTGAAACGGTGTGTCTTTCACACAATTCGCTGACATTACTAAGCCACGCGGACAATATTTTGCATGCTCTACGAAGTGGACTTTATGCATCAATTGGTCGTGACTCATTAAATAATTCAGAATCCATACACATTCACGCTGTTTCAGTTGGTAATTATTCAAAAACCATTTTACAAAATCCTTCTTCTCGTTTACAGAAACAGGGGTATTCATAGCAATTAAGTCCCTCCTCTGTCTTTCTCTTTTCTTTTTAGATTCAAGAAGCGGCATTCAGTTTCCTTCCAACTTATGAAAAATCCTCTAAATTATATAACAACTCTTCAATATGAATTTGTGTCGGGTCTAGTTGTAATAACTGGGTAAATACTTCTTTCGCCTCTTTTCGTTTTCCTTCTTCCAATAAGAAATAACCGTACTCTTCTAAGAAGTCTGGATGATTCTTAAAAGAAGTATATGCACTTTCATAGTGTTTTAATGCATCCGAATACATTTCTAATTGTTTTTTTGCATACGCAAGATCCCAAAGTAGTTGTGTATCTGGTTCTCCACTATCAATAGCACGCTCTACAATTGCAATTAACTCTTCGTACTTTTCTTGTTCTTTTAAGATATATGCATATTTTAATGTTGCACCTAAATGCCCTGGATCTAACTCAAGCGCTTTTTGAAGAACTTCCTCTGCTTCTACTATTTTTCCTAATTTCGCCGCAATGTTCGCTAACTCTACATAAAATGGAACTGAAAGCTCATCTACTTTAATTCCTTCATGAAGCGTTTCATAGCTTTCTTGAAGCATTCCTTCTTTTTCATAGCTTTTCGCTAAATACATGTACAGTGATGCGTACTCAGGGTCTAATTCTTTTAGTTCTTGCCAAGCACCAATTGCTCTCTGATATTCTTCACCTTGGTATAATGTAAAGGCATATCCAAATAATGAGTGAATATCTTTTTGTTCCTCTAGGCCTGCTTCATAATAAGAAATCGCTTCTTCCCAGTTTCCGATCGCGCTTAACGTTTCTGCGAGGCGAAGTGCAATCACAACACCACCCATTACTTTATGTTCCGCTAATAGCGATTCATAATAAGTAATTGCCTTTTGTTCTTCACCTTTACTACTATATAATTCTGCTAACCCAAACGTAATAACAGGTTCATCAGGCATCATTTCTTTCGCCTTTAATAGTTTTTGCTCTGCTACATCATCAAAACCTTGCATTTGGAATAAATCTGCAACAAGTAATAACGATTGAACATATAAATCGTCATTTTCTGGAATATCATGAAGCACTTCAATCGCTTCATCTTCTTTATCTAGATCAATATATAATTCTGCTAAAAATACAGTGAATTCACTTTCTTCTGGATACAGTAAACGTAAGTCTTCAGTAATTGCTAATGCCTCATCTGTAAATCCAAGCGTATGATAGTAACGAGCGATATCATACTTCTCTTCATCATTCGCAATTTTTAATTGTTCTTTTAATAATTGTAATCCTTTTTCCGCTTCACCATTTTCAATATATGAAACAGCTTGTTCAAACTTTTGCATAAACGTCTCCTTTAATTCTAAAAAATATTCTCTTCTGTTCATTTACCCCGCTATTAACGGGCAGTAAGACCCCCACCTCAAAATTCAGCTAAGGCAAAGAAGTTAGTTTTGGGATCAACTGCCCGTAAAAGCCCGATTGGTTCAACTAATAATCAGCGGGGGATAAACATCCCCCCACTGATTAAAGTTTCACTTTATCATAAGCAACTCACTGTTAGAACGCAACCTTTAGAATGAGCATGCATCTTCTTATACTTCTTCTTACAGAGTAGGTAATTGTTCAAACGGTTCGAATATGACACCGATACCTTATCCTCATCTTCTATTGTACCGCTTTCTTTTATGACCGTGCAAATAACTTCTCTCACTAATTATCGAGCCATACAAACTATGGTTTACAGAACAACTTAATTAGCAGTCTTCAACCTTTATTTTTAATGCGATAAAAAAGGCTCCTATACTAGGAGCCTTCACAATCTCTTAAGAATATGTTTCTTCTTTCTGTACTTGCTCATTTACAAGCTCTTTCAGCAACTCTATAATTTCATCATTTTCTTCCTTCAAACCGACAGTAATACGAATACCATCATCGATACCAAATGCAGCACCAGAACGAACGATATATCCTTTTTTCATTAATCGTTCGAAAGCTTCATTACCCGGTATACCAAGTTTTAAGAAAATGAAATTTGTTTGAGATGGATAATAGAATACGTTATATTCTTTACAAAATGCATAATACTGATTTAAACCTTCAGCATTCTTTTGCACACAATCTTGTAAAAATGCTTGATCTTCTAATGCAGCGAGTGCTACAGATTGGGCTACAGTTGATGTATTGAATGGTAACCTAGCTACTTCTAGCTGTCCGATTAACTTCGCATCCCCAATCGCATATCCGATACGAAAAGCAGCTAAACCATATGCTTTTGAAAACGTGCGTAAAACCATAAGATTTTCATACTTTTCAAGAAGTGGTAATGTTTGCGGATAATCTTCTGCTTCCGCGTATTCATAATATGCTTCGTCCATAATAACGAGAGCCGACTTAGGAACTGATTCTAAAAGTGAAAGTAATTTTTGTTTCTCAACATATGTACCTGTTGGATTATTCGGATTACAAATCCATACAATTTTCGTTTTCTCATCTACTTGCTCTAGCATTGCATCTAAATCGTGAATACCATCTTTAAGTGATACTTCACGAACTTCTGCTCCTTCAATAACAGCATGGTGATGATATTGTGAAAACGTAGGATTCGCCATTACAACGTTTGTTCCTTCATGTAGTAACGCTCGGCTAATCATTTGAATGACTTCATCTAATCCACTACCAAATAGTAGTTGTTCTGCTTTTACACCTAAATGTTCCGCTACTTTTGTCCGAAGTTCAAAGGCATATCCATCTGGATAAAGGGCATATTGGCTCGCTAAAGAAGTTAATGCTTCTGTCACACGTGCTGAACAACCGAATGGATTTTCGTTGGATGCTAATTTCACAATTTTTGATAAACCATATTCCCTTTTTACTTCTTCAATGTTTTTCCCAGGCACATACGCTCTCAAAGTTAACAATTGCTCTTTCACTCTCATTTTTCTTCCCCCAGTCATTTCATTCAATTTGATTACAATACGGTTATAGCCCCTTACTGTAATCTTTTGTCATAACCGTCACTATTACGAGAATACCTCTAAATGAGCACTTCACAGCACTTCGCTATCATTTTAAACCATATCTTTTTGAAATGCCTCTAACGCAATATGAACAGTCTCATCTGAAATAGATACGACATTCACTACCCCATATTCCTGCATAAGCACCATATGAATTGCTCCTGCATTTGCTTTCTTATCTTGTTTCATCAATTGAACGAGGCGCTCTACATTCAAATCTCTTGGCATTTTTGGATAGCCGTATTTCAAGAACCACTGCTTCATATCTTCATAAGCAAGATCAACCTTGTACACTTGCTCACTTAAAAATATGGCGAATAACATTCCAACCGCTACACCGTCACCGTGAGTAATATTTCCATACCCTAGCTCTTTTTCAAGAGCATGTCCTAACGTATGTCCAAAGTTCAAATGAGCACGTATACCCTTCTCTGTTTCATCTTGTGACACAACATTTGCCTTTACAGGAATCGCCTTCGTTAATATATGGATTAACTTCTCATCATGAAGATCCGCTAATGTTTGCACTTCTTCTTTTAACCAATGGTATAGCTCCACATCACCGATAAGAGCATGCTTTATCACCTCTGCATAACCTGAACGCCACTCTTTTTCAGGAAGAGACTGTAAAAACGGTGTATGATATACAACTGCTTCTGGCTGATGGAATGCACCAATCATATTTTTACCTAACGGATGGTTAATCGCTACTTTCCCACCCACTGCGCTATCGTGCGCTAATAAAGTTGTCGGAACCTGCACAAAGCGAATACCACGCATAAACGATGCAGCAACAAAACCAGCTAAATCTCCAATCATTCCGCCTCCAAGTGCAAGAATTAAAGAATTTCTATCTAATTTATTTTCAAGAGCTGACGTATGAGCCGCATAGAAATTTTCGAAAGACTTCTCTTTTTCGCCACTTGGTACAACAAACGAAAACACGTGCTGCTCTACTTGTAATGCATCGATAACTGTCTGTAAATGTAGTGATGCAACAGCTTCATCTGAAATGATCATTACGTTAGATACCGCTGGCTGCATATTTTGAACGATCATTGTTAAGTTTGACAACGCTTCTTTACCAACATGTACATCATATTCTTTTGATTTCGTTTGAATATGTATGTTTCCCATTAAAATCCCCTCGCATATTCATTATGTTTCTCAATATTTTCACGAATTAGTTCCATACGATCTAATCCGAATTGTTCTATTAAAGCTGTCGCTAATTCCCAAGCCACAACCGCTTCTGCAACGACACTAGCTGCTGGCACTGCACAACTATCTGAACGTTCAATACTCGCTGTAAAAGGCTCTTTCGTATCAATATCTACACTTTGAAGAGGTTTATAAAGTGTAGGTATCGGTTTCATCACACCGCGCACAACAATTGGCATTCCAGTCGTCATACCGCCTTCTAGTCCACCTGCATTATTTGTTCTTCGTGTATATCCATGCTCCTCATCCCACAGAATTTCATCATGAACTTCACTTCCTGGTCTATGCGCTGCTTCAAAACCAATTCCAATCTCGACACCTTTAAAAGCATTAATACTCATAATTGCAGCTGCTAATTTCGCATCCAGTTTTCGATCATAATGCACGTAGCTACCTACTCCAATTGGCATCCCTTCCACAATTACTTCAACGATTCCACCAATTGAATCACCATTTGCTTTCGCATCATCAATCGCTTTCATCATTTGGTTACCAGCTTCTTCATCTAAGCAGCGTACAGAAGATGCTTCTGTAATACTCTTTAATTCTTCAATTGAACTATACGTAATCTCCTTAGCTTGTACACCGCCAATTTCAATTACATGGCCCGCCACTTTAATACCAAGTTCTGCTAACACCTTTTTAGCAACCGCACCAGCAGCAACACGTACCGTCGTTTCGCGCGCTGACGAGCGTTCCAGTACATTCCTCATATCTCTATGACCATATTTAATCGCACCATTTAAATCAGCATGCCCAGGCCTTGGTTTTGTCACTTTCCTTTTCATCTCTTTTTCTTCTTGCTCAGTTAAAGGCTCCGCCCCCATAATTTTTGTCCAGTGTGCAAAATCACGATTTTCAACAACAAGTGCAATAGGGGAACCTAATGTTTCTCCATGTCTAACACCACTTAAAATTTGCACTTGATCCGTTTCAATTTGCATGCGTCTACCGCGCCCATATCCCTTTTGCCTTCTAGCTAACTCTTCGTTTATATCATCTGCTACTAAAGACAATCCTGCCGGAACACCTTCTATAATCGTTGTAAGTTGTGGACCATGAGATTCACCAGCTGTAATATATCGCATACATTATTCCTCTTTTCGTATATGTATTTATCTCACTATATTAACTTTTATCATTCTAAAAATATTAAAGAAATTATATCATAAATCGACCATTTTCTTATTCTATATTTCCGATAGGCCTAATTTAAATATCAACATATCATAACAGCTCAAACTTCGTAACTAACTGAAAATAAAAAAAGTGCAAGAAGAATACCCCTATTCTCCTTGCACTTTTTACTATTATCACAGTGATTAAAGCGTTTACAAATTATTTCAAAATAATTAGTAAATCCATTCATTCATTAATTTTGAGTAGTCAACTAATTCTTCTTCTTTAAAGAAAATAGCAATCTCGCGCTCTGCGCTTTCTAAAGAATCAGAACCATGGATAATGTTTTTCGCAACAGTTACACCGAAATCTCCACGAATTGTTCCAGGAGCTGCTTCATGTGGTCTTGTTTTCCCCATCATGTTACGCGCTGTATCTACTACACCTTCACCTTGCCATACCATTGCGAATACAGGTCCAGATGTAATAAACTCTACTAACTCACCAAAGAAAGGTTTTTCCTTATGCTCAGCGTAGTGTTGTCCAGCAATTTCCGGAGTGACTTGCATTAATTTTGCACCAACTAATTGAAAGCCTTTTTTCTCAAAACGAGCTACAATTTCCCCAATGAAGGCACGTTGTACACCGTCTGGTTTTACCATTAGAAATGTTTTTTCCATAAAAAATCTCTCCACTTCTGAATTATGTATGTAATTGTATATCCCCACACACATATTATCACCCTTATCACAATTGTGCAATAGTTTTGAAATAGAGAGATTATTTTATTTTTTAGAATAAACATTAAAATTTTCGTTTTCCAATATACTTTGCAACATTTTGTAATGCGTACTTTGCTTTTCCACGTGGAAGTGGTTTTATTATTTCTAAAGCTTTATGTAAATAACGTTCACTAAACGCAAATGCTTGATCAATTGCTGTACTATTTTTTACAGCATCAATAATTTCTTGCATTTCACTTGCTGTTGAATTTTCATGTACAGATGTGATTTTCTGACGAAGTACTGGATCTTCCATCGCATATAAAGCAGGAAGTGTAATATTCCCTTGTAGTAAATCTCCGCCAGCAGGTTTTCCAAGTTTCTCTTCTGTGGAAACGAAGTCTAAAATGTCATCAATAATTTGATAAGACATCCCTACAAAATACCCATACCAAAATAGACGATTTACCGTATCACGATTAGCACCAGCAGCAATCGCTCCCAATTGACAACTCGCGGCAATTAATAATGCTGTTTTTCGCTTTATTCTTCTTAAATACGTTCTTAAATTTTGGTCATAATTGTATTTATCTTTAATTTGTTCAATTTCACCTTTACAGACTTCTAAAATAGTATGTGATAACGCTTGATGCGCCTCTGGAATTTCGATATTTGTTATACATTCAAGAGACTTAGCGAACAGATAGTCCCCTGTATACATCGCAATACGATCTCCCCATTTCGCATTCACAGTCGCACTGCCGCGTCGTAAAAATGCAGCATCAATAACATCATCGTGAACAAGAGAAGCCATATGAATAAGTTCTAACGCAACAGCAACATGCTTAATCGCATCTAACTTATAATCTCCAAATTTCCCTGCAAGCAACACAAATACAGGACGAATTCGTTTCCCACCAGCTTCAATAAGCTGTAATGCTGCCTCTTCTACTAATGGCTGTTCAGAAGCGACTGTCTTTTTTAATTCTTTTTCTATCACATTAATATCCGATCGTAAAAAAGAGTACATAAGTTGTAACTTCATATTGTTCACCTTAACCTAAAACTTCTTTTTTCTATTTTGATTCTGGTTTAATACCTAAATGCATCGCTGCTACCCCAAAAGTAAATGGTTTCACTTGCACACGTTCAAGTCCAGCTTGCTCAAACATTTGAGCCAATTCTTTCATTCCTGGGAACGTACTAGCAGATTCTTGAAGCCATGAATATTCTTTATAACTTTTCGCAAACATCTTTCCAAATAACGGCATGATATATTTAAAGTATAAAATATACCCTTGTCGAAAACCAATCATTGTTGGTTGAGATGTTTCTAAACAGATTACTTTTCCACCTGGTTTTACTACACGCGTCATTTCTTTTAATACGTGCATATAATCCGGCACGTTACGTAAACCAAACCCAATCGTCACATAATCAAACGTATTATCTTCAAACGGAAGTTCCATTGCATTCCCATGTAGAAGTTCTACTTGTTTTAATTGTAACGCCTCTACCTTTTGCTTACCGACAGATAACATATTTTCACTGAAGTCTAAGCCAACAACCTTTCCTTGTTCACCTACGGCTCCAGCTAGCGCAATTGTCCAATCCGCGGTTCCACAGCATACATCAAGCGCTTGACTGCCTGGTTGTACATCCATAATTCGCATCGTTTCTTTACGCCACGCTTTATGTCTTTGAAAACTAATTACAGAATTCATCACATCGTATTTATCAGAAATCTTTTCAAATACGTCATGTACTCTTTCTTCTTTTGATTGTTGCATGCTCGTACCTTCTTCCAATGTAAAATTGCTTATGTCTTCTATTTATTCCTTAACACAGAATTTATTTTATTTATATCTGTGTGATTTTCTAAAAATTGTTTTTCTTTCTTTCTCAAGTCCTTCAGCCAACCATTAATCACTACTTCTGCTTTATCCCCTAAAGCATCTTGCATAGCTTGAAAAACAGGTGAATGTTGTTTATCAGCATACAATTGAATTTCTTTTTGAAGGCGATTTCCACCTAATACGTATGTGATAAATGGCTTCCAATGTGATAAATGAAAATGATCACATGTTTTTTGAAGGAGTGCAGACTCAATCGTTACTATGCTTTTCATTATGTCATTCATCGTTTCATGCGCTTTTTGGTATAACATAATTTTGTGTTCATTTATCTCTTTAATTCCTTCAGCAAGTGCACGAATTAAAACAATATCACGGTTCATAGACAATAAATAATAATATAGTCCACTATAGTAATCGCCTGCAAGTACTGTTAATTGACGACATTTATGCGATTCAATTTCTTCCTCGCCTACTTTATTTGATACCCTTTCATGTGTATCAAGCGCAATTTGTACAAGCATAATTGTTACTACGTAATGCTCAATTTGTTCTATATGTAAGTTTGCACTCTTTAAAGCACCATATAACAATGCTATCTTTTCTTCATCAATAAATGGTTCTTCAATATAGTTTATAAAATAAGGATGGCGTAATTTCTCCATCAATTTTTCTTTTATACCCGCATACCCTCCGTAGATGTCACACACAAAAAATCACCCTTGTTTTCTAATTCATAAAACTTATTATAACACATACACTCTATTTTCTATAACCAAAACTTGGCTACACCTACCATTCATGTAAGCAATCTTTCTAATCTCACTCTGTCTAGTTAAAACTATATCATTTATTTACTAAAAAAAAAAAGAAAAGCAGTTTCCCGCTTTTCTTTACTTCGTTTTAATAAACGATAAAATTTCACTGCGTGCTGCAGCATCATTTTCAAGCACACCACGTACTGCTGTCGTTACTGTTTTCGCACCTGGTTTTTTCACACCACGCATCGTCATACACATATGTTCTGCTTCTACTACTACCATTACACCATGAGGCTCTAGTACTTCCATAATAGAGTTCGCTACTGTTGATGTAATACGTTCTTGCAGTTGTGGACGACGTGCAATTGTATCTACAGTACGAGCTAATTTACTTAACCCTGTCACCTTTCCACCTTGCGGAATATATGCAACGTGAGCAACTCCATAGAATGGAACTAAATGATGCTCACACATCGAATAAAATGGTATATCTTTTACTAGTACAAGCTCTTCGTGATCTTCTCCGAATACTTTATGCAAATGCTCTTTCGGATCTTCATGCATACCTGAGAACACTTCTGCGTACATTTTTGCAACACGCTTTGGTGTATCAAGTACTCCCTCACGATTTGGGTCATCCCCAATCGCCTCTAAAATAAGGCGTACTGCATGTTCAATTTGTTCTAAATTAACTTTTGCCATCCGCTAGCCCTCCCGAAAACCTAAAAGTGATACGAACACATTCTAGCATATTTATGTTTTTAAAAGCAAAAAGAAGAGTTCCCAAAAAGGAAACTCTTCTTCCCTGTTAATATGTAAGGATTATTTAACCGCATCTTTTAACGCTTTACCAGGTTTGAATGCAGGTACTTTACTTGCAGCGATTTCAATCTCCTCACCTGTTTGTGGGTTACGACCTTTACGAGCCGCACGCTCACGAACTTCGAAGTTACCGAATCCGATCAGTTGTACTTTATCACCTTGTTTTAAAGCTTCTAAGATAGAATCAAAAACAGCGTCTACTGCTTTTGTTGCGTCCTTTTTAGAAAGGGAACTTGCTTCTGCAACAGCATTGATTAAATCTGTCTTGTTCATGCCATTCACCTCCTCCCAAAGATAAGACTGTATAATGATCATAAAATGAGTCTTACTTTCATTTGTAGGCAATTTTTGCAAATTCTATACTACAAAGATGTAGATAAATCATTATCAACGCCTATATTATACGATTCTCCTTTATAATTCAATATTTTTAAGGAAATTGTTACTCTGAAAATGTGAAAATCTGATGAAACTTGACAATTTACAACAATGTATTAGATAATGACTGTTTATTTTTCTATTTTACAATCAAAAAAATAAAAAATCCCTCTACAATGAGAGGGATTTTTTATTATAGTATAATCGCAATTAATCCGCCAGATCCTTCATTAATAATTCTTTCTAGCGTTTCTTTTAATTTATATCTAGCATTTTCTGGCATTAAAGATAATTTTGCCTGAATTCCTTCTCGAACAATCGAGCTAAGTGAACGTCCAAATATATCAGAATTCCAAATTGATAACGGGTCATCTTCAAAATCTTGCATTAAATAACGAACTAATTCTTCACTTTGCTTTTCAGTACCTATAATCGGCTCAAACGTTGACTCTACATCTACTTTAATCATATGAATAGATGGCGCTACCGCTTTTAACTTCACACCAAACCTTGAACCGTGACGAATAATTTCTGGCTCATCTAAGCTCATATCCGCTAATGCAGGCGCTGCTACACCATATCCTGTTTGCTTAACCATACGCAGTGCATCCGCCACTTGATCGTACTCTATTTTCGCATGAGATAAATCGAGCATAAGCTTTAATAAATGATCTTTCCCTCGAATTTCTACTCCTACTACTTCTTTTAAAATCTGATCATATAATTCATCTGGCGCATATAAATCAATCTCCGCCACACCTTGCCCCATATCAATGCCAGCTAGGCTCGCTCGATCAATAAATTCATATTGACTAAACTGCCAAACAACGCGATCCACATCACGAAGACGTTTTATATCCTTCACAGTTTCTTGAACTGCTTCTTGATAACTTTGACGCAACCAATGCCCTTCATTTAGCACCATCACCCAGCTTGGAAGGTTCACATTCACTTCTAATACAGGGAATTCAAATAACGCTTCACGAAGTACATTATATACATCTGTTTCTCTTAAACTCTCCACACTCATTGCAATAACCGGGATATCATATTCTTCTGATAAACTTTGGCGTAATTGCTCTGTATCTGGATGATACGGCTGTACCGTATTAATTATCATAATGAAAGGTTTTCCTACTTCTTTCAACTCATTTACAACGCGTTCTTCTGCCTCTATATAATCTCTTCTTGGAATTTCACCAATTGTTCCATCTGTTGTAATTACAACACCAATTGTTGAATGTTCTTGAATTACTTTACGCGTGCCGATTTCTGCAGCTTCATGGAATGGAATAGGTTCTTCATACCAAGGGGTATTAATCATGCGCGGGCCATTCTCATCTTCATAGCCCTTCGCTCCAGGAACCGTATATCCAACACAATCTACTAATCGAATATTCACTTCAAGTCCTTCATCTACTTCGATAGAAACCGCTTGGTTTGGAACAAACTTCGGTTCCGTCGTCATAATTGTACGACCAGCAGCACTTTGAGGCAATTCATCCTGCGCTCTTTGACGGTCAGACTCATTCTCAATATTTGGAATAACTACAAGTTCCATAAATTTTTTAATGAATGTTGATTTCCCTGTTCGAACAGCTCCTACAACTCCAAAATAAATATCACCGCCTGTTCGTTCTGCAATATCTTTAAAAATATCTACCTTTTCCAAGTGATTCCCTCCCTCAAAATTTTTGGGAATAATTCCGCGTTTATAGTCAACTAATACCTTCTCTAACGTTGCCTATAATATCTGATATAATATAATGGTATTCTAGAAGTTCGGACAATATATCATATAATTTTGTCCAATTTCATATGACTATTAAAAAATATCTTTTGTTTGCATCGTAAGTTGTATAACATAAAAAACCTTTCTTCTAGAACTTATTCACTAAAAGAAAGGTTCATGACTTATCATTTTAAAAAAATTGGTTCTCCGTCCTTTACTGTGTACGGTAAAGAATAAGCTGGTACAAACGGGGAAGCTTTCAAAAGTATATTTCGAATATCTTCTCCCTCTGTAAACTGCCCTTCATTTTTTTTCAAAGCGTCATATAAGTCAATTCTATAATCAACAAAAACTTCTCCTTTTTCATTTATTACAAAAGGAAGTCCTTTACCAGAATATGGACTTGTCACTTGTGGTACATCTTTATAGCCTAGTTTTTTGAAATCCAATTCATATACACCATCTGAAATTACTTTTTTAAAAGGTGGATATTGATGTTCATCACGATACATCCTAAGCTTTAAAGAGAGTTCCTGAATTTGTTCAGCCATCCTAACATCAATTAACTTTACTGTTGGATTTGTTTCAACGTCTATTAATACGTATTGATATACTCCTCCACTTTCATACGCATTCCCTGGCGCTTCTTGTATGTAACGCGGGGCAATCTGTTGAAAATCGATTGGATACTTTTGATAAATAGGTGTACTCATATCCCTCGTCTTAATTGGCAATATCCCATCATTTTGCTCCTTAAATGTCACAACAGCTTTTTGAACAACCTGTAGTTGATCTTCATAAGGAACCGCATTTTGCTTTATATTTTCTTTCGGATACAGACACCCTGTTAAAAGGCTCATACAACAAAATATTAAAATAATATAGACTTTTTTCACTAGCATCACCTTTTCATACTAATATAACTTGCTCCGTATATAGTATTTTCGAGACCATTCCATTTACTGCTGTACAGGTCCACTAAATACAACAAGAAAAATAACAATTCCTGACACAATCATAAGGGTGTAGGCTACTAACGCTGTAATCCCTTTCAAAAATTTATTCTTTATTTTATGTCTACTTAATAAAATAAAACTTACTGCAAAAAACATAAATCCAATTGCCCCTAAAGCCAACCACATTTTCATAAGCCCTTCTGACATATACACACCCCTTTTTATTAATCTATTTTTATACTATTTTAACAAATTAAAATCTTTAAACAAATACAAAAAGAACATTTTACTACAAATTGCGAATATGTAACTTTAATCAATAGGTTTTTTCAGCATTTCTCACCAATCTAGGCAAAAATAAAGCCGAAGCGATTGTATCTCTCGCTTCGGTTGACCAAATATGCCCAAAAACAGCTCTATTCCCATTCTTTCATGGCTATCATATGCAATCTACAAACTCTTTGTTTCTCATAATTTATTTTTTAAACATCTTGCTTAACGAGCCAAAATCTGTTGGCATATTATTATTAATAATCGCTTTTACAATTTGATCCTCTTGCTCTTTCGGCACTTCACGTCCCGCCATAAGAGCCACTTGATGAATTAATTGACGAAGTACAGTTTCATCACGTAAATTCGCATTTTGCACGGATGATGCTAATTTAAAAATATCCTCTTTATTTACTTTCGCTTCCTTCTCAATATTATTAAAAATGTTATTATCCATTCTTTTCACCCTCTCCTCAAGTTACTCTTCATCCTATGCAAAAATGAAAAAATGGTGAAAAGACCCAAAAAATAAAAAAAGCGCCAGAAGTACAAATGTACTTCTGGCGCTTTTCTTTACAGTAAATCAGGTATAGCTTCCACTTCATGTTTTCGAACACGTCCCATCAATGAGCCTACCGCATCTTTTACGTTATTCCCATTGAACAGCACGTCATATAAAGCAGCTGTAATCGGCATTTCAACTTCCATTTTCTCTGCCAATTCATGAGCAGCTTTCGTTGTTCTTACACCTTCCACAACCATACCCATACTTTCTAACACTTCTTCTAAAGAGTGTCCTTTTCCAAGCATATTTCCAGCTCGCCAATTTCGGCTATGAACACTTGTACAAGTTACAATTAAGTCTCCCATACCAGTTAGACCAGCAAACGTTAACGGATTCCCGCCCATCTTTCTTCCTAAACGAGCAATCTCTGTTAAACCACGTGTCATCAATGCTGCTTTTGCATTATCACCTAATCCAAGACCATCAGTTATACCAGCAGCTAATGCGATAATATTTTTTAACGCACCACCAAGTTCAACTCCAACGATATCTGGATTTGTGTATACACGGAAATAACTATTCATAAATAAATCTTGTACTTCCTCAGCCGCTTCCATACGCTTTGCTGCAGACGTAACTGTTGTCGCTTGTCGTAAACCGACTTCTTCAGCATGACTCGGTCCAGACAGTACAACAACATCTTTAATTAAGTGCTCTGGAATTTCTTCCTCAATCACTTCCGAAATACGTTTTGACGTACCAGGTTCAATTCCTTTGCTCGCATGAATCCAAGTAATTGATTCAGTAACAATTTCTTTCATCTCTTGTAATACATCTCTGTACGCTTTCGTTGGTACTACTAGCAGTACTGTATTTACATCTACTAATGCTTCTTCTAAAGAAGAGTAGGCTACGATTGTGCTTGGCAATGTAATGCCTGGGAGATATCGACTATTCTCATGTTTCGTATTAATTTCATCCATAAGTTCTGGGCGATTCCCCCAAATACGTACATCATGTCCATTGTCAGCTAATACCATCGCTAACGCTGTTCCCCAGCTACCTGCTCCTACTACTGTGATTTTTGTCATAAAATCACATCCTCTCCATTAGTCTCTTGCTCTAGCGATAATGTGAATCGGCGTTCCTACGAAGCCAAATGATTCACGTAAGCGATTCTTTAAGAAACGCTCATATGAGAAGTGCAATAATTCTGGATCGTTTACAAACACAACAAATGTCGGTGGTTTTACCGCAACTTGTGTTGCATAGAAAATTTTCAGACGGCTACCATTATGAGTTGGTGTCGGATTCATCGCTACCGCATCCATAATTACATCGTTTAATACGTTCGTTTGAATACGGATACTATGACTTTCATTTACCTCATCGATAACCGGTATTAATGTTTGTGTACGTTTTCTCGTTTTTGCAGATAAGAAAACAATTGGTGCGTATTCTAAGAATTGGAAATGAGCACGGATATTTTCTTCAAATGCTTTCATTGTTTTCTCGTCTTTTTTCACTGCATCCCATTTATTTACAACGATAACAACAGCTCGCCCTGAATCATGAGCATATCCAGCGATTTTTTTATCTTGCTCAATAATTCCTTCTTCACCATCTAAAACAACTAAAACAACGTCAGAACGTTCAATCGCTCTTAGAGCACGAAGTACACTATATTTTTCTGTACTTTCATACACTTTTCCTTTTTTACGCATACCAGCTGTATCAATAATTACATAATCTTTTCCATCTTTACTATATGGTGTATCGACAGCATCACGAGTTGTTCCTGCTACATTACTAACAATTACACGCTCTTGACCAAGAAGAGCATTTACAAGTGATGATTTCCCTACATTTGGACGTCCAATTAAAGAGAAACGAATTGTGTCTTCATCATATCCGTCTTCTTCAATCTTTGGGAAATGTTGTGCAGCTTCGTCTAGTAAGTCACCTAATCCTAATCCGTGTGTACCTGAAATTGGGAATGGTTCGCCAAATCCTAATGCATAAAAGTCATAAATGTCACTGCGCATTTCCGGATTGTCCACTTTATTTACCGCAAGTACAACCGGTTTATTTGAACGATATAAAATTTTTGCAACTTCTTCATCAGCTGCTGTTACACCGTCACGACCGTTTGTCATAAAAATGATAACATCCGCTTCATCAATCGCTACTTCAGCTTGTTGACGAATTTGTGTCAAAAACGGCTCGTCTCCAATATCAATTCCGCCCGTATCAATAATGTTAAATTCATGATTTAACCATTCTCCAGCGCTATAAATACGATCACGCGTTACACCTGGAATATCTTCTACGATTGAAACTCTTTCTCCAACAATTCTATTGAAAATAGTAGATTTCCCTACGTTCGGGCGACCTACTATCGCTATTACTGGTTTCGGCATATACTTTCATCCTTTCAACTTGCTTCTGTTTATTATGTAAAAAACCCTTCTTTGTGCAAGAAGGGATTTGCATTCCAGAATATTTCTCAACGTATCAAAACACCTCACATTATAACACACGTTGCTAATGTTTCACAATAATATATACATTCTCTTGTAAGCGATGTGCAATACCATCTAAAATTGCCTCTAAATTATTTGCAACAAATTCTAGTTCCTCTGTCGATTCGCAAACGAATAAAGGAGCACCACCTGCAAATTTTTCTGGAGTCGTTGTTATAACTGCCAGAATAACACTTTCTAACATCATCTCTTATCTCCCCTTCCTTTCGGGGCTTCCGATGACATATGGACAGCACTTTCTAACGTTGGTACATTTCCTATGACACCTATCGCTTTCTCTGCATCTTGATCTTGCGGCAGGACAAAAATCCCAACCCTGCCATCCTCTAAATCACGCTTTGCTAACGGTACAAGCGCTGGTGTACCAGAATCTCTATAAATCCCTAACGCTACTGAAACATCGTGTAAAATAGCTTGTCGTTGCCCTAAATTTGAGATTGTAACCATCGCATCAATTGATTTCGGCTTTAAAATAAAACCCATACCATATTTCATAATTTCTTCTTGTCTTGCTGGCAATCCAATATTCATAATGTAAATATTGTCAATATAAAGCCCTGCTCCTTCAAAACGAAGCGGAACGTGCTCAATTTCAACAAGATCATGCAGCCTTTTACCAGACATTAATTTTTTCGCGATAAAAAATGCAATTATAGCCATAATTACTCCTGCAATCCATGAACGGAACCCTATATACGCAAACGTCGTTGCAAACGACGTTAACATTGCCAAATAGTTGCGACTTTCAAAAACCAATGCAATTCCTTCAATGTATGTATTTCCACGCGGTACGAGCTCATACCCATCTAATTGTTGAAGCGTATTTCTTTCCATATTACGTACATCACGAAATTGTGTCGCTGCTAACGTAAGAAATGTAATGGCAGAAAAATCTTTTTTCAAAATAGACGGGATTGCAATCGCTCCTAAAGCAGCTGCAATTAAACCCATTGCAATATGAATGATTTTCCCATGCAGCCTCGTCGGATATTGCCGCGTATCCGTCCGCAGCATTAGCACCCTTGTAACTGTCCCTGCTATTACGCCGCATAAAATGGCTGGTGTATATTCAGTCATGTATTACCCTCGCCTTTCTTTTACGTGTTTTTCTCTTAAACTGTTCCCTGTATACTGATGCTTTTGCAATCAAAAACAATACTGCCATGAATAATGTAGAAACGGCGATGATATCAAAAAATGCTAAACTACCATAATCATATGGAAAATTCAATTTCCTAAAAATAAATGTCACTAGCAACTCTCCTTGTAACATTCCTACATATAGGGAACATAATCGTAATACGCGATCCCCATGCAATAACACCGATGCATACACAAGAGCACTACTTAGCAGAAACACTCTATCCACCACAATCCAAATCGGATCATATATTTCTAACAGATGAAAACTTGTATATAACATTGCGATAATAAGTGCCGAAAGTAAGCTATACAATTTTCTCCAGACAGAATATAGCGTGATCCCTATAAAAGAAATAATACAAAGTAGAAGAGCATTTACCGATACCACGAATGAGGCAATCGTTACATGTAACGGAGAGCAAATTATAAAAATCAGTATACAAGCGCCTAACTTCCACCGAATAGGGTCCTTTTTCATAAAAAAGGTTGCGATGACCCACCCTATCCAAGCTACAAAATAAAAAGTACTTCCATCCATCAACTTCACCTCCTATGTTTTCCATTATGGGAACTTTTTATGAAAGTTAATCCACTTTATTTACGCATAGTTTTTTCTTATAACAGCAACACTTTTAACAAGGAGGTGTTATTCATTATGGGTAAAGATCGCCAAGAACGAAAACTACGAGAATCACGCCGCGTTGAATCCGATCGTGATCAATCACTACAATATCCAGGTGCGACTGGACTTGATACACCAGAACAGGCTCGAAAACAAAACCAGCACTAATTAATACAAAAAGACGGTTTCGATATTGTCCGAAACCGTCTTTTACATAATCATTTTAATGTTTTAAATTTATATCAAAATAATATTTTGCGCACTATATCCTTCCACTACTTCTTTTTACCTTCACCTATTCCCATTAAAAATTAAATTCTCTCCAGTAATTCGACAACACACCATCTACATTTTCAACCCTTTTTCAATTGTAATTTTCACGAAATGATATTTTCATATAATACTAGTTCCATTCTCCACTTTATATTACGAAAAAGAATAGAACAAAAAAATCAACCGAACGGTTGATTTTTTATCTCCTACTATAATGCGCAGTATCAATACCACGTTGCATTAACCAATGATATGTTTCACCCTTTACAACAAGAGGTACAGATTGCAACTCTTCTATCGTCTTCGCACCAAGAGCTGTCATAATAAATTTCAAATCTGTATGTAGAAGCTCAATTTCATCCACTAACTTCTCGATACCATCTTGCATTAAAATACGTAAAAAGTAACCAGCAAACGCAGTTGTATTCGCCCCTAATGCGATTGCTTTCGCTACGTCAAGCGCTGTTTGTATACCCCCAGATGCAATAAAAGAGAGGTTATTATTTGTAGAGGTTGCTTCAATAATCGAGGTTGCTGTTTGTATGCCCCAGTTATTAAAATAAGAAAGCATTCGCTGTCTTCTTTCATTTTCAACAGCAGCAAAATTCGTACCACCTTGCCCACCAATATCAATGGCTGTTACACCTACGTTCGCTAACTGTTGCATCGTTTCCTTACTCATCCCAAATCCAACTTCTTTTACAATGATAGGAACTTTACTATTTAAAACAATTTTCTCAATGCGCTGAAGTACTCCAGTAAAATCACGGTCTCCTTCTGGCATCGTTAACTCTTGTATGACATTTAAATGAATTTGCAATGCATTCGCTTCAATCATATCAACGGCGCGCTCTGCCTGCTCGATAGTTGCCTCACTACCTAAATTAGCAAAGAAAATACCATTTGGGTTTACCTTTCTAATCACCTTATAAGAAGCAACTTCACTTTCATCTTTTAACGCCGCCATTTGCGAACCTACAGCCATAGCAAGGTTATGATGTTTCGCTACATATGCTAATTGCTCATTAATATGTAACGTTTTCTCTCCTCCACCACCAGTCATCGCATTGATAAAAATCGGCGAACTTAGTGAAAGTTCGCCGATTTTTGTTTCACATGTTATTGTGTCATAATTTGAATTTGGCAAGCTTTGATGCACAAAATCAATATCATGAAAGCCATGCGTACGAGACTGACCAGTAGAAAGAGCATATTCAATATGATCTAATTTACGTTTTGCCCTTACCACTTGTACCCCTCATTATTTCTTTAATTTTTTCAGTTGTTCACCAATAATATCACTTAATTGGAAAGTAGCAGAATCAGCATTTGGCTCATACTGACTATAATCTTCAGTTACATTATTTTCCTCAAGCGCTTCTTTTATACTTAAAGAAATACGTTTCTCTGCTACGTGAACTTCAAGTACTTTCACTTTTACTTCTTGTCCCATTTCCAATACTTCATTCGGATTTTTCACGTGACGATTTGCAATTTGAGATACGTGTACAAGTCCTTCAACGCCAGGTAAAATCTCAACGAATGCACCAAATGTAACAAGGCGTTTTACTACTCCCTCACGAATATCTCCAGCTTTTATTTCGCCAGCAACGTTTTCCCAAGGTCCTGGTTGAGCTGCTTTAATTGATAAAGAAATACGTTGTGTATCAGCATCAACAGATAACACCTTTACCTTAACTTTTTGACCTTGCTCCAACACTTCAGAAGGTTGCTCTACACGTTCGTGTGAAATTTGTGAAATGTGAACTAAGCCGTCCACTCCACCAACGTTAACGAATGCGCCAAAGTCAGTTAATCGTTGCACTGTTCCTTCAACAACGTCCCCTTCTTTTAATGAAGAAATTGCTTCTTTTTTCTTAGAATCTAGTTCTAATTCTACTACCGCTTTATGCGAAAGGATTACACGATTTTTTTCACGGTCTAATTCAACAATTTTCACCGCTAATGTTTTACCTTTATAGTCAGTAAAGTCTTCTACATAATGTACTTCTACAAGTGAAGCTGGAATAAAACCGCGAACACCAAGGTCCACAACTAATCCGCCATTCACAATATCTTTTACAGTAACATCAAATACATGACCAGAAGTAAATTTCTCTTGTAGTTCTACCCATGCTTTTTCTGCATCAACAGCACGTTTAGATAAGACAAGATCATCTTCTTCTAATTTAATAATTTTCAACTCTAGTGTTTGATCTAATTCTACAACATCGCTTGCTTTTTCAATATGAACGTTAGCTAATTCACTAATTGGAATTACGCCATCTGTTTTGTATCCAACATTTACAAGCACTTGTTTCTCTTCAACCTTCGTTACAGAACCTGTAACAACGTCACCAACTTGTAATTCTTTTGAATCCATAACTTCTTCATTCATTTTCTCTACCATGGAAATACCTCCCTACAGAATTGACAAAGCATTTTTTATGTATATACGAAATGAAAACAAAGTTTTCATTTGCACGTTTAAGAATTTCTCATCACATACTCTTTTTCAATACCATTCACAAGAAAATATATTAAACCTATATAAATAGTATACAGCAAAACTAGCTTGAAAAAAGTATGTTTTGAAATATAATAGCGAATATATTCTGACAGTTTTATTCCTCTTTAACTAACTTCTTACAAATCAGCTCATTTGTCAAGGAAAGAGACTCACAATTCACGTATCCTTTACATTTCTATTTAAACAAAAAAAGAAAGAGGATTATCCCCTTTCTTTATTTCGCAAACACTCCAGAAACAATGCTCATAATTTTTTGGACAACTTCTTCAATTGATAAAGAAGTCGTATCTAATTCCAATGCATCATCAGCCTTTTTTAGTGGAGAAACTTCGCGTTCTGAATCTAATTTATCACGCTGAGCAATTTCTTCTTTTAACTGCTCTAAATTAGAATCGAAACCTTTATTTAAATTTTCTAAATGTCTTCTTTCCGCTCTTTCTTCAACAGAAGCAAGCATAAAGATTTTCACTTCAGCATCCGGTAATACATGTGTACCAATATCACGGCCGTCCATTACAACGCCGCCTTTTTTCGCTAACTCTTGCTGACGACGTACCATTTCTTCACGAACAAGGCGATGTTTCGCTACAATAGATACTCGATTCGTCACATCAGGTGTACGAATTACTTCAGAAACATCTTGTCCATTTAAAAATACAAGCTGTGTATTGTCTCCTTGCTGAAACTCAATATTTACATTCTTTACAACTTCCATTAACTGCTCTTCATTTTCAATGTCTACTTTTTGTTCAAGGGCTGCATATGTAAGCGTACGGTACATTGCGCCTGTATCAATATAAACGTAAGAAAGTTCCTTCGCAACAACTTTTGCCACTGTACTTTTCCCAGCAGCTGCTGGACCATCTATAGCAATTGAAATTCGTTTATCCATCGTAACACCTCATTTTTTCACTTATAAAACAAAACGAAAAGCAGGTGTTCACCCTGCTTCTTCTCATTTGCTTCACGTCATTAAATCCTCAATTATTGTAGCATAATCCTTCATAGAAGAAAATGAAAACTACCTATTCACCTGCAAGATTTCCATTTTGTTTTTTACCATGACACCCTCATAATAAACAATTTTAGATAAATATTTCACTGATGACTTATGTATAAATAACAATTGCACAACAGAAAGACAAATGAATTGTATTATTAATATACGAATAAAAATTCTCTCCATCTTTTTCACCGCAATCCCTCCCTCCTATACTATATTTGCCCATTTCGTTTCGTGATTTTATACATCGTACATATAGCGGTTAATTTTATTGTCATTTTCGAGGCATACTTTTATACATTTCCATTGTCGAATTTACTCAAAACATGTTATGTTCTAAATGTATTTTTTTACTTGAAAGGGGTATAAGCATTGAAAAGAATCCTAGTTTTACACACAGGTGGAACAATTGCAATGGAGGAAGATAAAGAAACTGGGGTCGTACAACCAGGTGAAAAAAATCCTCTTTTAAAATTCATTCCTGATTTAGAAGGCGATGTTGATTTAATCGTTGAAGATGTGTTCCATCTACCATCTCCTCATATGACACCGAGCGAAATGTTACAATTACAAGTCATCATTGATGAAAGAGTAAAACAAGACAACATTCATGGCGTAGTCATTACGCATGGCACGGATACATTAGAAGAAACAGCTTATTTCTTAGATTTAACAGTACAAGCAACTATTCCGATCGTAGTGACAGGTGCAATGCGCTCTAGCAATGAGTTAGGTGCTGATGGTCTATATAACTTCTTATCAGCTGTAAAAGTTGCTAGTTGTGATGAAGCTGCAGAAAAAGGTGTTTTAGTCGTATTAAATGACGAAATTCATTGCGCTACAAATGTAACGAAAACACATACAAGTAATGTCGCAACATTCCAAAGCCCACAATACGGACCAATTGGAATGGTAACAAAACGCGGCGTTGTCTTCCATCACGCTTTAGTACATCACGAAACATATACGATAAACAAAGTGTCTAAAAATGTAGTTGTTCTAAAAGCATATGCTGGCATGGATGATACATTATTAGCAGCAATCGAAAATCTTCCTGTAGACGGCATTGTTATCGAAGCTCTTGGACAAGGTAATCTCCCTCCGAGAACACTACCTAGCCTAGAAAGATTATTAAATAAAGGTATTCCTGTCGTATTAGTTTCTCGCTGTTTCAACGGTATCGTTCAAGACGTATATTCGTATGAAGGTGGCGGTAAACACTTAAAAGATATGGGCATTGTATTCACATACGGCTTAAATGCACAAAAAGCACGCATTAAATTGCTTGTTGCATTAGAGAATACAAATTCTCATGAATCCATTCAAAATATGTTTATGCACGAATAAAAAGAAGCTGTCGAGGTTTTCCCGACAGCTCCTTTTTATTTTTCTCTTAATGCAATGGTTTGCGCAATCGCATCTCCATGAAATCTACCGTTCTCGATAAATATTTCATTTGCATTATTTCCAGCAGCAATGACACCTGCAATGAAAATATTTTCAGCACTCGTTTCCATTCTATCCTCTGTATAAATTGGACGTCCTGTTTCTTCATCAATCTGAACACCCATCTTCGTTAAGAAGCTATGATCAGGATGATAACCAGTCATCGCAAATACAAAATTGTTTTTGATTGTAAAAGCTTCACCATCAACTGTAAACGTTAATGTATGCTCAGTAATTTCTTTCACATGAGCCCCAAAATGCATTTGAATTGTACCATTTCGTACTAACGCCTCAAATTCCGGCAAAATCCAAGGCTTTATGCTTGGTGAATACTCACTTCCACGATACAGTACCGTTACACGTGCACCAGATTTAACAAGTTCTAACGCGGCATCTACACTCGAGTTTTTCCCACCTATAACTACTACATCTCGATCAAAATAAGGATGCCCCTCTTTAAAATAGTGAGCTACTTTCTTCAATTCCTCACCTGGAACATTCATATAATTTGGATTATCATAATATCCAGTTGCTACAACAATATATTTCGCTATATATATTTCTTTACTTCCGTCACGCTTTGTCGTCTCAACCTGAAAAACTTCTCCATCTTTTTGAACTTTCTCCACTCGCTCAAAAGCATTTACACGTACAGATTTACGTTTTACTACTTCACGATAATACGCAAGCGCTTGATTTCGAACTGGCTTACGATTTTCTGTAATAAAAGCTACATCACCAATTTCTAATTTTTCACTCGAAGAGAAAAATGTTTGATGAGTTGGATAATTATAAATAGCATTTACAATGTTTCCTTTTTCAATTACTAACGGATTTATCCCAACCTTTTGCAACGAAATTGCAGCCGCTAATCCGCACGGACCGCCTCCGATTATAATAACTGTTTCTTTCTGCATACTCGTCCACTCCTAGTCTTCTACCAATACACTATTTATAAAAACAAGAAAAAACCTACTTACAGCAGTAGGCACCTATCTTTATTGTATTCATTTTTCATATATTTGTCATCTAAACGAAACGTACATCCGATAGACATCTGCTAAAAACTGCTGAAATTTAATACCTTGTTTCCCTAATACATTCTCAGGATCAATCTTTCTAGCTGGATCAAGCGTTTTATGTGACACGATATCTTTTTTCGGATTTAAGCCAAAGTTTTGGCATAAATACGCATGATACCATGTAAAACGATTATATGCTTCCCAAAAGTTAACATCACCGCCATAACAAAGTTCCACTCCAATGGCCGCCTTATTCGCGTCATAGCCATATAAGTCATTATCCGTCGGCACACCATATCGAACATGATACGCAACTTCATTTATAGGAATAATCTCCAATATTGTTTTATCATCTATAAATGTATGCGCCGAAGCTTTCGGTTGTAATTCATTAAAGTAATCTCGATTTCCTATCGCATTGCTTCCAGGATTCCCCGTATCATGGCTTACAATAAATCTAACTTTAGTCAGAGGAATCCCTGGTCGTGAACTTCCATATCCAATATAGTTGCGCTCTATAGGAAACATTGCCATTGCTACCAACTCCCGCTCTAGAAGGTTACCTTACTTCCTTATATATGTATTCGGTAACAATGTCCTTATCGCATATTTCTTACGCGAAGAGAAAATCGAAAATATTTGAAGTGAACACCATAAACAACAAGATACTTACAGCCACTCCATAAAAACCGTAAAACCAAACACAATCTTCTTTCGTATCTAAACCGAAAAATTTATTTACCGATTGTAATAATGTGCCACGCTTGCTTTGTTTGTTTCGTAATACTTCCACTCGCTCTACAACATCTGCTGGCATCATAAATCTTTGGTCTACTGTCATTTTCATCATTTATCTCTCCTTAAAATCATTTCCGTTTTGTTTATCTAAGGAGAGTATAGCACGTTTGTTCGTATAGAACAAGCGTTCTTTTTTGTTTTTATTTTATTTTTCAGCAATCCAAGTAAAAATTGAGATTACAACGGCACTAATCGGCCCTACTACAACCACACCAAATATCAAAAACAGTAGCCCTTCCCCGAACATCCGAACGATACTTATTTTTCGAGCTTTCATCGTTCTTGCAAGTTCTCCCTCTAACCTCTTAACCTTTTCTTCTAATTGTTCTACTCGTTCCAGCATTTCATTCTCCATATACAACACCTCATTCAATATTTCAACAAAAAAACGTGATTTCCTCGAAAGGAAATCACGTTTTCTCAAGATATAATATTTTATACCCAACCTCTGAAGCGGCTTGCTTCAGCCATTTTACGAACACCAACCATGTACGCCGCTAAGCGCATGTTCACTTTACGAACTTGTGCTGTTTCATAAATAGAATCAAATGATCTTACCATTACTTTTTCTAAACGTTGTTCTACTTCTTCTTCAGTCCAGTAGTAACCTTGGTTATTTTGTACCCACTCAAAGTAAGATACTGTTACACCACCAGCACTTGCTAACACGTCTGGAACAAGTAAAATTCCGCGATCTGTTAAAATTTTAGTCGCTTCTAATGTTGTTGGACCATTTGCAGCTTCAACAACGATTTTCGCTTTAATATCATTAGCATTTTCTTCTGTAATTTGGTTCTCAATTGCAGCTGGAACTAAAATATCGCAATCAAGCTCTAACAATTCTTTGTTTGAAATTGTATTGTTAAATAGCTTTGTTACTGTACCGAAGCTATCACGACGGTCTAATAAATAATCAATATCTAATCCGTTTGGATCATGTAACGCGCCGTAAGCATCTGAGATTGCAATAACTTTCGCACCTGCATCATGCATAAATTTAGCTAAGAAGCTACCAGCATTACCGAATCCTTGAACAACAACGCGTGCACCCTTAATATCAATGCCACGTTTTTTCGCAGCTTCGCGAATACAAATTGTTACACCTTTCGCTGTTGCTGTTTCACGTCCATGTGATCCACCTAATACAAGCGGTTTACCTGTAATAAATCCTGGTGAATTAAATTCATCAATACGGCTATACTCATCCATCATCCATGCCATAATTTGAGAGTTTGTGAATACATCTGGAGCTGGAATATCTTTCGTCGGACCTACGATTTGGCTAATTGCTCGTACATAACCGCGGCTTAATCTTTCTAACTCACGGAATGACATTTCACGTGGATCACAGATAATTCCACCCTTACCTCCACCATATGGTAAATCAACAATACCACATTTTAAACTCATCCAGATTGAAAGTGCTTTCACTTCATTTTCTGTTACATTCGGATGGAAGCGAATTCCACCTTTCGTTGGACCAACAGCATCATTATGTTGTGCACGATATCCTGTAAATATTTTAACAGTCCCGTCATCCATACGAACTGGTATTTTCACTGTCATCATACGAATTGGTTCTTTTAATAATTCATATACTTCGTTTGGATAACCCAATTTTTCTAACGCTTCACTAATAACAATTTGTGTTGAATTCAATAGTTCAAAATGTTGTTCCCTTTGTTGTTGTGTTTTTGTTTGAGTTCCCTTTTCGGCTACCATAGTAAGTAAACCCCCTGTAATTTCACTTGTTTAGTAAACCTTCATTGCCTAGTATACACCCTTAAATTTGGAATGCAATAGAAAACGCTAACAAATATATACAAACTATTTTATGTTGCAAGCGTTTTCACTATTATTATAGTCCTTTTATTACTTTTAGAAAAGTAAAATACTTAAATATTTAAATGTTTTTTATTTTCATCAACCATACTCCCATAAAACTGCATATTTTATTTTCAAAAAGTATGTTCGAGTATTTACAATCATCCCTTCCCTTATCCAAATAAAAACAAAACCTCAGCTTTGTTGTATTAGCTGAGGTTTTGTTTTTTCACAAAGTAATTGTGTATTTGTTCTATCGCGTTAACATCCATTAATTCTTTACCGTACTCCATGATGCGATAAATGGTTGCTGTAGACGGATTACCGTATTCCGCTAAAATAGCTATAAAATCCGCCTTTAACAATTGAATTTGTTCCTCTTCTTCCACCCAAAGATAGAAGCGCTCATCCCACGTATATAGCTTTCCACCAGTTACACCAAGGTTATATAAGCGATTCGACAGGTTAATTACGTCATCTAGCGTAGCAAACTCATATAATATATGCTCACTTTCATCTAGAGTCACTTGCATTTCAATAAACTCGTCACGGAACTCATCATCTGTATCCATTTCTTGATTTTCTTTCGTTACAATTACAACCATCCCTTGTGCTTGTAGAGAAAACACTTCAACTGCAATCGGACCATCTGCTTCAAATCCTAATTCCTTATTTGCTTCTTGCATCATATCACGAAATAATTGCTGTACTTTCGGCGCATTTCTCCATAAATCTTCTTTCGTTAATCCTCGTTCAGATAAATCATCAAATGTTAGAAAAATTTTTATCTTATTGTAATTTAATCGTTCCAGCCTCATCTCATACCCTCCCTACGTAACCAATGCATCTAATTTTATTATATGAAATAGAAAATAGATGGTTCTTTTCGAACAACTATTCCGATATTTTTAACCATTCATCCCATTCTTCTTTCGTATCACCAATTAAGATTGTTTCAATGTCCAACTGGTTTAGAACGCCTAGCTTTCCGATAAATCCAACAGAAAGAGATTCCCTTTTTTCTTGTAATAAATTTATAAAGTTCATCGTCTTTTTCATATCTTGTTCGTCAGCAAAAGATACAAATACATATTTCGGCTGTATTTCCTCTACCGCTGACAACATACCATCTTCAGCTAAGCTTGTCCTAATATATATCGCCTCATATCCTTTTAAGCGTAAATAAGTTGAAAAAATAAATCCTTTCAATGCATTCTTTTCTAACACAATAACTTTGTGTAAAGAGGAAAACATTGAGGCATTGTGATACACCATCCCTAGACGCGTTTGTAAAAATGATAGTGCATATTGGAATTGCACCATTGAAATCTCATTATTATTTTTTGACGTTAATAATTTGTCTGTCACTCGAAGAACGATACTGGCAACAACCTTTTCTGTTGAATATATACTAAAAGCTTCGTTTAATAATGCAGCAATTGTAATTTCATCAAATTTTAACAAAGCTTGTAGCAAATCGTCCACTAAAACAACTTCTTTATCGAAATGTATCTCTTTTTGAACTGTACTCGGCAAACGATTCTCTTCTAATAACTGAACTGCTTGTCCAATCATCATGCCGGAGGAAACTTTTTCCATTAACCATTTTAAAATTTGAATATGCTCTTCTGTATATAAACGATGCCCAGCTTGATTTCGCTTTGGGGCAATAATTTGATATCGTCTTTCCCATGCACGAAGCGTGCTCGGCTGAACTCCAATTATATTCGAAACAGCTTTTATATTATATTTTCCACTAAGAGTTGGCATCATTTCCCTCCGCACAATGTAATGATATGTGTTTGAGCAGGTGCTCGGAAACGAAGTGGTATCAATGTTGTTCCGTACCCATTACTAACAAAGAGAATCGTATTCAAATGGTTATATACGCCACCTTTTAAATATTTTTTAGATGGGAATAATCGGATTTGTCCTCCATGCGTATGTCCACTTAACACAAGTGAAATCTGTTCATTTCCAGACATTTTTTTTATTATATCAGGGTTGTGACTAACTAGGATACGAAAACCATCTTCTTTACAATCCGCCAATGCCAAATCTAGACGATCACGGTGCAATCCAACATCATCTATACCGAGCAAACAAATTTTCTCTCCTAATTCAGACTCAAATACCACTCTTGTATTATCTAAAACTTTTACGTTATTTTCTAATAATAACGCATCTAATTCATGATATTCTATCTCATAATCATTGTTTCCCCACACAAAATATACAGGACCTATCTCTCTTAACTTTTGAATATTCGCAGAGATTTTTGATAAAGATACACCTTTCTCTGCTAAATCTCCTCCGATAATTACAATATCTACTTTTCCTTTTACTTGTTCAATTAACAAATTCGAAATGACTCTTCTATGAATATCAGAAATAAAAAACACATTTACTTTTTGAAAACTTTTCGGAAATTCTTTAAATACTAAAGTATGTTCCAACACCTTATTACGCATCGCTTCTTTATACATCACAAGAAGTAATAAAATCCCCATGCCTATGAGAGTACTGAATAATATAATCCATATCATATTTTTGACTCCCCTCCTCATAAAGATAATCCTAGGCTTTTATAACAAACTGTGATCGCTTAACTCACTAGCTTTCTTGCTTTGTGGACTTATCTTTTATCGGAATTTTTAATTCTTGACCTGCACTCACTTCATCTTCTTGCAAGTTATTATACTTTTTAATTACTTCAATTCCATTTCCATCTGAAAAATATTGCTTCGCTATACTTTCTAAAGTTTCTCCCTCTTTCACAGTATGCGTTATTACTTTTTCAGACTGTTTCTGCGACTCAGATTTAGCTGAATCAAAGAAGATTACTTCAAACGCACTTTTTCCGGCATTATTACTATCACCCTTCACCTGAATATATTTATCCGTGTACCACAAAATACTAATTGGCAGCAGAATGAATAGAAATGTTAAAACCCGGACGAAAATGTGATTTATTTTAAACTTTTGTTTTTTCTCTTTATTTCTATGAATTTCACTACGCGGCGGTAAACTTTCTTTTTCTTCCACTCGCTCAACTTCTAATTCCTCTTCAAAATCAGGAATTCGTTTCCTCATGTTGTTCACCACCACCTTCCATTTATTTTCTTAATTGGAGTCCCATTATAAAATCAACAAGAAAGTGTGCAAAGATTGTTATAAACAAATTTCCTGTCCATTCAAATACATAACCAAAGACAAAACTAATGAAACAGACGAAACAAAACAAAAATGGCTTTGTTATATAACGAATATGTAACACTGCAAATACGAAGCTCGCAATTACAATTCCGAAATGAGTCTGCACTACACCTCTAAATAAAAACTCTTCTGCAAAACCAATTAAGAACGTAATAACGAGTAAATGCAGAACGGACATTCCTCGAAACATCTTATCGTTAATACCACCATCATCAAACCAAGACTCCGGAAACACTCGCATTGCAACATAATCTAATAACACAATACCAATCGCTAACAAACCACCTATAATAAGTATAGATACTGGTTCCCATTTCCATAAATTAAAGACTTCTTTTACATCTTGAAATAATATATATGCCAGTAAACAGCCAATACCGATAATAATTAACTGTGTTATATATAGATTCAGCCTTATTTCCTGCGGACTCATATCTTCAACATTATGCCTTTGAATGTTCATCATTCCTCCATCTTTTCTAGGCCGAAAAGCTTTTGTAACTCTGTTTCCCAATTATAGTCGAAATCCGATTGTTGCGCTCGTCTTTTTTTATAATCTTCTTTTGTAATACCGCAATAATCGCAGCAATTAATTAACTCTTGCTCTTTCCTATAACCGAACTGTTGCAGCACATATTCACGTCTACATCCTTTAACTTGTATCCATGACTTCATATTTTCTAGCTCACTATATTTATTACGCAACCTTATTTCTACTTCAGCTATTAATCGGTTCATGATTTCATCTGACAAACCTTCTAATAATAATCTTCGTTGTTGTATAATTCCAACCTGTTCGAGATGATAACGAACGAAACGCCAATATTGCTCATTAAATCTTGCTGCATTATAACAAATTTCTTCTACATCTTCTATTGGTAATTCTTTCGTTTGAAACATTCTTTCTTGTAGTAAAGAAAATAAAAATTGTATTTGTGACTTACTTGGCAATTCATCCTCAATGATTGAAATTGGTAAATCATGATCCAACGGACTACATAATAAAATAGCTATACTCGGTTCGCCATCTCTTCCAGCTCTTCCAATTTCTTGTAAGTAAGAAGCTATATTAGTTGGATAATGAAAATGAATAATATATCGCGTATTCGCCTTATTTACCCCCATACCAAATGCACTTGTACATATTACAAGTTGCAATTGATCGTTCATAAACTGCTGTTGAATTAACATACGCTCTTCATGTTCCATACCACCATGATAAAAAGCTACACCAGTAACACCTTTCCCTCTCAAGTATTCCGTTAACCTTTCTGTCCACGCTCTACTTGAGCAATATACAATCCCCGGCCCTTGTAAATACATCACCTGCTCTAAAAGCGTCTCTTTCTTTTCTTCTATCGTCTCTACAAATTGCACATCCATTGCAATATTAGGACGGTCAATAGAGTATACATGTTCCGCAGCACCCTTTAAATTTAAACTATCTGCGATATCCTGCAGTACCCCTTTTGTCGCTGTGGCTGTCAATGCTAATACTGTAGGAGAACCAATATTTTTAATAACTACATTTAGTCTTTTATAGTCCGGTCTAAAATCATAACCCCATTGAGAAATACAATGAGCCTCATCAACAACAAATAATGAAATATGAATTTTCTTCAATTCCCTAATTAATAACTCCGACTGTAACATCTCTGGTGAAACAAAAATAAATTTATATGAAGATAATTTTTTCATCGCTTCTCTTTTTTCATTTAATGTCCGAAAACTATTAAATGCTATTACTCGGTTTTTCACAACATACTTTAATTGTGTCACTTGATCTTCCATTAAAGATAATAACGGTGATACAACAAGCACTGTTCCTTCTCGCATAAGCCCTGGAAACTGATAGCACATAGATTTCCCTCTTCCAGTCGGAAGCATTGCTATCACATCTTTTCCTTCTAATAAATCTGTAATTACTCCTTTTTGACCTGGACGAAATTCAGAATATCCAAACCACTTATATAAATATTCTTCAAGTTTCATTTACACCCTCCATCCGCGCTAATACAAGACGAACTTCAAAATAAGAAATATCTTCTCCAACCGCTTGTTTCAAAACACGTAACTTCCGCGTTTGCAATGCTTCAATTACTTTTATTACTTTGTCTATCTTTTCTTTTTCCATAAACATTTCAATAGAAAAATCTTTTTCTCGCAAAGCAATTTCAACAAAATGATCTTCTATCGTTGCAACCTTTAAATTCCGAATCGTCGCTATTTCTTCTAAAGAACGTCCTTGCCTCCAAAAATTATATGTTTTTTTCGTGGATAAACTAAATAATTCAGCTCTCTCATTTGGATAAGATATAATTTCAGCTAATAGTGGAAATTCATTTTCTTTATCACGAACTTCTTGTATAAAGAAATGCATTGTACCCCAAAATAAAAAATACACCCTGAATATATCTTGTTTCGTAATTTCTGCTAATTGTTGCAATGTACAACCAATACGTTCATAACCCGTTAATCGATATGTTACAATCGTCGCTTCTATCGCATTACTCTTTTCTAAAAGATTCTGTACTTCCGTCCATAGTTTTCTCGCCAACTCACTTCTCTTATATGGCCTTCCTGTTAGAAAACGTTTCACCCACATCATTATTTCTGTATCTTGCTGAATTGGAATAAACCTCGTATTATTCTGTTGTAAATTGGATATGGTTTGAATAATCAATGATAATCTTTTCCAAAATGTTTCACCTAATTCACCGTAATGTAAACCATGCAAATGTGCTGGAAAAGCATAAACTTCCTCCCATTTATGTAACTGCATTTTACCCGTAGGTGTTAACACATATGTATTTTCATGTATTTCTTGAATAAAATCCGCTTGCAACAACTTTGCAACTTCACCATCATAGTCATTTCTATTCAATGATTTATATATTCCGAACAAAAATGAAATTCGGAACATATTTCCATCTTGTAAAGTTTGCGAAGAACGTTTGCCCTTTAGTAAATAATAAATAGAAGAAACGGTTCTCTCACCATTCAATTGTTTTAAACAATGCAACAAAGTATATTGTATTTGCATGACCGCTTCCACCTTCCAATCTTAACTTCATTCTTTTCAGTACAATTACACTATCTACTGTCGCTCATTAAACTTATCATATAAGAACTATATACTTGTATATAGTCTATTGTATCAAACGAAATCATATTTACGTATTTTGAAAATCTTATGACATAATTCAAAAATAAGTTGACACTCTAATTGATAAGCATTATCATTATAATTTTATGTTGAAAAGTTTTACAAACCGTTTTACAATAAGGTTATAATTTTTATGGCGAGCTTTTCACATACATATTATCAGGAGGGAAAAAAGATGGCAAAATATACAATCGTTGATAAAGATACTTGTATTGCATGTGGTGCTTGTGGCGCTGCTGCACCAGACATTTATGACTATGATGATGAAGGTATTGCATTTGTAACATTAGATGATAACCAAGGTATCGTTGAAATTCCAGATGTATTAATTGAAGATATGATGGATGCATTCGAAGGCTGTCCAACTGACTCAATTAAAGTTGCTGACGAATCATTCGACGGAGACGCTTTAAAATTCGAATAGTCTTTTATTAACTTCAAAAAATGCCCCTCATATTGATGAGGGGCATTTTTTGTATCTAAATTTTATTTTCCTTAATAAAAAACCATTAGTAGTTTCACACTACTAATGGTTTTAATATATATTATGCATTTTTCATTTTTGCAAACACCCATACTTTCAGGCGTGAGAATAATGCTACAAATACAATTGTTACAACAATCCCTTTAATTAAATTAAATGGTAAGATTGCCGTTACAACCGTTGTTCTTATCGTTTCGCTAGACATAGCCGGTGAATTTAAAAACCAAGTGTAAGCCGGGAATATGATGATGTAGTTTAATACACTCATAATAAGTGCCATTGTAATTGTCCCTAGCATTAATCCTGTAGTTAAACTCTTCACAGTACGATACTTTCTAAATAAGAAAGCTGCTGGTCCAATAAATAAACATCCTGCAATAAAGTTTGCAATTTCTCCAACTGGTACTCCCGTTAAACTCCCTTGAATCCCGTAATGTAAAATGTTCTTTATCGCCTCTACAATCACTCCTGCTACTGGTCCAAAGATAATTGCTGCAATTAAAGCTGGTACACCACTAAAATCAATTTTCAAAAATGGCGGAAGCCCTGGGAACGGGAAATCCAACATCATTAGTAAATATGCAATACTACTTAGCATCGCTACACTCACCATCTGCACTACACTGTTTTTTTGTTTCATCTTTCTCTCTCCTTTTCCATCGATCATCTCATGGAAAGTGGAAAGGTTCTGCTATGCCTGTTTTTCATAGAACGAAAAAACCCTTTGTGTTTTACACAAAGGGAGAATTTAAGGCACATCAAACAGACGTTCAAATCCATATCTTTTTTGAACGTTTGAACCTCCATCTTCTCCCATCCAGACTATACTGTCGGCTTTGGAATCACACCAAATCCTGCCTTAACGGCTCGCGGGCTTAGAACAAAATCATAAATAGTTCATCACCGCCGGTCGGGATTTTCACCCTGCCCCGAAGATAGACCGATATTCTATTTTCCCCTTCATTATACAACAACCTCATAACATTGTGAACTAAAAAATTGTAACTTATTTAAAATTAGTTATTTATTTTTCATAACAACAAATAAATTGCGAGATATTTTACAATACAATCCATATTTTTTTATTATTCGGCATTTCTCTTTTGGATTACCTAGTCATATATAATTAAAAGTGATAAGATATTGAATTGTTAAGATAAGAACATTTTCTGAGTTATGGAGGAAATGTCATGAAAAAAGAAAAGAGACATTCTATTCGAGAAGCAATGAAAAAAAACTTAAGAAAAGAATACTTTTACTTAAAAAAAGAATTACTTTTCTACTGCCCAATTGATTTAGGCACATTCTCAAATGAGACATACTATGCTACTTTCGATGAAGATGGCATAAGTATTTATCAGTATGATAAAAAAACAGAAAGTAAATTAAAATTGTGTGAGCGTCATCCGTGGAAGGGTTGGAATAAAGTGAAGATTGATCACTATTTGACAACTTCTCAATTTATTTTTCAGGGTGAGCGAAATTGGATCTTATCTCTTTTTCAAAAAGGAAAAGAAGCCCAAAAAATTATTGAAGAGCATACATCTTTACAAACAGAAGTTGTTTCCCGCTCTTTCTTAAAAAAACTTCCTGGTTTTCGTTCTAATACACCACTGAATAAATACATCGGTAGTATTTGTTACACTGCACTTATTGCATTTTTATTAAAATGGATGATTCCATTTCAAGCACCACAAATCGCCCTGTATTCTATTTCGATTGGTTGTATGCTTCTTGGCCTACTTTGTTTGACAATCGGTTTAATTGAACCGACTATCGTACTGTTTCGAACAAAAGAGAAAACAAGAACAAAAGTTTTTTACTTGTATAGCTATTTAGCTATTTCTGGATTTATATGTGTCTTTATTTTTTGGTAAAAGAAGCCGTCCCAAAATAAACTTTGGGACGGTTTTCTTTTAGATATAGATGCTCTGATTCACTCAATAGTTCTAGCAAAAGCGCCCATATAATTTCATTTACATTGAACATTATTTAAGAAGAACATAAATTTGTTCAAAGTTTAATTTTTGAGACGTTTCCTTTACTTAACATATAATTGTTGATTAGGATAAATTAGCTCTTGCTGCAATCCATTTTTTTCTTTAATTTCCTTAAGTGTCATACTAAATTTCCGTGCAATACTAACTAAAGTATCCCCTTTTTGTACGACATATAATGACGAAGAAACAACTTCATTTCTTTGCTCACTTAAAACAAGCAATGGGTTCATCGCATTCTTTTTCGCCATCGTCCATCTTCCTTGATGAAGTTCTAAATGTAAGTGTGCACCTCGCGATTCTCCCGTGTTCCCTACTTCTCCAATTTTTTCTCCTTTTGAAATATAATCTCCTTGTCCCACATATCTCTTATTTAAATGTGCATATACAGCCTCATATTCTCCGTGTTTAATAAATACAACATTTCCATAACTACTCGAATAATAAGACCTCGTTACCTTACCATCTTGGATAGCTGCCACAGGCGTTCCAATTGGCGCAGCTACATCAATACCATAGTGTTTTCCATGCCTTGTCCCAAAATAATCACTTATCTGACCTTCAACAGGCCATGTCCATCGATTTTCTTCTGCATAAACATGTAATTGAGATACAAACAGTATACTCAATAGCATGACGCCGCATTTTAAAACTTTCATATACATCCTCCGTTTTCTAATTACCACTATACCTTCTCTATTTTGGTATATTACAGAAAAAAGTATACAAAAAAAAAAGAAAGTGAATTACTCCACTTCCTTCTCTTTCTTATCACGAAAAACTAATGCACTACGGTTATACTCCACATCTTTCACTTGTAATCGAGCATTTATTACTCGAGCTATTGCAAACAAATAATCAGATAATCTATTTACATACTTTAAGACAACTTCATTTATTTTCACTTCTTTTTGCAATGATACTATAGAGCGTTCTGCTCTCCTTACAACAGTACGTGCAATATGAATAGTAGCCGCCGCCTCGCTACCTCCTGGCAAAATAAAGCGTTCTAATGGCGGGGCTTCTTCTATATACAAATCAATCTTTCTTTCTAAGCTTTCAACCATCTCAATTGTCACCTTATAAGGAATTTTTTGTTCCACTATTGCCAAGTCTCCTCCGCAATCAAATAGCTCATGTTGAATATTTTCGAGCTCATTGTAAATATCTCTATAAGTCCCGCCTTGAAGCTTAGTCATTGCATATCCGATATGAGAATTCGCCTCGTCTATTGTTCCATACGCTTCCACACGGATATCATCTTTATCAACCCTACCGCCTATTACACTTGTCGTTCCTTTATCTCCTGTTTTTGTATATAATTTCATTTCTTCACAGCACCTCTCTTGTTATTCTTTATTCGAGCAACATAGAAAAAAGTTCTACCATTCTTTATTTAATTGAGTTTACAAAAAAATAAAAAACAGCAGAACTTTATTCATTATCAACTTTAAAAACACATATCTAAATTATACGATTCGGTAAATAGACAGAAAATGTAGTTCCTTCTCCAACAACACTTGATACAGAAATTTTACCATCATGGCCTTGCACAATATTTTTCGCAATCGCAAGCCCGAGTCCTGTTCCACCCTTTTTCCCACGTGTTCTTGCTTTATCAGCTTTATAGAAACGATCAAATAAAAATGGAATATCCTCTTCTGGAATGCCTGCACCCGAATCTTGTACTTCAAAAATGAGGCCATTATTTTTCGTATCAATTACAAGCGTTACATGTCCGCCTGCGTTTGTATGACGTATTGCGTTATCAATTAAATTCGTCAATACTTGTTCCATACGATCTGCATCAAACGGGTATTGTTCAATTGGATCTTTGAAATCAACCGTTAACGCGACCTCTTTATCCTTTGCAATCCCTTGGAATTTACGACCTATTTTTTCAACGAAAGGATGAATATCAACTTCACCTATATGTAACTCTACATTACCACTTTCCATGCGCGCTAAATCTAATAATTCATTTACAAGTTTACCTAAACGAACGGATTCATCATAAATGATTTGAACAAACTCATTAATTTCTTCTTTCGTTTGCACAATATCATCTAAAATCGCTTCACTATACCCTTGCAGCATTACCATTGGTGTACGAAGTTCATGCGATACATTCGCAATAAAGTCTTGACGCATCTTTTCAAGACGGCGTTCTTCCGTCATATCTCGCAGTACAGCTACAGCTCCACGAATTTTCGTTTGATTGTAAAGCGGCGTCATAAGAACTACATAGTTCCCTTTTTGTAAATTAATTTCAACAACTTGTTGTTGTTCACTTTCTACAACAAGATGGAATAGTTCCACAAGTTCAGAAGGTAGTTTTTTACTTAGCTCTATCTCTTTTTCTTCTTGCCAAACTTGTAAGAAATGTTCGGCCGGCGGATTGATTACTACAACTTCACCTTCTTGATTTAATGTAATAACCCCATCTGCCATACTACTTAAAATACTAGCTAACTGTTCTTTCTCTTGTTGCAAGGCGTTCATATTAAACTTCAACTGTTTTCCCATTTGATTTAAGGCCGTTGCAAGCTCACCAATCTCATCCTGAGATACCATAGGAGCTTTCGCATCAAACTTCCCACGCGACACTTCAAAAGCAACCTCACGCATTTTACGAAGTGGTGCTGTAATTCGAGTAGATAAGAAGAACGCAAAGAAAGTTGTTAATATAATCGCAATTCCAGCCGATAAGAAAATAAAATCAGTCGTTCTTTCCATACCTTGTATCGGTACTTGTAAAGATTCATATACGAACACTGCACTTTGATTTTTTGATTGCACTGGTTTTCCGACGATCATAATATCATTTTCGGTGTTTTTATTCTTCCTACTATTAGACGCTTTTCTAATGTTATTCTTAATTTCTTTTTTGTCTGTAAAAACAGCCGCTAATTCTTTATCTTCTTTTAAGTCATCCATTGTAAGAGTGACTAATCCTTCTTGTTTCGGTGAAGAAGAAATTTCTTTACCATCTTCTACAATAATAATCCTTGAAAGTGGATCAGAGAATTTGTAAGCGATATTCTCAATCGTTTTTACATCGGCACCTTCTTCAATTAACTCTGAAACACTTGTTGCGACTTTTTGAAGCCTAGCTTCACTCATATCAACATAGTATGTTCTAAAAAACTGTGAAAGTAAAATCGCAACAAATCCAAGCACGAACGAAACGAGAAGTAATATGGTCATCCATAACTTCCCTACTACACTTCTCCAAAGCATCAGTCGTTCACAACCTCAAATTTGTAACCTACACCCCAAACAGTAACAATCATTTTCGCTGCATCTGGTGATTTTTTGCTTAACTTCTCACGTAAACGTTTTACATGTGTATCAACTGTACGTAAATCTCCGAAGAATTCATATTGCCATACTTCTTTTAACAGTTGCTCACGATCGAATACTTTATCAGGAGCTTTCGCTAAAAATAATAGTAACTCATATTCTTTCGGCGTTAAGTTTACTTCATTACCATCTGCAGTAACACGGTGTGCATCGTTATCAATTGTTAAGTGCGGGAATACAGTAACATCTTTTGTCGTTGTATCTTGTGTAAAGAATGTTGTTGGTACAGCACGGCGTAATACCGCTTTCACACGTAGTACGACCTCACGTGGACTAAATGGCTTTACAATATAATCATCTGTTCCAACTTCAAATCCTTGTACTCTATTTACTTCTTCACCTTTTGCTGTCAGCATAATAATTGGTGTCGCTTTCTTCTCACGAACCCCTTTACATACTTCAATGCCATCTTTACCAGGCATCATAAGATCTAATAAGATTAAATCGTAATCATTTTGCAACGCCATTTCTAAAGCTGTATCACCATTATCTGCTTCTTCAATCGTATATTGTTCTCTTTCTAAGTACATTTTCAATAAACGACGAATGCGATCCTCATCATCTACAATTAAAATTCTTGATTCATTTTCCATCTCTACCCGCTGCGCACTCTCACCTCAGCGGTTCACACCTACCCTTCTTTAACTATTATGTTGCGCTATTCTCGTTTATTTAAGCAATCTTCTAAATGTTTCACTTCCCATATTATGCTTCACAAGAATAATAAATTTTGTTCAATTTTTTTCCAAAACTATGTATTTTTTTTGAACAGCATATAATGTCCTCGACATCATTTTACAAAATCAACCGCTACTTTGTCATGTTTTTCTCAAAAAAGAAGAAAAGTTGACAAAAATAAAATAGGAAAGTGACATGCACTCTCCTATTTTATTTCTCTATGCATATGAATGTAAACCGGCAATAATTAAGTTTACTACAATAAAGTTAAACATAATTATTGCAAAACCAATTACTGCAAGCCAAGCTGATTTCTCTCCATGCCATCCTTTTGATAGGCGTAAATGTAATACTGCTGCATAAAAGAGCCAAGTGATAAGTGCCCAAACCTCTTTTGGATCCCAGCCCCAAAAACGTGTCCACGCTATTTGTGCCCAAATCATCGCAAAAATTAATGCACCTAATGTGAAAACTGGGAATCCAATTGCAATAGATCGATATCCGATTTCATCTAGTAGATCACTATTCGTATTCTTTACTAACGGCTGAAGTGCCGCCGATACTCGCTTCCGTAAAACAAGTCTTAATACAATATACAGTAACGTTCCTACTAACACTGACCAAATAACAGTATTTAATTTTTTCGCATTTACAATCGCTGGAACTTCAACTGCCGGTTCTAATTTATTTTCTGTCAGTAACTTCCCTTCATGCGGTCCAACTAAGGCCGGAAGATTGTACTTCATTTCCAGTTGTTGTTCATTTTTATCAATCCATTGAAACTTCGCTTCATATTTCATACTAGAAAATACCGTTGTCAATCCAATAAACCCAACCGTACAAACAAGCGTGAATACGACCGTTTCTAACCAAAATGTACGTTTGCTTCTCGTTGATTGATCTACATTTTTCAATAAATACATAACGCCCGTAATAAAACTAATCGCTAAGATTGCTTGTCCTGCTGCTGCAGTCGTCACGTGAATATGTAACCAATTACTTTTTAAAGATGGAATGAGCGGAGATATTTCCCTCGGAAACATACTTGCATAGGCAATTAATAAAAGCGCAACTGGTAATGCAAATAGTCCGATTATACTTACACGGTACATAAAATACATGACAATAAATGCTCCTACAAGCATCATGCCGAAAAATGTACCGAATTCAAAAAAGTTACTAACTGGCGCATGCCCTGATGCAATCCACCTTGTAACAAAATATACTGTTTGTGCTATAAACCCTAAAATTGTAATCGTTATTCCTACATTTGCCCATTTATGACCCTTTTCTTTAATGGCTCCCCCAAAAAATAGAGTCGCAATTAAATATAAAATAAATGCGGTAAAGAGAAAGTTACTACTTATTTGCACCATATCGTTTCCCCACCTTAACTAATTTTTTTATCAATTACTTTATCATTTGGCTGTGGAATTGCTGTACCTTCTATTACTCTTTCAATATCTTTCTTTAAACCGAACCAATTTTTATTTGTATGCCCTGCAATCCACCATTCATCATTAACACGTTGTATCCAAATACGGCGATGATTCCAATACATACCTTGAATGACACCAACCATAAATATAAATCCTCCAATGCCGAGAATCCAAAGCGTTAAATCTTTTCTTACAGTAAGTGCTGTTGCATTTTGCATTTCCACACCTGCGAAGGACATTTTATATTTGTTATTCCCATCTGGTTCTATATTTTGCTGAATACCAACAAAACTCACTTCACCATCTGGCGTTTCAGGTGTAAACATTTTAAATACAAATGCAGGATTGTTTGGTAATTTCGTTTTTGTATTTGGTTTTCCATTCTCATCAAAATAAAAATCAGGAAAATAGCTTAATAGTTCTAAAGAATAACTATTTCCTAAATCATATTTTTCCTTAGGGTTCGTTAAATCTACTTTAATCGGTCCCCACTTTTGATTATTTTCTTTATTTTGCAAGTGAAAGGACATACTTTTAAATTCACTTTCTTTATAATCCACTTGATACACTGCAAATTGATCAAATTTCAGTGGTTCATTCACTCGAATTTCCGCTTCTTTTACTTTTTCTAATTTCGGTTTTTGTCCTGCTATATTTTCTCCTACTGCTTTATATAATACGGCATTCGTTTGGAAGTTTTTTGCAATCATTTTATCGCCTACACGATCAATCGCTTCCTCAAAAACTTCCTTGTCCTTACTTTTATCATAAACTTCTTTTATAAATTTCTCGTTTTTTAAGTAGTATTGTCCATCCGTCCCTGGTATTTCTTTCGTTTCACCGTCACGTAACCAAAGTGCTTCGTCTACGTACATACTCGGTAAAAAACGAAGCATCGCACCGAATAAAAAGATAATAAGACCGATATGATTCACATATGGACCCCAACGCGAGAAGCGTCCCTTTTCTGCTAAAACGTTTCCGTCTTCCACTTTCACGTTATAGTTTCTTTTCTTTAAATTCTTTTGCACTCTTTCCAGGTCACCATCTTGCGGTGTACCAGTCCCATATAATCTCTGTCTCTTTAAAAAGCTAGGATGTCTTTTTACGCCTTGCTTTTTTAAAGCTTTATAAAGTGGAATAACGCGGTCTAAACTACATATCACAAGAGAAATACCGATAGAAGCAATCAAAATCATATACCACCATGAACCGTATAAATTATTAAACCCTAATTGATAGTATAATTGTCCTAAAAATCCGTATTCTTGTTTATAATATTCAGCTGGTGCAATCCCTGGAGTTATGTACATTTCTTGCGGAAAAATAGTTCCTATCGCTGATGCAGCTAAAGTTATTACGATTAGCCATACACCCACTTTTACAGAAGAGAAAAAACTCCAAATTTTATCGACTATCGTTTTTGTCTGCGTGAGAGATCTCCGTGCACTCCCCTCATAGCGCATATCCAATAGTTTTGTATTTTCATTGCTTTCAAATGGTTTCCCGCAAGCTTCACAAAAAACGGTTCCTATCGGATTAACATGTCCACATTCACATTTAATTTCTTTCAACACTCTCACCGCCCCTGTATCTATATGTACTATTGTATATTCTAACCTCAATTTACCGCAATACTCAGAATTTTTAAACCAGAGGCGCTACAGACACGCACCTCTTATGTAAAGGCTTTCTTTATTACGGAGTAATTTTCTTTAAATACCCTTCTAACTGTTCTTTCGTTTGTTCCCCTATAATTTGCTCCACTACTTTTCCATCTTTATCAATCAAAAAACTTGTCGGTAATGGACCTACGCCATATGTTCCTATAATCTTTTGTCCTTTATCAATGGCAACTGGGAATTTCAAACCATATTGGTTCACAAAGTTCTTTACTGCAATATCCGTTTCATCTGCATCTAACGCTATGATTTCAACGCCTTTTTCTTTATACTTTGGATATAATTCATTCATATAAGGCATTTCTTTTTCACAAGGTTTACACCACGTGCCCCAAAAGTTTAAAAATACACCTTTTCCCTTTAAATCTTTTAGTTCAATTTTCTTCCCTTCTAAATCCGTCACAACAAAGTTAGGTGCTTCTTTTCCGATTTGCATTTTCTCTTTATTAGCAAAGAATCCTTGATAAAGGGTAAATCCTACAGCACCACATAAAATGAGTAGAATAGTAACGCGAAATAATAAGCGATTTTTCTTCATATTACCTCTCCTCGGTACATGTTATGTATTATCTTCTGTAAATGTTGTATGAATAAATCACCAGCAGAGCACTCCACTGGTGAATTTTTAACTCTATAGCTTATCTTGGCTTTGTAGAAGCAAGTGCGCGTAATTGTTTCACCTCATGTGGTGTCAATTCTCTCGCATCACCAGGTCGCAGGCTTCCTACTTCTAAGAAAGCATAACGTTCACGTTTTAATTTCACTACTTTACAGTCTAACGCTTCAAACATACGACGTACTTGACGATTACGTCCTTCATGAATTGTTAATTGTACAATAGCCATCTCTTTACGCTTGTCCCAAGAAATAATTTTCACACGTGCTGGTGCTGTTTTACCGTCTTCTAACGTAACACCGCGTTCTAACATGCGAATTTTCTCACCTGTTAATGGACCTTTTATTTTTGCAACATACGTTTTTTCAACTTTATATCTAGGATGCATTAATACGTTTGCGAAGTCCCCATCGTTTGTCATTAATAATACGCCAGACGTATCATAATCTAAGCGTCCGATTGGGAATAAACGTTGTGTAATTTCCGGGAAAAAGTCCGTTACAACACTTCTTCCTTTATCATCTGATACACTTGAAATTACGCCAGTTGGTTTATATAGTAAAAAATAAACAGGTTCTTCTTTTTCAAGAGGGATGTTATTTACTTCTACTTTATCTTGAGGAGTTACTTTTGTCCCTAACTCCTTCACTATTTTCCCATTAACTTTCACTTTTCCTTGCTGAATTAATTCCTCAGCCTTTCTTCTCGATGCAATACCTGCTTGCGCAATCACTTTTTGTAATCGTTCCATTTCTTTTTTTCACCTCGAATTTATCTTACCTTACATTAGAAAGACTTGGCAACCGCATACGCTTTACGGCTATTCGCTTCATCTTACTTAAACAACATAGCGATGATAATAAACATATAAAGGTCAAATCATGTTTTTACCCTTTATTATTGTCCATATTTTTCATATTTCTCACAATAAAAGTTCATCATTTTGTCAAAAACACCACATAAAAAAACCACTATTAAGCTCTACACCTTAATAGTGGTCGTATACGTATTATAAGCGAAATAGTGTAAAAAATGAATAGTATTACTGAAACAATAAAGAAACGAATACAATTGAGCATATAATCCCGATTAAATCTGCAAAAAGTCCTACTTTTAGTGCATCCCCCATTTTTCTAATCCCAACCGCTCCAAAATATACAGTTAAAATATAGAAAGTCGTATCTGTGCTCCCTTGCATCGTAGAAGCCAATCTCCCAATAAAAGAATCTGGCCCATATGTAGCAATTAAATCGGTCGTAATACTTAAACCAGCAGAGCCTGAAATAGGGCGTATAAGTGCTAATGGTACAATTTCTGCTGGAACATGGATTAAATCTAACATTGGCTTCATTACCGATATCATTGCGTCTAACGCACCTGAAGACCGGAATATAGAAATAGACACAAGCATTCCAACCATAAATGGTAAGATAGAAATTGCAATTTGAATCCCTTCTTTTCCTCCCTCAACGAACGATTCATACGTCGGCACTTTCTTTATCGTGCCATATAAAAGGATAAAACCAATTACACAAGGGATTACCCATAAGGAAATTGTATTTACAATACTCATTTTTTCCGCCCCTTTCTACTCCTTCTTCGGTAAAAATAGCGGTCAATCCAAATTGCTCCAATCATAGAAAGTACTTGTGCAATAAATGTTACCCCAACAATTTCAGTAGGATTCGCTGATTCATACGTCATTCGAATCGAAATGACTGTCGTAGGAATTAATGTAATAGCTGATGTATTTAATGCTAGAAACGTCACCATAGAACGGCTCGCCGAATCCTTTCCTCCATTTAACTCTTTCAGTTGTTCCATCGCTTTAATGCCAAGAGGGGTTGCTGCATTACCTAGACCAAAAAAGTTTGCCATCATATTTGATAGAATAAATCCCATGGACGGATGATCCTTTGGTATTTCTGGAAACAACCTTTTTACTATCGGCATAAAAAGTGTAACTAATTTTTTTAACAATCCGGCTTCCTCTGCAATTTTCATTAAACCGAGCCAAAATACTAAAACACTAATAAGTCCTATACAAATCGTTACCGCATCTTTTGCTCCGTCAAATACAGCTTTATTCACTTCTTCCATCGTTCCATTTATCATGGCGTATACAATCCCAATGACAGCCATCGCTACCCATACGAGATTAACCATCGTTCCCAACACCTATCATGTAAGAAAAAATTTCTTTCACATTATTCCAGTAAAGTCCTGTTGTAGCTACTAACTTCCGTTTACTATAAAATAAATTCCGTTCCCCAACTTTCTCATTGCCAACATAAACATCTGTCTTTCCAACCTTTACTCCATCCTCAAGCTTTATACTTTTATCGAGTTCAACTTTTAATAATACGTTCTTTCTTTCCTCTTCAGTTAACGGCACGGAAAAACTATTTTTCGTATAAACATGGTTGGCATACTTCTTTTCATTTATTTCAGCAATTGCTCCTTGTCCTAAAACTTTCGTTTGTTTAAAACGTTCAAAACCTTTATCAAACAAATTCATATGATCATCCCAATCACTAGAAGCACTCAAAGTTACGACAATTAAATCTAGTCCACCTTTTGATGCCGTTGTCACAAGCGTTCGCCCAGCTTTCTTCGTAAAGCCTGTTTTTCCTCCTGTTGCAAATTCATAATAAGACGTTACCAGCTTATGTTTATTTTTCCACGGGTAATCCCAAGAATCTGATTTATACGTTTTAGTTCCGAAAATTTTCTTAAATGTCTCGTTTCCCATTGCATATTTCGTTAATAATGCCATATCGTAAGCCGATGAATAATGTGATCCATCTCCATCTAAGCCATGGGGGTTTGAGAAGTGCGTATCTTTCATTCCAATTTCTTTCGCTTTTTGATTCATTAAATATACGAATCCATCTATACTCCCACCCACACTTTCAGCAATTACTTGCGCTGCGTCATTACCAGATCTAAGCATGAGTCCGTATACTAAATCTTCTAACTTCACTTTTTGTCCAGGCTTTAAATAGATTGCCGATCCTTCCACCCTCACCGCTTCATTACTAACTGATACCATTTCTTTCATCTTCCCTGATTGAGCAGCTAACAAAGCGGTCATAATTTTTGTTATACTAGCAATTTTTTGAGGCTCATGTTCTGCTTTTCCGTATAATACTCGACCAGACTGTTGCTCCATTAATACAGCATTTCGAGCACTGACATTGCTGTTCATCTTTGCATATGTAGGAATCGGCATAACGCTTGCATACATCATAAGAAGCGTAATGATTATACAAATTCGTCTCATATTTCCCCCCACGTCCTTTTGGCACTTTTTGTACAAGTGTATGCTTGGCCTTTTAAAATATGAACGAAATCTTCCTTCTACTGCCATTAAAAAAGACGCAGAGAATTTGCGTCTAATATGGTGTCCATTCAATTTGTTTCGCAGTTTCAAACCTTTTTTCTACATCAGGCCAATTTACAACATTCCACCAGTTTTTAATATATTCATCTTTTCGATTTTGGTATTGTAAATAATACGCATGTTCCCAGACATCTAGTACAAGGAGCGGTATCGTATCCCATTGTGTAAATAATTGATGAAGTGTACTTTGCAAAATTTCTAACCTTCCAGACCGGGGCACCCAAACGAGAATTGCCCAGCCTGAACCTTCTACTTTAGAGGCCGCTTCTGTAAAATGTTTTTGAAAACGTAAAAAGCTCCCAAAATCTTTTTCAATTTGTTGTGAAAAAGCTCCTCTTGGACTTCCACCACCGTCTTTTTTCATGTTATTCCAAAATATCGTGTGTAAGTAATGACCTGACCCATGAAAAGCCGCTTCCCTTTCCCAATGCTTAATTAAATCAAATTTATTTGTTTTTCTCGCTTCTTCCATCATCTTCTCTGCTTTATTTAACCCTTCCACGTAACTCCGATGATGTTTATCATGATGTAATATCATAATTTCTTTAGAAATATACGGTTCTAATGCATTATACGGATAAGGTAATGGCGGGAGTGTATGTCCTCCAATTGGGACAGCTCGTTCACTATCCCCTCTTTCATATAATTCATATTCTTCTTCTTGCATAAATACTTCCTGCAAGTGATGCTGAATATGTTCTACATCATCGCTTATTTCATACATAAACTCTGCATCTGTTTCATACTCATGCTCTTTCATACGCTCTAATAACGTCTGAATTTTATAAGCAAGCATATGGACATCATACACTTCCATTGCACGGCTATCTAATACGTGAAGAACACTTTCACACCAATTTTCTACTTCATGAAAGTAATCTGTAAATACACCTGGTTGATTCATGTTGCACCTCCCTAATGCTATCCACTTAACTATATTCAATGAAAATCCCTTATATAACTGTACAAAAGGAAAAGAAGCTAAGTCACCTTAGCTTCTTTTCCTCAATCAATATTTGTGTAACATCTTTGTCTGATAATCGGTCTCATAATATTCTAGTTCTTCACGCATCAATTGAAATTTACCTTCTAAACTCTTCATCACTTGCTCTAAAGATACAGGTGGTGTTTGTTGAAAAACGATAGAATTTTTCCCTGTATATGCAGACCGACTATTTTCATACCAATGATCACTCTTCGGTGAAAAAAACTCTGCAATTACTTGATGGTAAATCTTATATAAAATTTTTTCAGCTGCTGTTTTTCGAAATGGCTGACTATTCAACAAAACAAGACATGCATCCTGTCCTTCTTCGCAAAAAACGAGAAGTCGTCTCATTGATGCTAATAACCCTTTATAATATCGCTCATTCCCTGCTGGTGTTTCCTCTAATAAAGAAGGTAACGTATGATAATTCACATAATTGGTTATCAAATTAATAGCATCTTCTAAAAATATAGAAACTTGTTCTGTTTGATTTTCAACCATCAAATTAGACATTTTTTCTCTCTCCTTTGCCATTTCACGCTATTTCTACTCTTTTATTTTTATGTAATTCAGTTAATATTTCTTGTACTTTCGACACCGTTCCCTCATCAAAATATTGTTGAAATTCTTCCATATTATTTAAATACAAACGTTTTTGCGCACGAAGCTCCCTGTCTTTCACTAAACAACATATCGCTACAATATCGCGCAAATATATGTTTTGTTCTTCTACTTTATACACTGGATTTCCTTCAAAAGGATTAATTTCTTGTAAAACTTCTTCAAAATATCGAACGTATAAAACCGAAAAAGTTTTCTCTTTATCATTTAATATATATGTCACTTCAGATCTGTTAAAAAAATCTTCTGATGTATTAGGTTTCGCTTTTTCTAACTCATACCCTACGTAACTTTTTATAATCATATACTCCCCTCCCCTTTCTTTCATTTTATTCTAACTTAATTTTCTGATAAACAAAATATTCCTTTAAATATACCTATATAAAAAATAGCTCGCCTATACAGGATTTTACCTTTTTATTTTTCTTGAAGTTTGTCATAATAATATTATTGTCTCAGTTTTCTTATACAAGGAGAGTTGTATTTATGTCGTTTTCATGGAAACGTTTCTTACAAATCGGGAAAATTATCTTCCCATTTGTTGTATTAACAATTGTATTCTTTCAAGCAAAAAAAGAACTAGCGGGCATTTCTTTTTTAGAAGCGATTGATACAATTAAAAACATTCCAACCGGAGGAGTCTTTTTAGCAATTACACTTGGTGCATTCGCTGTATCAACAATGTTCTTTTATGACTATGTTATGCTTCGTTACTTAAAAGCTGATATCCCTGTCCAAAAGATTTTCCGTATCTCGTGGATTGCTAATACTTTAAATGGATTTATCGGGTTTGGTGGTCTTGTTGGGGCCGGCGTACGCACAATGCTTTATCGTCCATATATAAAAGAAAATGGAAAACTTATTAAAAGTATCGCTTGGATGACAACTGCCTTTATTAATGGATTAGCCATTCTTTCATTTCTTGGTCTTATCGGAATATTAGACACGAGATTTATTCTGCATGAAAAACCATGGCTATGGCCTGTTCTTATCTTCTTCGCTCTTTTCGTCCCTATATATATCGGATTTTCTAAATTAAAAAATAGAAAAGCGACGCAAACAGAGGAACAAGAAGAAGAGGAGAAAAACCCAACTGTTTTATACTCATTAGTTTCATTAGTCGAATGGGTATCTGCTGGTATTGTTATGTACGTCATATTACTATTATTTGGCATTGAAATCGAATTCCAAAAGTTTTTAGGCGTATATGTTATTGCTGCTTTAGCTGGTGTCGTTAGTCTTGTTCCTGGTGGCCTTGGATCATTTGATCTTGTCTTCTTAACTGGGCTTGGGCAATACGGCATCGATACAGGTGTTTTACTCCCTGCTATGTTATTATATCGTCTCGTCTATTACATCTTGCCCTTCTGCCTTGGTCTCATTTTTGCAGCTTTTGAAATGACAGGAGTAGCCATTAAAAAGTTTGAAGATAAACCTTTTATTGCGCCTGCATTAGAGACAACTGGTGTTATATGGACTTTGCAGCGTGACTTTCTAGGAAAGTTAGGTTCTTGGGCATCTGCTGCTTTAACAGTATTTGCTGGCTTAATGGTTATTTTATCAACCATTCTACCAACAAGTATAAATCGGGCACACGCCTTACATATTCTAGCTCCAAAACATCTTATTCAATTTTCTTTTAGCTTATCGCTAACATTCGGTATTCTCCTACTCATTCTTTCGCGGGGGATATATTACGGAACAAAACGTTCTTATTATATGACGATTGTTTCTTTAATTGGAGCGGCTATTTTTAACACACTAAAAGGAATTGATGTTGAAGAAACTTTTATTTTATTAATCGTACTCGCCGTATTGTATATGCTTCGTAAAAGGTTTGTACGTGAGAAAATGGAAGTCTCACTTTCCGATATCGTAAAAGTTTTTATATTCCTACTTGTAACGTTATATTTATATAAAAACTTAGGTATTTTATTTGCAGGTGCAAAAGAAGCTTTCAAACCTGATTTTGTCGTTCGTAATATTACACAAGTGAAACGAAGTGCATTAGCAGCTGCCTTTTTTGTTCCTACTTTTTTACTAATTGGTTCACTCATTGCAAATCGTTATCGAAATGAATTTCCCGGGCAACCAGCTAATGATAAACGATTACAAAACTTCTTAGATGAACATGGTGGAAATGTACTTAGTCATTTAGGTTTTTTAGGAGATAAACAGTTCTTTTTCAGTAGTGATGGAAAAGCACTCATTCTCTTCTCAATAACTGGAAAACGACTTATTGTACTAGGTGATCCAATTGGAGACCCTTCCTCCTATCGTACTGTATTGCAAGAGTTTTTAGCTGAGGCTGATCGATTTGGATACATTTGTGTATTCTATCAAATTGAAAGTAAATGGATGAGTTTATACCACGATTTTGGTTATAACTTCTTTAAGCTTGGTGAAGAAGCTGTTGTTGATTTAAATACCTTTACAATAACAGGAAAGAAACGCGCTGGCATGCGAGCTACTTTCAACCGTTTTGAAAGAGAAGGCTATACATTCTCTATTCATGAGCCACCTTTCTCCGACGAATTATATGAAGAGTTAAGAAAAGTTTCAGATGCATGGCTTGGTGGAAAAAAAGAGAAAGGTTTTTCACTCGGATACTTCGATCGTGAATATATTAGTCGCGCTCCTATCGCAACATTATCTGATGCGGATGGAAAAATCATTGCATTCACAACATTCATGCCCGTATATCAAAACGGATCATTATCTGTCGATTTAATGCGATATTACCCAGATGCGCCTAGCGGCATTATGGACGCAATTTTCATCCACTTATTCCAGTGGGCAAAAGAAAATGAATACCACTCCTTTAATATTGGTATGGCACCACTTTCAAATGTTGGTTTATCCACACAGTCTTTCTGGTCTGAACGAGTGGCTGCTGCAATCTTTAATAATGTTCGCTATACGTATAGTTTCAGCGGATTACGACATTTTAAAGAAAAATATAAACCAGCATGGAGCGGTAAATATTTAGCATTTAGGAAGAATCATTCTTTACCAATTACAATGCTCTCTGTAACAAAATTAATAGGAAAAAGAAAAAACAGCTAAATTCTTAGCTGTTTTTTCTTTTTTGAACTTGTACAATAAATTCTTTTTCATACTTCTTACCATTTATATAGAAATTCCCCCACATTTTATACGTGCCCTCGGCAGGAAATGTAATCCGGTATTGTAATTGCTCATCCGTATCTACAGGCATAGCGTATAAAAAGTTCTCCTTCGTTTCATCCACTATATAGAGTGACTCTACTTCCCCTCTCTCTGAATGTAATTTCAATTTTTCACCCTTTTTCGCTTGAAACTGAAATGTTAACGTAACTGGTTCATTCGGATGTAATGCGCCAAATAAAAGAGAAACTTCATACTCTCCTATTTTTTTTGTAAGTACACTGTCGATTGGAAATTTCACTTTTTTCTTATTGTTCTCCTCTTTCGTTCTACCAAAATCTTTCCTAGCGAATGACTCTACGGACTTATTTTTGTCTTCGTATAAAAATATTGTATATTCTTCGTCTTTCGCTATTTTGGAAGATAACTTATATGACCCGTTCCCTGCAAATGTGGGTTTAATTTGTTGTATGTTTTTTAACTGTCCATCTACAATCACTGCCCTCATTTGATCATTTACACCACGAATTTCATTATTCTTGTTGTTTAACAACTGAAATACAATATCTACTTTCTCATTTCCCTTTCCATTTGAAACATCCCACTTTACTTCCTGAACATCTCCTACAGTCTCTTCGTTTTCTTGATATTTTTTTATGTAAAATCCTCCTGCCACAATAAGTACTAACGCAATAAGCCCAATGACAAGATTTTTCAAAACATCACCTACCATTTTTATTGTCTCTATTCATACAAAACTTCTTAAGATATATATTCTAGATTATGATTTATGAAATCCTCCTATTTTGTACATATTACAAATAATAAAAAGATTTTAATTGAAAGGATTCGTAGTGTATAATGCAAATGATATTGATTTCTATCAATACATTATAAGGAGGACTTTTTTATGAGTGTACATATCGAAGCAAAACAAGGCGAAATCGCTGAATCTATTCTATTACCTGGTGATCCATTACGTGCAAAATATATCGCTGAAACATTTCTAGAGGACGTTACTTGCTATAATAATGTGCGTGGTATGTTAGGTTTCACTGGAACTTATAAAGGAAAACGTGTATCTGTTCAAGGTACAGGTATGGGTGTTCCTTCTATTTCTATTTATGTAAACGAATTAATCCAAAGCTACGGCGTTAAAAATTTAATTCGCGTTGGAACTTGCGGTGCAATTCAAAAAGATGTAAAAGTTCGTGATGTTATTATCGCAATGACGGCTTGTACTGATTCTAATATGAACCGTTTAACATTCCCAGGATTTGATTTTGCACCAGCTGCAAACTTTGACCTTTTAAAGAAAGCTTATGATGCTGGAACTGAAAAAGGATTACACGTTCGTGTCGGTAACGTTTTAACAGCAGATGTGTTTTATCGTGAAAGCATGGACATGGTTAAAAAACTTGGAGATTACGGTGTATTAGCAGTAGAAATGGAAACAACTGCTCTTTACACATTAGCAGCAAAATACGGTGTAAATGCATTATCTGTATTAACAGTTAGCGATCACATCTTCACCGGCGAAGAAACTACATCTGAAGAGCGTCAAACTACATTTAACGAAATGATTGAAATCGCTTTAGATGCAGCAATTCAACAATAATACACTAAAGAACTTGTCATACGTCTGGCGAGTTCTTTTTATGTGACTTTTTATAAATAACTACTTTATAAAGAGACAGATTTCTCCCCTCTACTTTCTTGTAACGTTTGTTATAATAAAGAAATCATTTACAGTATTTCTCATAAGAGGTGACGCAGTGAAAAACAGAAGTATCGTCTTTAAACTATTTTTATTAACATCCACTTTATTTACAATCATATTCCTACTTTTTTTCCTAGGACAATCTCTATTTTTAGAGAAATTTTATATTAATAAAAAAGTAAAAACAGTCCAAACTGCTTTTGAAAAATTCGTAGATAATTATGATAAAAGTGATAAAAGTTATGAGCAGGTTAGAAAACTAAAACAAGAATTTCATGATAAAACAAATGCAGATATGCAGTTTTTGGATTCTAACGGTATTATTAAAAGTGATAACAATTACTATATCGATGTATTTAATCCCAACAATAATAAACAGTATTCCATTCCACTCAATAATCTTTTAACACCAGAAGAATATAATAAATTCGAAAATTTAGGTTTAAAAAAAGATGTAATAATCAATGTTGATGGAGTCGTACAAGAGAATAATATAATCACACCACAAAAATTAGGAACGAATTATAATCAATGGCAGAACGAACATTTCTATTCGGATTTTCAGTCAATTAATGGTAACCCTTCTAAGAACAGACTTGCAAGCCGATACAAATCTACAACTCGAATCATCTTTACAGGTGTTATAACTAAGTTACAGCTCCCATCCAAAGCTGAGGTTCGTCTTGCAAATGATATTGAAACATTACAAGCCGTTCAATATTTTGCAGATATGATTAGAGAGGGCACTTCTAACTCGAACCAATTAAGTACTTTCATATTAGATGGCGGAGAAAATATAAAAAATAGTATCTTTGTAAAACCTATTATAGAAAATGGAAGGATTACAGAATATGCTTTTGCGATAGCATCTTTGCAGCCTGTTAATGAAGCAATGCTCGTTTTAAAAGATTATTATGTCTATGCCTTAATCATCGTGTTTCTCGTAATTATTTTGTTATCCTTCTACTACTCAAAAATCATTGTTAAGCCATTAATTAAAATAAATCGTGTTACAAAAAAAATGGCTAATTTTGATTTCAGCGAGAAATTACCTGTTACAGCTGACGATGAAATTGGGGGGCTTTCTGGCAGTATCAATACATTATCTGTAAATTTAAAAGATCGAATCGATCGATTAAATGTTGCTAATACAAAGTTACAACAAGATATTGAACGTGAACGTCAATTAGAAAAAACAAGAAAAGAATTCATTTCTGGCGTATCACACGAATTAAAAACACCGCTAAGTGTAATTAGAAGTTTTGCAGAAGGAATTAAGGATGGTGTTAGTAAGGATACTTCGTATTATACTGATGTTATTTTAGAAGAAACAGAAAATATGAACAGGCTGATTGTTGAAATGTTAGAATTAGCAAAGTTGGAATCTGGTACTTACAAACTAGATATGACGACGTTCTCAATCGGTGAATTAACGCAACAAGTCTACACAAAATTATTATTTAGCATGGAAGAAAAACATTTACAAGTGAACATCGATGCAGACCCTTCTATACTTGTTAAAGCAAATCGCAGTCGCATTGAGCAAGTAGTTGTGAACTTACTAAGTAATGCAATCCGTTATACGCCAGATGGAGAAAAGATACAAGTCTCCATTATAGAAGCAGAAGATACCGTAAAAGTCGAAATCGAAAATACAGGAAACCCTATCCCTGAAGAAAGTCTTGAAAAAATTTGGGATCGCTTCTATCGTCTAGATGCATCACGTAGCCGTCACACTGGAGGTACCGGTCTTGGATTATCTATCGTAAAAAACATTTTAGACCTTCATCATGCCGAGTACGGTGTGTATAATACGACTAACAGTGTTGTATTCTATTTCAATTTACAAAAAGTAAAAGAAGTCAAATAATTTGTCTTAATTTCACTAGGAGTTCACATGAAATTCACACTCTCCCTTTATAGTAAGAAACAAGTTAATCCTTTCCTTTACACATATAAAAGAGGAGAGTGCGTGAAATGAAACAAGCAGGACAACCTATTCAAAATGAAAAACAATTAGAAACTATCAAAAATATACTTTTACAATCTTCGAAACGTGATGGCTTATTATTCGTATTAGCTGTAAATTCTGGCTTAAAAGTAAGTGAAATCTTACAATTAAAAGTTAGTGATGTAATCGATGAAAATGAAAATGTTCGCCATTCCATTTTATTTTACAATGAAAAAGTGAAGAAACATAAATGGTTTGCTGTAAATGAAGACTTACAGCACGCAATCGAAGACTACATGAAAGAACGTAAAACTTGGAAACGTAATGAACCATTGCTAAAATCTCAAAAAGGAACAAAATCTATTACGAGACAACATGCATGGTACATTTTAAACAAAGCTGCAAAAGAAGTTGGATTAGAAGGGATTAGCTCACATACACTTCGAAAAACTTGGGGTTATTGTGCATACAAATCAGGTGTTGATATTGCGTTTTTACAACACTTCTTTGATCACAGTACTCCATCAAAAACTTTAAAGTATATCGGTATTGCTTAATAACTCTTATACATAAAAAAGGTTACCATTTGAAAATTTGGTAACCTTTTTTATATTTCATATTCTCTTTTCTTGTCTCTCCTATACTGTAGTGGTACTCTAATAATAAGGGGGAGAAATTATGAACACACTTACAATTGAATTACCAAAAGAAACGGCTGAAAAACTTGATTTATTAAAACAAGCTTATGAAAAGAAAACAGGTGCTTCTATCTCTGAGAGCACTCTCGTTCAAACACTTATCTCAAAAGAATTTATCCAAGCGATAACTCCTTTTGATTTACAACAATTCGTCAATGGAAAAGAACAGCATTAATCGCTGTTCTTTTTTTATCTCTATTTAAAATATACAAGTTTTATATATATTTTTAGAAAAACCATTGACAATGATAATGATAACCATTATCATTTATTATGAAGCCAACAATTGATGAATCAACCAAACGCTCAGTAACATTGTTACCCCTCTTTTTCATATAGAAAGGCACTGTACATTCCCCCTGTTTGTACAGTGCCTTTCTTGTTTATTATCATTCAAAAAAATTTAATTGCTCCGGCTTCGGCTCACCATATGTAATGTTCATCATTTTCATAAGCTGTTTCGCATTATCTGCTGCATCCCCACCTGAATTGTTGTTAAACAGTACGTATATATCCTTTGTTTTCTTTTTTAATTGCTCTAATCGTTCAACCCATTCTTCCAGTTCTTTATTGTTGTAGCGATATAAACAGCGAACCGCTCTCCAATTTTCCCCTTTATCAAGCCAACCATGAACATTTCGACCGTGAAAACGTATTAATGCCATGTCTGAATTCGTAACCTCTAACACGAGTGGCACAGAACCTATCCCAGCCTGTGGTTCATCACAAATTGTATGAATCCATTTCTCCTGTTCTAGAAACTGTAACGTCTTATCTCTCATTTCTGGATAAAACCATGTTTGATTTCGAAATTCTATTGCACATGGTAAACCTTCCATTTTTTCTTTCGTATATCGAAGAAAATCTACATTTTTCTTTTTGCAATCAAACCATGGCGGATATTGAAATAAAATTGTTTTTAATTTACTAGCTTCAATTAAAGGAAGAATAGATTGTTTATATACATCAAACATCTCATCGAACGTAGAAAAAGGAATTTCACCTTTCATATGTCCTGTCATTCCTTGATATGCTTTTACTATAAAAGAAAAATCTTTCGGTGTTTCCATTGCCCATTTTATATAGTTTCGTGCAGGTTGCATCGCATAAAATGAACTGTCCACTTCTACAATAGGAAAATACTCACTATATGTTCGTAATTTATTTCTATTTTCATAGGCGTCTATATATAAAGAATCATGATCTCCCCACCCTGTTACTCCAATGAAAAGCAAATATATTCCTCCCTTTTTAACTTCACCTTCTATCCATTCTACTCAATTACTGAACACTTCGACCAATCAATTTTATTAAGTAGTCTCTTCTTTAAGAGTATCCGTATAAAAATATGATATACTAGATGGAAGAATTTTTAAATTGAGGGGTTATTTATGCTTCCAAACGATGATATTATATCTCATGAAAAACGAATAGAAGAACTAGAAAATAAAGTACGTTTTTATGAAGAACTTGTAAATCAATTACCACACCATTTCACATATAAAAATTCACATATTGGTTTACAAATAAAGAAAACGAGATCGACTCATTCCATTCAAAACATACAAAAAGAAAATAAAGAGGCCGATTTTCAACTTACTTGCGACTCATTATTTTTATTTAAACAACTTGAAACATACTTTGTTCATATTTTTGATGCTTTTTCACATCATGTAACCTTTGTTGATAATAAAGGAAATATAACTTTATGTAATCAAGCTGCTGCAGATGATTTTGGTGTAGTACGAAATGATATAATTGGAAAACCAATTCAACAATTACTAAAATTGCCTGAAGAAAAAATTAAAGCTCTAGAAACATTAAGAACAGGCACAGAAATATACAATGAAGAAGTTTTAGACAAAAACTATGGCATTTTAAATAACCGAATTATTCGTGATTATAACGGAGAGATTTTTAGAGTTATTAGTGTCTTTCATTATTTAAATACAGAACGTGATGCAGAAAAATTTTCGTTAGCAGGGCGAATCGCGGCTGGTATTGCACATGAAGTACGTAATCCTCTTACAACCGTACGAGGATATTTACAATTTTTACAAGAAAATGTTTCTCCATCTAATAAAGAACTATTTAAAAACTTACTTATTCCTGAATTAGATCGCGCAAATAGTATCATTACAAAATTTTTATCTATTTCAAAAACACGTGAATTTAAAAGAGAACCCTTTCCCATTAATACATTTTTACGTGAGTATATTCAACAGTTATTAGCTAGTGAAGTCTTTTTACATAACATTTCAATTGATTATAATTTTTCTACCGAATTAGATGATATATTAGTTCATATTGATCGTCATGAACTTGTACAAGTTTTTTTAAACTTATTCCAGAACGCTGTCGATGCTCAAAGCGAAAAAAAACTTTCTATACAAATCGCTAGTTACCGCCTTGATAATTTTGTCCGTATTACTTTCACTGATAATGGAACTGGTATTCCACGAGCCATTCAAGAATATATCTTTGATCCATTCTTCTCAACAAAAGATTCCGGTACAGGGCTCGGCTTGTCAGTAACGAAAAAAATCATTCAAAATCATAACGGTACATTAAAAATGACTAGTAATGAAAATGGTACAACTTTTACTATTTCAATTCCAATCTTACCTAAAACAGCCCTTGAAAGATTAAATCAATACAAATAAAATCCAATCCACGAACTGCATGCCAATTGTTAATCCTTCAACAATTGACATGCAGTTTTTTATGTTGAACTTTTCTTCTTTACGTTATATAAATCCTTCTATACCTTACTTACTTTTTGCTAAGTGGGCCAATTCCTTATTTTTTTATAAATGGTAGTTTGTCCATTACGAATTTAGTATAAATTTCATTTTAATATATAGTAATGACTATTGATTCTATGAAAGAAAGGAATGAAAAGATGAACAATAAAAATAAAGGAAAAGTATTTTATGGTAATGATTGTTGCGAAGTAAGAGCTTGTAGTCATATTAACATCTCTAAGTCCGAACTTACAGAATTCGTTAGACTTCTTCAAGCTCTTGGCCAAGCTATTCAAGCTGTCTTTCAAAACCCTTCTCAAAATAATATAGATAACTTAATCGCTGCCCTAAATAACTTACAAAAATTCCTCAATTGCTTAGATTTATCCCCAGCACAAAAACAAATTGGAAATTCTATTATTGCTAATTTATTAACTATTTTAAGAACAACACCTTTCTCATGTGGAGCATTATACGTTGAGCTACAAAGCTTGCTTAATTATTTATTGTATATCGCTAAGTTATTCAAAGTAGATTGTTGTACGATCGACAAACTAGTTAGACTCATAACAGAAATCCAAACTATCCTAGTTCAATACGGATCAGGTTGCCTTGGAGGCGGAGGAGCAACAGGTGCTACTGGTGCTACGGGTGCTACCGGGCCTCAAGGACCAGCGGGTGCTACTGGTGCTACCGGGCCTCAAGGACCAGCGGGTGCTACGGGTGCTACCGGGCCTCAAGGACCAGCGGGTGCTACGGGTGCTACGGGTGCTACTGGACCTCAAGGACCTCAAGGCGCTCAGGGACCAGCGGGCGCTCAAGGTGCTACTGGACCTCAAGGGCCTCAAGGTATTCAAGGACCAGCAGGTGCTACTGGTGCCACTGGCGCTACGGGTGCTCAAGGTGCTCAAGGTGTTCAAGGGCCAGCGGGTGCTACGGGTGCTCAAGGTGCTCAAGGACCAGCGGGTGCTACTGGTGCTACTGGTGCTACTGGCGCTACTGGCGCTACTGGCGCTACTGGACCTCAAGGGCT